>JAXGJB010000066.1:0-1811 GCA_040770465.1 Methanothrix sp. | reverse complement strand
TACGACGCCAAGTTTCCCATGATGACAAACCCCATATTCCGGCTGAAGACGAAGGACGTCGATCCCGTGGTCATTCTGAGCGAGGTGGCGTCCAGGATCGCCGGGATGTGCGAGGAGTTTGAAGTGGGGTTCGAAGCCGCGGTCGGATGATCGAAATAGACGGCTCCTTAGGCGAGGGCGGGGGCCAGATCGTCAGGACGGCGGCAGCCCTCTCGGCGGTGACCGGCGAATCGGTCCGGATAACGAGGATCAGAAAGAATCGGCCAAATCCGGGCCTTTCGCCCCAGCACGTATCGGCGATATCGGCTCTTGCGATGGTGACTGACGCACGAGCCGAGGGGGTCAGGCCGGGGTCGGTGGAGATGACCTTCCGGCCCGGTGAGGTGAGGGGCGGCGATTATGAGATCGATATAGGGACCGCAGGAAGCATCACCCTCCTGATCCAGTGCCTCCTTCCAGCTCTGATCCAGGCCGACGGTCCCTCGACCCTCAGCATCCGGGGCGGAACCGACGTCAAATGGTCGCCGACAATCGATTATCTATCGAAGGTGGCCCTTCCAGCCTTCGCCGAGTTCGGCGTTCGATCCCAATTAAAATGCGAGCGGCGCGGCTACTACCCTCGGGGAGGGGGGGTCGTCACCCTGGTCGTTTTTCCTTCAAACCTCAAAAGAGCCGATCTTTCGGCCATCCAGCCTGATGAGGTAAAAGGCACCTCTCACTCATCAAACCTTCCCGAGCACGTCGCCCAAAGACAGTCGGAGGCCGCGATCGAGGTTCTGGAAGAGGCCGGCTTTGCTGCCAAGATCAAGTGCGAAACCGCGACTTTCCCCTCCACCGGGAGCGGCATCACCCTCTGGTCTGGTCGTAAAGGGGCAAGCTCTCTTGGAGAGAGGGGGCTTTTGGCGGAGAAGGTGGGCAGAGCGGCCGCCGGGGATATGGTGGCGGAGCTCGGGTCGAAGGCCGCCGTCGACCGCCACCTCGCCGACCAGCTCGTCCCCTACCTCGCCCTGGCGGGTGGGTCATACACCGCCCCAGAGGTTTCGAAGCACGCATCGACGAACGTCTGGACCGCGGCCAGGTTCCTTGACGTCGAGATCTCCGTCGACGAGGCCGTGGACGAGGGCGAGGTGGCGACCTTCAGGGCCGACGCCTAGAGGTGACGATACCGTCTCAGCTGGGACTCGATGTAGCTTCGGACCTCTCTCTCCCGAAAGATCCCGGCGTGCCCCTCGAAGAGTATATCGGCCTCCAGCTCCAGGAGCCGCTCCATCGATCTCCTCCATTGGTTTATGTCGGAGCCCCAGCTGTCGCTGAAAGGGCCGTGGACGTCCTGGCCGAAGAGGGCCCTCCCCCCATCGAGATCGATGGCCACGGCGATGCTGCCTGGGGTGTGGCCTGGAATGGCGATGAACCGGAAATCAAGGCACCCAAGCCTGATGGTCTTTTCATCCCCTTCCAGGACGACGTCGATCTTCACGGGCCAGTACTCGATGCCGTAGAGGTCGGCTGCGGTCAGCCTCAGATCCCCCAGCTCTATCCCGTCCCGGTCGGCCTCATGGCCGATAACAAGACAGCCGGTCTCCTCCCTGATCCGGGATATGCCACCGACGTGGTCGATGTGGCAGTGGGTGGCGACGAGGTGGCCAATTTTGGCCGGATCGAATCCCAGGGCCCGGACGTTTCTCAAAATCGCATCGGCTCCCGGCCCTGCGCCGGCGTCGATCATAACAAGCTCCTCTTTCGCGTCCACAAGATAGACGCAGCAGTCGGCGGGGTGGGATATCCCCGGACCTCCCACGACGGATATCCCC
>JAXGJB010000065.1:0-4169 GCA_040770465.1 Methanothrix sp. | reverse complement strand
GGGTGGATCTCATCAGGGAGAGGTTCAGGCTGAAGGAGACGATCGTCACCATCACGGCTCAGGATGAGGGCCACGTCGAGGCAGCCAAAGAGGAGATCGCGAAACGAAGGGCCCACCTGGAGGAGTTCATCCGAGCCGACCCGTTCTTCCTCGTCACCCTGGAGCCCTACGACCGCCCCATCGACGCTGCCCCCCTGATCGTCAGGGAGATGGTGAGGGCTGGCGCAGCCGTCGGGATCGGCCCCATGAGCAGCGTCGCCGGCACCATCGCGAGATTCGCCCTCGGGGCGATGATCGATGCCGGGGCGACCCACGCCATCGTCGACAACGGCGGGGACGTCGCCCTCGTAGCCGATCGGCCCGTTTTGATGGGGATCTACGCCGGCTCATCGCCTCTGAAAAACCTCGCCCTCTCGATCCCGCCCCGGTCGAAGCCCCTCGGGATCTGCACCAGCAGCGGGACCGTCGGCCCCTCCATCAGCTTCGGGTATGCCGACGCGGCCGTCGTCGTATCCGATGACGTCTCTCTCGCGGACGCCGCGGCGACGGCCCTCGGGAACGCCGTCGGCGCCGACTCGCCCCTGGCCGACTCCTTCGGGGCGGTGGCGGTCCCTGGGGTCGCGGGGGACCTCGTCATCCGGGGGGAGGAGATGGCGCTCTGGGGGGAGCTTCCGCCGATCCGGAGGGCGAGCCTGCGGCCCGAGCTGATCACCAGGGCTTAGAGCTCGGAAGTGGGATTGACTGTCGCCACCGGGCCGGGTGACGGGACCTCCAATCCCGAAATGAACGGGGGGTGGCTGGAGGCGAGGGTGCAGATCGTATCCACACGATGACCGCCTCTCGGAGCCTCAATCGATGAGCCCTCTCGCGGGAACGTCCATCAAAAGCAGAGAGCTGATCTACTTTGCGATGCGTTCTCGAACTTCTTCGAATTCATCCAGAATATAATACACTTCGACTCCAGACTTCCTGGCACTATCAACCTGATGTTTATCGTTTGAGACGAGAAAAGCTTCTTCAAGCTTTGCAGCAGCTACGTAAAAAGAATCGATCGCCCTTGATCCGGTCAGAACGGCGACACTATAGGCCATATCAAAAAGTTCTGACGCGTCGATGAAGTTCATGCCTGAGAAGATCTCCTCAGCCAGAGCGGTCGCCTCTTCCTTCTTTAGCCTTCTGATGAGCTGGCCGATCATCTCAATCTTGAATGCGTCGGGCTCAAAGATCGGAAGGCCATTTTCCTCGATCAAGTTGAAGAGGCCGTCGGCGATGGCGGTCCTATCGCGGCGATAATCGAATATCAGATCAAGGAATACGGATGCATCGACGACTATCATCGTCTCTCCTCGACGAACTCTTTCAGAAGGTCCTCGTCGACCTTCCTCCTGTGCCTCCTTGCAGCCTCCAGGATCCCTCCCGGCTTTATCACCACGATGGCCTCGGTCCCCTCCTTCAGCTTCACATCTCCCAGCGGCCTGAAGACTCCCCCCTCATAGACGACCTCGATCTTCTTATCGGCCCTGGCGGTGTAAACTGTGCCCATATTTCAGACCCCTGGATATAAGGGAAGTTGAAGGGATATATATCCTCTCCAACCCATGTCGGATGGGCGTCGATCTCGGGATGATCTTGGATGATCTTGGATGATCTTGGATGATCTTGGATGATCCGGATGATCTTGGATGATCCGGATGATCTCTTCGTATGGCCCTGTGCACTCAGAGGATCCGCCAGCGGCGCGGTATCCGTAGCGCTTTCCCCCCATCTCAGGCTGGGCGATTCCTTCCCCGTCGCCAGAATCCTTTTAAGATGCTAAATCACTCTGGAAGCAATATGGCGACATCAGGATCGAAGGGCAGCGTGATGGGCTCGAAGATATCGCCGAGCGAGTTCGAAGAGATCCGGCGATTGGTGGATGCGGGGGTCTATCTCGACGCATCCGACTTCGTAAGAGACGCCATCCGAGACAGGCTCGCTTCCATAAAGGTGATCAAATATCGAAATGTGAACCACGAGACCGCTAAGAAAGAGGTTTCAGGATACTTTCAGTCCAGGGGCGAGGCCTATCCCTCCGACGCCAGCGAAGATCTGGAGCTGGATTACGACCTCGTCTGCGAGATCACCGAGGAGTTCAGACGAGAGGGGCGGATGGAGGTCGTCTGATGGAAGGATATGAGGTGGGTGGACACCATCAGAGGGTCGAGAAGAAGCTGAGGTGGATAGCGTGACCGAAGGCCAGAAGGCGTAGGGCTCCGATTAACCGATCGGCACCTGGATACGGATCTATAAGGAAACCCGCGACCTTTGCTATTGAAGGCTCACCTTTCGAGCACGGGAGCTGCTTCTGCCGAGATGCTCCTATGCTTGGTACTCATTTCCAGCTCCACCCCTTCGGTTCCAACCTTCAGCCGGACCAGCTGATCGGCAAATAGCACGAAGATCAAAAGGCTCATCAGGATGCTGGACTGGGCGACGAACATGGTGTCGGAGAGAAGTCTCGTCCCGTCTCCTGTTTCAAAAAATATAAATAATATGTAACTGAGTAACAAGCTAAATAATATAAAACCTATCAATTTTCTTTTCCAATCTTCTGGAATGCCTGCTCTCAGATCTATGCCTTTTTTCTCGGCTTTCTCGATTGCTCTCAGATTGCGTCTAGCCTTTATGTTCCCAAGTTTATCAGATTCTTGGAATTTCTCCTTCGATTTTTTTCTCTGATTAAGCTGATAATAGACGAAACCGAGGTTGTTCAGAACTTCAGAACGGGCGGATTTCTCCATCGAGCCCGAGTTCTCCAACGCCTCTTTGTATTGCTCCTCGGCCTCTTTGAAGTATCCCTCGTCGGCCAGGATATCGCCCAGGGTGCTCAGAGCGTAGGGATCGGAACCATCGATTTGGAGAGCGGCTTCAACCTCACTCTCAGCCTCGGAGAAACGCTCCAGTTCTCTCAGAATTCTGGCGTAATTATTGTGAGCTGCTGCGTATTTTGGATCTGATTCTATTGCTTTTTTATAGTGATTCTCAGCCTCCTCTCGCCGTCCCAGGTCGGAAAGCAGTACTCCGAGGTTGTTGAGGCTCGCAGCCAGGTCCGGCAGGAACTTCTGTGGGCTTTCCTCTGCCAGCCTGCGGTAAATTTCAGCAGCCTCCTGTGCCGGTTTTAGCGCTTCCTCCCGCCGTCCCAGGTCGGAAAAACATAATCCGAGGTTGTTGAGGCTCCTGGCCAGGCCTGGCATGAACGCCTCGGGGTTGGCCTCGGCTAGCCGTCGGCGGATCTCTACAGCCTCCTGTGCTGGTTTTAGCGCCTCCTCCCGCCGTCCCAGATCGGAAAGTCGATTTCCGAGGTTGTTGAGGCTCGCAGCCAGGTCCGGCATGAACGCCTGGGGGTCGGCCTCGGCCAGCTGTCGGCGGATCTCTACAGCCTCCTGTGATGGTTTTAGCGCCTCCTCCCGCCGTCCCAGGTCGGAAAGTCGATTTCCGAGGTTGTTGAGGCTCGCAGCCAGGTCCGGCAGGAACTTCTGTGGGCTTTCCTCTTCCAGCCTGCGGTAAATTTCAGCAGCCTCCTGTGCCGGTTTTAGCGCATCCTCCCGCCGTCCCAGATCGGAAAGTCGATTTCCGAGGTTGTCGAGGCTCGCAGCCAGGTCCGGCATGAACGCCTGGGGGTCGGCCTCGGCCAGCTGTCGGCGGATCTCTACAGCCTCCTGCGCGGGTTTTACCGCGTCCTCCCTGCGTCCCAATTCACTAAGAAAGATGGAGTAATTGAAGTGCGCTGAAGCGTATCGTGGATCAGATTCTAGTGCTGATGCCAAGGCTAATACGTAGTAAAAATCGAATTTCTCTTCTTCGCCTAATTTTCCGGACAGCTCCAGAAGCTCATCTCCGCCTATCCCCATCTCCTCAGCCAGCCTGGAAGCCTCATCCACGCAGGCCTCCAGATCGCCCTTCTCGACGCAGGGCGCGAGCTTCTCCAGGAACTCATCGGTCTTCTCGCTCATTCAAACAACGCCGAGAGTTACCTGTCCTTGGTAGTAAAAAAAGTTTCTCATCATGTGAAAACAAAAAGGAAAGGGGCTGTCGATCAGCTGAATATCAGAGCTTCTCCAGATGTGGCACCACAACCTACAAGCCCTTAGAGCCCTTACATGAGTGAAGTGGCCGATAAAAGGATACAC
>JAXGJB010000064.1:0-4789 GCA_040770465.1 Methanothrix sp. | reverse complement strand
AGCAGAAGCGGCGAGCCTCCCCGGCCTCCAATCGATGACCATGCCGGAAGGAGACCAAATCTTTTTAATATAATGATGGAAGGAAAATCATTGTGGTGTGAATAATGGGGCCGATATCCTGGTGGGATCTTCCATGGGCCTTCATGTCCTGCCTCGGGGTGCTGGAGCGGCCTGGCTACTGGCCACCCCAATACATCGCCGCATCGAGGATTTTCCTGATCCTTCTGACGGCTTTCTTGGGATTCAAGTTCATTTGCTGGCCTTTTGAGTCCATCGGGGTCGACGAGGAGCGGTGAGAGGCGGGAAGGGCGGAGCGCGGATTTCGCCTCCTCAATCTCCGAAGGCGAGCCGTCGGGCGTACTCCTCTCGCTCCCGGAAGGCCCGACCGTCCGCGATTAAATTCTCCATTTTATATAAATCCACCGGGCGCAGGACCACCCGGGCCCTCCCCCCGCCGCCGACCGGATCGCTCACCTCGATCCAGGCCCCCTCCGCCTCGGCGGAGGTCGTCGGATACAGGATCGCGGACCTCCCGCCCGGCCCCCGGCTGAGGGCGTAGATGGCGAGCTGATAGAGCATCTCCCGAGGGAGGGAGTTCTCCCACAGGTCCCGATACTTGGCGTCGAGGATGGAGACGACCTCTTGCCCCCTCATGATCACGTAATCCGGACGGGGATCTGGAGCCCGCCGATTGCGGGGATTTCTGCCCGGAACGTAGGAGATCATCCCCCGGAGCCGGCATTCGTCTAGGACGGTGTGGCCCGGCAGGTTCTCCCGGAGAAAACGAGATAAGAGCGCCTGGAAGAACCGGTTCATGTCGAAGAGGAAGCCGGGGGTTTAAAGCCCTTCAAAATACGTCCGTATCTTCTGGGCCATGAGTCTTCGCCGTTCAGCCAGAAACTCCTGATAGTTATCCACGGTCATAGTTTCTATGCCTTCGGGAATACAGTTCATGCGGAAGTTTTCTTTGAGTTCGTCCATTTCGGTGATGTTGCCGTACGGCTTCGGTCCTCCGCAGCACTGTTCTAAAAGCTGGCTAAAATAAACTCTGGGTTCCTTGTTTCCAATAGCGATGTTGATCTCGCTTTGGGCAACGACATAGTTGGCAATCTGGTTGTACTGTCCAGGCACTAGCCCACTCTTTTTTAGATAGTCACGAGGGAAGAGATGATGAACATCGGACTTAACTTCGATAAGCTCTCGGACTGTGATGTCTTTAGACAGAAAGCCTAGATCATTCATCTTGATCTGAGCTGCCTGGTATAGGCGGAAGTAGGGGCTGGATGCAACAGATGTATTGAGATTCTGAGGCAGTGCTGATTCCCAAAAAGCGTTTGATAGCGTGCCGTTTATTTGACCATTGGCATATGCCTGAATGCCTTGATCATGAATCTGTCGGATGTCATAATCGAAAGCTGATTCTGGTGAGGACGAATATCTTCCGGTAAGAACTGACATTACGAACCATCGCCTAACGTAGCGCTCAATGTCAGCAGGTGGTATGCCTTGGCCACGGAGGGTCAAGTATAGGATATAAGCGAAGTTTAGAGAGTTCTGAGAGCGGATCATTGAAGAGTCTACAAAGCCCGCCGAGCGAATGATCATGATGAGGTTTTTAAAGTGGGTCTCGTTCATGAACTGAAGAATGCCTTTTTTCAGCCGGCCAAAAGAATCCTCAACGATAACCTCTTCGTACTGTCTCGTCTCAAAGTTTCGGCCGGACAGAAGAGCGACTAGATCCCCCAGACGACCTCGCTGGAACTCCGAGGTGAAAGCTACCCTAAGCATATCGGTATACGATGGATCGTATATGTCCTCCTTTTCATTTCGAAGCCATGCCATCTGCTGGAAGAATTCGCTCTCTGCGAACTTCTTATCGTTCTGCGTATCATTAAAAAATTCGGGGGCCACTGCAAGATGACAGAAGTAGTCGATGGCCTTTCGTAAGGTGTTCCCTCCGTAGGTTTCATTGACGGCGATCTTTGACATTGCAAAGTCAGCCTGGCTCAGAGGCACCCCCTCAGAGTTGACGCGAATGAATATCTCTGTTACGGTTTCTATATCAAAACCTGAGTCAAGTTCTATCATTCCGATCTGATTGCTGGTAATGCCCTTCATACGCTCAATGCTACGGAACACATCATCTCTGGTCGCACCGGGATTTTTATCGCAATAAGCCGTCACCAAATTGAACAGGCTCGTTTTTGGGTCGAAAACCACAGAAATATCAGGAATCCAAGAGGCGTCTTTCTCTATGAATGTGTTCAAGACTTCGAACTGCTCTTTAATCGGGTGAAATGCTATTCGTATTTTGATACGCTTGTAATTTTTGTCAACAACTTCCAGCCCAAGGACAGCCGCCATCAGAGCTATCACGCGCTGCTGACCATCGATTAGTATGTGCTTGCCGAATGAGGTGGATCCATCTTTCAGCTTAACATTTGGATTACGCCATGTGATCAGGTATCCAACAGGATAGCCTTGGTATAAAGAATCGAGCAGGTTTCGCACTTTGACTGCACTCCAAACAAAAGGGCGCTGGATTTCTGGTATGGCCATCTCGCTTAATTTGACCTTTGCAAGAAGCGTCTCTATTGGCGGCTGTGTTACGGAATAATGTTGAGTTGGCATGGTAGCTAGCCCTTTGCTTGCCCACGAAAAAATGTTTCGCTTCACCAACTGCTTCTGGGACCAATTTTTTCAGGTGGCCAAAAAATGACAGAAAAACCGTCGCTCAATCTACCCCAAGATCCTCGCCACCCGCCCCACCTGCCCGTCGGCCAGCCGGACCTTGATCCCGTGGGGATGGAAGGAGGAGTTGGTGAGGATCTCCTTCACCACCCCTTCGGTCAGCTTCCCCGTCCTCTGATCCCGCTTGAGGACGATCTCTACCTTCAGCCCCGGTTTTATGTCCTTCCGATTTTTGCCGTCCATGATCCCTCGACATTCTGGGGGCGGAGGCCATAGGCTGGCCCTCGCCGCCAACGCCGGCGTTCTTGCTCCGCTCAGCTATATCTCACTCGCCCTCGCCCTCGATCTCCAGGAGGAGGAGCTCGAAGTTGAGGGTCTTTCCGGCCAGGGGGTGGTTCGCGTCGAAGACGACGGCGTCGCCCGTAACCTCGGCCACCGTCAGCTGGAGGCGCTGCTTGTCCTTCGAGAACTCTATCCTCGAGCCGATCTGCGGGTCGAGGTCCGGCGGAAGCTCAGTTCTGTTGATCTTGATCAGAAGCTCTTCATTTCGGGGGCCGTACCCCTTCTCCGGCGGGATGGTGACCGTCTTCGCCTCCCCGAGCTTCATCCCCGCCACCGCCTCCTCGAAGCCTGGGATGACCATGCCCTTGCCGATGGTGAACTTCAGCGCCCCGTGGGTCTCGGAGGAGTCGAAGACCGTCCCGTCCTCGAAGCTCCCCTTGTAGTGGAGGCTCACCGTGTCCCCCTCTTTTGCCTGCTTCATCTGCGTCGCTCCATCTCTTTTTCCTTATCCATATTGAATATCCTTTGTGATTTAAAGACCTTCATCGCGAAAAAGTCTTGTCGCCTAAAGGGTGAGTTTTGTACGAGTGGGGGGCAGGGCCCCCGATATCGTCCTAAGCCCGCGCCCACGTCTACGCCTACGCCTACGCAGATTCGGGCTCGACGATCTCCACCAGCTCGATCTCGAAGACGAGATCGATTCCAGCCAGGGGGTGGTTCGCGTCCAGGATGACGGACTCCTCTGTGACCTCGGCCACCACGACCTGGATCATCTGATCCTGGGACGAGCCTATCTGGAGGACCTGCCCCACCTGGGGCTCGATCTCCACCGGCATGCTGGCCCGGGCGACTTCCATCACCATCTCTTCGTGGCGGGGGCCGTACGCCTCCTCGGCGGGGATCTTGACGGTCTTCGTCTCGCCGGGGGCCATACCGAGGGCCGCAGCCTCAAATCCGGCGATCACCATCCTCTTTCCCAGGGTGAACTCCAGAGGGTCTCTGCCCGCTGAGCTATCGAAGACCGTCCCGTCCTCGAACTTGCCGGTGTAATGAACTTTCACGGTATCGTCGGCTTTTGCCTTTTCCATCTTCAAATCTCCTGAGGTCTGGGGCTTTAAAATCCGCGGGATATGTAGATGACGGTTTCACCTGAAAATTGAGCCGAGATCTCTTTTCACGAAGGGGAAAATCCGGAAGATCTCCCCTTCAGAAGGCAAATCCGACTCGGCCCGACCTGGAAGGTAGATGCTGAAGGCGGAAGAGAATGAAAAGAAGAAGAAAACGAGAAGGTGAGAGAGGAAGGCGAGGAAGGAAGATGAGAGAGAAAGGTGAGGAAGAAAGTGAGAGAAAAAGATGAGAACGAGAAGGTAAGGGTGGATTCTCTCAGGCAGCGTCGTCGGCGTAATAGTAGTACTCCCCCGACTCCCTCTGGGACCGGTCGAGCCTTGATCCGGGCTTGTTCACCCGGGGCCTCCTGGTGTCCTCGTCCCTCCTGAATGTGATCCCGATCCCCTTCAGGAATCGGTTCATCCCCTCCCTCATCCTGACGGGCGGATGGGCGACGCCCATTTTACCCTGCTCACCCTCGAAGACCATCAGCTTCTCGCTGAGAAGGTCGATGAGGTAGATGTCGTGGTCGACGACCAAGACCGACCGCTCGGCGCTCTCGGCGAACCTGCGCATCACCTTCGCCGCCATCATCCTCTGCTCGACGTCCAGGTGGGCCGACGGCTCGTCGAGGAGGTACAGATCCGCGTCCCGGCTGAGACAGCCGACTATCGCCACCCTCTGAAGCTCGCCCCCCGATAGCTCGTCC
>JAXGJB010000063.1:0-4963 GCA_040770465.1 Methanothrix sp. | reverse complement strand
GCGTCGGCCGCAACCGTTGCCCTCTGGGTATCGATGGATATTACGACCTCGTCTCCTAGGCCGTCGATGACGGCTTCGAGGGCGGGAAATAGCCTTCTCCGCTCTTCATCCTCGGAGATCGCTGGCGATCCCGGAGCCGTGGAGACGGCGCCCAGGTCCAGGACCTCGGCACCCTCCTCAGATAAGGAGTGGGCACGCCCGAGGACCGCATCATGCCCTGCGAAAGACTCCTGGTAGAACGACTCGCGGCTGAGGTTGATCACCCCCATAACCCGTACGGGTTGGAGGTCCCCCAATCTGATCTTGCCGATGAACCCATCGATGGTCAAGTTCAACGCCCCAGTGAAGTAGACATGTCGACTTTAAAACGTTATTCCAGGGACCTCACTCACTCCGAGAGCCTCAGCATCATCCCCGTCTCCCTCGCCCTTTCGATGGCGAGGTTTAGGATCAGAAGGCCGGCAAAAAAGTAGAGGAGGGCAAGCCCCATCCCCAGGAGGACGTGATGGGAGCCGTAGCCGTAGGCAGAACGGTAGTACTCGAGAAAGTAGGTCAGAGGTATCGACTTCGATAGGAGCTGGAGGGGGGCGGGGAGGATCTCCACCGGATAGTAGACCCCGCTCACCAGCATCATTATGCCGCTGAGGCTCCAGGCCGCCACGTCCGCCCTCTGGCCGAAGAGGAGGATCGATATGCAGACCGCCATCCCGATGGACGCGGCGGTGACGAAGATCCCCGCAAGGAAGACGATGACGGTGACGATCCCTCCCGCAAGAAAGTCGAACCCGAAGAAGCGGGAGCTGGCCGCTGCCAGGATGAGGAAGACCAACGACCCTCTGGCGACGCCGAAGAGCATAGCCCCCAAAACGAGGTGGTATCCCCGGATCGGGGCGACGAAGGTCTGCTTTATGCTCTTACTCCAGAGGTCGAAGAGGAGGATGTAGGCGACGTCGATCTGGCTGATCTGGAGGATGCTGAGGGCTATCGCCCCCACCAGGACGAAGGCCACCATCTCGCCAGTCACCTCCAGAAACCGGGTGAGAAGGCCGATGGAGAGAAGGCCGATGAACGGCCAGAAGACCAGCTCGAAGAGGGTGAAGACGTTACGCCTGGACGTGATCCAGTTCTTGTACGTCGCAGAGAGGAACTTGTTCAGCTCACCTCGCCAGCTCAAGGAAGACATCCTCCAGATCGGGCGTTTCTATCCCAATGTCCAGTATATCTGCACCCTCGAAGGCCTTTATTATCCTGCTGACGGCCATCTCGGAATGGTCGAAGACTATCTCAAATCTGCCGGGAGCCTCTCTGACCTCCATCACCCCCGGGATTATCCGAAGCTTCCTGGAGTCGATATCCCCCTCGTACTTGACGAAGATCCGATGTCCGATCTTCAGGGCACGCTTCAGCTCCGCTGGAGTCCCGAGGGCGATCAGGCTTCCCTCCCGGAGGAATGCTATCCTGTCGCAGAGCTCTTCGGCCTCGGGCATGTAATGGGTCGTCAGGACGACGGTGATCTCCCCCTCCTCGTAGATCTTCTGGATGAGGGCCCTCGTCTTCATCGCCATGTCCGGGTCGAGGCCCGAGGTGGGCTCGTCGAGGAAGAGGATCTCGGGCTGGTTGAGGATCGACTTTGCGAGAGAGACTCTCTGCTTGGTCCCCGTAGAGAGGGTCTCGAACTTCGAATCGGCGTGAGCTTCGAGCTCGAAGGCAGAGATCGCCTCGTCTACAGATCGTCTCAAGTCTCGACCGTAGAGGCCGTAGAGCATCGCCGAATGGTTCAGGTTCTCCCGAACGGTGAGGCTCCAGGGGAAGTTGGGGTTACCGCTGCTGATGTTGATCCTCTCCCTGACGGCGTGGGTCTTTTTTCGGGCGTCGAGGCCGAGAACCTCCAGGCTGCCGCCGTCGGGCCGGATCAGGGTGGAGAAGATGGACATGAGGGTGGTCTTTCCGGCGCCGTTGGGACCGAGGATGCCGAAGACCTCCCCCTCCTCGATCGTCAGGGATACCTCGGAAAGAACCTCCTTCTTCGTGAAGAGCCCTCGGAAGCTCTTGGAGATCTTCTCGGCCCGGAGCGCTGCCATGGGTCACGGTAAAAGCTGAGGTTGAAGATATCAATGTTGGTGGGTTGGCAGCGGCAAGGCGGCAAGGGCGGTGAAGCGAACCCGTCGGGCGTCCGGGACTATCTCCGGGGACGGAGAGGGCTGCGGCTCCGAAGCGATCTGTTTTTTCTCCGGCGGAGAAGCCATATCGTTGCAACGGCTGCGGTTAAAACCGTTATACCCACCAGGGCGATTTTGAAAAGGCGCGTTCTGTCGGGCGAGGTCACCGTCACAGGGACGGAGAGGGACGCCTCCCCGCCATCGAAGCTGATCTCGCAGCCGATGCTGTACTCCTGGGCCGGGGCGGACCCCCCCACCAGCAGGTCAAATCGGGCGACTGCGACCCCTCTGGGAGGTATGTCTCCGAGATTTGATCGATCCCTCAGCGGGGTGAAGGGCGGAGCCGTCACCAGGCGGGCGGTGCAGTTCGAGGCGGCGGCCTTGCCGGCGTTGCCGACGATGAGGCTGACCGAGCCCTTCTCGCCGGGAGCGAGGTCCGACCTCGACCCCAGAAGCGCGAGGGTGGCCGGTTCGCCCTCCACCGATACGATCAGGTCAAGCTGGAGGCTTGAAGGAAGGTAGAGGGGGGATGCGGTCCCGCCGTTGAAGCTGACGTCGATCTGGTGCTCGTACTCGACGTCGAGGCTGAGGAGGACCGGACCCTCGGCGCCATCATCGATCTCGATATCGTACTCGATGGTGGTGGTCTCTCCAGGCCCGAGAAGGTCGATGGGGACCGGCCCGGAGAGGACCTGGACCGGCCCGGTTGAACTGAGAGTTGCCCTGAGGTTTGAGGCGTCAAGGCAGCCGAACTCCGCCAGCATCTCCCGGGTCGCCTCTTCTTCGGAGCCCAAAGGAACGTCCCCCGGAACGAGCCGAGTCACCACCCCGTCGTTGGCCAGGACCAGCCGAAGGGTCCCGGATGTGCCGGGGGCGAATACGGGATTGACGACGGAGACGTCGATTTTGGGACCCCCCTCAACCTTGTAGAAGTCCCCGGCGAACTGGACACCTTCGGCCCCGGCGAGGATCGCTGCCGACGGGATCAGGAGGAGGACGAGGAGGACGAGGATGGGGCGGATCGTTTCTTTTCGCATCTCGATCCGCCCTTTGTCATCTTCTGCGTATAAGTTTGTTGTACAAGTCCTCCAAAAAGCTGGAGACCTGGGTCGGTTTGGCTCCGGATCAGTTGGACCCGGAACGTTTTGCCTCCGATCGTTTTATCACCGGCATAGGATGGTGCTGGCAAAGAAGGTCCCGGCAGCGGCGAGGATTATCGTCGCCCCCGAGGGGATGTTCAGCTGGTAGGAGATGACAAGCCCCGCCAGGACGAAGGATGCCCCGAGGAGGATGGAGATGGCCATGATCCTCTTGAGGCTTCGCGCGTGCTGCCGTCCTATGGCTCCGGGGATGGTGAGGAGGGCGATGACCAGGATTATCCCCACGATCTTTATCAGGACCACTACGGAGAGGGCAACCATGCAGAGGAGGAGGAGGCGAAGCTCTCTCGTCGGGAGGCCCACCGCCTCGCCGTAGCCGGCGTCAAAGGAGAGGATGAGAAGGTCCTTGTAGAATAGGGCCACGAGAATGAGCATGGCGAGGGTCAGGGCCGATATCAAGAGGACGTCTGCCCAGGATACGGCGAGGATGTTTCCGAAGAGGTAATCGAAGAGGTCGGGGGCCCGGCCGGGGCTTATGCTCACAAAGACGATCCCAAGAGACATCCCCGCGGCCCAGAAGACGCCGATGGCCGTGTCCTCCGAGACCCTCGACCGATCGCTGATCGCCCCGATCCCCAGGGCTGCGGCCACCGAGAAGAGGACCGCGAATAAGAGGGGGTCCATCCCCAGAAGGTAGCCTAGGCCGATGCCGCCGAAGGCGGTGTGGGCGATCCCGCCGCCGATGAAGACGATCCTGTTGAGGATGACGTAGATCCCGATGACCCCGCAGAGGACTGCGGCGACGACGCCGGCGACGAGGGCCCTCTGCATAAACTCGTAGGTGAAGGTCTCGATCATCATCATCAATCGTGCTCCCTCAAAACCCTGTGGGGTACGCCGTGGGCGATCATCTCCACCGGACACTGGTACGCCTCTTCGATCTCCTCGGCGAAGAGCTCCTTTGAGCTGTGGTAGTAGAGCTTTTTATTGACGCAGGCGATCTTCTTGACGTACGTCGATACGGCGCTGATGTCGTGGGAGACCATGATTATCGTCATCTTCTCGTTGAGGTCCCGGAGAAGCTCGTAGAACTCCCGCTGCCTTGAGCTGTCGATCCCGGTGGCGGGCTCGTCCAGGAGTAGTAGGTCGGGCTCCGAGACTAGGGCTCGGGCGACGAAGATTCGCTGCTGCTGGCCTCCCGATAGGCCCCCTATTTCCCGGTCGGCGTGATCTTCCATCCCCACCGCCGAGAGGGCCGCCAGGGCCGCGGCTCGATCCTCGGAGGAGTAGCGGCCGAATAGCCCCTTCCTCCCGTACCTGCCCATCATCACCACCTCGGCGGAGCTTATGGGAAACTTCTGGTCGAAGAGGCTCTTCTGGGGGAGGTAGCCGACTCGGGTCCGAGCGGCTTCGGGGCTCATCCCGAAGACGAGAACCCTTCCGCGGGAGGGCTTGACGAGCCCCAGGATCGCCTTGAGGAGGGTCGTCTTACCGCCGCCGTTGGGGCCTATCAGCCCCAGGAAGTCCCCCTCGTTGACTTCCAGAAATACGTCCTCAAGGACGGTCCGGCCGTCCAACCTGACCGATAGGTCTTCGATGGATACGGGATTTGCTCCGGTCATCTTTTGCTTTCTCCGCGCTGGCTTGCTGGCTTGGTGATGGTTGACTCTTTTGGGTCACAGCTTTTCCTTTTTCCTGTATCCT
>JAXGJB010000062.1:0-6221 GCA_040770465.1 Methanothrix sp. | reverse complement strand
TTCTGCCCCGCGGCCTTGAACGAGGTCATCTAAAATCCAGAAAGGATCTCTCCTGCCAGATCCTTTTATCATCCCTCCAAATATACTACCTACCATGAGCGAAGAGCTGAAAAGAGCCCTCCTGGAACGATGCCGAACCATGGAGATCCCGATCGTGGGGGTTGCCAGCGTCGACCGATGGGCTTCGCCTCCTTTCGAGCCCTGGGTCCCCGAGGAGTTCTGGCCCCAGTCGATCTACCCGGAGGCGAGGTCGGTGGTCGTTATAGGGCTTCCCATACCCCTTCCTGCGCTGGAGACCTCGCCCTCGATCTGGTACCGGGAGCTCTATCGGACCGTCAACATACTCCTGGATCAGTACACCTACCGGCTCTCAAACTTCCTCTCCGATTTGGGACACCCATCAGTCTTCGTCCCGAGGGACGGATACGCCGACGTCAAGGCTCTGCTCAAAAACCCAGTCGCCTTCTTTTCCCACCGGCACGCTGCCTATCTTGCAGGGCTTGGGTCCTTCGGGGTAAACAACATCCTCCTCACGCCAGAGTACGGTCCAAGGGTCAGGTTCGGCTCCGTCTTCACCTCGGCCGAGCTTCCGGCAGACCCCATCCTGGAGGAGGAGCTTTGCACCCGGTGCATGCGCTGCGTCCGGATGTGCCCCGCCCGCGCCTTAGATGAGAGGGACTACCCAGAAGGCCTCACCGACAAGTCGGCCTGCACCACCTACAGCGCCAGCCTGGCCAAGAGTGGAATCTCACCCTGTGGGGTCTGCATCAAGGTCTGCCCGGTCGGAGCGGATCGAAAGCTTTACGGCCGAACCGACCCCTCTATCTACGCCAGAGGCGAAGGGGGTACGGAATTACAGAGAGCCTGGGAGCACGTCCAGAGCTACGGCGGAAAGTGAAGCAAAGTGAACGTGGGGGGGGCAGAGGATTGTGCAGCTCGGAAGGTTATCAGGCCAGGGCGTTCTCGTCCCCCGAGTCGAGGGCGAAGAGGCAGGCGGACTGGGTCTGGTTGACCATCTGGCGGACAAAGTCCAGGTCCGGCTCCGGAGGTAGGCTGAAGATGTTAAGAGATGATAGGGGCGTCTCGGCGATGTCGCTTTCAAGCCCCCCCACCACCACGTAGACCCGAGCATTGGGGATCCGGGCCAGCTCGATGAGGTTTGTAAGGTACTCCTGAGCCGCCTCAGCGTAATGCTTCTTCTTGACGAAGGTGATCAGGTTCAGCGAAGCCTTCCAGTTTCGCTTGAGCTTGTAAGCGATGAGGATCGCGAGGTCCATGTTCCCAAGCTCCATGGTGATGTCCCAGTTGGGGCTTCGGTCCTCGATCCAGAGATTTATCGACTTCCTGCGGCCGAGCCCCGCCTTCGGGTGGTCGGCGAAGAGGAGGACCCCAAGCCTGCTCTCTGAAGCCTTTACGATGACCTTCTTGATCCCCTCGTCCCTATCCGAGGTCTCTGGAAGTCTAAGGAATATCACGCTCGGCTTGAAGAATGCCCCGCCGAGAGCCTGCATCCCTGCCACCAGGTTCTCCTCGAACCGTGCGACGTCGATGATCGTCCAGGAGGCGAAGATGCCCGCTTCCTGAAAGGCCTGGGTGAGGCTTGGGAGGCGGAGCCGCATCCTGCTCTCGTCTTCATCGCTCGATAGCCCCAGGATCTTTATGAACCCCTTGGGGTAGGCTATGTCTCTTAAGAAGTTGAAGGAGCCTCGAAGCTCCTGCGGGTCCTCCACGGGGATGAGGAGGCTTGAGGTCCAGGTCCTCTCCTTGGAGGCTGCAACGTCGTTCACCTTCTTTGCGGCCCACTCGGCGACGGCGACGAATAGGCCGCTACGAACGTCCCCAAAGGGGGCTTTCAGGTGGCGACGGATTAGGGATCCGTGGATTGCAACGACGATTACCACCGCCACCAGGCTGAAGATGGGGTTGACGATGAACATGGCAAATAGACACCCAACGGTGCCGACGAAGGGCACGGCCTTTGGGATGCTGAAGAGGGGACGAAAGCTCACGAGCCTCAGGCTCTGCTCGATGAGGACGACGACGTTGATCATGCCGTAAGTTATCAGAAAGAACATGGTGACGAGGGGAGCGACGGCGTTGAGGTTTCGAAACGTAAGGGCGACGGCGACGATGGCTCCCGTGAATAGCATGGCGTTTCTCGGCTCGCCCGACGAGCTCCTTTTGGCGAACCACTCACTTTTTGGGAGGATGTTGTGCTCTCCGAGGGCCTGGAGGATCCGGGGCGCTCCCACGATGGACGCCAGCGCCGAGGAGAAGGTGGCTCCAAGAAGCCCCCCTAGAACCAGGGGGCCGTAGGCCGACTTTTCTATCATGACTGTATAGTTATTTACAAGCTCGTCAGGGGTGGCGGTGCGGGCTAGCCAGTAGGCGAGACCGATGTAAATTACCAGGCTAACGGCGATGGCGGACATGGTTCCTAGGGGGATGCTCCGGCGCGGATCTTTCAGCTCTCCAGACATGTTCAGCCCGGCCATGATCCCCGTCGCCGCGGGAAAGTAGACGGCGAAGACGCCCCAGAAGGCGATGCCGGAGAATCCCGTCTCTATGGAGCCGGGAAAGTCGCCCCACCAGGTGATCGGCTCGGTCATGGACCCCGAGTAGGCGGCGTAGGCTACGGATAGAAGGGATGAGGCCATTACCAGCATTATCAGGTACTGGACTCGAAAGGCGAGGCTGGCGCTGATGTAGGCGATGATGAAGAGGAGGGCGAACACCCCGAAATCTATAAAAATGGCCGGATGGTCGGGAAAGATCCACCGCCACCCAGCCCGAAAGCCGAAGATGTACATGACAACGGCCAGGGCCTGGGCGAGGTAGAGGGGGATTCCGACGCTTCCCCCAACCTCCAGCCCCAAAGACTGTGAGATGATGGAGAAGGCTCCCCCTGCGCCGATCCTGATGTTGGTGGTGATGGAGGATAGGGATAGGCCTGTGGCAGTGGTTATGACGAAAGAGATGAGGATGATCAAAAGCGCCCCCAAAAGGCCCGCGTTTCCCACCACCCAACCCTCTCGGAGGTACATGATGACCCCCAGGATGGTGAGGAGGGTCGGGGTGAATACCCCCGAGAAGGTCCCGTAGAGCTTCCGAGTGGGAGCCTTCTTCTCCTCGATCTGCTCCTGAAGGGTCTCCTCGTCGGGGGGCCGGATGATGTCGTCGGGGGTCGCCGAAACGCCCGGCTCCTCGGCGGGAGGGGCAGGGGCGGAAGTTGCAATTTCGTCGGCTTCTGTCACCGTCGTCGTCTCCTAGTTTAAAACTGAGCTCAGTTCAACTATGTTCCTCCGACGGCTCCGTCCTGGCTACGGACCTCGGGGTCAGCTTATGCTAGATTTGCGCTAACATCTATTAAGAATTCCGCCCGGACGACCGGATTGAGACAAAAAATTGGAAAATTAGAAAATATATGATCTGGATGGCTTCAGGCCGTCTCGGTCTTCGCCACCTCGTCGAGGCCCAGCTCCTTTATCGACTCCTCCCTCATCTTGTACTTCTGGATCTTGCCGGTGACAGTCATGGGGAAGTCGTCGACGAACTTGATGTACCGGGGGATCTTGAAGTGGGCGATCTTCCCCTTGCAGAAGAGCAACACCTCTTCGGCGGTGAGGGTTCTGCCCTCCTTCAGCTTGATCCAGGCCATAAGCTCCTCGCCGAACCTGGCGTCGGGGACTCCGATCACCTGGACGTCGCTGATGTCGGGGTGGGTGTAGAGGAACTCCTCGATCTCTCGCGGGTAGATGTTCTCGCCGCCTCTTATCACCATGTCCTTGAGCCGGCCGGTGATCTTGCAGTAGTCCTCGTCGTCTAGTATACCCAAATCGCCGGTGTGAAGCCACCCCTCCTTGTCGATGGCCTTGTCGGTGGCGCCGGGGTTGTTGTAGTAGCACCTCATGATGGGGTAGCCCCGGGCGCAGATCTCGCCGGTCTCGCCTCGAGGCATGATCTTGCCGGTCTTGGGGTCTGTGATCTTGACTTCTGTATGGGGCATCGGCTTTCCGACGGTGGAGACCCTTCGGTCCAGGGAGTCGTGAGTCGAGGACATGGTGATGCCGGGGGAGGCCTCGGTCTGGCCGTAGGTTATGACGACCTCCTTCATGTTCATGAGGTTGCTCACCTTCTTCATGTACTCCGTCGGGCAGGGCGAGCCCGCCATGATCCCGGTCCGGAGGCTTGATAGGTCGTACTTCTCGAAGCGTGGATTCTCCAGCTCTGCGACGAACATGGTGGGAACTCCGTGGAGCGCCGTGCACCTCTCCTTCGACACGGCCTCCAGTGTCGAGACGGGGTCGAAGTACTCTGCTGGGAGGACCATAGTCGAGCCGTGGGTAATGCAGGCCATATTAGACAGCACCATCCCGAAGCAGTGGTAGAAGGGGACGGGGATGCAGAGCCGGTCTTTCTCGGTGAACTTCATGCACTCGCCGATGAAGTAGCCGTTGTTGAGGATGTTGTGGTGGGTGAGGACGACGCCTTTGGGAAAGCCGGTGGTCCCCGAGGTGTACTGGATGTTGATGGGGTCGTCGAAGTCAAGCTCCTCCTGGTGCTCCCGCAAAACGTCGTCATGGATCTCCTCGCCCATCTTCAGGACTTCGTCCCAGGTGTACATGCCGGGCTGCTTCTCGCCACGGATCAGCACAGCCGTCTTGAGGTAAGGCAAATCTTCGCAGGATATCTTGCCGGGCTTGCTCGTCTTTGCCTCCTGGCAGATCTCGTAGAACATCCCGACGTAGTCGGAGGTCTTGAACCGGTCGATCAAAAACAAGGCCTCAGTCTCGGACTGCTTGAGGGCATAAAGAAGCTCGTGGGTCCGGTAGGCGGGGTTTATGTTCACCATGATGATCCCGACCTTGGCGGTGGCGAACTGGCAGATTATCCACTCGGCGATGTTCGTCGCCCAGATCGCCAGCCGATCGCCCTTCTTCAGGCCGATAGCGAGAAATCCCTTCGCTGCGCGGTTGACCTCCTGTTGCAGCTCGCGGTAGGTGTAACGTAGCCCCTGTTGAATCGATACGATGGCGTCGTTCTCGGGGTACTTTTCCGCGATCTCGTCGAACATATCTGGAATCGTCTTTCCAATGAGTGGTTTTTCTGAGGCCATGAAGGCGTAGCTATGGGATAATCTGCCCGGCATGAAAAAGGCGTGAGATCGTTATTTGCATTTAACCTTATCCCGGCGGGGCGGGTGGAGGCGGTTTATAAATAATTCTGAGTATAAATTTTCAGGGAAACTCGGCGGCCGGTCGGCGGACCGTTACTCGGCTATGACCTGTTTCTCTGCCGATCTCGCTTATGCTCCAACCCTGGTTGAATAAATCTCGCAACACTAAGAACTCCTCCATGTCCAGCATCGGCACAACCCCTGAGTTTCTGCTCAGGGATATAGCAGGTGGACAGTTTTATTCCGCCATAATTGGACAGATTTAGACCGCCGTTGACAGCGGTCGAGGGCGCCCCCCGGATCGATCGGCTGGGTGACGCGAGGCGTGGGTTTCGGGACGGCGGGGATGATGCGCCCGACCCGCCGCAAGTCAGAAGAGGATGGGCGGCGGTCTCCAGGTGGATCAGGCCCAGCTCCCCCTCGCCTCAGTAGATGTCGGAAGAGGCAGCGAAGCCTATTCTCCGACCAGGGATCTTTCATCACGGGATTTGCGTAATGATGCTCTATGAGATGGATACCTACGATCAATGCTCATTCAATGCTCATCTCCTCCCGTCATTCGTCAGAGTGACAAAAGGCTTAAGGACTATCAGTCCCATAAGTGGTATAGATATTACATGCCGTTCACCAGAGTCGACAACAAAGGGAGGGTGGTTCTTCCCAATGAGCTGCGGCGGAAGCTCGACATTAATCCGGGCGACGAGTTTGCCGTGGAGGAGTTGGCGCCTGATTCGGTCATCTTGAAAAAGGTAGATTTGAGGTCGCTCGTGGAGGAGATGATCGAGAAGGCCAAGACTGTGGATCTGGACAAGCTCGAAGCAGAGATCGAGGAAGAGGCAAATAAGCTTGCCAAGCAGAAGTACAAGGTTCTTAATTGACACCAACCTTTTCATAGCAGCGGTCAAGGGTGGAAGGACGAGGAGCACCGAGCTTTTGTTGATGCTCCTAGATGGGCCGATAGAGCTGGTGGCAGATGATATCCTGATATCGGAGTATGCCAGATACGCCAGAAGGTTCGAGGCCGATCCATTTCTTGAAATTATCC
>JAXGJB010000061.1:0-7612 GCA_040770465.1 Methanothrix sp. | reverse complement strand
CAAAGGCGCCCTCAGCTTCTGACCCGGAGGCGGAATGCAGACCAAAGGAAGGTTGGGCAAAATGAGGGAAGGAAGGAAGCAGGGCAGCGGGCAGAGATGGGGGGAACGGCATGGAAAGCCAGATTAGAGCAGCCGAGGGGAGCGCCGAGAGATGGCTCGAAAAGGGGGATGCCAGAGAAGCCGAGATGGCTGGCGATTTCTGGCGATTTCCGAACTTGAGAGAATAGCTGTCCGGTCGGTTCTCGATCCTTCGTGCCGGAAGGATCAGGGGATCATTTGCCCATCAGGGGAACTCTGCACTCCGGACACTTTATCGAACGGCAGTTTACGCCGGGGGTTTTCTCGATCTCAAAGCCGCACCGAGGGCAGACGCAGGCGCTGGAGTTCTCGTTCTTATTCCGCTTATTTCCCTTGCCTTTCCCTGATCCCTGAGTCGATTTGTCGGGCATATCGACTATCCTCCTGTAATTGGCAAGCTCATGGCGCTAATGGATATAAAATCTTGTTCTCATCCGGTTCTCACCATCTCCAGGCCCCGTTTCCGCCCCAATTCGATCTCGGGGTCGTGCCGGCGATCACGGCACCTCTGAACGAGCCCTCATCTGGCCATATCAGCTCCGCCACCGAGTCTTCAGCCCTCCAGATCAGGATGGAAAAATTCATCAGAAAGCTATGAGCTAATAGAAGGGCATGACGAAAATTGTGTCTTTTGGCCTGCTCCTTCTGGCCCTCGCGGTCACGGGCGTATGTGCGGCGGAGATCCCGAACCTCGTGGGGAGCTGGTACGGCGGGGGACCGGGGTACGTTGAGGGGACGGGCTACGTCGATGGGGCTGATTACGGCAACCTGACCTTCAACATCACAGAGCAGAACGGCCGTCTCTTCACCGGGGAGATGACCTACCAGGAGGAGGGGATGGACGTGGTGGAGGGGTTTGCCGGGGCGATCGCCGTAGACAACAAGACCTTCTACGTCACAGAGTTCTTCTCTGGCTACGACGTGGGGACGGTCATCTCCGAGGACGAGATCGAGCTGATATACCTCCTGGACGGCGAGCCGGCCGAGGTATACGTAGAGACGCTTCGCAGAATGGCGGAGTGAACGTCGGGCACCGGGCGGTGGGCGGGCACAATCATCCGCCTCGACCTCCATCATGGATTTTTTGGCAAATGTGTCTGAATACGAATTCTTTTCGTCGGACTTCCAAATGTTTATATTGTAGCCACCCATCCTGTAGATAGGTGGGAAGGGATGACGTCACTGACGGTCTATGATGGGGCTTGCGGCATAGGCGGCAACAAGCTGTACCTTGAAGATGCTGGAAGCGGCGTCTTCCTGGATTTCGGCAAGAACTTCGGGAAGTACGGCGTCTTTTACGAGGAGTTTCTGAAGAATCGTGATACTCGGGGCATCCACGACCTCATGCACCTCGGCCTTCTCCCCCGGCTAAACATCTACCGGCCGGATCTGATCCCCAGCGACCTCGACCTTGGCCGGTATCCTGATCTGAACGTCCGGGCGGTCCTTCTCAGCCACGCCCACATGGACCACTGCGGGAACATCGGAGCGCTTCGAGCCGACGTGCCGATAGTCGCCTCCCCGGAGAGCTTGGTCATCATGAAGGGGATGCAGGATACGGCGTACTCCTCCATCGAAGGGGATACGACCTACTTCTCGCCCCGGCAGCCCTCCGACGACCGCGGTCTGTACCTCTCTTCGATCGCAGCGGCGAACTTTCAGGGTAGAGACTTCTGCTCTACCGAGGAGCCTTCTGAGGCTTTGTGCGCATTTCTGTCGAGAAGGCCAGGCCAGGATGGAAAGAGGGCGAAGAAGCTGGAGCCGGGAAGGTGCAGCTGCTACCATGACGCAGACCTCCCCTTCGAGATCTCGGCGCATCCCGTGGACCATTCCATCTTCGGGGCGACGGCCTACATCCTCCGGGGAGACACCACCGTCGCCTATTCCGGGGACCTCCGGCTCCACGGCAAGGGTGGCGATTCGACGAGGAAGTTTGCAAAAGCCGCAAAGGAGGCCTCCGTCCTGATCATCGAGGGGACCCGCGCCGGCCGCCTGGCCGGCCCGGAGGACGGAGAGTCAACCGCAGAATTGACCGCAGCCACAGAGCAGTCCGTCTGCGACGTCTGCCGGGCAACCGTTGAGGCCTCGGAGGGGCTCGTCATCGCCGATTTCTCCGCCCGGAACTTCGAGCGGCTCGAGTCCTTCCAGGAGATCGCCGAGAAGACGGGGCGGGAGCTGGTGGTCCCGGCGAAGGACATGTACATGCTGGACGCCCTCGCCGCCATCGGCGGTGCCAGCATCTCCGGGGCCCTGAGGGTCTACGGCGAGATCGGGGGCCGGTCGCGAAAGTGGGAGGAAGAGGCGGTCCTGCCAAAATACGGCGATAGATACGTCGACCACACCTCGATCCGGGACGATCCCGAGGGATTCATCCTCTGCTTCTCCTTCTTCGATATGAAGCACCTCCTGGACATCAAGCCGGACGGCGGGACCTACATCTACTCGGCGTGCGAGGCCTTCAACGAGGAGATGGAGATCGACTTTGTGAGGCTCTGGCACTGGCTTCGTCGCTTCAACATCGCCCCGGCGGGTTTTTCTGTGGCCAAAGAGGAGGGCGGCAAGTACAGCCCCGCCTTCGAGAGGGAGTTTCACGCCTCGGGGCATGCGTCCCGGGAAGACCTGACCTGGATCATCAACCAGATCGACCCGGATAAGATCGTCCCCATCCACACCGAGGCGAGGGAGTGGTTTGCCGATTGCTTCGAGGATGTGGTGCTGGCGGAGGAGGGGGTGGCGATCGAGTTCTAGATGAGGGTGGGTTGGCGAGATTCGTCGGCGAGTTCATCTCGGGCTATGACGTGGGAACAGTTATCTACTAATACGAGATCAAGGTGACATATTTCAGGAAGGCGAGGTTGCGAGATCTTTGGTCAGAACTTCACCGCGTTTTGGTGTTATGTCCTCGTTGGAGAATGCTTTATGGGAATAATAATGAGATTACCATGGATCAATAGCGATAAGCCGCAAACTAGAATCGCAGGATATATCATTTACGGTTCCATTCTTCTGATTGCGGTGGGTGTTATTTTTGCCCTATATGTTGAGGAGGAAGGTGCCGTATCCGCGGAGATAGAATCCGAATCTGCATCTAAAACTGTTGAACCTGAACCATATGTGGCTGAACCTGCAATCAAAAATACAGAATATGAAGTTGCCACAACCAGTTCAGTGTCAGAACCCTCGATCGGCCACGATTTATCAAAAACAGAAAACGTTTCTACACCCATTCCGGAATCAGTGACTGTAACTCTTTGTGTACACGAAGATACAAAATTGGCAGATTTAATAGAGGGCGTTGAGATTACAGGGAATGATAATGCTGGGGTCAAATTCCATCGAATTGCGCCCTCAGGCTGTGAAGAAATTAGTGGAGAGCCGGGAAACTGGTATTTCACCATATTCAAAGTTGAATACAAACCGGAGAGTTGGAGTCAGAACATTACTTCATCGAAAAGATTAGACGCGTTTTTTTCTGAATTAGCTAATCCTCCTGATCAAGTCACGTTAAAACTTTATGTCTCGGAGAGTGAACATGCAGTCGGATTTCTCGAGGGAGTTAGAGTTGTTGGGCACGATGCCGCAAACATTCGTTTTGATACAAAAACAAACAAGGATGGGTATGCAACGATTCAGGGAAAACCAGGACCCTCATGGAATTTCACAATCTCTAAGGAAGGACATAAACCGGTTTCATGGGATAGTAACATTCTTCTGCAATATAATGATCGAAAAGATGCATTTTTCTTTGAAAAAGTTAATAATTCAAGCTCTTCCTAGCGCTTAGAAACTTATTGAAAATTTCATCTAATTATAATATTTCCTAGGATTAGAAGTAGCATTCCAAAGAGCACCGATCCAAGTAATCTTAAGAAGAAGACGATATGCATATGATTTTGTACAATTGGATATTCTTTAATGGAATTATATAGATCACCTAGGACAGGAATAACAGAACTGGCTCCGGACAATAAAAGTTTAATACTAATTATTAAGGACGCCTTTAATGCTTTTAATTTTGAATCTTCATCTTTAGGCCAAATGTAAACTGCTGTGATTAGCCAGAATAGAGCTCCTACTGCGATAGGATATTCTGGTTTAACACCAAAGCCACCAAGAAGCAAATAAATGATATTAAATATGACCTCTATAATCCCCATATTGAATTGATTCAGGAGATGTGCTGTACGGTATTTAAAATAGAAACTATCCGCATCGTCAAAGAACCCCAAATCTTTAAAATTTTTTATTAATAATAGATATGCAGTGTCGTCATAGTAGAAATTTTCTATGCTGTAATCTCGAATATACATCTTTTTATATTCCGTTTTTGATAGATGGAGTTCATCAATAATCGCGCCCTCAAAAAAAACATTTTCCAATTTAGAACCATCGAAGTATGCATTACGCTGAAACTCAGAATTGGTAAAATAAGCATCGTTGCTGAATTCAGCTTTATTAAAGTATATGTCATTGTTAAATTTAGAATCACTGAAGTCGGTGTTACCATTGAACTTAGAATAATCAAATTTTATTTCGCTGCAATCTAAACTTTTAAAGTTAGCATCTTTATTAAATACACAATTTTCAAAATGGGAATCACCATTGAATTTTGATTGAATAAAGTATGTAGAATCATTGAAAATAGATTCTTTGAAGTCGACATAGTTAGAGAAGGTAGAATTGGTGAAGTAAGCTGCGTTTTCAAATTTTGAACTATGGAAGTAGACGTCGCTATTAAACTTAGAGTCAATAAATCTGGTAATATAATAAAAGCATGAATTATAAAATTCGGATCTGCTGCTGAAATTGGAATTAGTGAAATCGACATCGCTTTTAAAATTAGAGTTCCTAAAGTCAGCCACGCTGATGAAATTAGACTCTTTAAAGGAAGCAGAGTTGTTGAATTCAGAGTTTCGGAAGTTAACGGTACGATTAAAAATGGTGCCCATGAAGAAGGCAGAGCCGTTAAATCTTGCATTAGTTAAATAGACGTTACTATTGAATTGAGAGCCACTAAAGTCGATATTACTATTGAATATTGTGTTGTTAAAATGCAATAATCCCTTAATAACTGAATTCCGGATAGATATACGTGATACAATTATACTATTATCTAGTTCTAGATCGCCTTCTAAGATTATGTGATCGTAATCCAAAGATTTGCTTGCCCCAATTGCAGCCATAACTTCGCTGGCATTTACTGTTGTGTATATCTCTGAGCAAGATGCTGCTGTGGTAATGACTGCCAACAACATCAAGGCGCAGGCAAGACTCATATGTCGTCCCATTGACTGCCTCTAAACTCCTTAATCATATTAAAGCATTTTCGCGGTCAACAGCTAACCTAATGGTGGCAAGATGGTCTTGTGATATCAGAGCGCGCTTGGACAGACGTTATCGCAATGTTGCGTTAAATAGTTAGGGATGTAATAGTCCTTACCCAGGATAGCAAGAGATGAGACCGGGTGCTGTGATTTACTATACTGTTAAACTTTAATTGATCGATAAATAGTTAAGGCCAACAGCAAGAACGCCAATGAAATATATCTCATAGCCCGGCTAGGATTCGAACCTAGGTGACGAGGTCCAGAGCCTCGTATGATTGACCGCTACATCACCGGGCTTCAGCACGCGAATTTCGCTTTTCATGTATTAACCTGTCGATCCAACCGCCGCCGCCGGGATCACTTGTAGTCCTGGAGAACGATCACCGTCCCCTCCCCCGCGCCGGGAAGGCTCTCCTTGGAGACGGCTATCGTGTGCCCCGGCCGCTCGACTTTTTGGCCTGAAAGGAAATCGTCCACAGGGGAGATCCCGAAAGACGGAGGCACGGCAGCGGTCTTGAAGTGCATGGGGATGGCGATCCTGGGCCTGATCTGGCCTAAGACTTTTTTGGCGCCACCGGCGTCGAGGGTGAAGGTCCCGCCCACCGGGATCATCAAGACGTCAACGGGGCCGAGGGCGGCGGTCTCTTTCTCGCCGAGCTGGTGGCCCAAATCGCCGAGGTGGCAGACCCTGACGCCGTCGATCTCGAAGCAGAAGATGGTGTTCTTGCCCCGGAGCTTTCCTCCCTTCTCATCGTGATATGTGGCGATCCCTTCAAACTCGATTCCTGCGGCGGTCTGCTTTCCGGAGCCTCTGATCACTTTGGGGTCGCCCTCCAGGACTTTCACGTTGTTGTGGTCGTGGTGGTCGTGGCTGACGACGACCACGTCGGCCCGAATTCGGGGTAGGGGGTAGCCTACGCTCTCGTCGAAGGGGTCGGTGACGACGACCTTGCCGGAGTCGTCCTCGATCTTGAAACAGGAATGGCCAAGCCAGGATATCTTCACGATAGATCACCTTCTCTCAATTATTGACCTCAAAAGATAACAATCATTCGGGCGGCGGGATCAGCGTGATCATTCGACCCTGGCGTCCAGGACGGCGTGGAGCATCCCCGGCGAGTACTTCTTCACCCGGGCGGCCCTCTCGATCCTGACGGACCTTCCGGCGCGCTTTGCCGCCTCCGCCAGGTCCTCTTCCAGAGCTTTGGGGTAGAGCTTCTCGGGGACGGTCTGGTGATAGTGGAGGACCCCGCCGGGCCGGAGGGCGGCGATGCCGGCGTCCAGGTACTGATTCGTGGTCCCCACGTATCCCATGACCACCCGGTCGGCGATGCCCTCGGGGGCGGCCACGGCGCAGTCGCCCAGGACCGGCTCGACTACGTCCTCGACGCCGTTGAGGCGGACGTTCTCTGCGAGGTAGCCGAAGGCGACGGGGTTGATCTCGATTGCGATGATTCTTTTGGGCCGGGAATGGACCGCCATGGGGAGGGTGAAGTAGCCGATCCCGGCGAACATGTCGACGACCACTTCGCCAGCGCCCAGTCGGCCCATCCTCATCCTCTCTTTGAGGTTTCCGGCCGAGAACATCACCTTCATGGGGTCGAGCTTGAAGACGACCCCGTTCTCCCGATGGACCGTCTCCGTCCCGGTCTTTTCGGAGCCTGCGATCACCTCCCGGTCCGGCTCCCGGAGCTTCCCCTCGATCCCCCCGTCCATGAGGACGGAGCTGCAGCGGGGGTAGATCTCGAGGAGCGCTTCGCCGATAATCGTCTTCAGGTGCTCGATCCTCGGGTCGATCTTGACGATTATCACCTTCCCCAGGATGAACCAGCCCTTTGGGAGGAGGGCGCCCTCCTGGCGGGGGATCTCGCCCGACAGAAGCTCGGCCAGCTCCGGGAACCTCTCGTAAAACTCGGGGGCCTCCTGAACCACGACCTCTCGCCCCGGCAGGGAAGAGGTCACCGGGATCTCGATCTCGCCGTCCTTAGAGATCGTTTTCCGGCTCCGGTCCAGGACTCCCAGGCGGAGGGCCGTCTGTAGCGTTCCCTGGGCCTCCCTCCTCGGGACCGGGACCGCCAGAAACTTTCTTCGCATTGTAGATCTGATCGAAATCGAGATGGTCGTCGGTGACGTTGCACCAGAGGCTGATGGTGCTGTTGGTGCGGCTGACCCGGTAGTCCTTGTCGTAGACGAGGACGCTCGACTCA
>JAXGJB010000060.1:0-7711 GCA_040770465.1 Methanothrix sp. | reverse complement strand
CCACCTCCGCCTCGATGGGGCGACGAAGTCAAAAGAGGCGCTTAAAAAAGACCTCCTGGCTCTGACCGAATCGAAAGCCAGAAGAGGGGAGATCCTCGCCGAGAAGAGGGGGCTTATGGCCCGGATCGCCGAGCAGACGGCCGATGCCGAGACGATCGACTCCGAGATGAACGCCATCGGCCCCGTCGAGTACGATCCCCATCGATTCGAGGGGCTGGTGGCGGAAGCTGACCTGCTGTTGCCCCTGGTCCAGGAGCACGACCAGCTATCGGTCCGGACAGAGGAGCTGCCCAAAAAGAGGATAGAGCTTGAAAAGCTGGCCGAGATTCTGGATAAATCGGCCAGAATCCTGAGCGAGCTGGCCGGCCAGATGTCAAACCTCGGCTACAGCGAACCTCAGAGGCTTTCGGTGAGGGAGAGGATCGCCGCCCTGAAGCCGGACCACCAGAGGTTCTCGGTCCTGGAGCAGAGGGTGGCTGAGATCCCGGATCATGAAGAGGCCTTTACCAGGGTCAGTGCCGACGTCGAGCAGCTCAACATCGCTGAAAAGAGCCTCGATGGCGAGATGAAAATTCTGGGCTTCAACCCCGCCGAATACCAGAGCCTGGTGGACGAGGCGAAAGCCCTCGGAAAAGTGGAATCGGCGGCAAACGAGATCAGGCTTGCCATAGCCTCCGAGGGGGATGTGAGGCTTCATCTGGAAGATGCGAAGGAGGCCGCTTCCCGGCTTCAGGCGGATCTGTCGGAGGCCGAAGAGAGGCGCAAAGAACTCGCCTACTCCGAGGAGCGGTATTCAAAAGCAAGGGTCGCCGTGGAGGAGGCCTCCCGCCAGCTGGAGGTGGCGAGGTCGAGGTCGTCTCGCATCACCGTCCGGCTCGGCCTCGCCGAGGGGGAGCTCGAACGGCTGAGAGGAGAGGCCGCAAGGAAGAAAGAGCTTGAAAGAACGGTCGGAGAGAGGAGGAGGCGGGTCCAGGTCGTCGAGACGACGAGGAGCCTCACCAACCGGTTCATGGATACGATCCTGGTCCGGATAAGAAATGAGATCGCCTCGGAGGCCGGAAGAATCCTCCGGGAGGTGACGGGAAAGTACGGCAGGATCAGCATCGACGACGACTTCAGCATCCTCGTCGAGGACGAGGGGGAGTTCTACCCCATATCCCGCTACTCCGGCGGCGAGATCGACATGATCGCCGTATCCGTCCGGGTCGCCATCAGCGAGTACCTGATGAGGTTCTCGCAAAACGGCCCAGGCTACTCCTTTCTCATCCTGGACGAGATCTTCGGAAGCCAGGATGTGGAGCACCGGGAGAGCATGATCAACATGCTCAGGAACCTCGACGACCGGTTCCCCCAGATCTTCGCCATAAGCCACATCGGCGAGGTCCAGGGGCAGTTCGACAACTCGATTTTGGTGGTCGAGGATGAGGACGGGTCGAGCCGGATCGAGGTGGAGATGAGATGAGATGAGATGTGGATCTGAGGTGAGATCGGAAGGTATCATCTCAAGACCTGACGGTTTCGAAGAAGAATCTTCGCCATCCTGAGCCCGAATAGCCCCATCCGCGGCGCGACCTTTTTTATCACCCGGCTCGGCCGGTCGATGTCGCCGTACTCCTCGATGATCCCGACCAGATCCTCTCGACCCGCGAGGAAGCGGACGAGATCGTCCACCTCAGAGTCGGCCATCACAGCCCTCATTTTGTGGGCGATCATCCCCAGCCGGAGTTCTCCGCCCAAAGCGGACCGCCACCTCCGCTCGTACTCGGAGAGCCGAGCGGCGGAAGAGTCTTCCTCACGGGCCGCGGCGGCCGCCACCTTCCCGGCGATCTTGGCACAGACGAGCCCCGGATAGATCCCGCCGCCGGAGGTCGGCTTCACCTGCCCCGCGGCGTCGCCGACGGCGATGATGCCGTCGGCCACCGTCGAGGCGGGCGGGCCCAGGGGAAGCCCTCCCACCACGAGATGGAGGGGGCCGCCTCGGAGTCTGGAACGGATCGGCGGGGTTCTGAGGAGACGCCTCAGATAAAGGCAGGCGTTCTCGCGGCAAGATAGGCCGACCCTCGCGGTCCCTTCCGGTGCCGGGATCGCCCAGGCGAAGAAGCCCGGCGCGACGTTCTCGCCGAGGAAGATCTCGACCTGTTCGGGGTCACTGACCTCGAAGGGAACCTCCACCTGGGCGGAGGAGAGGATCTCGCGGGGCGGCCCGATCCCGGCCGACCTTGCTACCCTCGCCCCGGCCCCCTCGGCGGATACGACGACTCCCGCCTCGATCTCCTGTCGGTCGGCGCCGCGGCCGACGGAGAGGATGCCCCGACCGCCATTCCTCGCGAGATCCGTCACCGGGGCGGCGATCCTCACATCGGCCCCGGATCGCGCCGCCTCCGCCAGGAGCGCCCGGTCGAAGAGCCTCCGATCGACGACCCAGGCCTTGACCTCGGTGGACTTGAAGGCAATACGTACGCCTGCAGGCGAGACGACCGCCGCCCCCCGGACGGGCCTTATGGCGAATTTGGCGAGCGTCAGCTCCGACTCCGCGACCGCCTTCACCCCCAAAAGCCCCGCGCACTGGACCGGCCATCCGGCTCGGGGGTGCTCCTCAAAGATGACGACCTCGGCTCCCGCCTCGGCCGCCTTCTTCGCCACCATCGATCCCACAGGCCCCGCACCGATGACGGCGACGTCGTACCGCTCCATCGACGGAGAGTTCCCTCGATCTGGGGGATAGCCTTTTCCATCCGCGCACAAGATAATATCTCTCAGAATAATATCTCTCAGAAAAGGGTGAATTATCTGGAGGCGAGGATTTGGATCTGTTATGGTTATCCGAGGATGAAGTCAAGTCGCTGTTGACGATGGATGAGGCGATCCCGGCGGTGGAGGAGGCATTTCGAGAGCACGGCCTGGGAAAGGCCCAGATGCCGCCCAAGTCCTACCTTTACTTCCGAAAGTACGATGGCGACCTGCGAACGATGCCAGCCTACCTGGAGGAGCTGGACGCCACCGGGGTCAAGGTCGTCAACGTCCATCCTGCAAATCCCGCCGCCGGCCTTCCCACGGTGATGGCGGTGGTGATCCTCAACTCGCCACAGACCGGAGCCCCAATAGCCATGATGGGAGGAACCTTCCTCACCAGCATGAGGACCGGGGCGGCCGGAGCCGTCGCCGCCAAGTACCTGGCGAGGAAAAGCTCCCGGTGCGTGGGGCTGGTGGGGGCCGGAGCCCAGGCGAGGACCCAGCTTCTGGGGCTTGCCAAGATCTTCGATATCAAGTCTGTAACGGTTGCCGACGTCTCCCTGGACCGGTGCCGCGGCCTCGAACGAGAGGCCAGAGGCTTTCTTGACGCCGAGTACCTCCTCACCACCGAGATAAAGGACGCCTGCGACTGCGACATCCTGGTCACCACCACCCCATCGCGAAAGCCTCTGGTGAAAGAAGAGTGGATCTCGGAGGGGACCCACATCAACGCCATCGGGGCCGACGCGAAAGGGAAAGAGGAGCTAGACCCCCACCTCCTCCGAAGAGCGAAGGTGGTGGTGGACGATCTGGCCCAGGCATCCCACTCGGGCGAGGTGAACGTCCCCCTGACCGAGGGGCTCTTCGTCCCCGAAGAGATCCACGCCATGATCGGCGAGGTGGTGGCGGGGAAGGTCCCGGGCCGAGAGGACGACGACGAGATCACCATATTCGACTCCACGGGGCTTGCTATCCAGGACGTGGCGACGGCGACGAGGGTCCACCAGAAGGCGCTGGAGAAGGGGATGGGAACGAAGCTCCCGTTTTTGTGAGCCGGCACCACCCGGATAAGCGATATATAATATCCCGACGACTGTAGGCTGTCCATGTACGCAATCATCGCCTGTGGCATATTCAAGGATGAGATCGAGAAGATAGCCGACCAGCTCGACTTCCCGTTCAAGGTCCGCTACCTGGAGGCGGGGCTTCACGTCGACTTCGACTCCCTGGCCGAGGCCCTGAGGGCGGAGCTTGAAGAGTGCAAAGACTGCGACGGCATAATCGTCGCCTACGGCGAGTGCCACCCAAAGATGGCTGAGATCCTCGCCCCTTATCGGGCTGCCCTCCTCAGATGCCAGAACTGCATCGACGCCTTCATAACTCGAAAGAAGGTGGAGGAGATCGCGAACCGTGGACTTTACTTTTACCTCTCGCCGGGCTGGGTCAAGAGCTGGAGGGATATGTTCGAGAGGATGAACTGGAGCCGGGAGGAGGCCCGGTTCCAGCTCGCCCCCTTCAAGGGCAGCATATTCCTGGACACCCTCGGCAACGCCGAAGATTATGAGGATGGTCTCGTCGAATTTCTCGATTTCACCCTCTGCCCCTATTCGAAGATGGCTGTGGATCTGGACCACTTCCGATCTCTTTTTTTGGAGGCTAAAGAGAGGTGTGATCTTGGACGAGGAGCTTGAAAGGATAAGGAGAAAGAAGCTCGAGGAGATGAAAAAGATGGCAAACGAATCAAATGTGGATTATCCGAATAGCCCCGTCAAGGTGACGGACGACACCGTCGGCGACGTCGTGGCCAGATATCCTCTCGTCATCGTGGACTGCTGGGCGGAGTGGTGCGGACCCTGCAGGATGGTCGCCCCGGTCCTCGACGAGCTGGCAAAAGAGATGGAAGGAAAAGTCGTCTTCGGGAAGCTGAACGTCGACGAGAACATGAAGACCGCCACCAAGTACGGGATCATGGCGATACCCACACTGCTCGTATTCAGGAACGGCGAGCTGGCCGACCAGATGGTGGGGGCCTACCCCAAGACCACCCTCGCGAACAAAATTCAAAAGTATCTCTGAGGCGGCGATCTGCCGGCCTCAGTGATACGATTTCTTCTACCCGACGGGGGCCCTCAGGCCCTGATCTTCGATGGGACTAAAAAGACATTCTTCTCCTCCGATCCGATCTCTCGGAGGTCCTTTTGCCGGTAGTAGGCGTCGATCGAGTAGAGGGGTTTTGCCTCATTGCCGAGCACGTTCGGCTCCTGACCCGTCTCCGAGGGGACGACGAAGGGCCCCTTCTCCCGGTCGGCGATCTCCCGGACCTCCTTTATCTTGAAGTAGGAGGCTACGTCGTAAAGGGGCCTCGCCTCAATGCCGAGCGCGTTCGGCTCCTGCCCGGTCTCAGAGGGGACGATGAAGGGCGCCTTCTCTCTGTCGGCGATCTCTCTAAGCTCCTTTATCCTGAAGTAAGAGGCGACGTCGTATAGGGGTTTCGCCTCTTTGCCGAGGTTGATGGGGTCCAGGACCTTGTAGGTCACCGTGACGGAGCTCGAAGCCTGGGCCGCCGAGCCGTCATCTCCGAAGGCTGGCGAGGCCAGGACGAAAAGCAGCAGCAAAGCTGCAAACGGTGCGAGATGGGAAACTCTCAGACTCATGATAATCCTCCTGGTTGTAATAGGTCGAATGTGCATATAAATTTTTATGGTGCATGATTTCGGGTCCGAGATTTGGTGTGGTATCTCGGGAAGGGATCGGCTCCAGCCCCGCCGGGGCCGGGCCGGAAGGTTCAGTTCACCCTGATGATCTGGAGGAGGGAAGAGACCGGAACCCCCAGGATCTCGTCGATCCCTTTCTTGTCCAGAAGGACGCCGATGGCGTTGGTCGATGCGCCGTGCTCGTTCAGCTCCTCCACCGCCTCCTCCAGGGTCCTGCCGGAGGTGATGACGTCGTCGACGATGACGCACTCCGCGTCGCAGACGTCCGAGAAGTTGGAGCTGAAGGTCCCCCGAAGCTCCGTCTCCCCCGTCTCCTGGGACCACCTCTGCTTGGTGGGGGTGTAGACCGCGAGCTCCGCCCCCAGCTCCTCGGCAACCATGCTGGCGAGGGGGACGCCGCTGAGGGCGATCCCTACGACGACCTCGACGTCGGCGTCGGTGCAATCCAGACACTCGAGGATCATGTCGGTCAGGGTCTGGCAGACGTGCCGGAGCCGAATCGAGCTCTTACCGATGGCGCTCCAGTCTACGGAGACGTCTTTGGGCCCCTGGACCCCGGTCCTCTTCTCGCCGTGGGTGAGAAGCCAGGTGACGGTCTCCCGAGATACGTTCAGCTCCTCGGCGATCTGTCCCTCCACCAATCCCTCCGCCTTCAGCTCGGCGGTCTTCTCAATCAAACTATCGATATTTTTCATCTTTGACCCCCTTTTCTCTTTTTTGCTGGCGTGCCGCAGACGGGACACTCCTCCCCCTCGAAGGGCCTGCCGCAGCCGATGCACCTCGAGGTCCGCTTAACGATCTTCCGGATCCGGGGTTGGGCCACCGTCTCTACCTCGACTCCCATGTTAAGGGCCGCGTTCTGAAGGGCGTAATCGTCGGTGGCAAGCCGTGCGGACAGCTCCAGGGCCTTGGCCAGAAGCTCCAGGTCCACCCCGGAGAGGACGGCGATGTCGCCGGTATCGAGGGCCGCGGCCCTCGCCCTCTCCAGCGCCTCGGCGGACGGGGGCTCGATCCTGGCCCCGGATATCTGAAGCCGCATGCGGGAGCGGATGTCCTTCAGCTCGAGCTCGACCCCAGGAACCGTTACGACCTCTCCCTCAAGGGTCTTCCCGTATATGAACACCGACGAGTCTGCGACGATGAGCGCACACATCCCGGAACTTTTTGATTCAATACTACTTGGACTTTGCCTTGATCTCGGGCAGGGTGGCGAAAAGAGACCTGCTTCCCAGACCAAAACGCTATTATGATATGATGCGTCCCAGGGGAGGGAGGATCCCATGGCCAAGAAGAGGAAGAAGTCCAGGAGCGCTGAAAAAGCGACATCGGGTTCGTCAGAAGATTCGCCGGGAAATGACGATAAGATCAAGGCCTCGCCTAAGAAGGAGGCGGCGGTCCGAAAGAAGTCCAGGGCTGAGGGGATAATCATGACAGTTTATCCCGCGGTCCTGGGTGTGATCTCTGGTTTTGTGAGCCTCTCGCTCTTCGGGAGCGGCGTTGTCGAAGAGGGGGCTGTCGGGATGACCTACCCCTGGTACTTCGTCATGACCCTGGTCATAGCCGTCACCTTCTACATCCAGAGGTTCACGTTCCCCCTTCTCAAGATCAACGTCGAGGAGTTCGCAACGAAGGACTGGTTTTACGTCGAGTTCATCGCCATAGACCTTTGGCTTGTAACCTGGACTCTCCTCCTCAACTGAACCGGGTGGGCCGATGAGGATCGCTGTAATCAATAGGGATCGGTGCCAGCCTCGAAAATGCGTCAAGGAGTGCGAGTACTTCTGCCCGCCGGTGAGGACCGGCGACGAGACGATCACCTTCGTCGACGGAAAGCCCGCGATCACCGAGAACCTCTGTGTAGGCTGCGGGATCTGCGTCAGGAAGTGCCCCTTCGGGGCGATCACCATCATCAACCTCCCCGACGAGCTGGAGAACCCAACCCACCGCTACGGCAAAAACGGGTTCGCCCTATACGGACTGCCCGTCCCGGCCGTCGGGAGGGTGACGGGCCTTTTGGGACCTAACGGGATCGGGAAGAGCACCGCCGTCGCCATACTCTCGGGGCTTCTCACCCCCAACCTCGGAAGGGGTGCCTCCTGGACGGAGGTGATCGAGAGCACCTCAGGCTCGGCCTTGGGCGACTACCTGAAGCGGGTCGTCGAGAAGGGGGTGAAGACCGCTTACAAGCCCCAGTACGTCGACCGGATACCAAAGAGCTACTCTGGGACCGTTGAGGGGCTGTTGGAGAAGACCGACGAGCGCGG
>JAXGJB010000059.1:0-8127 GCA_040770465.1 Methanothrix sp. | reverse complement strand
GAGGCCGAACTCCGACATCCTCAAGCCCGAGAAGACCGGCGTCCAGCTCGACCGCCACGGCTGGATCGTGGTCGACGAATATCTGGAGACGACGAGGCCCGGCATCTTTGCCTTCGGCGACGCCATCGGAAAAGACATGTTCAGGCACGCCGCGAACCGCGAGGCGAGGATCGCCTGGAACAACGCCTTCGGCAAAGATGGGGATGGGGAGAAAGAGAAAGAAAAGGTAAAGGTCGACCGCCACGCCGTCCCCCATGCCATCTACACATATCCGCAGGTCGGAGCCGTCGGGATGACCGAGGCGGAAGCTAAGGCCGCGGGATACAAGGTCCTGGTGGGGAGGGCGAAGTACGGGGACGTGGCCAAGGGGCGCGCCATGGCCGAGGAGGAGAGCCTGGTGAAGGTTGTCGTCCAGCAGGAGACCGGCCGGATTCTGGGGTGCTCGATCGTCGGGACCGAGGCCCCGGAGCTGGCCCAACAGGTCGTATATCTGATGAACGCCGGGCGTCAGGACGCGGGACCGGTGGCGCGAGCGATGGTGATCCACCCCGCCCTGAGCGAGGTCGTCGCCCGGGCCTTCGCCAACCTGATGCCGCCGAAAGAGGACATAGTCAAATGAACGAGTTCATGGCCCTCGCTCTGGAGGAGGCGAGGGCAGGGATCAAGAAGGGCGACGGCGGGCCCTTCGGCGCCGTCATCGTCCAGGCAGGGAAGATCGTCTCGCGGGCTCACAACGAGGTCCTGAAGCGGAACGACCCCACCGCCCACGCTGAGATCCTGGCGATCCGGGAGGCCTCCTCGATCCTGGGGAGCTACGACCTCTCGACTTGCGAGATCTACTCCACCTCCGAGCCCTGCCCCATGTGCTTTGCCGCCATATTTTGGGCGAGGATAAAGAGGCTCGTCTACGGGACGACCAGGGAGGATGTGGCCGAGATCGGCTTCGATGACAGCCTCATCTACGACGTCATCCGGGGCGAGGCGGAGGCTGAGCAGATGGAGCTGGTGAGCCTCGATCGGGAGAGGTGCCGGGGGGTTCTGGAGGAGTGGCGGAGAAAGCCGGGGCGGAGGGTGTACTGAATAGGTGTTTTCCCAAACACCCCGAAGCTCTGCTGCGGGTATTCAATAAAAATAAAGTGTTGGCGGGAGAGAGGTGATCAGATACATATTTCGACGTGGACTGACAAAGGCATTCTAGTGGGCCGGGGGCGTTTCACAACCCTCACGATGTTCAAAGGTTTTAATTACGATGGAGGAGGAGAACGTTAAATTGAATGATAGCTGATGATTCCACCACGGTATTCATTAGTTATGCACACGAAGATATGTATGCCGCTGAGAGGTTCCATAGAGAACTGACTTCTGCAGGATTAAATGTCTGGTTCGATAAGTTATCGCTTTTGCCAGGACAGGATTGGAAGGTCTCCATTAAACAAGCTATAAACAAAAGTAGATATTTTTTGGCGATTCTATCAAGGAATTCGGTAAATAAAAAAGGTTTTGTGCAAAATGAAGTTGCTGAAGCATTAGAGATTATTAAAGAGTTTCCACCTTCTGAGATATTTATAATACCTGTCCGATTAGATGATTGTGAACCTTCACATATCAAGCTAAAAGATTTTCAATGGGCGGATATGTTTCCTAGATGGGAAGATGGCTTCGCAAAAGTCCTTTCGGCCATTCGGACAAGTAGTAAGACAACTGATTCACGGAACGAAATGATCTCGGATAAAAATCTCTCAGAATATGATCTTGTGGGTAGATCCAGAGATCTCAAATCTGAGATTAAAAAAAGCCAAAATTTAGAATCTGCCGATAAAATTTCTGAAATTCTCTCTAATACCGCACAAGAACCTCTAGTTGCACACATCGAAACATGGGCAGATTTTGGGAGAAACTTAACAGAATACGTAAGCTCGCATAAAGAGGAGTTGATAGCGAAATCCTATGACACAATTATTGGAATTTCTGAAGGTGGGTCGATAATCGCTTTTTCGCTTTCGTGTGAGTTGAAAGCTAATTTACACGAATATTCTAAGCCATTTAAACCGTGCGTTATACCAATATCATTAGGCTTCACCTATGAAGGAGATATTGATGAATTGAAAATAAAATATTTGGAGGAAATTACTAATAGATTAGAGAAGGATCTGAAAGATTACTCTATAACATATAATAAGGGAAATCCAATTAATGTACTAGTAATTGATGATAATCTGACGGGCGCTATATGTATGAAATTTTTTGAGCGTAAATTGCGTGAAATGGGATGTGTGGCAAATCTTGGAACTCTAGCATATGTTCGACATCCGGCTTTCTTAAAAATGGAAACAATTAGTGAATATCCTAAAAATGCTACATGTTTTGTTATGCCATGGGCCAAGTTACATGAAAAAAGAGACTTAGGATTAGAGAATAATAAGACGAGTGTTACTAAAATAAAAATATGTATAAAATTAAACAAAAACTTTGATAGCTTTAGCTCTTTTGTGGATAGGTTGAGACGGATGTATGAAATTGATGAAGATCTGATAATAAATGGTTCAAGTGTATTTTATTTAAGATACGCCGATTTTAAAAAATCCAAATTTATAGAATTAAATTATATGCCTAATGCTTTTTACCCGCCAAAACATTGCCTTAGGCCTCACAACACCAATAATGAACGTAAAAGCGATGACTTTATCGATCTTTGCTCCTTTGGGATACGCGAGCGGACAATTGGCACTTGTTTGGTATGTTCACTACTGAATAGAAACAAATACCTCATTAGAAAAGTATCGACCTTAGCATACAGTGACGAAATTTATATAAAATTTAGTTCTTATGACAATTATGATAATAATATAAATTTACAGCTGGGAATTAAAAATTGGTTTGCTAGATCGATACCCGAAATCAAGTATAGGATTAGTAATGGGGCGCAATCTACCTAAATTTAAAGGGCTTTCGCTTCTAGATTCGGTGGTCGTTTGCTCATACGCATCGTCCTCCTTCTCCATTTTTACCTCACCTCGATAAGTGGTTGTCCCCCAAAAAAGTTATAGATATTTTTCTAAATACGCTCTGATAGATTTGAAAAACGACCGCCAGCCATCTCCGCTCATCAGCTCTATCGACTCACATTCGGCGGAAATCCTGATATAAACCGGCGGCAAAAAGCCGTCCATGGCCGACCCCTACGTCCACGGCTACCACCCGAGGGAGAGCACCCGCCTCCAGGACCAGGCCGCCACCCTCGTCGACCTCCTCCACTCCGACACCTCCTACCCGCCGGCGTCCCTTGTCCTGGAGGCAGGATGCGGGGTGGGAGCCCAGACCGTCCCTCTCGCCAAAAATAGCCCTGGAGCAAAGATAATCTCCCTGGACATCTCCCGATCCTCCGCCGCCGAGGCTTGGCGGAAGGCAGAATTGGAGGGCCTCGGAAACGTCAGGGTCCTCCAGGGGGACATCTTCCACCTCCCCTTCCGGAAGGCCTCCTTCGACCACCTCTTCGTCTGCTTCGTCCTGGAGCACCTGCCGCAGCCCGTCGAGGCCCTCTCCATCCTCAAGGAGTTCATCAAGCCCGGCGGGACGATCACGGCCATCGAGGGCGACCACGGCTCAGCTTACTTCTGCCCCGACAGCCTCGCCGCCCGGAGGGCGATCGACTGCCAGGTGAGGCTCCAGGAGCGGGCGGGCGGAAACGCCATGATCGGCCGGGAGCTATACCCGCTCCTCACCCGGGCGGGCTTCTCCGAGGTCTCAGTCTCCCCCCGGATGGTCTACGCCGACGGGAGCAAGCCCACGATGGCGGAGGGATTCACTCGGAGGACCTTCACCGCCATGATCGAGGGGGTCCGGGATGCGGCGCTGGCTGCGGGGATGGTGGAGGCGTCCGAGTTCGATGCTGGGATCTGTGACCTGTACAGGACGGCTGAGGAGGACGGGGTCTTCTGCTACACATTCTTCAAGGCTACGGGGAAGAAGGGATAAAACCGAACGTTTGAAGGCTTTGATCGATAACCTCCGCCAGATCGGCCGAAAGATAGGAAAGGTAAATATCCGGCAAGTTAAACCTTGAATACATGATCCGAAACTCCCGCCTCATCCTCGCCCTGGACGTCCTCTCCAGGGACAAAGCCCTCGACCTCGTCTCGACCCTCCGGGACAGAATCGACTACGTCAAGGTCGGCTACCCCCTGATCCTGGCGGCGGGGCTCGACATCGTCGGCGAGATCGCCTCGATGGCGCCGGTGATCGCTGACCTCAAGATCGCCGACATCCCCAACACCAACACCCTCATCTCCGAGCAGGTCCTGGAGGCGGGAGCCAGCGGGATCATCGCCCACGCCTTCGTGGGGCGGGACAGTCTCTCAGCCTGCGTCGACGCCGCCCGGGAGCGGGGCGGACTCGTCTTCGCCGTGACGGAGATGAGCCACCCCGGCGCCGTCGACCTGATGGCGCCGGCCGCCGAGAGGCTGGCGCGGATCGCGGCGGAGTGCGGCGTCGACGGGGTCGTCGCCCCGGCCACTCGGCCCGATCGGATAAGGCTCGTCAGGTCGATCGTCGGCGAGCGGGCGATCATCTCGCCGGGGGTCGGGGCTCAGGGCGGCTCGGCCCGAGCGGCTCTTGCGGCCGGAGCCGACTACCTGATCGTCGGAAGGTCGATCACCGAGTCGCCGAACCCGGCGGCGTCTGCCGACGCGATCCTTCGGGATATCCGGTGAGTGGCCAAAATCCCTGAAACTTTTTTATCATCTCAGGTCGATCTGTACTTCATGATAGTTGCAGAGCTATCCATGATACCCATGGGGACGGGGACTAGCGCGAGCAAGTACGTCAGGGCCGTCCACCAGGTCCTGAAGGAGTCGGGGCTGAAGTTTGTCCCGACCCCCATGTGCACCGTCGTCGAGGCGGAGAGGATGGCCGAGGTCTTCAATGTCGTCGAACGAGCCGACGAGGTCCTGGCGGGGATGGGGGTCGGAAGGATCATAACCACGGTGAAGATCGACCACCGGCTGGACAAGGAGATATCCATCGAGACGAAGATGGGAGCGATCAAACAATAGGGCGGAATATGGTGAAAATCGAGAGGGAGAAGCGTCTGGAAGAATGGAGGATTAGAGAATCTGTGAGAATAAAGAGGAAAGAATAGAGAAAAGAATAGAGGGAAGAATCAGATCAGAGATTTGAGATCCTGCCAGCACCAATGATCTCTGACGGTATGGTATGGCATGATGAGGCATGATGGCATGATAACCTGCTGACATCTGGCCACTTCACTGGACCGCGCCCTTCACCTCGTCGACGATCTTGCCGATGAACCCCTTATCCTTCTTCTCGGAGGCCTTCTCCTTTCCCTTCGCGCCCTCGGCCCCCTTCTTCGCCTCCATCTTTCCCTCGCCGAACTCGGCGGCCAGCTCCTCCAGAAGCTCCTTCTGCCGCCCGGAGAGGTCTGTTGGGGTCTTGACGTTCACCCTCACGTGCATGTCGCCGGTGCCGCCAAAGCCGTGGAGTCTGGGGATACCTTTACCCTTCAGCCGAAATACCGACCCGCTCTGGGTCCCCGCCGGGACCTTCATCTTCGCCCGCTTCCCGTCGAGGGTCGGGACCTCCAGGTCGGTTCCGAGGGCAGCCTGGGTGATGGAGAGGGGGGTCTCGTAGAGGAGGTCGTCGTCCGCCCTCTTGAAGAGGGGGTGGGGCCGGACGTTTACGAAGACGTATAAATCGCCAGATTCGCCTCCGGGGTCGGGGCTCGCCTCCCCCTGCCCCCCGAGCCTCAGGTGCTGGCCGGTCTCGACCCCCGCCGGGATCTTGACGTTGATCGTCCTCGTCTTTCTGACCCGGCCCGACCCCCGACACTCGGCGCAGGGGTCGGAGACGATCTGCCCCCGCCCGCCGCACTTCGAGCATGTTGTTGAGGTCATCATCTGACCGAAGGGGGTCTTCTGGACCCGGGTCATCTGGCCTGTGCCCTGGCACTGGTCACAGGTCTGGGGACTGGTTCCGGGCTTCGCCCCCGTCCCGCCGCAGGTGGGGCAAGCCTCCATCCTCGGGACCTCGATTGAGGTCTCAAGCCCCGTCGCCACCTGCTCCAGGGTCATCTCCAGATCGAAGCGGAGGTCGCGCCCCCGGGAGGGGCCCCGCCTCCCGCCACGACCGCCGCCTCCGAAGAACATGTCGAAGATGCCGCTGCCGCCTCCAAACCCGCCGGCTCCGCCCCCACCGAACCCGAAACCCCGGAGGAGGTCCTCGAAGTCGACTCCCCTGAAGATGTCCTCCTGGGAGTAGCGGCTGTCGATCCCGGCGTGGCCGAACTGGTCGTACTGTCTCCTCTTATCCGCATCGGAGAGGACGGCGTAGGCCTCAGAGATCTCCTTGAACTTCTCCTCGGCGTCGGATTCCTGGGACCGATCGGGATGATACTTCATGGCGAGCTTGCGGTAAGCGCTCTTGATCTCCTTCTGGTCCGACTCTTTCCCGACCCCGAGAACCTCGTAGTAGTCTCTTTTGTTGCCAGCCACCAGCTACCCTCTCCGCTTCCTATTTCCCCGTCGTCAGTGGTTACATCCACTGCGGGTCATCGACCGACTCTTCGTCACCCTTCTTTTATCGACGTCATTTCTTGTCGTTGACGACCTCGAAGTCGGCGTCGATCGTCTCTCCCGAGGCTGAGGAGGAGGATCCGCCCTCCGCGCTCTGCTGCTGCTCTTGCTGCTGTTGTTGCTCCTGGGCCGCCTTCTGGTACATCGCCGTCGATAGCTCGTAGATGGCGTTCTGGAGGGCCTCTGCCTTCTCCTTAATCCTCGCTATATCCCCGCTGGCCAACGCCTCTTTCGCCTCCTCGATAGCCTTCTCGATCTTCTCCTTCTGGTCGGAGGTAACGACGTCCCCCGCATCCTTGAGGGTCTTCTCGGCGGTGTAGACGAGGGTCTCGGCCTGGTTCTTCGCCTCGATCTCCTCCTTCCTCCTGGTGTCCTCGTAGGCGTGCTCCTCGGCCTCTCTGACCTTCCGCTCGATCTCGTTCTGAGATAGCTTGTGGGGGGCGGAGATGGTGATCGCCTGCTCCTTTCCAGTGGCGAGATCCTTTGCATTGACGTTCAGTATGCCGTTAGCGTCGATGTCGAATGTCACCTCGATCTGAGGGATGCCCCTCGGCGCGGGCGGGATACCCGCCAGGTTGAACCTGCCGAGGGACGTGTTGTCCTTGGCCATGGGCCTCTCCCCCTGGAGGACGTGAATCTCGACGGTCGTCTGGTTGTCGGCGGCGGTGGTGAAGATCTGGCTCTTTCTTGTGGGGATGGTGGTGTTCCTCTCGATCAGCTTCGTATCGACGCCGCCGAGGGTCTCGATCCCGAGGCTGAGGGGGGTCACGTCCAGAAGGAGGATATCCTTCACCTCGCCTCCGAGGACCCCGCCCTGGATCGCAGCGCCGATGGCGACGCACTCCATGGGGTCGACTCCCCGTTCCGCCTCTTTTCCCATGAAGTCGCTGAGAAACTTCCTCACCGCGGGCATCCGGGTGGGGCCGCCGACGAGGACTATCTTGTCGATCCCGGTCTTATCGAGCTTAGCATCCCGGATCGCCTGGGTCAATGGCCCCCGACACCGCTCCAGAACGTCTTTAATCAGCTCCTCGAGCTTCGCCCTGGTGATCGTCATCTCCAGGTGCTTGGGGCCGGTCTGGTCTGCGGTGATGTAGGGGAGGTTGATCGTCGTCTGCAGGACTGATGAGAGCTCGATCTTGGAGATCTCCACCGCCTCCCTCAGCCTCTGCATCGCCATCCGGTCGCCCTTGAGGTCGACCCCGGACTTCTGCCTGAACTTCTCGACGACGTAATTGGTGAGGATCTCGTCCATATCCCGGCCGCCGAGCTGGGTGTCTCCGCTCGTCGACTTGACCTCGAAGACGCCTTCCCCCACCTCCATGATGGTGACGTCGAGGGTTCCTCCGCCGAAGTCGAAGACCATCATGGTCGCTTCTCCCTCCTTGTCCATGCCGTAAGCGAGGGCCGCGGCCGTAGGCTCGTTGATGATCCTGACGACGTCAAGGCCTGCGATGGTACCGGCGTCTTTCGTCGCCTGCCTCTGATTGTCGTTGAAGTAGGCGGGGACGGTGATCACGGCTTTATCCACCTTCTCGCC
>JAXGJB010000058.1:0-8430 GCA_040770465.1 Methanothrix sp. | reverse complement strand
CTGGACAGAAGGCTCCTCTCCGGCTTCATCCTCTTCCTCCTCTCGGGGGCCCTCGACATGGTGGACGGGGCGGTGGCGAGGGCGACCGGCCAGACATCGACGGCCGGAGCCTTTCTCGACGGGGTCCTCGACAGGTACGTCGAAGCTCTCCTGATCCTGGGGCTCTTATTCTATCTCGGCCCGGATGCCGAATTTTTGATCCCCATCGGCGCCTGGATCGCGATCCTCATCTTCGGAGCCGTCATGACCTCCTTCGTCCGGGCCTACGCCGATCACCGGGGCCTCGTCAAGGATCAACAGGTTCTCGCAAAAGAGATGGGCGGGCTCCTCGAAAGGGCCGAGAGGCTGATCCTCATCTACGCCGGGATGGTCGGTGCCCTCCTATTCGGGAACGACTGGCTTTTTGGGGCGATCGTCATCGCGGCCGTCCTATCTAACCTGACCGCCATCCAGAGGATATTTCTCGCGATGAAGTACGGCAAAAGGGTCTGAGGCGGGATAAAAAAAGAAACGCAGGAGAGATAAGACGGTCTAACAGTCCGACGGTTTCACTTCTCGTTTTCATCCTCGCCGCACCACCTCTCGCCCGGCCCGAAGGTTGAGGTCTGCCTCCAAGACGGCCGGAAGCGGGAGAGGTTGTCATATACCTCCACCGTAAAAGGGATGGGGCATGTCCGGATCACCGGAGAATTATGCATCCGAAGCCTGCGCCTTCTGCAATGGCGCCGGCGAATCTGATGGGAGGCGATGCCCCGCCTGCAACGGCCGGGGGAGGGTGCTGGTGGCACTGCCGAAGAAGAGGTGCCCCCTCTGTAACGGGGCCGGAAGGCTCTGCATCAGGGGATGCCCCGCCTGCGGCGGGACGGGGTGGACGGGAGCTATGAGGGGCTGAAGAGATCCTGAAAGGGGGCGAAATCTCTAATTCTTCGTCGGGTCAGAGCAAAAAAGCTACGGCGGAAAGAGGCAATTTTAAAATATGTCCAGACACTAATGGTTTCTAGGCATGAAGCCGATGCTCTCAGTGGGCGAACGCCCCCAGGTCTCCGTCCGAACCGACCTCCGGCCCGGCGACATCGGGATGGTGGTCCACCTCCACGGCGCCCTTTACGCTGAGGAGCAGGGGTGGGACTCCACCTTCGACGGCTACGTCGCTGGACCTCTCTCCGAGTTCGCCAGGTCCAGGTCGGAGCGGGACCGGATCTGGATCGTCGAACTGAAAGATGCGATCGTGGCCGCAGCGGGGCGAGGAGAAGGGCGATGGATAGGGGAATGCGAGGAGGCGAAACGGATCGTCGGGTCCGTCGCCATCGTCGAGGTCTCAGAGGACGAGGCCCAGCTCCGGTGGCTCCTTCTCGCCCCGGAGGTTAGGGGGCTCGGCCTCGGCCGCAGGCTCGCGGAGGAGGCGGTGGCCTTCTCCAGATCTGCCGGGTACAAATCGGTCTTCCTCTGGACGGTCCGGGGGCTTGAGGCGGCGACGAGCCTCTACGAGTCCCTTGGCTTTGAAGAGACTGAGGAGAAAACCTCCGAGATCTGGGGGAGCACCGTCACCGAGGTGAGGTACGACCTCAAGCTTTGAGATGACGAGATCGAAATCAAGATCGTAGTTTTAATGAGAAGATCAATTGGGAGATGCTGACTGATGGGAGAGGAGACGTTCGAAGCGATCCGGAGGAGGGTCGCAGAGGAGCCCTACGCGAAGAAGATGGGGCTCAAACTGGTAGAGGTGGCCGAAGGGTACGCTCTCGTTGAGATGAAGTTCACCGAGGAGATGAAGAACGTCTTCGGGATGGCCCACGGCGGGGCGATATTCTCCCTCATCGACGAGGCCTTCGAGGTCGCCTCAAACTCCCACGGCACCGTCTCGGTCGCCCTCAGCATGAGCGTCACCTACGTCAGCAGTCCGAAGAAGGGGGAGACCCTCCTGGCGGAGGGAAAGGAAGTGAGCAGGTCGAACCGGGTTGCGACCTACGATATCCGGGTAAAGAGCAAAGGGGGCGACCTCATCGCCATCTGCCAGGCTCTCGTATACAGAAAGAGGGATCCGCTTCCGTTTCTGTGAGACCCCTTTTATCAAATGGAAGACAGCGAGGAAAAGTAACGCGATGAAAGTCACAAAAGATGTCAAAAACGATCGCGACGCAGAATAGACGAACGGCTTTCAGGCGAAAGGTCTTATCTAGTTTGGAGATCGGGATCTGGGGAATCCAGACCTCACTGTAGGCATTCCAAGGGGAGCTTGAAGGCCTTCAGCCGTGAGAGCATTTTCTTCGCTCCAAAGGCGGCAGGAACAAAAGTCACATTTGATCTCCGACCGAACGTCTCAACGTACTCTCTGGTGACGAAACCAAGATCTTTGAGGTCTTGGCCGTCGAAGCTGATCTTCAGGAAGATGTTCGAAGATACAAACTCGTCGAACTCTGAATCGTTTTCAGGCACCCTCGCAAGAGGAAGATCCTGCACCGCGAGCCATGAGTAGCACTTCTGAAGCGCCCGGTCGTCCTCTCGACCTTCCGGCACGGGCCAACCCTGGGCGGTCCATCTTATCTTTTCAGCTATTTCCGCTATGACGCTCTTCTCACCGGTCGTAAAATTTCCATCCATATCTTCACTCATATGAGGTCACTTTTTCGCACATATCTCTCGTCCAAGCTGACGTTCTCATCCCGTTCTGTCTGCAATTCCTTCAACCTGGATCGGAGGGATCTCATGCTCACCTTGTGGACCACAGATATAGCCACCAGATCTCCGTAGCCCTCTGCCGCTTCTTTGAGCGTGCTGTCCAGATTCTGCACCGCCGTTGAGTTTTGGTTTTGTGTCTTGCTCATATATATCTCCTTAATTTTAAATATCTTGTTCGTTTTGCGCGTATCTGCCCCCGCATGGCCCGATAGCCGCCACACAAAAACAGCGAGAAAGTCAAAAGCCTGCGGAGCTGATAAAACAGCACCGGACTATGCACTTGCTTCTTGCTTCTTCCGTCTTGCCACCTGCATACCGCAGATCGACAAACAGGAGGTCCCGTCCCGAGAGATCGACCAGATCACAGACGAGAGAGAAACTGTCTTTTTTAGTAAGCGGTCGAGGGCGGCGAAATCGCCGTGCCCGACCGCCAACCACGTTTAAGGCCGATGATAAGTTTAGACCTTGTGGGCTATTGCGAACCTTTGCATGACCTTGTCGACCATTATGGTGGCCTTGTCGCCAACACCTGTCTCTGGAACGAAGATGACAAAACCCTCGATTCTGGCGATGCCATCTCCCTGCTTTGATATGTCCTCGATCTCAACGTCGTATTCCTTTCCAGTCTCGACTGGCGCAGAGGGACCAAAACCACTGGCACCAAAAGAGCCTCTATTATTACCGTACAAACTTTGCACCATCCTTTGCGAAAAACCATAAAACAGAACAGCTTAACGCAAGGGACTAGAGAGGCGTGTGACTATTTAAGCCTTTGTACATGGCCACAACTCGGGTGAGCTAGACGAACAAATCACTTCGCCGAGACTTCAACAGAAGTCGCGGGAGTGAAAGATGGACCGACCCATCTGCCCACCTTAGAGCATTTTCTGCATCCATATGACGTCAAAGTCCTCACCCCACTTCTTTCCGATCGACTTGAAACGGCCGCACTCTCTGAACCCTAGCCTCCCGTGGAAGGCGATGCTCTCCTCGTTTCGGGAGGAGATGCTGGCGAGGATCGAGGAGATCCCCATCCTCTTCGCCTCATCGACGAGCCGTTCGACCAGGGATCTTCCTTTTCCTCTCCCTTTGAATTCGGGATGGATAAATATCGAGATCTCGGCGGCGGAGGAGAAGGCTGGCATGGGATGATGGGGGCGGAGAAGCGCAAAGCCCAGAACCCTCCCGCCAGCGTCCCTGGCGGCGAAGGCAGGATAGCCCCTGCACGCCTCCATCAGCACATTGAAGAACTCCGTCGGGACCCGCTTCTCCGGAAAGGCGGCGAAGCTGTTCTCGACGTAGAAGTTGAAGATCTCGACTATCTCTTTACGATCCTCCGAGGATATCGGTCCAATCTCGTATTCCATTGATTCCCCCTCCGGGGCGTCCCTCACGAGTATCGGGTCGCTTATGAGCTTTTCTGCTGAAGAGTCAGACGCCTCCGAGTCCTCTGCAAAAGACTCCTCGACGGGCCTATTCAGCAGCTCTTCGGCCCTCCGTTTCGAGATCGCCTCTTCAGCCAGGGCCAGGTTCACCAGAATCTCAAAGCGCATCGGCCACTCTGACGAGATCTGAGCGCCGGGTTCGCGTTTGTGCCACCCTCTGGCCCTGAACTTCTTGAAGAGGCCCGTCCCCCTTTCCTCCGAGATTATCCCGAGATCCTTCGCCCTATAGATCCAAGCCTGCATGCTCATGCCGTACTTCTGCTTTAGGGCGAGGAGCTCGAAGTCGCTGAGGTCTCGCCTCAGCCCCTTCCCCGCCGCCAGCTCGAAGCGGGCCGCCTTCTCCGGGACGAGGAAGGCTCCGGCGAAGCGGTGGGCGGCCCTCTCGGCATCCAGCCCTTCGCCCGGCTCGATCATCAGGTGGCCCAGCTCGTGGGCGATGCTGAACCGCTGCCGGTCGCCGGGAATTTTCGACCTCGCCACCACGACCGGAGCTCTGCCGTCGTCCCCGGCGAAGAAGGTGCAGGCGTCGAACCGGTCGTCCTCGGAGTCGATCACCCCCACCTTGATCCCCCTGTCCTCCAGGAGGTGGACCAGGTTCTCTATCGGGTCGGAGCCCAGGTCCCACGCCCGGCGCAGGTCGAGGGCCGCCTCCTCGACCTCCTCCATCGAAGAGACCGCCCTCGGATATCCGGATGGGAACTCGAACGCCAGCCCTCCCTCGTCGGGGCGGAGTATCCTCTCGATCTCGATGTACCTCTCCAGCCAGTCGGCGATCTCTGCGATGAGGGCCGCCACCCTCTTCCTGGGGAAAGCCTGACGCCTTCGATAGTCGGGAGTAATAGAAAGGACGCTTCGAGGGCGGACGAAGAACTCGACACCCACCCCCAGGGCCTTCGCGAGACGGAGGAGGACGCCGGAGCTGGGGGCGTTTATGTCCCGCTCGTACTTGGATATCGCCTGGGCGCTGACCTCGGCCCTCTTCGCCAGCTCCCGCTGGCTCATGCCTCGAATCTTTCTCGCCTGCTTGATCCGCTCGCCTATGGTCATCGGTCTATCGCCTCGGGTTTACATTTGTCTTGGATTATGTTGATTTTGTAAACCAAAAGGGTTTCGGTCTTTGATCTTTGACATTGTAGTAAGAGAGTTCTCAAAAAATAAAAGCCATAATAAAAATCGGTCATGTGCAGCAAAATTGCAAAAAATCTCCAGCGTTCCCCGGATAGCGTCCTTTGCGGCGAAGGTGGTGGTCTCCAGCACATCGATTATTTTAGGTTGCGGCTAAAGCCTGAATATGTTGCTGCTACTCGATGGTCGAGGACTGAGAGTTATAGCGGCAAGTTGCAAAGTTACTTATAACTGATTTTATCAATGGTGGAAACATGCCAGAAGACCGGTTGATGATCTTTATAGACGGCTCAAACCTGGATGGTGGAGCCAGTGGATTTGGAAAACAGGTTGATTGCATTAAATTGGTAAAAGTGCTATCAGAAGGGAGGAATCTGAAGAGGGCTTACTATTATGGGTCAATTCATCCCAATCCGAATAATGATAAAGCGATAGCTGATAGCGTAGACGGAAAGATAGGCTTCTATCATATGCTAGAATATAACGGATTCAAAACCAGGATCATCCCGAGGAGAAAAAGGAATATCGAATCTAAATGTGAAAAATGCAACCACATAGCCACTAATGAAACGTTCATTGAGAAGGGTGTAGACATCGCTCTGGCATCGGATGTGCTATCCTTAGCTGCAGCAAATGCTTATGATGTTGCTATTATCGTATCGGGGGATTATGATTTTCGAGAAATAATAGACACTGTTCAGAGGCAAGGGCTAATTGTAGAAGTGGCGTACTTCAGGAACCAGGGAATTAATAAGGAGATGATCCGGCTAGCAGATCGCTTCATCGATTTAGAGAAGATCATAAGCAAAATCGAACGCGATAAAAGGTAAGAATCCGGGCAGCATAGCGGTTATCCGCTATTCCTCTGTGGGGACAACCCCCGCTGCCCGTGAGCTATTAACATTCAATAACATCATCCTTATCCAATAAAAAGGTTCTGGTGTATTAGGCTTTGCTCCTAAAGTCCTCCTTTTACCCTATTTCCGATGCAAAGCAAAATTGGCTAACCGCCATCATTGAGATCCTTAGGACCGATACATTCTTCGTGGGTGTTAACACTCTTAACCTCCAAGAGGATAAGGATATGAGTCTGAGATCGATTTTGAGCGTATTGGTGCTGATAGCACTGATAATGCCTGCATGCAGCCAGGAGACTGCTGAGGAATGGCTAGAGGAAGGACGAAAACTCTTGAATGAGGGTAAGTACGACGAGGGCGTTTTAGCCATTGAAGAAGTCATCAAGTTAGATCCTGATGGTGCCCTTGCTTGGACCGGCAAAGGGATGGTTCTTGTAGCACAGGGCAACTACTCTGAGGCTATCCAGGCTTACGATGAAGCAATCAGGCGTGATCCTGAATGCAACCAAGCCTGGGTTCGCAAAGGCGTTGCACTCTATAGCCAGGGAAACTACTCTGAGGCCATCCAGGCTTACGATGAAGCTATCAGGCAGGATCCCGAGGATGAACTGGCCTGGTATAACAAAGGCGTTGCCCTACTAATGCAGAGCAGGTACGATGAGGCGATCCAGGCTTTTGACGAAGCTATAAGGCTAGATCCTGAAGATGCAAATGCCTGGAATGGCAAAGGCGTTGCTCTCATGAATCAGGGTAACTACTCCGAGGCGATTCAGGCCTACGATGAGGCCATCAAGCTCGATCCTGAGTTTGCTATAGCCTGGAGTAACAAAGGCACTGCTCTCAGGTATCAGGAAAAGTACGACGAAGCCATTGAGGCCTATGACGAAGCCATCAGGCTCGATCCTGAGTATGCAGAGCCCTGGAACGGCAAAGGAGTGTCTCTTCTTTTTCAGGACATGTACGACGAAGCCATTGAGGCCTATGACGAAGCCATAAGGCTAGATCCTAAGTATGCAGAGCCCTGGAACGGCAAAGGAAACGCTCGTTCTAGGCAAGGCAACTACAGTGGGGCTGTCCAAGATTACGAAGAAGCCATCAGACTAGGTCCGGAGGATGCATTCTTCTGGAATAACAAAGGTATGGCTCTAGCAGAGCAGGGCAACTACACCGAGGCGATCTTGGCTTATGATGAGGCCATAAGTCTGAATCCTGAGTGGGCGGCTTTTGTATGGGATAACAAAGGCGATGCACTATATTATCAGGGTAAATACAATGAGGCGATCCTGGCTTATGATGAGGCCATCAGGCTAGACCCTTGGAGTATATATTCCTATAATAATAGAGGTTATGCCTTGCTAGAGCTTAAACGCTACTCTGAAGCTGATGCTGCTTTTGCTGATACTGGGCGGGACACAACGTGTGACGGTGACGTCCTTCGTAAGTATGAAGTAACTGATGACACCTGGATGGAAGTGGGAACTTACGAGGAGGGAAGAGGTTTCAGAGTGTACACGATACTCGATGCTGGTATCATTGATCCGAAAACATATGTGGAGGCATATGGAACTGTTACCGTGGAAGCATATGAGGACTATCCAAGTGGGAAAGTGTGGACAGAGGCGTTTGAAGTTACTGAAGATGATTACTATTGTACGACTTATGCTACTGGGGAAAAGGTACTGAGGTACATATCTCCCAGGATCGGTTACAGTGAGATCACTGGCGAAATAGCAGGGGAGTCAGAACAGTTCGATATCATCATTACCTTCGAAACTGAGAATGGATATACCTTCAAAGGCTATGATTTCATCTATACTTGAAGCATTTTATCCATCAAATCCGGAACGATCTTATGGGGGTGCCCAGGAGAGCTTACCTCGGTTAAAGCTCTTTTTCCATGGATTTCCCCAATAGGGGGCTCACCCCATAGGGTCTATTCCTATGAGCTTTTCTGCCTACGGGTCCGCTCATACTTCAAATAAACCTTCACTCACCCGAAACCGTGAATACCCCGCCGACCATCTCTCCTCTGGAGTCCACAGCTCATGATCACAAAAGTCTACATCACCCACTGCGAGGAGGACGAGCCCCTGGCCCGAGAGCTGGCCGACGCCCTCTGGCGGGTGGGGCTTGAGAGCTTCGTCGCCATCTATCGGCGCGCCCGAGGGGTGGCGCCGGGGGAGAGGGTGAGGTTCGGGATCCGCCACTCCGACTGCGTCATCGCGCTGCTCACTCTGGACGGCGTCGTGTCACCACGGGTCAACCAGGAGATCGGCTTCTCCTGCGGGATCGACCAACTGGTGATACCCCTCCTGGAGACGGGG
>JAXGJB010000057.1:0-8874 GCA_040770465.1 Methanothrix sp. | reverse complement strand
TAATTCACAGGTCATTTTTATAAGGTATCTAAATGATCCGAGGGACGCCTTGGACTGAGAGCTCGATCCTTCCGAGCACGCCTGCAGCATCCCTTCTGACCTGCGAGTCACCATCCTGCCGATCTCGTATGATGGCGTCCACCTCGTTTTTCAGGCAGACGCCATCTGATCGAACTTCTCTGCTCGACGACCTCAAATCTCTTCTGGCGGGACCGTCACCGTCACCAGATAAATGCCTGGATCGTTGTAGCCAATATAATGGAACGCCTCTGCTGAGTCCCAGACGAGGTTCTGCGGCTCCATCGTAAGAGTAGCCCCCCAGGGATTAGCGTATCGAGTGGAGTCCACGACCACAAACTCCTCCGTTCCGGCATCATTGGCGAGGTAGGCTATATGTTCGCCATCGGGGCTGAAGGCGAGGTTGGACCTTATCCCCTGAAAATGCCAATTAGTCCGGTATGTTTGATCTTCCTGGCCGTCCACAACCACCAGATGGACAACTCCTTCTTCTCTTGTGTCAGATGCCGCATAAGCCAAACGGCCATCGAGGCTGAAGGTGAGATCCCATATAGACCCGTACTTGTTGCCCTCGGTCCCATCCAGGACCACGAACATCCCATCGCTCTCCTCGACCGAATAGGCCACATGACTGCCGTCGGGGCTGATGATGGGGTCGCCGATTTTATTGTAAATCTCGCCTTCCTCCCCGTTCACCACCATCGTGAAGCCGCCATCTTCAGCCTTGGCCCAGTAGGCCACGGTGCTTTCGTCAGGGCTGAAGACGATCGTTCCCACACCCGGATCGTGATAACTCTCGCCTGAAACGCCGTCGACCACTACAATATGGTCTCCGTACGCTTCGCCTCCTGGAACCAGGTCATAAGCGAAACGGCTTCCCATCGGGCTGAAGACCATCTGAGCAACGCGATTGCTCTCGTCTTTTCCGAGGTCTATGACCTCTCCGTCGAGAACGACGTAGCAGGGAGATCCAGTATACATTGAACCGAATGAATAAGCCCACCGGCTGCCGTCGGGGCTAACGATCGGATGGCTACCCATGAGGTCCTGGACCACTCCGTCCACAACCACGTATTGGTCGTTGCCTTCCTCGACCATCGTGTAGAGCATGTGCTGCCCACCAGAGCTTATAATGGGATCGGATAATGCCTTGTACGGCCCGTATTCGCTCCCATCCACGACCATGAACATTTGGTCGTCCTTTTTAGCACTGTAGGCATATCTTTCGCCATCATGGCTGAAGAATATGCTGCTCCAAACTTCGTCGTATTCTTGCCCTTCGGAACCGTCAATTACGGCCACCCATTTGTTGCCCTTATAGGCTTTATATGCGTGATGATTTCCATCCGGGCTGAAGACGAAGTCGCGAGTATTTTCGTAGGCGTTCTCGATCATCTCCCCCTCAGGCCCGGCTATTCCATAGTAATAGTATCCGGCGTCGTTTCTCCCCCAATAAGCTACGCGCGTACTATCCGGGCTGATCTTATCAATTACCTTTTCTCCGCCTGGGTGATAATCCATTATCTTATCGCTGGAGAATATTGAGCCTTCATCACCGGGCTCCGTTTCTCCAAGCGAGGACGAAACTGGCATTAATATAATGCCCAAAATTAAGAATATTTCTCTTATAGTCACCATCGATCTCTCCATTCAAATCAAATACTGGTCCAGGTCATTTTTAGCGAGTAAATCTATCACGTAACTATTTTATATATGGATTTTGCTTCTATGCCGTTGCTGCGGCCAGTGGTAGCCACCATCAAAACTCAGTAAGTGAACGGCGGCGAAGGGAGAGGCAAATACAAATATCGGGTTCGACCTCTCAATTCCGATCGATCGGCCGGACCCGTGACCGCATCACCATCACCGGGCGGCGAGCCTGGATGCGATCTCCGCGACGAATTTTCCCTGGAACCGGGCGGCTGCGAGCTCCGTCTCGCTCGGCCACCTCTCCCCGGCCCGCCCGGCGATGGTGGAGGCTCCGTAGGGCGATCCCCCGGCCACCTCGTCGATCCTCCTCTGGCTCTCGAAGGTGTAAGGGAGGCCGACCACGATCATCCCCAGGTGGAGGAGGGTGGGGATGAAGCTGAGGATCCCAGCCTCCTGGCCGCCGTGCTGGGACCCTGCGGAGACGAAGACGCTCCCCACCTTCCCCACAAGAGCGTTCTTCCTCCAGAGGTCGCCGGTGGAGTCGAGGAAGGTCCGCATCTGTCCCGACATGTTCCCGAGGTAGGATGGCGTCCCGAAGATGACGGCGTCCGCCTCCGCCAGCTCCTCAAGGGTGCAGACCGGAACGTTTGCGAAGGCCTGCCCCGCCTCGGCAGAGGCGCCCCTCCTCTTCAATTCCATCTCCGACAGCGTCTCGGGGACGCGGAGCATCTCGACTTTCGCTCCGATGACCTTGCGAGCTCCCTCGGCTGCCGCCTCCGCCAGCCGGTGGGTGTGGCCGTTCATGGTGTAGTAGACTACCAGTATCTTCATGCAAATCCGCCTCATCTTACTTATTCACAGGCAAACTATTTCAAATTTGTTGATGGTCTGTGGCGAGGTGATAGGATCGAGGCGGGATCAGAGGAGATGGATGTGGCGGAAAAAAGAGATGCGTGAGCTGGAGAGGGTGGGGAAGCCTCCGAGGTTCTGCCGGACCCGCGCCGAGCCCTCCCGAATTCACCCGAGCCCGAACCTGGGCCTGAGCCCTCGAATGCCCCGATCAGTAGTTCTCGGCCAGGAGCTCGAAGTAGGCCTTCTCGTGGGCGCAGGCGGGGCACTCCTCCGGGGCCTCGGCGCCCTCGTGGATGTAGCCGCAGTTTCTGCATCTCCACTTTACGACGCCCGGCCGCTTGAAGACCTGATCGGTCTCGATGTTCTTCTTGAGGGAGAGGAACCTCGTCTCGTGGCCCATCTCCGCCCTGGCGATCGACCTCATAGTCTCGGCGATCTCGGGGAAGCCCTCAAGGTCGGCCTTGTCGGCGAACTCGGGGTACATGGAGGAGTACTCGTGGTTCTCGCCGGCGGCGGCGTCCCGGAGGTTGTCGACGGTCTTTCCGATCACCCCGGCGGGGAATGCCCCGACAATCTCGACCTCGCCGCCTTCGAGGAACTTAAAGAGCCTTTTTGCGTGCTCCTTCTCGTTCTCGGCGGTGTCGGCGAAGATGGCGGAGATCTGCTCGTAGCCCTCCTTCTTGGCCTGGGAGGCGAAGAAGTTGTACCGGTTTCTCGCCTGGGATTCTCCGGAGAATGCCGTGAGGATGTTCTTTTCAGTCTGGGTTCCTTTCAAGCTCTTCATTTTTGTTCACTCCAGAGGTATCTTGTCGTGGGGATTGATAAACGGATCGGAAGGAAAGGAACGAGGTCTATGGGCAGTGGGGTTAGAAGTTAGACTTCCCTCGGATGGTGGTTTGCCGTTGGGTTATACAAGAGCTATCAGCAGGCTGACGATGGAAGCTAGGCTCGCTGCCCGCTCGAAGATAGTCTCTTCTGAAGATCTCTTCAGACCATCAAGCTTTACGAGGATCTCTCGGCAAAGCTTGTCATCTCGATCTTTGGCAATGGTTTCAAGTTCACAGATGAGTCGGGGCATCTGTATCTTTAGCTCCTGGAGGGCCTGCTGGTGGGAAATGTCGAGGTCCTCCACTTTGGAGTCTAGACCATCAATATCAGACTTGATCGCCTTTATTTGATCCAGACCCTTCTTGAGGGATCGGAGGCCGTCGGCAGCATCTGCAGAACGTATTTTAATTCTTGATATGTTGTAAATTATGCCATCAAGTTTGTTATTCATTTCATCCATCTTTTGAATTAATTTTATTTCATATGCTTCCATCTCGATGTTGGGCTGAATGTAGACCAACGCTGTTTCAAGTTTACTCAAGTTATCTTCAAGCTCGTTATCTTCACCTATCTCGTCAATAATTTCACAAGCAATACCTCGTTTCTCTTGTGGGAGTAATCTGCAGAGGTCCTTCATGATCTTGGACATCCTTAGGCAGCTTTTGGCAGACTTCAGATAGTTGCTATCTGATAGTCCCTTTGCCTGGCGATTGAGTTCGGTACCCAACGGTTCGAAGGGCGTTTCCATCCCCCTTGTCACCTGGCATATCGCCCTCGCCTTCGCTTGAATCTCAGAGATTGTTTCTTTTATCCGTCGGTCGATTATCGTAAGACCTCTCCTAACTAGCCTCGTCGCGCCAGGTGCTCGTTCCTCTGTGATGTCGAGGAGTTCTGCTGCACGATTGCAGTAATGCATGTAGGCTTTCAGATCCGATTTCACATCGTTCAAATTATACAGCTTTTGCACCTCGCTTAAAGCTGCTGCAAGATTCTCCACCGCCTCTAGAAGTTTCTCTTTGCTTTTTGAGCCTGAAACAGCCTTTTTAGCCTCTTTCAAGTACGTCTCTATTTCTTCTTCCGAGTCGTCTCTCCTGTAGGTCAGGAAGTAGAACGATCTGTAGAATGGGAGACAGAATTTGGATGGGTTAAAATACCCGCCCTCTGTCGCGGATTTTTGGAAATAGATAAGAGCGTTTTCCAGCTCCCGTCTGAAGTTGTCTTCGTCATCAGACTCGGTAGCCTTAAAGACCGATGCTCTGCCTAGAGAATTGTTCGCAGATACTCGCACAAAGCTGGAAACGTCGCCAGCTAGTCGGATCAAATCTTGCCAGGCCGAATCCTTGTATGGAACGTTGGCGAATGTGGAACCAAGAACTTGCGCAGTCTCTCTCCGAACAGAGCTATTATCGTCGCCAGCCAGTCGATGCAGATCTTGCCAGACAGACTCCCTGTCTGGAACATCGCCGAAGGCGGAACCGAGAGCGCGCACAGCCGCCACTCGAACATAGCTATCATTATCGTTTGTCAGTAGGATCAGATCTTGCCAGGCCGAATTCTTGTCAGGAACGTCACTGAATGCAGAACAAAGGATATCCGTAGCGGCCCATCGAACGGAGCTGGAAACATCACTTGCCAGTCGGATCAGATCTTGCCAGGCAGACTGCTTGTCAGGAACTTGACCAAAGGCGGAAACAAGAGTGTCCATAGCCTCCCATCGCACGGAATCGTTATCGTCGCCAGCCTGTTGAATCAAATCTTGCCAGGCAGACTGCTTGTCTGGAATATAACCGAAGGCAGAACTGAGAGCGTCGGCAGCCTCCCATCGCACATAGCGGTCATCATCACCGGCAAGTCGGTGCAGATCTTGCCAGGCAGACTCCTTGTCGGGAACGTCGCTGAAGGCGGAACAAAGAGCTTGCGCAGCCGCTTTCCGCACATAATTATCATTGTCGCCAGCCAGTCGATGCAGATCCAGCCAGGCAGACTCCTTGTCGGGAACGTCGCTGAAGGCAGAACCAAGAGCCTTCACAGCCGCTCCCCGCACATAGCTATCATTGTCGCCAGCCAGTCGGTGCAGATCTTGCCAGGCGGAATCAGCGTCTGGAAGGGATGCAAAACTTCGGCCGAGTTGACTCGCTGCAATCTCACGTTCTATGAAGCTAGAACTGAGAGCTTTCCTTTGGATCTCAGCCTGATCGATCAATTTCCGACACCGATTGTTTTAATGAGGTCCTGAACTTAAAATTGTATCTAAAAGCACACGTGGTTACATCGGGTGCTAAGCAGCTTATGAAAAACAATAATCTACCCCCGATTTGTCTCTTTGCGTCCCTCGCACCTGCGACGATAGCCTCCAGTTATGGAAGCGTCATACCCCCCGATTTTCAATATTCGGCGACGGGTACTGATAACCATGGATTTAAAATCTCAACGCAAATTAGTCGAGAGATGAAAGGCCAAGTTCAGCGTCATTGTCGAGCGGACTAGGACGGCTACTAAGTCGCCACCTTTCCCTCCCACCCCGGATGCCATACTCAGGCGAAGAGCCTGGATGAACTCATCTAGCGGGCGAAAGAGGCGATAGAGCTGTATCTCGACGCCACCCAACAGAACGAAAAGATATGAATACATTCACAACCTTGGTAATTTTATGACCGATCAGATGCATGCCTTTCGGGACACAGTAACTGAGATCCTCCGAGAGAACGGGGTCAAAAGAGCGGCCTTCTTCGGCTCCATCGTCCGGGGCGAGATGGACGAGGAGAGCGACATCGACATCCTGATCGAGTTTGAGGGGAGAAGGAGCCTCCTCGATCTCGCCCACCTTAAAAACGAGCTTGAGGACGCCGTGAACAGACGGGTGGATGTCCTTACCTATAAGTCGCTTCATCCCAGGCTGAGAGATCGAATCCTGGCCGAGCAGGTACCGATACTATGAAGAAAGATCCTGGGGTGTTTCTTGAGCATATCCTGGAGTGCATCGATCTCATCGAGGAGTATTCTGAGGGGGTCACTGAGGCTGAGTTCGCGAGGTCGACGCCTCTCCAGGACATGATCGTTCGAAGAATAGAGATCATTGGCGAAGCTGTCAAGAACCTTCCCGACGACCTCAAAAGAGAGCATCCTGAGATTCCCTGGAGGGATATCGCGGGACTGAGGGACATTGTCGTACACCAGTACTTCGGGTTGGACCTGGAACTCATATGGGATGTGGTCAATAAAGACATACCGGAACTCAAGCCTAAGATCTTGAAGATGATGAATGAAAGGAAGGGCCAATAACACGTCTTGTACAAGCCGATCTTTTATGCCTTGATTTTTGCTGGCGGCGATCAGTACTTCATGATTAATTACGCCATTTTTATACCAATATCAATAAATATCACCCCCACCAATAATTATCTCAGGTAGAAAGCCCCAAGCTGTTGGTTTTGGCCCTGGAGGCTTTCGATCAGATCACAGGAGGTCGCAGGCGTTGGCGCTCTATCCGGACGATAATAGCTCAGTCGATGATATGAAGAAGAGATGGCCGAAGAAGTTCTGGCCGGAGAACGCCATCTTCGAGAAGATCCACCCCGGCGACCGGATCTTCGTCGGGACCGGTTGCGGCGAGCCCCAGTACCTGGTTGGAGCCCTGAAGCGCTACGTCGAGAAGAGGCCAAACTCCCTTTTCGGCGCCGAGATGATCCACGTCTGGACCCTGGGGATCGCTCCTTGCGCCGAGGAGAAGTTCAGGGAGAACTTCAGGCTCAACTCCTTCTTCGTCGGGTCGCGGAGCAGAGGCGCCATCAACCGGGGCGCCGCCGACTACACCCCGATCTTCTTATCAGAGGTCCCGGCGATGTTTCGGAAGGGGGCGACCCCCATCGACGTCGCCCTCATCCAGACCTCGCCCCCCGACCGGCACGGCCTCATGAGCCTGGGGATCAGCGTCGACATCGTCAAATCGGCGGTGGAGGCTGCGGGAATGGTAGTCGCCCAGGTCAACCCCCGGATGCCCCGGATTCACGGCGACGGTTTTGTCAGCGTCGACGACGTCGATTACCTGGTCTATTGCGACGAGCCGATCCTTGAGTACCAGGACCCGGTCACTGGCGAGATCGCCCAGAGGATCGGCGGCTATGTGGCACGGCTCGTCGAGGACGGCTCCACGATCCAGGTGGGCTACGGCTCTGTGCCTAATGCGGTCCTCTCAAACCTCGCAGACAAAAAGCACCTGGGAGTCCATTCCGAGCTATTCACCGACGGCCTCTCAGACCTGATGCTGACGGGGGTCGTCGACAACTCCAAAAAGACGATCGACCGGGGAAAATCCGTCGCCTCCTTCTGCATGGGGATGGAGAGGACTTACAGGTTCCTGGACGACAACCCCCTCGTCGAGTTCAGGTCGATCGACTACACCAACAGCCCTCTGGTGATCGCCAAGAACCGGGGGATGACGGCGATCAACAGCTGCATCGAGATCGACCTCTCAGGGCAGGCGACGGCCGAATCCCTCGCCGGCGCCCACTACAGCGGGATCGGAGGCCAGGCCGACTTCATGCGCGGCTCAGTTCTGGCGCCGGGAGGAAAGTCGATCCTGGCTCTGCCATCAACCGCCGACGGCGGCAGAACCTCCCGGATCGTCCCCTCGCTTTTGCCGGGATCCGGGGTGACCCTGGGCCGAGGCGACGTCCACTACGTCGTCACCGAGCACGGCATCGCCTACCTCCACGGCAAGAACGTCCGGGAGAGGGCGATGGACCTGATCTCCATCGCCGATCCCTCACACCGCCCCTGGCTGATCTCGGAGGCGAAGAGGCTGAATTTGATCTACCCGGATCAGGCCTTCGTACCCGGCGAGGCCGGAATCTACCCCGAGGACCTCGAGATCAGGAGGACGACGAAATCGGGGCTTGCCATCCTCCTGCGGCCGGTCAAGATCACCGACGAGCCCCTCCTCAAGGAGTTCTTTCACGCCCTCTCCGACGAGAGCATCTACAGCAGGTTCATGACCGCAAAAAAGGAGCTATCCCACCGATGGCTCCAGGAGTTCGCCGTCATCGACTACTCGAAGAAGATGGTGATTCTGGCGACGGTGGTGGACGGAGAGGCGGGAAATGCCGGAAAGGAGACAGTCGTCGGGATCGGCCAGTACAGCCTCTTCGGCGAGACGATGACCGCCGAGGTCGCCTACGTGGTGAGAGACGACTATCAGAGGCAGGGGGTGGGAAGAGAGATCCTCGCCCGCCTCGCCTACCTCGCAAAAAGGCAGGGTCTCCTCGGGTTTGTGGCGGAGGTCCTCACCACCAACAGCCGCATCTTCCGGATGTTCCAGAAGATGGGATTCGTCATTGAGAAGGTCTGGGAGGAGGACGGCGTCTACGAGATGAGGGCCCGTTTCGGCGACCCCGGAGATGTCGTCGAGATGGAGGGCGACGGCCGGAATTGATGAGCGCCTCTCCCGATCAAGTTTCGATTTCATGACCTTTCGGCGGCATTCGCTGATCCGTAGCAGGCGAACAGAGGGCAGAGTTCGGACCCTTC
>JAXGJB010000056.1:0-9290 GCA_040770465.1 Methanothrix sp. | reverse complement strand
CCTCCTCCAGCCGGGCGAGTCTGGTCCAGAGGGGTCCCCTCGCCTTCGATCCCGCCCTCGACTCTGACCCAAGCCCCTCCCCCGCCCCTTCCCCCAGGGCGTCGATCAGGTTTGATACGGCCGCCGCCGCTGCCTGGCCGTGCTCCGTCAGCTCGATCCTCCTGATCCTCCCTTCGAGCTTCGAGGTGACGAGCCCCTGCTCCTCCATCTCGGCGATGATCTTGAGGGTGTGGGGGACGGTGGAGTCGATCCTCTTCGCCACCGCCGAGGCGTAGGCTGGGTCCAGGTCCCGGATGGCGAGAAGCGCCATCGCCGGCTTCTCCCTCAAAAAAAAGAACTCTTGCCTCCCTTTCATCCCATCATCCTCAAGATCCCTGGACCGGCGGTGTAGACGGCGGAGATCCTGCTCACCGTCGGAAGGCCCGTCTCCTTCGACAGTTCACAGGTCGGCTTTCCTCACTTCTTCAAGCAGAGCTCTCAAACTTCTCCCCGGTGATCATCTCAAAGAGCCTGACGTAGATATCGCTCGTCTGCCCCACGATCTCCTGAGGGAGGGGAGGTATATCGGGCTCAGCCTCCTTCTTATCTCGGGCGCCGTAAAGCCGGTCTTTGTAGCCGATCTTCCGGTAGTGCTGCCTGACGTACTCTTTGGAGAGGTCGACGAACTCTCCATCAAGGTACTTCGCCCTGTCCCAGAACCGGTCCTCGTCGGCGGTCCCAAAGACGTCGATGACCATGATCTGCCTATCCTCGTCGAAGGCAAACTCCTTTTTGCCGTCGACGTGGATGAGCCCCCTCGGCTCCACCTCTCGTCTGATATCCTCGTCGATCTTGAGGACCGTCTCGCAGATCTCGTCGTACTCCTCAGGTGTCAGCCGCGATATCTCCAGGGCCTCGGCCCGGTCGAGGAGTCGGTCGACCCGCTCCAGCTTCGTCGAGACCTCGATGTAGGGTTCGGGGAGAGGCTCGCCGTACTCGACCTTCCGGCCCCGCGGAAATCCGAGCTCCTCGGGCTTGACCTTCCCGGAGCCGAGCCTGTCAAAGATCGATCCCGCCGCATACCACCTGCAGATGACCTCCAGGGGGATCAGGTAGTTTCCGGACCCTGGCTTGATATTTTCAGGCTGGATCACGTCCACCTTCTTGACCAGCATCCCGTTGGGGGGGAGAAACTCCTGGAAATGGGTCGGAATTCCCATCTTCTTAGCCCTCGAAAACCAGTGGACACCCTCTCTACAGAGCGTCTCCCCCTTGTGGGGTATGAGGCTCGGGATCACCTTGTCGAAGACGGATATCCTGTCTGTGAACCTGAACTCCAGCTCCCGGCCGAGGTCGTAGACCTCCTTGACCGAGCCCTTCCTCAAAGGCTTCCGTTCCATCATCTGAATCATCTATCGGCAGGTGGATAACTCTTTTGCTGCCTGGTCCGGGAGCCCGAAATGATGAGACGAAAGCCGGCAAAAAGCCGGAAAGGGCGAAAAGTCGGGAAAGGAAACGAAACGTCGCCGAAGCCGAATATATGAAAGATGATGGCAGAGCCCCTCAGAATCATCCGGCGGACGCATCAGACGCAGGGGCGCCCTCAATGATCCCCGAGAGGATCATGCCATCGGAGCCGATGGCCTCGTAGCTTCCCCGGATCGATCCCTCTGCCGTTTCCAGGTCCAGGAGGTAGAGCTGCGACCCGTCCAGAGGGACCAGATTGAGGGAGAGCGCTCCATCGGTCGCCGATCCGGATCCGCCAACTTCGCGTCTGACGTCCCCGGAGGTCAGGTTCCCGGTCCCGAAGACGACCTCTCCGGATCGGAAGAGGACGAGGTCGAATCTTCCCGTCAAGTCCCCGGCGAGGACGAAGCTCATCGATTCTCCGCCAATGGTGGCGGCTTTTGTCTCGTCGCCGGCCTCTGCCAGATCGCCGGCCTCTTCGACGGTACCGTTTTTCGAATCGCCATCTTCGGGCTTTACAGCCATTATTTCCAGCGCCCTGTTGTTGTTTGGGTCCGGCATATCCTGGTTCAATCCGATGTAGTTTGCCCCGGGCCACACGCCGCTGAAGGACCCGGAGCACGAAGTTCCGCTGCAGGCCCCCTCAGCAGATCCCAAGACCAGCGCTGCCGCAACGACAGTCAGAAATAACAGATTTATACGTCTCATGTAGTCTCATCTCCTACCCCGAATCCTCCTCCTCCTCCTCCTCTTTCATGGTCGTCAGTCCGGCGGCGGAACCTCCCCCGGAGCGGCGGCCCCGGCCTGGGGCAGGGGCGCGGTCCGGTATCCTAAGGCCGTCCCGGAGCCGGCAAGCCCGGAAGGCGTATAAAAGGCGTAGCTCCCCTGAGCCGGGGTCGCCAGAAGGCTGAGCCCGACTCTGATGAGGGCGGTCTCACCCAGAATGACGATCCGGAGGTCCAGAAGTTGTGAGGTGGCGTTTCCCGCCGCAGCGATCATCCTGGTGCCATCCTCTGATGTCATGGTCCCCTCTCCGAAGACCTCGCTATCGGCCTGATAGAGGGTCAGGTCCAGCCTTCGAGCATCTTCCTCCCCCACCAGGGTGAAGGACCAGATCCCGGCCACGGGAGTGAATACGCCGGGCTCAAGCCACCAGGTCCCGTTCTCCCCGGAGATGTTCGCCATCTTCGCGATGTACTCCTCGGTATGATGGACGTCGACGATCCGAAGCCCTCCGATGCCGAGCCATTCTTCATCGGTCAATCCGTCCGACGCTGCCCCAGAGGGCGCCGTCAAGGTCAAGAGGATTGCCGCAGCAATGACCAAAACTATTCTCATCTCATAAACCCCCATTAAGACCAATCTTGAAAAAAGTTGGGAGGAACGCCTCCCACCGTCAATCCATCCCATCCACGCCCTACGATCCAGCCGCCGCGCTCCCGATGGTGACGGTGCCGGAGTTCTCGTTGGGGATGGTGAAGTTCGTGGCGTAGAAGCGGGTCCCGTCGCAGTTTCCAGCCCAGGTCTCGCCGTAAGAGGTGTAGGCGCTGTAGGTGCCGAAGATCCGGTTTCCGCTCACCGCAGTCTTCAGCCGGTACATGTTGTCTCCCCCGACGGTGACCAGGCGAAGGTAGAGGGCAGACCCTTCAGCATTCCCCGCGGCCGTCAGCTCCTGGGAGTTCGCCCCCGTGACCATCGTCCCCCTTCCGAAGACCTCGTTTCCGTACTGGTGGAGGGTGAGGTTGAGGGTCCTGGATTCGGTGTCCACCAGGTTCAGAATCCACCTCCCCCCGGCTTCTGCCCAGGGGGTGCTCGTGGTCGTCGTCGATGAGGTGGATACGGACGCGTCTTCGCCGACGTTTGGGCTCATCCCCGTTTCAGGATTGATGTAGCCGAGGGACTCGTCTTTGAAGGATTCCTGCAGATCCTGCCGGATCTGGCTGCCGGTCATGTCGTCCAGATTTGGGCCGTCGGACGCCGCAGGATAGGCGAAGGCCGCCAAGATCAGCGTCATCATCAACGCCTTTTGAAATCTCATTTTATCGCAAACCTCCTTTATCGTCGTGATGGTGATGGATCTGCCGGGTTTCACGGGCCCGGCCTTCTGATAGCCCTATATCTCTTCTTCAAGAGACTTCAGGCGGCCCGGGAACCGGATGCGGTCCCGAACCAGGTCGACCCGTCGCTCTCGAAGGCAGAGTAGTTCCCGGAGACGAGGTCGCCGGACCGTGAGAGGTCGAATCGATATAGGGCGATGGAGCCAATGGATACCAGGTCGAGCTTCAGCCGGTCACCGACGACGGTGCCGCTGGCGGCAGCCTGGCTCGCGGACCCGAGGGTCGAAGGCGGTTGGTAGAGCCAGTCGGTCATGGACTCGATCCCCATGTCTTCCGAGGAGGGCTGATCTGATGCCGAACTGTCCGACGACCCCAGAATCCCCCTGCCGAAGACTATATTCTCCTTCTGATGCAGGACCAGGTCCAGGGACCTGGTGGTGTTATCGGTCATGGTCAGGGACCACTCCCCCGAGAAGTTTGAGACATCGGGGGCCGCTTCTCCCAGATCCGTCGCCGATCCCGATCCCGCCCTGCCGATGTTGTAGACACCATCCTTGGCGGAAGGCACAGGGATGGTGGCGTTGCCGTCATCGGTGGAGTTTACGGTATTGTTACTCTCGCTGGAGTCTCCAACCCTCTCCAGGTACCCGGCGGTATGGTCCACGTCCGATATGGTCATGTCTCCTCCCAGCCAGTCCCAATTGGTCTGGCCCGCGGAGACGAAAGATGTGAATATGGCCAAAGATAATATGGCCAAAGATAACAATGCCAGCTTACAGTTGTTCATCGGTTTTTAACCCCCGATCCCTGGAGATGAACCTCTCGATATAAAATCGTTTTGTTTTCGGAAACCGCGAACAGGACACGTTATTTCACCGCTTCGAACATCTCCGGATGAGCCCGCCTGAAATCGGGGTCCTTCATCATGCAGCCGTTGGCCCGTCCCCTGAACCAGCGGTCTCTTCCCATCTCTCTCCAGATATCTTTGAGGCTTTTGTTCCGGACGTTCCCGAAGGATATGGGCATGTATGCGCAGGGGAGGACGTCGCCGGAGGCGTCGACGTGAAGCCACCTCCTTCCGGCAAAACAGCCGAACATATCGGGTCCCAGGAGGTAGGGGAACGCCGAGACTCGGGGACCCTCAGAAAGCCGGTTCTTCTCCTGGTGGAACCGGCGGAGGCGGTCGATGTCGCCCCTGCTCAAGACCTCGTCGGAATGGGACGACCACCTCCCCACGGCCACGATATCGTAGAGGGAGAGTTCGTGGACGCCAAGCTCCGCCGCCAGGGAGTAGGCGTCCTCCAGGTCGTCGATGTTCATGGGGGATACAACCATGAAGAGGTCGACCAGCAGCCCTCCTGCAAGGCCGTTTCTTATCCCAGAGAGGGCGTCGGAGAAGGCACCCTCCCTTCCGCGGAACCGGTCGTGCTCTTCGGGGTGGGGGCTGTCGATGCTCACCCGAACGGCGTAGAGGCCTGCTCTATTCAGAGATAGCGCCCGCTCCTCGGTGAGACCGTAGCCGCTGGTGAAGGAGGCCGATATCGCCCGGTCGTCGACTTCTGCCGCCAGGTCCGGAAGGTCGCGCCTCAGCATCGGCTCTCCGCCGTCGAAGGATATCATGTAAGACCCCAGGTCGAGGGCCTCGCCTATCACCCTTTTTATATCCTCGGAGCTGAGGACTTCGCCGGTTCGTGAGGGGGCGCTGCAGTGGAGGCAATCGTTGGGGCAGGAGCGGATGGTGGCGATGGAGACCTGGTCTGGAATCCTTCTCCTCGTGAGGGCTGCAACCTGGGAGGAGATCATCCGGTCGAAGGCGAGGCTTGGGGCCGGGGGGATCCAGGTGGAGAAGACGATCCGCTCGGGTCCCGAGCTGATGGGCTTCTCGCTTGCGAAGGTCTCGTTGATCTTTCTCATGACGGGACCTGTGACCTTTGAGAGGGGGCCCGTTGCCCGAAAGACGATCTTTCCGCCCTCTGTCTCGGCCTCTATCTTCAGCAGCGGTTTTTCAGCGACTTGCATTCTTCTCCCCACTTGTCGACTATGCTTCCGAGCCTCGCCTTGATCTCTTCGTCCCCTCCGGCCTCGGCGAGAGCCCTCTTTGCGGCGCGGCAGTGATCTCGGATCGCCTCGGCGCAGAGGGCGAGCGTCGTCTCTGCCGAGTGGTCTCTGCTGTAGATCACGGGAAGGGTGACGGAGGTCTTCTCTGAGGACTTCCCCTTCTCCATCCCAAGAAACTCGTTCAGGTCGTCGGCGACCTGGTAGGCGAGGCCCAGGTGCATCCCGTAGCTCTCGAAGAGGGCGACGTCATCAACGCCTGCGCCCGCTATCAGGCATCCGATCTTGGATGATGCGGATAAGAGGGAGGCCGTCTTCTTGCAGATGCAGAGGTAGTAGTCCTCGGGGGTGGTCCGAGATGCGAAGTCCAGCATCTCCCCCTCGGACATCTCCATACACGCCAGAGAGAAGGCCTCGATCACCTCCCGGCTGTAGCCTGACATCAGGCCTATGGACCTGGATATCAGGTAGTCGCCGCAGAGGAGGGCCGCCTCCATCCCGTACTTCTCGAAAGCGCTGGCCGCGCCCCGTCTTTCCGTCCCGCGGTCGAGGATGTCGTCGTGGACGAGGGAGGCGGCGTGGACCAGCTCCAGGGCGAGGGCCGCATTCACCGACCGTTTGGGGTCGCAGCCGAAGGCCTCCGACGATAAGACCAGGATGAGGGGTCGGACCCTCTTGCCGGGGGAGGTGAGGACGTAGTTTATAATCTCGCCGAGGCCGGAGGCCGGAAGGCTCTCGGTCAGCCGCATAAGCTCAACGTTTATCAGATGATACTCGTCCCAGGCCTCGAACATCTCGGAGATGGTTTGCAGGATCAATATTTAGTTGTTGCGAAACAGGACCGGCAGGTGCGTTTTTTGTAAAGAGCTTCGCCTGAGCGCCTCCCCCCGCCCGAAGGGGATCTCCAGCCGCCCGTCCGAAGAGGATCTCCTCCCTTTTCTCCAGCATTTCCGATCGCATATGGAGTCTGATCTTGAGGGATCAGAACGTCTACCGTCCCTCAAATCGGACGATGGGACCTCAGAGTTTCGGCCGCGAACACAAAAGATATTATACGATATATGCAGAAGTTTGGGGGAGGCGAAGCGAAGATGAAGATGATCTATGCTCTATCTTTGGCTCTTATCTTCTTTCAAGTTCAGCAGGGCTCGGCCCAGACCCTGGCCTGCACATTCGACGAGGGAGAAGAGGGATGGTTTTCAGAGGGGTCGGGCCGCTTGACCTGGCAGCGGTTCGGCGGTGATCCGGGGGGCTTTCTTCAGGAGGAGGGTACGGATGGAGGCTGGAGCTACCATTCACCTTCATCCTGGGCTGGCGACTGGGGCAGATACGTCGGTGGGGTCCTATGCTTCGATGAGAGGCTGATCGCGGCGGGCGGGCCGGAGCCCGAAGGTGGCTCCATCAAGATAATGGGGTCTGACGGGACGGTCTTCATCAGTTCCTCCCCCGCTCCCGAGAGGTCCTGGACCCATCGCGAGCTGATCCTCAACGCATCGAACTTCGGGGCATCGGAGGCGGAGTTTCGGAATGTCATGAGGTCGGTTGCCGGGATCTCCATCGAGGGCGAAGGTGCTCGCGATACCTGGATTCTGGGGATCGACAACGTCATCGTAGCCCCGCCCTCGGGGCTGGACCTGGCCACGCCCTTCGACGACGGCGACGGAGGATGGAGGCCCGAGGGGGACGTCTCCATCGAATGGAGGAGGGCGGGCGGAAACGGCGGAGGATTTCTTCTGGGCCGGGACCTCGGCGACGGCAGCACCTGGTACTTCGTCTCACCCCGGTCCTGGTCGGGGGACTGGACCCCTTACGTCGGAGGGGTCCTGAGCTTCGACCTGAAGATGATCGACTCGGGGAAGGGTGGGCCTTACGAGGCTGATCTCGTCAAGATCGTCGGGTCGGATGGGTCGGTGGTCACCGTCTCTCCTTCGTCCTCGTCATATTCAGGAGAGCTTGCTGAGAGCGGCTGGACCCGGCGCCGGGTGGCCCTCACCCCTGCCTCCTTCGGAGCCTCGGAGGAGGAGTTTTCGAGGGTGATGAGGTCTGTGGACTGGGTCGGGATTCGTGGCGAGTACTCGGACAGAAGCGACGTCGAGGGGATCGACAACGTCGTCGTGACGCTGCCGGTCGCGACAGACCTTGTGAGCAGCTTCGATCTCGGAGACGAGGGCTGGAGGGCGGGGCGCGACGTCGCCCTCTCCTGGAGCGGCGAGGGAGGAAATCCGGGCGGCTTTCTCCGGGGCGAGGACCAGGGGTCTGGCCAGACCTGGTACTACGTCTCACCCTTCGACTGGGGCGGAGACTGGACCCCTTACATCGGGGGAGCTCTGAGCTTCGACATAATCGAGATCGAGTCGGCGAACGGCAGCTCCATCTTTGGTGACGTGGTCCGGATCTACGGCAATGACGGGTCTTACCTCTCCTGGTCGTGCGACCCGCCCCGGGGCATCTGGTCCCGCCGCCAGGTCACCCTGGCCCCGTCCAACTTCAGAGAGGCGGGGGGGAGCTTCGCCTCGATCATGCGAGACGTTTCGGAGATCTGGATCAGGGGCGAGTACAGCAACATGAGGGACGTTGGGGGCCTGGACAACGTGATGGTCACCCTTGCCCCGGAGGGGTAGATCTCAAGGCGGGTTAATCTCCAGGCGGGTTAATCTCAAGGGGAGGCCAGATCCGAGGGTTATTCCAGCCCCTCATCAAAAGGCGGAGGCTATCGGGCTCGGCGACAAGGCCGGGTCAGGTTTCAGGCAGATGGTCAGGTCGCCTCCGCAAAGTTTTTAACATTTTATGTCAATATATTTACGATATGAACGGAAGAATCAGACGATCTGCTCTGGGAATGACTTTATCAACTTTCATTTTTTTTGCAGTCATGACTGGAGGATACTGCCAGTCCGACACCGGCGAGCCGAACGACGTGATCGGTGATGCCACCGGACTTGGCGTCGGCGCAGCGGCTGGCGGGTTCATAAGCCCCGCGGGCGACGTGGACTTCTACAAGTTCTGGATTGATAATCCCGGTAAATTGGAGGTGAGCCTCGAAGGCGTCTCCGACGAGATGAGGGCGAGGATCGACTTTTACGGCAAGAACTTCAACTGGATCACCCGGGTCGACGCCTCAAACCCCGGCGACCTGGTGGATTTGAAGCAGGACCTGGTGAACCCTGGCTGGTACTACATCGGGATACTGGATCTTGCGGGCAAGTCCCATGATTCGGGCTACAACTTTGCGCTCAGCTTTGAGCCGGTCGTCGACGACGACGAGCCGAACGGCGAGATCGGGGACGCTGCCGAGATAAACTTCGGCGAGATCGTCGATGGGTACATATTCGCCGGGGGGGATGTGGACTTTTACAAGTTCCGCATAAATGACACGGGGATATTGGACGTCATCCTCGAAGGGGTCCCCGACGAGATGAGGACGAGGATCGACTTCTACGGCAAGAACTTCAACTGGATCACCCGGGTCGACGCCTCAAACCCCGGCGACCTGGTGACCTTACACCTCGACATAGGAACCCCCGGCTGGTATTACATTGGAATAGTGGATCTGGCGGGCAAATCTTACAACGCCACCTACACCTTCCGGCCCGAGTTTGAGCCGGTGGTGGACGGCCGCGAGCCCGACGGCGAGATCGGGGATGCGACGGAGATAAACTTCGGCGATCTGGTCGAGGGTTACATATTCCCCGCCGGTGACGGCGACTTCTACAAGTTCAACGTCCCAAGCCC
>JAXGJB010000055.1:0-9535 GCA_040770465.1 Methanothrix sp. | reverse complement strand
GCCCTTCTGTATCGGGTGAACTGGGATGCGGCCATCCGGACGAAGGCCGACGGAAGGCCGGGGAGAAATCCCGCCTGGGTAACGAAGGCGAGGCCGGCCCTCTCGATCTCGGGGGCGAGACCTTCGAGGATCGGGAACGCATCCTGGGGGTAGTGGATGTCGATCCAGTCGGCTCCCGCGTCGATGGCTGCCCTCGCCGTCGTCTCGATGAAGGGGACGGTCGTCGCCGCATCGATGACCAGGTCTGCCCCCCCGAAGGCCTCCTTCAAAGTCGACGGCTCAGTGGCGTCGGCCGCGATCGCAGAGGCTCGATCGCCGGAGAACTCGCGGTTCAGCGCCTCTGCTAGGCCTCTTGCCTTCTCCTCCCGTCTTCCAGCCACCACGAGGCTGGCCTCGGTGTTCTTCAAAATCGATCTCGATATGGCGGTGCCGGCGCCGCCGTACCCTCCAAAGACCAGGATCGTCTTTTCAGCCATGAATCTGCCTCCGCATTAAAGTTGGATGATGGTAGTTACAACGAGCTTTGACCTTTGAGTGTAAAGGGGTTTCGAAGGGCGATAAAATATGTTAAGCAAGAGCTTGATCCACGTCGAGCCATCGAATATCCATGTCTGATAACGTGAGATCCGATAGTTTGGATTTGAGCAATCCAGGTGGATCGGGAAAGCTATTTATGGAAAAATTCTTCTTAATTTAGTGTTAGATACGCTATATCTAAAGGCACAAGGTGTCAACTATGGATAATAATGTAGATGTCGCAAAAGCTATGTACATTCGGAGGATTTATTCGATGTCTTTGCAGGAAGAATTGCTTAAATCGATCCAGAATGAAATAGATCCTGAAATAAGCTCTATTCCTCCACTTTATGTGGATTTATTCTACAAATTTTTAATGCCAGAAACGGATAATTTATTTAATAGAGAAATACAAGATCTCGTATACAAAAAATTATTAGACATGTATCATTCAAATCCTGATAGCACTATCAGGGGCATAGCCTGCGGTTTAGAATATTGGTTTCAAGGAATAAGATCTTATCTGGAGCTGTCAGATATCATTGCTGAGATTGAACCGATTGATCAGATTCCAGAAATAAAAACAAGATTATATCGAATTCCTACTTACGCGCAACTATTAGAATCGGTTCTCTCTAATTTATTTAGATTCCTAAGAGATGTAATCGGATCTTGCAAAGATGAAGATTACTCTATGCAGATCAACCTAAATAATTTAAAAAATATTCTTGAAGCAAATGGCTTTAAGGATTTATTTCATTTCGTAGACATCGACGTAAGGAATGCAATTAATCATGGCGGTGTAATTGTTTCTCCGGAGGATGTAAAGTTTATCTACACATCAGGAAAAAATAAACTGAAACAAGAAAAAGTATGGACTGTAATAAATATATTTGGTGAAGCTGCGTATGCCTTACTCGGTTCTAGAAAACCTCATTTTGACGATTTCATCGAAGGCGCCTTCGATGATGCCGGCGGAATAATTGTAGGAACTTTGAGATTTTTCTCAAAACATAACGAAGTAATTTTGAAAAATATAGAGAGTATCTATAGTGATTGGTACCTTTTAACCGAGTATATGTGTAGATTCTTTTCATATCCAGGATTTATATGTACTCATATTGATACAGGATTAACTGGTTCATCTCAGCTTAATATACATTTCTTTGTAGAAGATTCAAATCATGGCAGATTGAAGAAACATGCTTTTGAGGTTGCAATAATTGCAAGTAACTGGAATCCAAATTACCAGAGATACGCTATCTGCTATAGACATTTACGAATGCCACCAGGAATGATCAGATTTACTAAAGAAGAACTGGAGGAAACCATCAACAATCTAATTCTGCCGGAGAATGTAATGAGAAATATAATACGTAGAGGAGATTTTATGTTGTTCGAGGCTAACAACGAAGAGATGGATCTTGAAGTCGTTAAGAGATTTAGGTATCCATTAATTGGTGAAAAAGAATGGATGTTGAGGGAAATTAACGACTCAAGCAATGAGACAAACAAAAGGTTTCTTGCCAATCTATATATCCCACATATTATTAATAGATCCGACATACTTATAGCAATCGATTCTGCAATCAATGCACTAAAAAATGTGGAAAATCCTCCTTCGCCAGTTATGAAAATTAAACACGGAAAAATTCCAGCAGATGCTGTTTATCTTCATGTTTTTAAAAGAAGATCACGAAGAAAAAACAGATTTATTTCACCTGATAACACAAATTTTATTTGCTTAGTGGAATGGCGAGATAAAAACTGCCCACCTTTGAAACATGGTGGAATTCCAAAGACAATTTGGAAAATATTAAAGACCAAAAAAAACAAAGATATCATAATATCTTGGAACCCAAATTTTCAATAGATAAATAAATATTTTTTCTTTGATGTGTGTGCCAACTACCGACCCCATCCAAAATTTGAACCTGCTCTACATGATGTGAAAACAGATTAAAAACTGCGCCGGGGATTTTGGGCCTTGGAGAGTTACAAGATAAACATGGGTCAGGCTACCTAAATCTTGGCCATGGGCAGCTCATGGATTGCGATTAAGCTCAGTGGCCGGATCTGACATCCTTTCGGCTAATTTAGCGAGAATTGGCAAGGCTAAATACCGACGGGACAGAGTTTAATAGATCTTGATCGATAATAGATGGTGATGACAGACTTCTTCCTCTCGCATCGCAGAAACCCCTTCTTCACAGCTCGAAGCTCGATTTTGAGGGATACAGAAGACGCCCTGGGCGAGGGCGGCCCCGTCGTCCTCACCGGCCCCGACGGCGTGGGAAAGAGCGCCATCGCCGAAGAGCACGGCAGAATCCACATCGACAGGTACGACTTCAGGCTCTGGGTCAGGGCCGCCAACCCCATCGTCCTCGCCTCCGACTACGCCGGCCTCGCCGAGGTTCTGGGAATCCCTCACCAGGAGGACTCGGACCTCGGGGACCTCGCGGGCTCCGTCCGCAATTGGCTTGAGGAGAACGGCCGGTGGCTCCTCGTCTTCGACGCCGCACCCTCGCTCCAGGCCCTGGAGGGCCGCATCCCAGACCAGGACGACGGTGGGCGAGGCGACGTGATCATCACCACCGGAAGCCCCGGCTGGTCGGAGGGTTTCGCAAAAGTAGAAGTCGGACCCCTCGCTCCCTCGGAGGCGGCGGAATGTCTTCTCCGCCGGACAGGCTCGGACGACGCCGCTTCCTCAAAGAAGCTCGGCGAGGCTCTGGGGGGTGACCCCCTCGCCCTGGAGCTGGCGGGCGGCTACATCAGGTGGACCGGGATCTCTCTATCCCGGTACCTCGAAGCCTACAAAAAACGGGTCGGCGAGGTCTCGGGCCGGACCCCACCCGGATGCCCCGAGGCTCTGGCCACAGTCTTTGATATCTCGATTGAGCAGGTGAGGGCCGTATCTCAGGAAGGGGTCGACATTCTGAACCTCACCGCATTTCTCTCCCCCGAGGACCTTCCAATCGACCTTCTCGAAAAGACCGCCGCGCTTCTTCCCGAGTCGGCAGAGCTTGGGATCGCGGCCCTCGAGCGGCGGGGCCTTGTGAGGCGGAGCGAGGATCTCTTATCGGTCCACCCCCTGGTCCAGGCTCTCGCCTACAGCCGCCTCGGAGATGATGAGAGGAAGACCTGGGCCGAGGAGACGGTGAGGGCCATCGGGGGAGCGTTCAGCTCTTACCTCGAGGACCTGTCCACCTGGACCGAATGCGCCCGCCTCCTCCCATCGGCCCTCGCCGCATCGAAGAAGGTCGAGGAGCTGGGGATCGGGTCGGAGCCCGCCTCCCTCCTCCTCAACCAGGTGGGGCTCTACCTCCACCGGAGGGGCGACTTCGAAGGGGCGAGGAACGTTCTCGAGATGCTCCTCGTCGTCGACGAGAGGTTCTACGGCCCCGACCACTCGGAGGTTGCAACCGACTTGAACAACCTCGGCTCGGTCCTGCGGGTCCTCGGCGATCTCGCGGGGGCGAAGGAGACATTCGAGAGGGCGATCGCCATCGAAGAGTCCCAGGCGGCGCCCGACCGGCTCAAGATCGCCATCAGGGCGAACAACCTGGGGACGGTCTTGAGGTCTCTGGGCGACCTCGCGGGCGCCGTTGCCGAATTCGAGCGGGCCCTGGCCATCGACAGGGACGCCTACGGCCCCAACCACTTCAAGACCGCCATCCGGGAGAACAACCTGGGGGAGGCGCTCCAGGAGATGGGCGACCTCGCGGGGGCGAGGGCGAGATATCAGCTGGCATTCCGGATCTTCCAGCAGTTCCTGGGGCCCGGCCACCACTACACCATGAGGGCGCGGGAGAACCTGGATTCTCTATCAGAAGGGAGTTCGGACTGAAGGATGGAGGAGGTGGCTAAGCATAACCCCAGTCGGCGGGATCAAACTCGTTGTCCCTGAAGTCCTTCACCTCTGCGTGGCCGGAAGCCACGAGAACGCTGTTGAAGTTGACCCAGGAGCCGGTCTCGGGGTCCTGGACGTAGACGACGCAAACCCACCGGCCGTACCTGTCCATACCGCCGAGGTCGTCGACGTCAAGATGGACCTCCCTGCCGAGGAGCATAGTCTCGGCGAAGAACTTCGCTGCCTTTCCTCCCGGCGTGTCCATCTCAGGGCTGTCGACGTCGGCGAGCCTCACCCGCCCGAACCCCTCGACGTCTAAGGTGTCGCCGTCGACGACGTTCGTCACAACTCCTGAGACCTCCGCCTCCGCTGCGGGAGGTTCCGAAAGCCCTTTTGTGCCTCCCGTTGGGGTCGAAATGTCGCCCACAGACCCTTTCTCAAGACATCCGGCCCCGGCCAGAAGGGCCGCCAGAATCAAAGATGCCATCAATGCGGATGGAAATCTCATCAATTCGCCTTCCATCTACGACCTCTCAATCCCATCAATCCCATCTAGCCCCTCAGGTCCTCGATGATCTCCTCCACCTCTTCGCACCCTTCCTGGTAGAAATCCTCCTCGTCGGGGGCCAGCTCCTTGAGAAGCCTCAGAAACTCCCCGGCGTGGACCCGCTCCTCGTCGGCGATGTCCACCAGGACCGCCTTTGCCAGCTCGTCGTCCGTCGACTCCGCAAGCTGCATGTAGAGCTGGACCGCCTCGTACTCGGCGGCGACCATGTACCTTATGGCCCGGATCAGCTCCTCGGCGGTGAGCTTTCGGTCGCTGGCCAGTCCCGAAAAGGGGTTTGCAAACTCCGGCATTTTCTTCTTCCTCCATAAAACTTCGATTCTCTTTTGGCAAAGGTCAGTTCAGGACATGCGATATATCTTTCGGTCCTGGAGGCCGAAGGCAGGAGATCCCCATTTAAAATCGCCAATCGGCGTTGCTTTCATCTCGCCCTTCGGGCTGCGGCCACCGCCAGGTACATGAAGGGCGTGTCCAGGGCCGCGATCAGGAGCTTGATGGCGTACTGGCCCACCATCATCTGGACCAGGACGGAGTTTGGAAGGATGCCGTAAAAGGCGAGGCTGATGAAGATGAGGGTGTCGATCGCCTGGGAGACCATCGTCGAGGCGTTGTTTCTGAGCCAGAGCCTCCTTCCATTGGTCTTATCCCTCCAGAAGTGGTAGGCCCAGACGTCGTGATGCTGGCTCACCAGGTACGCCGCCATGGAGGCCGCGATCACCCGGGGGGCGAAGCCGAAGACCGCGTCGAAGGAGCGGGCGAGGTCCGGGTCCATCACCGGGGATGCCGACCAGCGGACGGCGATCAGGACCGAGACGAGCATCACCAGGTTTGCGACAAAACCCGTCCAGACCGCAAGCTTCGCCTTCTCCTTGCCGAAGGTCTCGCTCAGGATGTCGGTCATGAGGAAGGTGGAGGCGTAGACGAGGACCGCCGCCGGCGCTATGAACGGTCCGAAGACGATCGTCTTCACTGCGATGAGGTTGGCGAGGACCGTCAGGGCGGCGAAGACCCCGACGGCGATCTCCGCCCCGTGCCGGGTCGCGAGGATTGCGGATATGGTGACGATGGCGAGGGTTGCCGCCGCCCAGAAGAAGGGGATCAGGTCCGTGGAGATCAGGTCCGGATGTATTGGTTCCATGGGATGTTTTCACCACGATTATTGCGAGCCTGCCAGGGCGAAGTAGGCGAGGAGCGCCTCGAGCTGGATCCGCTCGTTGGCGCCTTCGGTCATCCGGAAGTCGATCTCTCCGATCCTGTCCATCAGCCTCACCACCGTCGAGGCGGGAAGGTCGTCGGAGTCCATGAGGGCAAGGGTCTGCCGGTGGATCTGGATTATGACGTCCTCGCCCGAGAGCCCCTGGACCAGGAGTAGCTCGTCGAGGAGGGCTCGCGCCTGAGTGAACTTGCCCGCCAGGGCCGCCTCCATCAATTCTCTGATCTGCTCGGGGCGGGCGGTGGCGGTGATCTGGTAGATCGTCTCCTCGGTCACCTCCTCTTCCTCCTCCATCAGGGCTGCGGCCTGGAGGGCGTTGATCGCCTTTCTCATGTCGCCCCTGGCGACGTAGACGATCGCCCTCATCCCCTCGTCGGCCACCTTGATCCCCTCGTCCTCGGCGATCTTCTTCATCCTCTCGGCGACGGCGTCATCGGACAATGACCGGAACCGATAGACGGCGCATCTCGACTGGATCGGCTCGATGATCTTGGAGGAGTAGTTGCAAGAAAGGACGAACCTGCAGATGGAGCTGTACCTCTCCATCGTCCTGCGGAGGGCGCTCTGGGCGTCGTTGGTGAGGGCGTCGGCCTCGTCGAGGAAGATCACCTTGAACTCGGCGTCGCCGAGGGGCGCGATCCTGGCGAAGTCCTTGACCTTGTGGCGGACGACGTCGATCCCCCGCTCGTCGCTGGCGTTCAGCTCGATGAAGTTTGCCCGCCAGTCTTCGCCGAAGAGCTCTCTCACCATGCTGATGGCGGCGGCGGTCTTGCCGACGCCGGGGGGTCCCGAGAAGAGGAGGTGGGGGACGTTTCTGCTCCTGACGTAGGACTTGAGCCTCTTGACTATCTCTTCCTGGCCCACCACGTCGTCCAGGCTCGTCGGCCTGTACTTCTCGATCCAGATCTCCTCTTTGATTCCTGACCCCTCCTCACCAACGACCTGACCTTATCCGTATATCAAATTTCCCACGACACCCAATATTCGAAGAGTACACTTAAAAATTCTTAAATACGGTGAGGGTGGACAGCATATGGTGATGAGTCTCATGAAAGCGTCAAAGTTTGCGGTTTTGATCCTGGCGATACTGGCATCAGCAGCTACGGCGGAGGCGTCAGAGGCGACAGCGTCGGTGGCGGACGACGCGGTCCGGATGGGGGCCGTGGGGATGGCAGACCCGTCCTGCGTCTACTGCGAGGCCCTCGGCTACAGATGTGAGAACGGCAACTGCACCTTCCCCGACGGCACCTCCGTCCCAACATGGGAGTTCTATCGAGGGAGGGCGGGCAGAAACTTCTCGTTCTGCGAGCTTCAGGGCTATCGGGTCGAGAACCGGACGGAGAATGTGGGGAACATGACCGCCGAGTACGCGGTCTGCATCTATGACGACTGCTCCGAGTGCAGCGAGCAGAGGTACTTCAGCGGCGAGTGCGGCCCCTCTAACTGCAGCTCCTGGAGCATGACCGACGGGTGCACGCCGCCGATCGAGTTTGAGGGCTTGATCTCGAAGACCGCTCGGATCAACAACTCCGCCGGGACGACGGCCGGGGACGTTCTGGGGTGGGACGTGGTGTACCGGGGTGAGGACGGGGTCTGCCGCAGCTATTACGTCGCCGAGGCTCCTCTGATCGGGATGACCCGGCCGGCGGAGGTGGACTGCCCAGGGGGCCTCAGGCCCTTCGACCGGTACATGGTCGGCTATGAGGAGGCGATCGCCGCCATGAAGTCGATTGACTGCGGCGGCGTCTTCGTGAACCTCACCCTCAGCTGGCCCGACGACCCGGAGGTGGCAGAGCCCCAGTGGCGGATCACCACCGATATCGGAAACGATATCGTAGTCGGCGCAAACTGCGGGCTGGCGGGGTGCAGGGCGACCTAGTAGGGAAGGAGGTGATGAGGATGATGGGAGGATGATGGTCAGGCCGAAGATCATCCTCAAATCCTCCACCGATCTTCCCCAATTTCGCAGCCCCTCGGAGAGGCGGAACGTATTTAAACCCAAAGAAGAAATTGAGATATGTTATACCAGGAGGATGATGGATTTGGGCATAAGGTATTTGTATATGTATTTTTTGATAGTATTTCTTGGCGTTGCGAGTGCTTGTGTTTGTGGTATTGAAAACGGAGATTATAACGTCACCTTGTTGATTAATTCTACTACTGTTACTGCCTGCCCAAGGGAAGAGGTTTTTTTATCATGACGAAGGGTGGGAAGAAATCCATTCATTACAAATCAATGACAGCCGAACAAAGCTTATGAAGGCGGAGCCTTCAGAAAGTGTATCTTCAATTAATCTGTATGCGGATTCATCGAGCATTCTAGAGAGCTTTGGTGGCACAAACATAACAATATTACCGACAAATATATCTTTCTATAGCGGAGTTGAAGCAACTTGCATCTTCCCCGATGGAGAAGAGGCACGGTTGATAGAATTAGTGCTGGATGACCACAATTATCTTGTTCTTGCTCTAAGGAACGAGACTGTTGACTATGAAAACACAACGATTCGAGCGTTATAGTCTCTTCTTTGTAACGCCGCTTTAAAGGCAATTCTAGCATCATCACTTTTGTTTTTGAATTGAATTCATTTGCTTTAGAAAATGTTCGAAGCACAAGCGACATCGACCTCCTCGTGATCATGCCCTCTCGGATGAGCGGAAAAGAGTGGATGGGCAAAATATACGAGGAGGTGGACCGGGAGGCAGATTCGGACATCCTCGCCTTCACCTCCGAGGAGCTGGAGAAAGCGCTTCCAGCCAGCAGGTTTCTCAGACGAGCTCTCGCCACCGGGAAGGTGATCTATGAAAGCGGATAAGATAAGAGGGCTGAAGCGAGAGAGACCGGTGGAGGAGGCGCCGGCCTCGCGGCGCATACGAAATTTTTATTTCTGATTGCTCCTCTTCCTCCTCCGCCTGATGACGACGATCGCCACGGCCGCGAGGACGATTATGCCGATCAGGGCGCCGGTCTTCGTCCTCGATCCCTCCTCCTCCGGGACGGTCTCCACGGTCTGGGGTTGAGGCGGGATCTCGGCCTCGATGACGCTCTCCTCCATGTCCAGGACGTCTCCGTCATTTCCGATGAGCAGGATTCTGAGCGTGTATATCCCCGGCTCCAGAGTCTCGTTCCAGGATATCTCCACCGTCTCGTCGTCGCCTGCAAGGAGGATAGGCGTCTTCTCCTCGACGCTGGTCAAGAAGGTGCCGTTCGAAAAGAGGTCGAACCTCAGAGACCCCTCGAAGGGGACTCGGGACGTGCCCATCACCGTGGCGCTGGCGCCGGTCTCGTCCTCGTATGTATCGGTGATCTCGGCGTCGTCCCTGGCGGTGAAGGTGTTCATGAAGGTCCTGGTCTGACCGTCCTTCTTCTCCACGATCTTGACCCTTCCTG
>JAXGJB010000054.1:0-10280 GCA_040770465.1 Methanothrix sp. | reverse complement strand
CCCTCGTTCAGGATGACGAAGGCGACTATGGCCTCGCCCTTGATCTCGTCGGGCTTGCCGATGACGGCCGCCTCAGCGACGTCCTTGTGGGCTACCAGAGCGGACTCGACCTCGGCGTTGGCGATCCTGTGACCTGCAACGCTCAGAACGTCGTCGATTCTGCCCTGGACGAACCAGTATCCGTCCTTGTCCCTGGTGGCCTTGTCGCCGGCGAGGTAGGCGCCGGGCTTGACCTTCCAGTACATGTCCCAGTACTCCTTCTTGTACCGGACTTCGTCCTTGTAGAAGGCCCTGAGCATCGACGGCCAGGGGGTCGGGTTTACGATGTTGCCGCCGGATCCCAGGGGCACCTCGTTTCCGTCCTCGTCAAAGAGGGTGGTGTTGAAGCCGGGCAGGGGGTATGCGACGGAGCCGGGCTTGCAGGGGGTCATGGGCAGCGGGGAGATCACGTGGCACCCGGACTCGGTCTGCCACCAGGTGTCCATGATGGGGGAGACCTCGTTTCCGAAGAACTTGCGGTACCAGATGTAAGCCTCGGGGTTGAGGGGCTCGCCGACGGATCCGAGCAGCCTGACGCTGGACCTGTCGTACTTCGTGGGCCACTCGTTGCCCTGCTTCATCAGCATCCGCACTGCGGTCGGAGCGGTGTAGAAGACGGAGACCTTGTAGTCCTCGATGATCTTGTACCAGCGGCCGAAGTCGGGATAGTCGGGGGAACCCTCGTACATGACGCTGGTGACGCCCAGACAGAGAGGTCCGTAGGCGACGTAAGAGTGGCCGGTGATCCAGCCTACGTCGGCGGTACACCAGTAGACGTCATCCTCGTTCAGGTCGAATACCCACTTGCTGGTGTAAGCGGGGCCTACACAGTATCCGCCGTGAGCGTGCTCGATACCCTTGGGCTTGCCGGTGGTACCGGAGGTGTAGAGGATGAAGAGCCTGTCCTCTGCGTCCATGACCTCGGTCGCGCAGTCTGCGGACTGGCTTGCCACAAGCTCGTGGAACCAGACGTCTCTCCCCTCGGTCCATGGGACCTCAAGGCCGGTCCTCTTGAGGACGATGACGTTCTTTACGCTGGGAGCGTCCTTGACGCCGTCGTCGGCCTGGGGCTTGAGGGGCAGAGGCTTGCCGCGCCTGTAGAAGCCGTCAGCGGTGAAGACGACCTTCGCCTCACAGTCCTGGACCCTGTCGCCGAACCCCTTGGAGCTGAACCCGGAGAAGACGAGGCTGTGGATGGCGCCGATCTTGGCGCAGGCCAGCATCGCCATGACGGTCTCGGGGAGCATGGGCATGTAGATGGAGATTCTGTCCCCCTTCTTCACGCCGAGGCTCTTCAGACCGTTCGCCAGCTTGTTGACGGTCTCGTACATCTCCTGGTAGGTGTAGGCCTTCTCGGCCTGGTCGGTCGCCTCGGGGATGAAGTGGTATGCGACCTTGGCGCCCTTTCCTGCCTTGATGTGTCTCTCGATGGCGTTGTAGAACATGTTGATCTTGCCACCGACAAACCACTTGAAGTAGGGCTTGGCGGAGTCGTCCATCACCTTGGTGTAGGGCTCATACCAGTCGGCGAAGGTCTTGGCCATCTCGTCCCAGAACTCGATGTAGTGCTCGCCGCACCAGGCTCTCATCTCTTTCTCGGTCTTAAAGCCCTTCTTCTTCGCCCACTGCCAGGCATTGCAGTTCTCGGCGAGGTCCTTTGGCGGCTCAAAAATTCTGGTCTCTTCCATCAGAACCTTGGTTGTTCCGGTTTTTCCTTCAGCCACTTTTCTACCTCCTTTTGACTTTCAGCTTGAAGCGTTTCCTCAAAAAGACCCTTCAAAACGACGAGATCGACCTGGAGACGGAAATGGTCTGGATGAAGCGCGCCTCCCTTCTGCCATGCGGTGCGGGTTTGAGTCTCCCTTTTTGCGACCGACCGCAAAGCAAACTCCTTTTATCGTGGGCATTCTCGGAAACACTGATGCGATCTTCCCCTTCTCGTTTATAAATGTGTCGAAAAATGTGTTTTTATAAGGAATTATAACGATATATGATGGAAAATTGTTAAGGATTATGGAGATTTTTAATTCAAAAAGTGGAGTTCGATTCTTGGCGAGTTTTGAGGATAAAAGATGAGGGTGTCGTCCCCGAGATTGGAGACGAAGATCGGTCTATTCTCGCCCGAATTGAGCTGGAGATTTCGCAGTCGACCATCTGGAGAGAACTGAATAGCTCAAGCTCATTTCAGATTTGGAATTAAAATAGTCCTGAGACCGTGCTCCCGTCCGATGCAGGCTGCCCTCGATATCGGGCATATTCTGTCAACTGGGGGGATAAAAGATCGACGTTATAATCTTTGCAAAATCGAAAATATCCGGGTGAACCCAATTTAAATACGCCGAGAAAAGGCAGCAACGAAAAATAAAAAAAGGCGGACGGTGGCCGGGCGCCCTCAGATGAGGGGGATTCCGTCCACTGCTTCGGGGTTGGCGAGAGCTGAGGTGTCGCCGGTGGGGTTTCCGAGGGCCTTGGCCTTTACGACGCGGCGCATGATCTTGCCGGACCTCGTTTTGGGCAGGTCGTCGACGAAGAAGACGCCGGCGGGTATGGCCAGGGGTCCCATGGTGGTCCTGACGTGGGTCTTCAGCTCCTTGGCGAGATCGTCGGTGGGGTTGACTCCCTTCTTCAGGATGACGAAGGCGACGATCGCCTCGCCCTTGACCTCGTCGGGCTTGCCGATGACTGCAGCCTCGGATACCGCCTTGTGGGCTACGAGGGAGGACTCGACCTCGGCGTTGGCGATCCTGTGACCGGCGACGCTCAGGACGTCGTCGATTCTGCCCTGGACGAACCAGTATCCGTCCTTGTCTCTGGTCGCCTTGTCGCCGGCGAGGTAGGTGCCGGGCTTGACCTTCCAGTACATCTCCCAGTACTCTTTCTTGTACCGGACTTCGTCCTTGTAGAAGGCTCTGAGCATCGACGGCCAGGGGGTCGGGTTGACGATGTTGCCGCCCTCTCCCAGGGGGACCTCGTTTCCGTCCTCGTCGTAGATGGTGGTGTTGAAGCCGGGCAGCGGGTATGCGACGGAGCCGGGCTTGCAGGGCGTCATGGGCAGCGGGGATATGACGAAGCAGCCGGTCTCGGTCTGCCACCAGGTGTCCATGATGGGGGCCTTGTCATAGGCGAAGTTCTTCCTGTACCAGATGTAGGCCTCGGGGTTGAGAGGCTCGCCGACGGACCCGAGCAGCCTTATGCTGGATAGGTCGTACTTCTCGGGCCACTCTTCACCCTGCTTCATCAGCATCCGCACGGCGGTCGGTGCTGTGTAGAACACTGATACCTTGTGCTCCTGGATGATCTTGTACCAGCGGCCAAAGTCCGGGAAGTCGGGAGACCCCTCATACATTATGCTGGTCGCGCCCAGGGAGAGCGGCCCGTAGGCGACGTAGGAGTGGCCGGTGATCCAGCCGACGTCGGCGGTGCACCACCATACATCACCCTCCTTAAGATCGAAGACCCATTTGAGTGTCTGAGCGGGGCAGACGCAGTATCCGCCGTGGGCGTGCTCTATACCCTTGGGCTTGCCGGTGGTGCCGGAGGTGTAGAGGATGAATAGCCTGTCTTCGGCGTCCATGACCTCAGTCGCGCAGTCAGCTGACTGGCTTGCTACAAGCTCGTGGAACCAGACGTCTCTCCCCTCGGTCCATGGGACCTCAAGGCCGGTCCTCTTGAGGACGATGACGTTCTTTACGCTGGGAGCGTCCTTGACGCCCTCGTCAGCCTGGGGCTTGAGGGGCATCGGCTTTCCGCGCCTGTAGAAGCCGTCAGACGTGAAGACCGCTTTCGCCTCACAGTCCTGGACCCTGTCGCCGAACCCCTTGGAGCTGAACCCGGAGAAGACCAGGCTGTGGATGGCGCCGATCTTGGCACAGGCCAGCATCGCCATGACGGTCTCAGGCAGCATGGGCATGTAGATGGATACTCTGTCACCCTTCTTTACGCCAAGGCTCTTCAGGCCGTTTGCCAGCTTGTTGACAGTCTCATAAATCTCCTGGTAGGTGTAGGCCTTCTCGGGCTGGTCGGTGGGCTCGGGGATGAAGTGGTATGCGACCTTCGCGCCCTTTCCTGCCTTGATGTGCCTCTCGACGGCGTTGTAGAAGACGTTGATCTTGCCGCCGGTGAACCACTTGAAGTAGGGCATGCCTGAGTCGTCCATCACCTTGGTGTAGGGCTCGTACCAGTCGGCGAATGTCTTGGCCATCTCGTCCCAGAACTCGATGTAGTGCTCGCCGCACCAGGCGCGCATCTCCTTCTCGCTCTTGAACCCCTTCTTCTTCGCCCACTGCCAGGCGTTGCAGTTCTCGGCCAAGGCCTTTGGCGGCTCAAAAATTCTGGTCTCTTCCATCAGAACCTTGGTAGTTCCTGTCTTTCCTTCAGCCAATTAAAATCCTCCTTTTAGCCCTCAAATTGAGATGTTCCCGCTCCTCCACACCGATTACCAGATCCATCTACCGATAGATCCGCGTTTAGATCCAGTCTTTCGGGATAATTGAACGCACTCGGGCGACCATTGTCGGAATATCCCCTCCACACCGTGGAGTCGCTCTGGAAACACCGGCGTACTCTATACTTCCTTTGTTTATAAATCTATCGAGAACGAATATTATAATGATTTATCATGATGTATTCGGCACAATTATTAAGAATATCTTAAAAACTTAATTCTAAATGCGGATTTGCATATTTCGAGAACAAGAACTTCAATTGGGATGCTTTTAATTCGACGATAATTGATAGTCTGCCTCCGCCAACTCAGGTCAAATCGTTGTCATACTGATATAAAAAGGCACCCGGTATAATATAAAGGTAGTTAATATAAATTATATAATTTAAATTTCTATTCGGCGGGCCAGTCGCCCCAAAGCCCTTTTTTACATGCCCTTTTCAGCTTGGTGAGGTGAAGTATTATTCTCCATAGTTTGAATTTTATATATCTAAACATCTCACAAACCCGATTCGCGTTCTTATTGAGATGCTAATTGTTGAAATGATAATTACAAATTGCTTTGCATTTTCAATAAAGAGCTCTTCGTGTTCGGACTAAATATATGGCCGACAAAAGTCCTGCTTTCATCGAAGACGATAAGCTCAGGAGACAAGGCACAGGTTGGATTGAATGCAAAAATAAGAAAGGATCGCTCATCTAAACGATGAGCGGTATGCCTTCTACAGCCTCGGGGTTGGCGAGAGCGGAGGTGTCGCCGGTGGGGTTGCCGAGGGCTTTGGCCTTGACAACACGGCGCATGATCTTGCCGCTCCTCGTCTTGGGCAGGTCGTTGACGAAATGGACCTCCGTCGGCGCAGCCACGGGGCCGAGGGTCTTCCTCACGTGGCTTATCACGTCCTTGGCCAGCTCCGGGCTCGGATCGACGCCCACCTTCAGTATGACGAAGGCGACGATCGACTCGCCCTTGATCTCGTCGGGCTTTCCGACGACGGCGGCCTCAGCGGCTTTGGGATGGGCCACGATGGCGGACTCCACCTCGGCGTTGGCGATCCTGTGACCGGCGACGCTCAGAACGTCGTCGATTCTGCCCTGGATCCAGAAGTAGCCGTCCTTGTCCCTGGTGGCCTTGTCGCCGGCGAGGTAGGTGCCGCGTTTGGGCGTTTCCCAGTACATCTCCCAGTACTCTTTCTGGTACCTCTCTTTGTCGCCGTAGAAGGCTCTGAGCATCGAAGGCCACGGCGTCTCGTTGACGATGTTGCCGCCCTCCCCAAGAGGCACCTCGTTTCCAAGCTCGTCGTAGATGGTGGTGTTGAATCCCGGAAGCGGGAAGGTGCACGACCCGGGCTTCAGCGGGGTTATCGGCAGCGGCGAGCAGATGAAGGTTCCAGTCTCCGTCTGCCACCAGGTGTCCATGATCTGGAGCTTGCCTCCTCCTATGTGCTCACGATACCACATCCAGGCCTCCGGGTTGATCGGCTCGCCGACCGACCCAAGGAGCCGCAGGCTCGAGAGGTCGTACTTGGCAGGCCACTCCGGTCCCTGCTTCATGAACATACGTATAGCCGTGGGGGCGGTGTAGAGGACTGTGACCTTGTGATCCTGGATCAGATTCCACCATCTTCCGAAGTCCGGGAAGTCAGGAGACCCCTCGTACATGATGCCGGTCACGCCGAGACATAACGGCCCATATACGATGTAGGAGTGGCCTGTGATCCATCCGATATCTGCGGTGCACCACCATACGTCGTCGTCCTTCAGGTCAAATACCCAGTGGAGCGTCTGGGCCGGACCGACGCAGTATCCTCCCTGGGCGTGCTCTATCCCCTTGGGCTTACCTGTGGTGCCGGAGGTGTAGAGGATGAAGAGCCTGTGCTCGGGGTCGAGCTTCTCTGCTTCGCACTCCTCGGACTTGCCCTTAACCAGGTCGTGCCACCAGATGTCTCTTCCTTCCTTCCACGCCACGTCGATGCCCGTCCTCTTGTAGACGATCAGGTGCTCGACGCTCGGAGCATCGGCGATGGCCTCGTCGGCGTTCGCCTTCAATGGCATCGGCTTTCCACGTCGATAGAAGCCGTCGGTGGTGATGGCCACCTTCGCCTCGCAGTCCTTCACCCTGTCGCCGAACCCCTTGGCGCTGAATCCGGAGAATACTATGCTGTGGATGGCCCCGATCTTGGCGATGGCCAGCATGGCGATGGGGAGCTGGGGGATCATGGGCATGTAGAGGCTGACCCTGTCGCCCTTCGTGACGCCGAGGCTCTTGAGGCCGTTGGCGAACTTGTTCACCTCTTTTGCCAGCTCGCCGTAGGTGATCTTCTGGGTGGCCTGGTCCGTCGGCTCGGGGACCCAGATGTAGGCCACTTTGTCCTTCTTGGCCCCTTTGGCGTGGCGGTCCACGGCGTTGTGGGTCATGTTGATGAGGCCGCCGGTGAACCATTTGAAGTAGGGCTTATCCGAATCGTCCATGACCTTGGAGTAAGGTTTGAACCAGTCGGCATAGGTCTTGGCCATCTCGTCCCAGAACTCAAGATAATTGTCAGAACACCACTTTCGCATCTCCTTCTCGGTTTTGAAGCCCTTCTTCTTCATCCACTGCATGACGTTGGATTTCTCGACCAATTCCTTCGGGGGCTCGAAGAGTCTCGTCTCCTCCATCAGAACCTTCGTCTTCCCCTTCTTCTCTACCTTTTCAGCCAATTTTAGACCCTCCTTATCCTACAGATTCGGATATTTGCGCTCCGTCTCTCCCATATGCTGGGCATATCCTCCTTCGGCATCTGGAATGTCTGCCTTCAAGGCCGCCCAACATTCTTTCCACTCATCACGTGCAATCGAGCAGAACCATCACGATTAACAATGTTCATGATTAATAAAGTTACTGCTTTGTTAATCGTTATAGTGTCAAGAATTTGGGTAATTATAAAAAAATAATTTTAAGTGAAGATTGCGTAATCTCCGACTTCGTCCCGGATTTAGTATCGGCAAAAGAGGCCGAATTGGAGGGCTATAGATAATCTCGGGCCAAATCGACGATCCCTTCTCTAAAAAGATGAGATTGAAACTGAAACGCCGGACCAATCAGGCAGCTGCTGGTCCATCAGACCACCTCTCCTACAAGGTAGAAGGGGGTCGTCTTGACGATCTCGAACTCGTGGACGCTCCCGAGAGGAAGCGGCTCGCAAACGACGATCTTCCTGTAGTTCTCCGACCTCGCCATCGCGGTTTCCTCCCTTCCCATCTCCGTCACCTGCGCGATGATCGTCTCTTCGAGATAACGGCCGTTTCTCCGCCCCGCGATCTCCTGCCAGAGCCGGGTGATCCGTCTTGATCTTTCCTTCTTGAACCTCGATGGCATATCCTCGAGGTCGTTGGCCAAAGTTCCGGGCCGCGGGGAGTACATGGTGACGTTGACCTTATCGGGCTCTATCTTCCTGATCAAAAGCTCGGTGGCCCTGAAATCCTCATCGGTCTCACCAGGAAAGCCCGCGATGACGTCGGTGTAGAGCGTCAGATCGGGAAAGGATGCCCTGAAACTTGCCGCCATATCCAGAAAATCTCGGGGCGAGTACCCCCTCCTCATGGACCTGAGGACCCTCTCCGAACCGGACTGGACGGGGATGTGGAGAAACTTGTAGACCTTGGGGTCCTCGTAAGAGCGGATCAGGTCGCCGAGGATGGGGCTCAAACGGTCCGGGTTCATCATCCCGATCCTCACTCTGAAGTCGCCCTCTATCCCGGTGACTGCATCGATAAGCTCCGGGAGGCTCGATCCCATGTCCAGGCCGTAGGCGGCGGCATCCTGAGAGGCGAGCTGAACCTCCACCGCTCCCTCCTTCAGGCGGCGGCGGACCTCTTCAGCCACCTCTCCGACGCTCCTGCTCAAAAGCTCCCCTCTAGCCCGTCTGACGATGCAGTAGCTGCACTCTCCGGCGCATCCCTCCGAGATGTTGACGACGGCGCAGAGTTTTTCGGCTGGCTTGAGGCGCCGCGATCTCGGCTCTTCGGGGGGGAATGAATCGCCGATTCTGATGGCCGCGGGCCGGTCGAGTACCCCCACTACCTCTCTGCAGGGCATATCCCGGACCGCCTCGGGGATCGCCGATGGGAGGCAGCCGGCTATGATCAGCTTTTTGCCCTGGAGCTGGGATAGCCTCTTCACCATCTTCCTCTCGGTCTTTTCGGTGACGGCGCAGGTGTTGACGATCACCAAATCGGCCTTCTCCAGCGGTGAGGGAAGGTGCCCCCTCTCCATAAGGGCAGAGCTGAAGGCGTCGGAGTTCCCCTGGTTTGCGGTGCAGCCGTAGGTCTCAAGGTAGAATCTCATATCTTCGAGCCTTCTAGCCGCTGCCCAGCAGATCTACGGTCCCGAGGTTTGCAGTCCGGTGTCATCTTCGAGACTTTCGTCTCCGTGATGTTCTTCCTGCACCTCTGCCCCGTGGGCTGCTCCCTCATCCTCGGATGCATCTTCGCCTCCCGGCCAGTCTTCGGCCCCATCTGCCTCCAGGGAAGTATCCAGAGAGCCGGTCTTCTCCTCTTTGTGGACCTGGTACACCCCCACCACGATCCCCATCAGGGCGGGGGCCAGGAAGAACCCGCCGATCCCCGCCACCAGCACCCCGCCGACGAAGGAGAGGATGACGAGCAAGGGATGGATCGTCGACTTCGTGGAGACTATGTAGGGCCTTATGATCAGGTCCGAGGGTAGGTAAATAAAGGCGGTGGCGACGGCGAAGAAGAAGAGGGCGTCGAAGAGTCCCAGCTCGAAGTATCGATAGAGGGTTATGGGGATTATCACAAGCCACGACGAGAGGACCGGGATCATCCCTGATATGAAGACGATGCTGGCGAGGGCGAAGGGTCTTGGTATCCCGAAGGCGTAGAAGACCGTGGCAGATATCAGGCCGCTGACGATGGCGGTGTAGATCGCCCCGATGAATATGCCGGAGAGGATGCTGTCGATCCTGGTGCTGTACTTTTTGTAGACTGATATGTTCTCAGAGGGGAGGATGGTGAGGACACCTCTTGCCAGCCTTCCACCGTCCATGAGGAGGAAGTAGCAGACGTATACCGAGGCTATCAGGTTGAGGGCAGTGAGGACGAGGGACATCCCGTACGAGAATACGGGAAAGCTAGAGAGGATCCTTGCCAAAAGCTCTATCATCGTCCTGAGGCTTCCCGTCAGGTCCTCGTAGATCCGGGGGGGGATCTCGTATATGGCGGAGAGAAGCTCGCTATTTTCGAGGGGGATCTCGAGGCCACTGAGGAAGGCTCCGACCCTCCGGATGATCTCGCCCTGGTTTTCCACCATCCAGTTCAGCTGGGATATCACCTCGACCCCGCCGAGGCCCAGGATTAGGATGATGGGGAGGATGATGGCGGTGGTGGCGACCACCGAGCCGAGGCGTCTTCGCCGTCCGAACTTGTCTCTTATCGGCCTTGCCACGTAGGCGAAGACGACCCCCAGGATGATCCCGTCCATGAGGGGGAAGAGGAAGTAGGATATGAGGAGAAGTATGAAAAGGATGGGCAGAATGATCCAGGCGTTCTCGGCTAGCTGGGATCGAAGATCTTTCTCCAAGTAATTTGCCCCAGGCCTGACTGGACCATCAATCGATAAATAACTTTGTGGTGGGGATGATTGTGGGGAGATGATTGAGGGGGAGGATCGGGTTCTGCCCTGCCCCTCCTCGGTCGGCCCTGCTCTGCTCAGCTAAACTCGGCTCAGCTCTGCGCTTTCCCTTCAGGCCCTGCTCGGCTTTGGCAGCTCCACGGTCATCAGGACGTTGTCCGACCC
>JAXGJB010000053.1:0-12150 GCA_040770465.1 Methanothrix sp. | reverse complement strand
CTCCTTTCCGCAAACCTCATCCACAAGCACATGCACCGCCACGGCACCGTTTACCAGGAGCACTATCATCCCCAGCATCACGTTCATCGAGAAGATCATAAGTAGAATCGATCCGAAATGTTAGAACTCTTTCGGGATGATCATCTCGTCGGCTTCATTGCCGGTCAAGATGGAGCCTTTGGGTTTTCGGCAGATCCACCGATCTGAGCTTCTTTGATCTTCTTTTTAACTTATTGTACCGAAAAACCACGACGGCCCGGTTTAGTAATATTATAAAATAAAACTATCTCAGTTTGTGTTGAATTCGATAGATATTTATATCCAAAATCATCAGCTTATCGACGGTGATGTTATGCACATACCAGATGGCTATCTCGGGCCATACACCTATATCGCCATGTGGATCATCATGATCCCGATATGGCTTTACGCTGGGCAGAGGCTCAGCCGGGAGCTGAGGACCCGTCAGGTTCCTCTCCTGGCTCTGGCGGCTGCCTTCTCCTTCGTGATAATGATGTTCAACATGCCGATCCCCGGCGGGTCCACCGGCCACGCCGTAGGCGGGGCGATAATCGGGATCGTCCTCGGCCCATGGGCGGGGGTAATCTCCATATCCGTCGCCCTGATCCTCCAGGCTCTGATATTCGGGGACGGCGGGATCACCGCCATCGCAGCAAACTGCTTCAACATGGCGGTGGTGATGCCCTTTGTCGCCTACTACGTCTACAAGATCATAAGCGGTAACTCCGATATCCGATCCTCAAAGAGGGTTGCAGCCTCGGCGATCGCAGGTTATCTCTCTCTATCCGTTGCAGCAGGCCTCACGGGCTTCATGTTCGGGATTCAGCCGCTCCTTCACACCGACGCCAGCGGCGTTCCTCTTTACATGCCCTACGGCCTGGGCGTCACGGTGCCGGCGATGTTGATCGAGCACGTATTCGGCTTCAGCATCATCGAGGCGATAGTGACGGCTCTGATCTTCGCCTACATCCAGAAGACCGACCCGACCCTCCTGATGTACGACCAGTCGACGTCGAAGAGATCGGCCAAAGGAGCTGCCGCCTGAGGTGAGGACTCATGGAGAAGTCGATTAGAAATCTGGTCATTGGCCTGTTGATCCTCATGGTCCTCGTCCCTCTGGGGCTTCTTGCCACCGGGGAGACCTTCGGCGAATGGGGGAACGAGGAGATCGAAGAGAAGCTGGGGTACGTCCCTTCGGGGCTTGAGGGTCTCTCGAGCTTCTGGCAGAAGGCGCCCCTCCCCGACTACGCCTTCGAGGGTGACGAGTCCGGTCAGGGTGCGGTCATCGCCTACATCCTCTCAGCCGTGATAGGCGTCGTCGTCGGCGGAGGAGTCCTCTACTTCGTGGGAAAGAAGATCGCCAAGGATTGATAGGACCGAGAGATCATACTCGATTCGATCTGTAATTCGAGTCGGAGTGGCAGAGCCCTTCTGGCGATGGGGGGCTCGCCTCTCGAACATTTTACTTCCCTTCTTCCATATTCTCTACGGCCTTCTCGACAGCCCGAGACCCTCTCTTCCTCAGCTCTCCCGAGAGCTTTGCATAGTACTTCATGGTGTCGGGGGTGACGGAGGGGCCGACCTCCTCGAGAGCCGCAATAAAGTGCCTCTGCAAAACCTCCTCCGCGTTCATGTTCTCTCGGAGGGCGAGACGGCCCGCCTTTCTGCATATCGAGGCGATGTCGGCTCCTGTGTACTGGTCGGTCTTGCCGACCAGGTCGGCCAGGTCGACGTCTTCGGCCAGGGGCATCTTGCCGGTGTGGACCTCGAAGATCTTACTCCTGGACTCGGGATCTGGGACAGGGACCATGATCAGCTCGTCGAACCTTCCGGGCCTGATCAGAGCCGGGTCGATGATGTCGGGGCGGTTTGTGGCGGCGATCACCACCACCCCCCGGAGTTCCTCCATCCCGTCGATCTCGGAGAGGAGCTGGTTTACGATCCGTTCGGTGACGTGAGGCTCGCCGGTTCCCCCGCCCCTGACCGGTGCAAGAGAGTCCAGCTCGTCGAGGAAGACGATCGCCGGGGCCACCTGTCTTGCCTTCCTGAAGATCTCGGCGATGTGCCGCTCGCTCTCGCCGTACCACTTTGAGAGGATCTCGCTCCCTTTCGTCGTGAGGAAGTTGGCGTTCGACTCGTTGGCGACGGCCTTTGCCAGAAGCGTCTTTCCAGTCCCCGGCGGGCCGTAGAGGAGGACGCCCTTGGGAGCCTCGATCCCGAGCCTTCTGAAGTTCTCGCCATAGACGAGGGGCCACTCGACGGCCTCGACGAGGAGCTGCTTTACGTCCTCAAGGCCGCCGACGTCGGCCCAGGTGACGTTCGGAACCTCGATCAGGATCTCCCGCAGCGCGCTCGGGGAGACCTCGTGCATCGCCGACTCCAGGTCTTCCCTCGTCACCACCAGCTCCTCCAGGATCTCCCGGGGTATCGTCGGCTCGTCTAAGTCGATCTTGGGGAGGACTCGCCGGAGGGCGTTCATCGCCGCCTCCCGGGTGAAGGCGGCGATGTCCGCTCCGACGAAGCCGTAGGTGAGGGTCGAGAACTCCTCCAGGTCGACGTCCTGGGCCAGCGGCATCCCTCTCGTGTGGATCTGGAGGATCTCGCGCCTCCCATCGAAGTCGGGGACCCCAAGCTCGATCTCCCGGTCGAACCTTCCGGGCCTTCTCAGGGCCGGGTCGACGGCGTCGGGCCTGTTCGTCGCCCCGATGACGATGACGTTCGCCCTCTCTTTGAGGCCGTCCATCAGCGAAAGAAGCTGGGCCACCATCCTCCGCTCCATCTCTCCAGCCACCTCTTCTCTTTTTGGGGCGATGGAGTCGAGCTCGTCGAGGAATATGATGGCAGGGGCGTTTCTCTCCGACTCCTCGAAGATCTCCCGGATCCTCTTCTCGGACTCGCCGTAGAACTTCGATACGATCTCGGGGCCGTTTATCGAGGCGAAGTGGGCGCTCGATTCGTTGGCGACGGCCTTTGCCAGCATAGTCTTTCCGGTCCCCGGCGGGCCGTGGAGGAGGACGCCCCTCGGCGGGTCGATCCCCAGCCGCTCGAAGAGTTCGGGGTGTTTGAGGGGGAGCTCGATCATCTCCCGGACCCTCTGGATGGCGTGCTTCATCCCGCCCAGGTCCTCGTAGACGACGTCGGCGGCGGCCTTGGAGTCGACGGCCTTGGACAATAGCTCCACCTCCGTCTTCTCTGTTATCTTGACCGTCCCCGCTGGCGTTGTCGAGATGACCCTCATCTTCACCTCGCCGAGGCCGAAGGCCGATGCCTTATCGGGCCTCCGGAAGATCTCTTCGAACATGGTGTCCTTCCCTGTGGCGAGATCGCCTGGTGGCCGGCGGAGGGTGGTGGTGGAGATGACGTCCCCTTTGGAGAGGGGCCTTCCCAAAAAGACCTTCCGGAGGGCGTCGCTGGGGATGGATATCTGGATTCCCCGGCCCAACGGAGCGAGAGTGACCCTCTCAGCGGGTCGCCATTCGGCCTTGGTGATCTCGACGAACTGGCCGATCCCCGCCCCCGCGTTCGACCTGATGAGTCCGTCCATCCTGACTACGTCCATCTCCTCGTCGGTGGGGTAGGCCTTCACCGCGAGAGCGCTGGCGGACTTGTTTCCCTTGATCTCCACCAGGTCGAAATCGCTCAAGCCCAGCTCGGCCATCTGCCGCTCGCTTATTCGAACGATCCCCTTTCCCACGTCCCTCTGGTCAGCCTCTATTATCTTGAGCCGGATGGATTCGGAGTCGGTCATCTCTTTAACACCCTCTGAGCCCTTATTTATGAATGAGTTTCTAGTTAAGTATTCTCCTCAGTTCCTCCGCCTCCGCAATATTGAAGGCTGATCAGGAACCGCCGAATGCCACATCTTGGATATGCTCATTGTTTCCTCAAATTTCTGAGAGGAGGAAGAGACCGGATCTTTGCACGATACCCCCTACCAACCTTCGGCCTTACTGCCAAGGATTCCCAAGGCTCAGTGGTTTGAATAGACATGCTCAAATCACAACTATTTGAGCCGATCTGCTCAAACTTCCAACGAAGTCTGGAATATTTTAAACTCTTTTATATATAACTCTGCGGCGCTGCCGTGATCGGCCCCCGCGCCCCATCGTCGCCTCCCCCCCGGCGGCGCGACCATCCCTTTCCCGGCAAAGACGGCGCGGGGCCATTCGCCGCGTTCCGGGCGAACTATCGTTGATTTATCGCCAAAAAGAAGTGGAAGGTGAAGCCCAGCAGGTACACATTAGAGACCGGCGGAATTCTGCGCGGCTGGCATCATCGGCAGGGCCGTTTTTAGGTCTCGATTTCAAGACCGCCTGGAACGCTGAGGAATATCCTGTTCCACTCCTGGACGCCTTCCGAATCGGTCTTCATGAGGCAGAGGTCGTTGTCCCGGGATCCGGTGATGATGTAGCCTCCGTCACTGGTTTCCATAACCGAGTTTCCCAAGCCTATATCGGACTTGCTGTAGGTGTTTTTCCACACCATGACCCCGCCGGGATTCAATTTCGTCAAGCAGACCTCGCCGGCCGGGTTTCTGCTGAGGATTATGTAGCCTCCGTCCACCGTCGCCTGGAAATCGTACAGCTCATAGGAGATATTCCACTTCGGAGTGGCGATGCCTTTGCTGAGTCCGTCTTCCGATATGAAGACGGTCAGGTCGGGGTCCAGGTTGAAGAGGCTGTTCAGATCCCATTTCCAGACCGTATTTCCTTCGGAGTCCGCCTTTGCCAACCAGGGTGATCTAAAACCTCCGACGTAGCCTCCAGCGGTGTATCCTCCATCTTCGCTCGCCCTGAGGATTTGGCCGGACTGGCCGCCTGTTCCCTCAAATTCCGTGGTCCAGATATCGTTTCCTTCCTGATCGGTCTTGATCAGCATGACGCGTCTTAAGGAGTCGTCGTCGGGGGGTCTTTCGTTGATGAGAAGGAGGTATTCGCCCTCGTCGGTCACCAGGGCCGAGACCAACATTCCCCGGACTCTGTCTCCGATCGTTCTATCCCATTCTTCGACTCCGTAAGGGTCGGTTTTTATAATCCAGGCGTCCAGCCCGTCATCGTCAGGTCTATATTTGTTGCTGGCGACGGCATAGCCGCCATCCAACGTTTCTCGGGCGAAGAGTCCAGCGTCGAATTCGGGGCCACCGAAGGATCTGACGCCTAAGGTCCTGCTCCAAAGCTCGGTTCCGTTTGAATCGGTTCTTATCAGCCAGATGTCCGGTAATCGCTCGTCAGGCCCGGAGATCCCGTATGATTTTGTGAGCCCAGCGATTATGTAGCCCCCGTCTCTTGTCTTTTGAATCGAGGATCCATAATCCCAGTCATCTCCTCCAATGGTCCTGTTCCACTCCTCGCTCCCGTTAGAATCGGTCTTCAAAAGCAGGATATCCCTGGAGTCCATCACCGGTCCGAAGGCCTCGTACTCGAAGACGTCCCCAAGGACGATATAGCCGCCGTCTTCCGTTTCCAGGACCGATAAGCCTACGGTCCCGTTTCTAGTCCCGACCATCCAATGGGGCACCAACACTTCTCCCTCGCTGGAAGTTCCCGACGACGAATCGTTGCGGCTGCCGGCTGAGGTCGAGAGGCTCTCACCCGCCCCTCCCGCGCTGGAGGAGTTGGGGCTTTCGCTCTCGGGCATATTAATCATCACGGCATTCTTCCAGCCGATGCCTTTGACCGTTGCCTTGACGTGATCGTCTTTTCCCGATTCGGAATCCGTCTGGCCTGCCTCGTCTGCAACGGAGACAGGAATTAAAAGAATTGAGACGATCACCAGCGCCGCAGCGCACTTTAAGACACCGATTCTCGTTATGCTTATGCCAAAGCTCATTTCTACATCCCGAGGAAAATCGGGACTATCGGCTTAATTTATTTTCCCCCAGCCGCTCGATCTTCTCGATCCCCAGAACTGACCGGTTCGCCTCCAGGTTGAGGATGGCGTTCTCCTCCGCCGGGAGTCAGGTGTCGTTCGTGACGATCCGGCTCGCCCTCGGCGGCGGTGATGGGCGGGGCGATCGGAAGCTTGAGGAACTTACATAAGCTTTTTGTAGATTGAGGATTGAACGGCAGTGTTGGAGGAGTCCTGACGAGACCGAAGCCGCTCATCGTCCTGGCGCTGATGATGCTGTCTCTGGCAGCGACCGCGCTGGCCCAGGCGCAGGGAGGCGAGAACGGCACGAATCAAACAGTGGCTCCAATTGCGAAGGCAGATATTCCCGACAAAGAGGATAGTGATCTGCTTGATAATGTCGACAAATTAGTGGGCATTTTAGTTGGTCTAACAGTGCTTTACGCATTTTTCCGGAGACGGGGCAAAAAAGTCCCGTCAGATGATGGCGGTAACATCGTCGAGAATGTGAAAGACAGCGCAATATCTTTTGGCGATCAATGCCCGACGATAAAGTCCGATCGTATCGAGGGCGGCGTGCACATCACGTATCCCAGCCCAAAAGAACCAGCTGTAGCAGAAAAAACTCTCGGCAAGATCAACAACATACCGCACCCCCACAACCCCAACTTCACCGGCCGTGTGGACCTGCTCGACCGCCTCTCCGAAGCCCTCGCCTCCGGAGAGCGCGCCGCCTTCACCCAGACCTCTGCCATCACCGGCCTCGGCGGCGTCGGCAAGACCCAGCTCGCCCTGGAGTACTCCTACCGCCACGCCGACGATTACCAGGTCGTCTGGTGGGTCCGGTCCGAGGAGCCCTCCACCCTGGCCGCCGATTACGCGGGCCTGGCCGCGAGGCTCGACCTCCCCGAGAAGAACGCAAAGGACCAGAGGGTCATCGTCGAGGCCGTTAGGTGCTGGCTGGAGCAGAACGGGGGCTGGCTCCTCGTTTTCGATAACGCCCAGGAGCCCGAAGATCTGAAAGATTATCTCCCCCGGACCGGCAGAGGTCACGTCATCATCACCTCCAGAAACCCGAACTGGGGCGGCACCGCAAAGCCGCTTCTTGTCGACGTTTTCAGCCGGGAAGAGTCGATCGAGTTCCTCCAGAGCCGGACCGGGCAGCATGGCGGGGCCGACGCCCTTGCTGACGCCCTCGGCGATCTCCCCTTGGCCCTGGAGCAGGCGGCTGCGTACATCCTGGCAACTAAAATCACGCTAGCCGATTATCTGGAGCTCTTCCAAACCCGTCGAAATGAGCTTTGGAAAGACGAGAAGAAACCAGAAAGCTATCGGGAGAAGGTGGAGACCGCCTGGACGGTTTCGATGAATCGAGTCAAAGAGGAGGCAGCTGTGGGTGCGGATCTCTTGAACCTCTGCGCGTTCCTCGCTCCCGACGACATCCCCAGAAAGCTCTTCAGCGATGGAAATGGACATCTTCCGGAATCGCTGGCTGATAAGCTGGCGGTGAATCGGGCAGTGGACACCCTTCAACGATACTCGCTGATAAACGCGACTCCCGAAAGTCTCTCTGTCCATCGGCTCGTCCAGACCGTGACGCGTGATCGATTGTCAAACGAAGAGCGGAAAATATGGGGCGAAGCTGCAGTGCTGCTTGTGGCCAACTCCTTTCCTCAAGGCATTGACGACCCGCAGACCTGGCCAGAGTGCTCTTTCATGTTGCCCCATGCTCTGGCCGTGTCGAAACATGTAGTCAGGCTTGAAGATGTTCACGAATCATACAGTCGCCTTCTGAACCAGGTTGGCATTTATTTAGGAATGCGTGCCGAATTCGATGCTTCCAAAGTTGCTTTCGATAAGGCTCTGGCGACTTTTGAAGCATTCAACGGATCCTACTCCAATCATCCTGGTATGGCAAAAGTGCTCGGGAACCTGGGTAATGTCTTACGACAGAAAGGCAACTTCGAGGAAGCCAAGATTAGTTACGAGAAAGCTCTGGAGATCAAAAAAGCAATTTATGGGCATGACTCCAACCATCCTGATGTGGCATCGACGTTAATGAATCTCGGTACCGTCCTATCCGATAATAGAGATCCAGATGGCGCCAAATCTTGTTTTGATAAGGCTATAGCGATTTACAATGATGTCTATGGTCCTGACTCCAATCACATTGACGTGGCCTTAGCACTCATAAACCTCGGCTCGGTCCTGCTAGCTAGCAATAACCTCGCAGAAGCCGAAAAAAGTTACGGGAGGGCTCTGTCGATCTATGAGGAGGTCTATGGGCCTGAATCCAACCGCCCCGATGTGGCATCGGCAGTTCATGGTTTTGGTGAAGTCCTATTTGCAAAAGGCGACTTCGATGGGGCCAAGGAGTGCTATGCAAAGGCTCTATCGATCTATAAGGAGATCTACGGCTTCGACTCCAGCCATCCTGATGTAGCATCGACGTTTGTTGGACTCGGGAATGTCCTCGTCCAGAAGGGTGACGTTGATGGAGCCAAGGAGTGCTACGAGAAGGCTTTGTTGATTTATGAGGATGTCTACCCCGACTTTCCCCACCCTGCCATGGCCCTGACTCTTACGAACTTAGGCATGGTATTGCAAGCTAGTCACGACCTCAATGGTGCAAAATCTGCCTTAGATAAGGCTCTATTGATCTATGAGACGATCTATGGCCCCAATTCCAACCATCCTGATGTGGCATCGGCGCTCATCGGACTTGGGAATGTCCTAGGCGAAAAAGGTGATTTAGGGGGTGCCAAAGATAGCTTCCAGAGGGCTTTGAAAATTCTGGAAGCATTCTTCGGCCCCGACTCTGATAATCTTGACATGGCCGCGACACTCAATGGCCTCGGTAACATCTTATCGCTGAATCGAGACCTCGATGGTGCCAAAGAGAATTACGAGAGAAGCCTGAAGATATTCCAGATGCGTTTAGGTGATGAAAATCCTTACACGATAGCTGTGCTAAATAATCTCGAGTCGATTAAGCGTCGTTTGTAGCATCTATCGCGTAGAATGTCATCCCATTTGGCGCAAAACCATTTCATGAAACCATTATAACTCTTCTGTCTATGGTTGATCCGGCTTTCCGCATCAACGCTCCAAATCATAGTATTTTTCGCAGTCCCGCCCCAGCAGTCTTATAATCTTAATAAGATCATCATTCAGATTCGCTATCTATAGATGCATTTCCCCATTCAACCATATGGTTACTTCAGCTACACCCATGAACAGAAACGCTATCCATTTGAATGTTGGCCTTTGGGTAGGCTTCTTTAGCTGGTTTGGCACTGTCTCACCCGTTTCTTGCATTCGCTTTCTTATCAACCACTCCGCGATAGAATATATCATGAGAGTCAGGACCATGATCATGGCCAGAGCCTCAATGCGCTCTTCTTTCTTGAGATACACTTCCGAGACGCGGAAGCTCTTATCTTTCAGGAATCTGAACCCCTGTTCGACCGCTTGTTGCCCCTTATAATAGCTCAGAATGGTATCAGGATCTATATTGAGGTCGTTTGTGGCTAAGATGAACCTTCCAAGCCTTGATTTTTCTTTTATCACCTTATCTTCGTCAAATTCTATCTGAGCCTCAATTAAATGAACTTCAATGAGCTTTTCACCATTCTTAGGTCGTCCCCTCTTTTTATCCGATCTTTTGGCGACGATTCTAACGGATAAATCCTTAAACTTGTGTAATGGATGTTCTCCAAGCCAGATTTCAGCCTCTTTTCTTGCATCTGCTTCACAGGCGAACTCTCGACGGCGGAGTTTTGCCAGTTCTCTTTCAGCTATGCGATCTTCTTTTTCGAGCCGCTTTTCGAAAGTCTTCTTCGCTCTCTCCATCATCGGCTTAGATTGATACACGACCCATCTTTGAAATATATCTCCATAGTTTGAGGTTGTTGAATAGCAGTTATATCTTGGGTCGGAGCACTGAATCATACCTAAATCGCTATCAATTAGCGTTTTACACTCGGTTAACGTTGCTGGTACGCGAGTTATCCAGAGCGTCTCGGTTCCAAGCTGTTGAATATTTTTTGCACTATAGACCGCACTATCTGCTATATAATATGCAGGATCATCAAGGTTGAGGCTTTTCTTAACTTTCAGAAATGATTCCATGATCGTGTTTTTATCCGAGGCGTTTCCGGAATGAGCTTTGGCAAATAGAGGTATGCCGTCCTGGTTTGTAACCAATCCCAGCACGAATTGCTTCAAATCCATCCGTCCGTCTTTGGAATGGCCAAGGGTTATCTCGATAGCGTTCCGACCACTGGGACTCTCGTAATTCCCCTGGACACTGAAGCTCGTAGTATCAGCATGAAGCCGTTGAACCCCAAGATCAAGCTGACTCATTACCTTCAAAGATATATCGTTGAAGAGTTCAGTAGGGCCGTAGGCGAAAATCGCATCAAGAGTTCTGCCGAGGGCATCGTCATTCAGATCTGCTGCGGTGACACCATTACCAAGTAACCTCTCGATGGGGAGTTTCTCATAAAATTCTGGGAATAGATATAATCTCTGGCCGACATAGCCAAGACCATTTAAGATCATCGCCTTTATGATTTTTGAATGCTCAAGATTGTGATTTCTGAGCTTTGGAATCCGGTTATCGATAAGATCTGCGATATCGAGCTGATCAAATACACCTGCAACTAAACCTAAATGATCAAGAGGAAGTGTCCTTATCTCCATACTCGCTACTCCTAAAAATCGGATATAACGGGATATTTAATAAATCTTCGCTATAAATTCTGGCGAAAATGTCTAGAAATAGGACCGTTAGTGCGGAAAGATGGGTTGATGCTACCTTGAGACAGATATACGAGCGGGCCCTGAACCCACATTCCGCACCTTAACTTCCTAAGTCGGATATTTTGCTAGCTAGCGATTCCACTAATATAATTATAAATCTAGCTATTCATCTACATTAATATTATGTCTGCTTACTGCCGACTCCCTATTGAGCGGGTATCTCATCATGTCACGTTGCGAGGAATAATCAACATAATGTCAACGTAAACAAATTAAAATAGCTTAATAAATTAAATTTATTGAATTTAATATCATAAATCGATAGCAGTAAAAATACCAATTTCAAAACTCAAGGTGCGGAATGTGGGCTGAAGATATGCCTAAACAATTTGGGCGAGGACCACCCCACCACTAAAATTGTACGGAATAACCTGGAATCTCTCCGCCGATGAGCTCCTACACGATCACGATCTCACCGCAGACCCTGCACGCCTCGGCGATCCGGTCGTACTTCATCCCAGGAAAGGGGTCCACGAGGCAGAGGTCCACAGGCTCCGCCCGCGAGAATAGCCTCTCGGCATCGCCGAAGTAGACCTCAATTTTGCAAGTTTCGCCCTCTGCCTCCGCCACGAGGCTCGGCTCCGCGCCGACCTCGCCCGCCGGGGTCTTGTGACGCTCGATCTTCTCGATCCCCAGGATCGACCGGTTCGCCTCCAGGTTCAGGATGGCGTCCTCCACCGCCGGAAGCCAGGCGTCGTTCAGGACGACCCGCTCCGCGCCGGCGAGGGCGGCCACAAGGCCCAGGGTCCCGGGGCCGCAGAGGACGTCGGCGATTGTGGTCAACTTACCCCGGAAGTACAGCTCCTCCAGGATCTTCATCTTCGGAGCTGCCTGGCGGGGAAACTCGACGTGTATTTTTGACTGATGCTTGTAGATCACAAGCTCGCCGATTAGGGAGCTGATGACGTCGCAGCGGAGGTCCGAGCCCGCCAGGAGATCCCAGCGGGTGGGCGCGGCCCGGAGATCTGCGACGCCGGGGACGCCGCCGCCCCGGATGACGCCCTTGACTTCCGGGACTCGTTCGACGATCTCGGCGGCGGCCTCTTTTGTCAGGTTTTCTCCGACCAGGATGAGCTCATCTGGCCCCAGCCTCGGCGGGTAGGCCAGAGGGTAGCCCACCTCCACAAGGGGCCAGCCGATCGACCGGAGGGGGTCGGTCCGGCTTCGCAGGTTGTGGTCGACGAGGACCTCCATCGCCTCGACCATCACCAGGTCCAGGGGCGCCCTCCCGCAGCCGGAACACCGTTGCCGGCGCCCTTCCATCGCGGCGAGCCTCGCGAAGCTCGCGGCCTTATCAAGAGCGGGCTCTCTCGGGCATTTCGGGCAGGCCATGTAAAGCGCATCCAGGCGGGCAATAACCTCTTCTGCCGGCCTGATCGTCTCGACCTTCCGGGGCTTCCGGACCATGAAATCTCTTAGAAATGGGTCCCTATTTCAGCCTTTCCAGGCTCATTTTGG
>JAXGJB010000052.1:0-12166 GCA_040770465.1 Methanothrix sp. | reverse complement strand
GGCTCGACCGCCACATATCGCCCTCGCGCCCCGAGGACGCGCCGGATCTCTGAGAGGCCCTTCGGGATCTCGTCGAGGTGGTGGAGCATGAAAAACGATGATACCGTCTCAAAGAATCCGTCCTCGAAGGGGAGATCGTAGACGCTGGCGGTCCTGAACTCGACGTTTTTTACGCCAAAGACCTCGGCGTTCATCCTGGCCTGTCCCGTCTGGGAGTCGAGGATGTCGATCCCAAAGACCTGGGAGCCGGGGTTATGCCTTGCGATGTCGAGGGTCAGCCTCCCAAAACCGCATCCTGCATCCAGGATCTTCTCTCCCTTGATCTCCGAAAGGACCCGCGGCCATACCCGATTTCTCGCGGAGACTGGCCTCGATTCCGGAAATCGCGCGTCTTCCGAGGCAGCCCTGTCGATGTGAGTGTAGGGGAGGATGGCGTAGATCTTCGACCCGTTCTTTGCCATCAGCCCCCTGACGCGGATCGCTCCGCCCTCGCCTTCGATCCGCTCGACGATCGAGACCCCTAGCCCCCGCGAGAAGCGACCCGTCCACTCCTTCCCGAATTCCAAACGAGCCGCGTCGAGGGGGGTGTGGACGACGATGTAGTGTGAGTATTCGGGGCTGAAATATTCGGAGGGATCTTCGCTCCGACCGAGCTTGATCTCGCTGGCGCTGTCTTTGAAGAGGGCGAGGTGCTGCAGGGAGTCAAGATCTGCGAAGTTCTTGACGATGCCGATCTCTTCGAACATGAATTGAGGATGGGGGATTTCAAGAATAAATAGAAAGCCCGCCGAAATGTGAATGCGATAGGCCGAATTATTCGGCTCCAGCTCAAGGGCGGTCGGAGGGAATACGAGCGCCAACTCCGGAGTTCAGCGCTGAAGATGAATAAGAGAGAAAGAGACAGAGAAAGAGAACGAAGTGAAAAAGAGAACGAGAGAGCATCATAATTTTAATTTTATATGCTCACATTCTCTTGTGCAATCCAGACATCTGATGCAGCTCATCGAGTTCGGATTTTCGTAAATCCTGATATCCATGGGGCAGATCCGCTCACATTTTCTGCACCTGTTGCAACCGCCATCAACCTCGAGCTTGACTTTGCTTATTGGATTGAAAAGGGATAGCATGGCGCCCAGCGGACATATGAATCTGCAGAACGGCCGCTTGATGAAAACCATCGACAACAGCAATAAAAATAAAATCATTATTTTTATGTAAAATAACTGTCCGACCATGGATCTTAGATAATCATGACTCAGGACCAGCGGGATTCCCGCCTCCAGGCTCCCGGCGGGACAGATCTTGCAGAACCAGGGCTCCAATGTGATCAACGGGACTAGGATCATAAGACCGAGAACGACAAACCTGGTAAAATGGTACCGTTCAGCGATATGGATCTTTCGTGTATTTATTTTGTATAATAAATCTTGAAGAAATCCGAAGGGGCAGACCCATCCACATGTCATACCACCAAATATGGACCCGACGGCCCCCAAAAGCCCCACCGAATAGAAAGGCACCGCCATCATTATTATAAATCTCTGTATGGTTCCCAGAGGGCAGGCTCCAGACGCCAATGGGCACGCATGACAATTTAAAATAGGAAAAGGAATATATTTAAGGATTGAGGATAAGAAGTAAGAGTTGGCAATGATCAGTGCTGCCAATTGAATCCTCATTCTATTCCAATGCATGAGTAACAGATCCTGACCGCATTGCCGAAAACCTCATTTTGATCTCCCGAATAGATCCCATAAACAAAAAATATCGAGAATAGCGCGAAGAAGATCCACCAGACCTCAGTCGTCGCATTTTCTCTCGAAAAATATTTAATAATATCGTCTCCTTATGAGGAGCGAGGTGATGACCATCCCCGCAGAAGCCATCAAAGCCCCGAACCCGGGAATTCCGGATTTTGGGGATGGTTCAGAGACATCTGGAACTTGGGAGGATTCATCAATTCCAGCAGACTTTTGGAGGGCCAGGTTCATATCCGCAATGAATCCATCAGGATTTTCATAACCCACCACACGATACATCTCCACCTCCTCTGAGCTGGCAAATACCACCGTGGGAAGGCCTTCTATCTGAAATTTATCGGCTATCTCATCATTTTCATCCACATCAACTTTAATGGGCACAAACTCCTCAGCGAGCCCGATCACGCTTGCATCGGAGTAGGTATCTTCATCAAGTTTATGACACCAGCTGCACCACTCGGAGGTGAAATCTATCATCATCGTCTTATTCTGTTCTTTTGCCAGTTCCAGGCCCTGATCATATGAGTACCACTGTATCGATGATCCAGAGCCCGCCGACGTCCCGGTGCCTGGATTCGTAACCATCAGAATAAGCAACGCAAATATGGTCGCTGCAACATGTTTCATCCGTTATCAACCCCCAGCTCTAGCAGTGCCTATCAGCTATTCGATCATATAGTTTTCGATTTTTCAACCGAGGCAAGCGATATTCAGAAAAACTTTGTACGAAGCTGTGGCATTTCGACTCGGCCGGGTTGATAGACGAAATGATCACAGACAAAAAGAGAGCCGCCCCCCGGAGGCATCAGCCGATCCGGGCATCGCATCACTCTGCCTCCAGCGCCAGATTCCCTCCCCTCCGCCTGGCGATGATGGCCTTGGGTCGGTCGCCCAGCTATTTATCTGAATCTGAGCATCCGTTGAGGGCTCATCCGTCCACTCCGTCCAGCCTCTTTCTGATCCCCCGCCAGTGGGAGCCCCGCCAGTAGAGCTTGCCGCACCGCTTGCACCTCCAAAGGGTCGATCCCCCCTCTGAGCGGGCAGGGTCGCCGACGATCTCCGATGACCCCACCTCTTCGAGGGGGCCGTTGCAGAGGGTGCATCTCTCCGGGTTCAGCTCCAGGGCGATTCCGGCATCCTCAAGCTCTCGGAGCTGCTCGTCCAGGTCCGAGGAGATGATGAGAAGAGAGCCTGCCCCGGCCTTCTCGCACCTCCGGGCCAGGACTTTGTCCCTGGTGAGAAGGGTCCTCTCCTCCTTCAGGGCGATCTCGATTAGGTCGGAGTCTTCGGCCCCTTCCGGCGGGTTTGAGACGTCTTGGCCCGCCATCCTCAGCCACCGGGCAAGCCTCATCAGCATCAGGTCTGCAAGATAGCGGTCTTTCACCATCCCGTCTGTGGACGTCCGCAACTATTTATCTGTCGATCCCCCTTTTCGGCCACTATGAAGAAGGCGATGAGCAACGTGGACGTGGCGGCGGTGGTCGAGGAGCTGCAGGAGAAGCTGGTGGGCGGCTTTGTGGGGAAGTCCTACCAGCTCGCCCCCGATAGGGTGGTGATCTCCTTTTCGTCTCCGGCATCCGGGAAGCTCGACCTACTCCTGGAGGCGGGAAGGCGGGTCCACCTCACCGAGAAGCCTCGGGAGGCGCCCAAGATGCCGCCCCAGTTTCCCACGATGCTCCGAAGCCGCCTTTCCGGCGGCCGGGTGGTGGAGGTCCGCCAGCACGGCTTTGACCGGCTGGCGGAGATCGTCATCGAGCGGGGCGATGACCGGTACATTCTCATCGCCGAGATCTTCCCCAAGGGGAACGTCCTCCTCCTAGACGACAACGGCAGGATCGTCCTGCCGCTGCGGCCGCTCGCCTTCCGGGACAGAAAGCTCCTCGCAGGCGAGAAGTACCAGTACCGGGAGGATCAGCTTGACCCGCGGACCGTCTCAAGAAACGACCTCGCCTTCATCCTCGCCTCGTCGGAGTCGGAGCTTGTGAGGACCCTGGTCCGGGGTCTGAACATGGGCGGGACCTACGCCGAGGAGGTCTGTCTGAGGGCGGGGGTGAACAAGACCGAGCCGGCTCACTCCCTCTCGGGCGATGAGATCGACCGGGTCCATCGGGCCCTGGGAGAGGTCTTCGGCCTCGCATCGACCTTCCCCCACTTCGTCATCGACGGCGGCGAGGTCGTCGACGTCGTCCCCGCGCCCCTGGAGGTCTACGGCGACCTCGAGCGGCGGGAGTTTGAGAGCTTCAGCAAGGCCCTAGACGAGTACTTCTTCGCCGAGGCGGCGGAGGGGCCGAAGCCCAAGTCGAGCCTTGAGCGAAGAAAGGAGATGCAGGAGCGGTCGATCCAGGAGTTCCGGGACAAAGAGAAGGAGTACGCGGCCCTGGGGGAGAAGATCTACGAGCGGTACATTGAGGTGGAGGCGATCCTCGCCGCCATATCCGGAGCCCTCGAAAAGGGCTTTTCCTACTCGGAGATCTGGGCGAAGATCAGGACCTCCGGCCTTCCGATCGCCGAGAAGATCCTCTCTCTCGACTACCAGGGGGAGCTTCGCCTCCGCCTCGACGATGTAGGGCCCGAGCTGGAGCTGAACGCGAACCTCACCGTCCCCCAGAACGCCCAGCGGTACTACGACCGGGCGAAGGAGCAGACGAAGAAGCGAGAGGGGGCGGAGAAGGCGCTGGAGGAGACGGTGCGGATCATAGCTCGGAAGGCGGGGCCCGAGAAGGTGAAGACGAGGAAGGTCTTCCGGCGCCGAAAGCCGAGGTGGTACGAGAGGTTCCGCTGGTTCACGTCCTCCGACGGATTTCTCGTCATCGGGGGAAGGGACGCTTCCAGCAACGAGGAGATCTACGCCAAGTACCTGGAGAAGCGGGACTTCGCCCTCCACACCGACGCGCCGGGCGCCCCCCTCACCGTAATCAAGACCGGAGGCGAGGAGGTCCCCGAATCGACCCTGGAGGAGGCGGCAGAGTTCGCGGTCAGCTATTCCAGCGTCTGGAAGGAGGGGTTCTTCGAGGGGGACTGCTACATGGTCGCAGCCGAGCAGGTGACCAAGACCCCCGAGCCCGGCGAGTTTCTCAAGAAGGGGGCCTTCGTCGTCCGGGGCGAGCGGCGGTACTTCAGGGATGTGCCCGTCGGAGTCGCCGTGGGGATCGCCGAGGACCAGCTCATCGGCGGCCCGGTCTCGGCGATCAAGCCGAGGGCCGATCCCGTCGTCGAGGTCGAGCCCGGCGAGTTCAGCGCCGAGGATCTGGCGAAGAGGATCTATCGGTCCTTCGCCGAGAAGGAGGAGGATCGGAGGTACCTCAAGTCCGTCGCCTCCATCGACCAGATCGTGAGCTTCCTCCCGCCCGGAGGGTCAAGGGTGAAGGGGTGATCTTTCGCGCCGGATGCCTGGAAGATCGGGATGCCCAACTCCCATTCCCAATCCTTGCCCTTTCGATTTTGCGATTTTTACGATTTTGTGATTTTGATTCCCATCCTCATCATCTCTTTTTTCGTATTTGGACCATTAAAGTCCATTTTATAAGGGAAATATGGACATATGATCCTTTAATTTCAATTTAGAAGCCATATATCCTCTATTCAGTAGGTAACTAATAAATTACAAAGATCAGACAAATATAATCAGATTTATTCGATATGGATATGATCAAAAGGTTTATCTTCACCTAATTCTACCTGGAACCGGGGAATTACATTCAATCTCAATATGAATTGTGATTTGATTGTTGAGAGGCGATATTTGTTGTATTTCCAGGTGTAATCATATTCGCCTCAGAATGGCTCGTAAGATGATCTATGGCTGACATAATGATACGGGAAAAGAAATAGTCCCGCAGTAATCTGATAAGAACTCGATGATCAGCCCGATTAAGCGATAAAAGCTGAAAAGAAAGCAGATTTGAATTCTAAACGAAAAAAGGGAATACGAATTGACTTGGCATGACCTTATGCTCACCCTTGGATCGGTGATGGGGGCCTTCGCCCTCCTGCCCCAGGTTTGGAGCGGCTTTGTGAACCGGAGCGGCGCCATCGAGCCCGCGACCGCCATGATGAACGTGGCCATCATGGTGGCGGTGGGGATCACCTACTACGACCTGGGCCTCCGGCGGTCGGCGGCGGCGATCATCGTCCTCGGCGCCCTCTGGGCCGTCCTCCTCTACCAGAACGCGATCTATTGAGGCGGAGGGAGGGGGTGACGTCCGGGCTCGACGCCGGGCGGCGCCGACCACCCGGGGCGCTCCCCTCAGCGCCACATCCCGCCTCCGCTTCGCACCCGCACCCGCCGCCGCCACAAGCTCGCAATCGTCCCCTTTTTTCAGCCCGACCCGCCCCTTCAGAGCGCCTTTCCCGCAGCCCTCGCCTTATCCAGGAGGTCCTTCCTCTCCATTACCGCGTCCGGCGGGCCGCCGCCTCCCATGCGGATGATCTCGGCCACATCAAATCCCAATCGCTTCAGAATCCCGGCGAATTCATTGGCCGCCTTCTCGAAGGCCGAGAGGTCTGGATTGCCCTGGCTGGTGACGATGACCGCCTTCTTTCCGGGCGCCAGGCGAGAGTTGAAACCCGCGTCTACGAATGAGTACATCCGGTCCTCCATCAGTTTGAACTGACCGGAAAAGAGGTAGAAGTATATCGGCGAGCCGAAGACGACCGCGTCGGCCTCCCTTATGCCCTCCAGCACCTCTGAGAGGTCGTCGTCGATCTTGCAGTTTTCGTGGCTTTTGCAGTAGTTGCACCCCTGGCAGCCCGAGTAGCTCAGCTCGTTTAGGTGGTACTTGTCGGTCTCGCAGCCTGCCTCTTCGGCTCCGTCCAGGACAGCCTGGACGAGCCGATCGACGTTGCCGTTCTTTCTTGGACTCCCCACTATTCCGATCGCTTTCACGGCTTTTCCTCCCTAAATCATCGCGCACAGAATTTCCAGCGCAGATTTACACTAATGTTATTAATGGTATTATATTTAATTATAACCGAGAGGCGAAAAATCAGCTCCCGGCGAGCCCATCGCGAAGGCCGCCTCCGCCGTCCGGGAGGGGCGAGCGGCGGGGGCGGGCACGTCGGCGTCGCCGCGGGGATGGTGGGCGGGTGCGAACCGGCGGCCCGGTACCGGTGGCGAAAGGCGGAGGGCTGGCACCGTCGGAGGGGGAGGAGGCCGGGGAGGTGGCTATGAGGAGCGGGCGAAGAGGATCGATCGGACTTTTCCCAAGCGGCATGGGGACCGGAGTCCATCGAGGCGGTTGCCCCCATCGATAAGATGGTGAACTTTCTGCTGCTGGGGGATCGAGTATGAAGAGACTCCCGTAATCTAAAGAGTTCTCAGTGGAACGTAGATTAGTGCTTATTAGAGAATATGTTAATCCTTATAAAAATTCCTGCGCCATATCTGTTTGTTCGTGCCTTCTTTCAGAAAAAATTAGATAAACTACTTTGGTTAGGAATAGTCCCTCCGGAAATGTTTTTTACCTCAAATAGTTCAACGAACTGAGGAAACCTTGTTCTTAATGCATCATATGTTTCCAAATGAATGCATAGAATAAAGATCTTTTTTGCACGAGATGCTGCCACAAAAGCAACACGACGTTCTTCACATGGAGACGGTTTCCACCACTCATTGGATGGACATGGTGAAATACTTGCAGGCTTTGGAACAAATAGAACAACACAATCAAATCCTTCACCTTTGACTTGATGTATTGTTGTTATCGTACTGGCACTCCCACAATCCAAATTTTCCTCAGATAATATATTCAAATTTCTTTTTGCATTTCCATGTTTCTGAGATTTTTGAAATTTCTGACCGAGTTTCTTTTTATCCTCGATCCAGCCAATATCCTGTGCTGCTTTTCCAACTTCCTCTTTAACCCTTAAAAGCCAATCATTCCAAGTTTCGTCATCGGAATAGGATGATGCCGCTGTTATGATCTTAAATATCGCTAATCTCCACTTCCGTAATTCGATATTATTTTTCCTTAATGTTTCAGCACTAGGCGTCTCATCATCAAGTACGAAGTCGCCCAAAACTCTAGATATTATTTTTGAAGCTTCGTGGGAGTTTCCTTCTCTAAGTTGCATCACTGCTTTATCGATTTGTTTGCCATAACGACATGATCCTTTAAAATATTCATCAGTGTTAAATCCAGCTAAAATTTTAACTATTGAGGTTCTTCGAGCTATAACAGCAAGACTATCGGCGTCGTTTACAAAATTTCGAATCTCTGACCAAATAATGTTATCGAATTGATTACTTTTCATACCATGAACTAGCATGATTGTATGCCCATCTTCTGCATCATCTCTGGCTAATATCGATGCGTTCGAATCGGATAATTGCGATACCACAGCAGCGACTCTTTTCGGACACCGTTGAGTTCTAGTTAAAGGATACGCTTTAGATCCAGGTAGCCTTTCTACATCATCAAAGAGTGTTGGTTTAGCTCCACTAAACTCAAAGATAGCTTGGTCTGGATCGCCAACGACGAGACCGGAAACATGAGAACATTGAAGTAATTTTACTATGGCTCTTCCAAGGAACCAACCCGTATCCTGGAACTCATCAATGAGGATGACGGGAAATCTTCGCGCTATGATTTTCGAGATATAACTTGAATACTTTATGCTATTTAAAATTTTTGATGATAAATATTGGCAGTCGGAGTGGGTTATACGGCCATTCCGTTTCCATTCTTCTCTTTTTTTCATTAATACAGTTCTCACATATCTGTCTTCAATATTTATATATTTATTAGACACATCATCCTTAATTACCATATTGGGACTATTTTCACTACCATCTACAAAACGCATCCGGAAAATGCTTCCTGTATTTTCTGGTTTTTCTCCATATCTCACTTTGGGATTTTCGATGATTTCATCAAGTGGTGAAGGAATTAAACGAGGGCCTTCCTTATTTAAGCCAACTAAATGTCCAAAGGGTCTGACCACATATCGAAGCATGAATGAGTCGAGTGTTCCCACAAAATGTGGATATTGTAACTGTTCTCCCAACTTCTTTGTGATCTCTTCTTGGGCTACATTGGTGAATGATAATGCAGCTACTCCACCAATATTCTCTGTCCAAGTTGATATTATGTTATTCAAGATTTCTGCAAAAAGCTTAGTCTTACCGCTGCCTGGGCAAGCTCGAACTATAGTTATTCGATTCTCGCCACAAAGCACGCTACGAATTATCGCTTCTTGCTCGGGGTTGGGGAAATCGTCAATCGATGAGGACATAGGGATCAATTTATAATATTAACTTGTTACATGGTTTATCGATTTTGTTATATAGTCAGGGACATCAAAATGGGCATAAGGTATTTTGTCGTCTCCCGAACTGTCTTTTTCTTCTAGAATGTCAACCAATTTCTGTGCGAACTCGCTTTTGCTTCTTGTAGGGTTTGCCCTACATATTCCTCTCCAAACCGCTAAAGCTTTAGCTTCAATATCATCACCGCATTCTTTTAATAATTCACCATTAAATGTCTTGGGACTTGACCCTTCTTGAAAACACATTTCCCATGCTTCACACATAATATCTGCGTTGTTATCTCCTGCATATGCCAGATCGTATTCTAGAGTCACTTTGGAGTGAAATACACTCACAACACTATTTATTGCAAATGTTTCTTTCAATTTCCGAACACGAGCACAGATCTCATAGTTTCCTGACTCATCTTTTTTTGGTAACTCATTTCTCCAGTTTTTATCAGCTTCTTCGGGAGTTATTACCTCTGGGTCGCCATCTGTGACGATAGCTACTGGTATCCTCAATTTATCTTCACCAAATATTTTCGCTACAGTTACAAAATCCACACCGCAAATGGGGATGACAGAAACAGCTCTGTCTTCCAGTGATATTCCTATACGCTGAGCCAGTACAGGAAGGATAAGTGCTTCAGTAATTCCTTCGACAAGAATTATACCACGAGCAAATAATAACGTAGCTCGTGTTACGTCGAACATTCTGCTAAGCTGGTCTGCTTCACGAGAACTTAAGCCGCATTTATCCAGACCAACACATCGCAACATGCCGGTTTTCTCACGATGAAGGATTTTAATCGTCTTGGTTGGGACATCCGCAGCTATTGTGGGAGAATGTGTAGTAACGATGGTCTGTACCATTCTATGAGAATCGTCTTCAGCTCCGCCCTTCGCCAGGAAATTTGACAGCAAGATCTGTAATTGAGGATGCAGATGTGCTTCAGGTTCTTCGACTAAGAGAAGCGGAAGAGAGGCGTCAGACAACGCTTCAAGTTCAGCAAGGACCGTAGCAATATAAATTAAATTATTATACCCTAGGCCATTGTTTCTCAACTCTTGAATAACTTGGCCTTTAGTTTCTTGCGATGTGTCATTCAAATTCAGCACCAATCTCAAGTTTCTGACTATTCTATCGAAATCGGGCTCGGAAGCTCTTATATTCACTTCTTGGCCTAAAAACCGCCCTGAAGCGCCCTTTAATGCACGACAAATTTTCCCTTCAGCATCTTTAATTAGGCCGTTACTTTGAAGCCTTTCATTTGCCTCTTCCATGATCTCCTGGAGTGGCATCTTTTCATCATCATCAGCTATGACTTTTAACAGACGTCCTAGGCGACTCTGCCGCCCTGGAACTAAGGCACTTACAGCATCCCTCAATGCTTCAAGTAAGGTTATAGGCACTGATTGAAGCAGATCTTCAGGCACAGGTGATTCTGAATTGGATCTCTCGCCACCCCAACGGCGCGAATGCCATCGATTAGTTTTCTCGTTCCAAGACCACTCAAAATGAATACTTGCGGTTGACCGTTCAGGTTTTTCTGCGTCGTAGTTTAGCACTTCTAGGAATTGGGCTTGTTCCTCATCATTAAGGCCAGCAAATATCAGATCTATTCTTATGGGTTCTTTAGCAACCGTACCATCGCGACTTATATAGATGTCTTCTTTATATAATCGTACTGGATTTGAGGATGATGCAGAACCGAGAGCCGCTCGAATTGCGTCGAGCAAATTTGTTTTACCGACGTTGTTTTCTCCGACGATTACATTAAGGCCTCTTGATAACTCAACTTCTAAAAATTCTAGGTTCCTAAAATTACGCACGGCTATCTTATTCAAGTACATAGTACCATCTCTGATAACACTTCATAACCATGTGACATGCTTAGATGGATTATTTTAGGTTATAGTTGATAATACTTTGTACGTTTATGGCCAATCCTTCAATTTTCTCACTTATTAACTTAGCTTGAGATCATTCATATAATAAGATTATCCTGAACTGCATCTCATTCTATCACCTACTGATACTAGAGTCCCCAGGTGATTTCGATAAATGAGTGACCTTACGACCAGAATTATTAAGGTCAGATCGATTAAGGTCAGATCGCTTCGAGTTCTAAGATAAAAAAAATCGAAAAATCAAGCCAGCCTTTCTTGATAAAATCGCTGGCGCCGAACGTCGCCCCGCCCTTGAATCATCCGGTCCGGTATCCTCCTCTCACTTCGTCGACACGATCTTGATGACGTCCCCCGCCTTCAGCTCTTGCTTCTCCCCGAGCCTCATCTTCGTCCGCGCGTCCAGGGCGAAGAGGAAGCTGTCACCGATGTCGGTGTGAATCCGATAGGCGAGGTCTTTCGTCGTCGAGCCCTTCTTCATCAGGTAGGCGTCCGGCAGGACGACACCATTCCGGTCGGTCCACTTCCCCTCGTCCTCCACCGGGAATACGGGGATGTACTCCAGAAGCTCGAAGACCGCCCGGTCGATGCACTCCTGGACCCCGGTCCCGCCGGTCGTCGCCTTCAGGATCGCCCGGATCTTTTCAAGCCCCGCCTTCTGGGGTCCGCTGAGGTCTTTTACTAGCTCAAAATCCTGGTCTCCCGGCCGGTATCTGATCGCGCCGCTCTTGTCCGCCATCCGCAGGGCGACCTCGGCCGCGGCGCTCGTTGGGACCACGATCTCGTCCAGGGACGCAAGGCGGTCGACGAACTCGGGAGGCGCGATGTCCACCTTGTTCGCGGCGATGATCATCGGCTTGGAGGCGTCTCGGAGAAGCTCTGCGAACCGCTTGAGGTCGTCCTCGCCCCACCGCGCGGGCTCGCTCTTCATCACCGAGAGCGCCCACCTCACGTGCTGGTCGGTGACCCCGGCGCCCGCCAGCTGCTCGGTGATGAGAGGCTCTACCTTGATCCCCTCGGCCCGGACCCGCCTCATCAGCCGCTCCCAGTTCCGGTTGAGGATCCCGTAGAGCCACATCCCGATCTCGCGCTTGAGGAAGAGGACGTCATTCATGGGGTCGTAGTTTCCGACGCCGACGGGGTTACCCTCCGCGTCGGCGGACCCCGAGGCGTCCAGGACGTGGATGACGGCTTCGGCCACCCGGAGGCTGTCGAGAAACTCGTTTCCCAGGCCCTTTCCCAGGTGGGCG
>JAXGJB010000051.1:0-12396 GCA_040770465.1 Methanothrix sp. | reverse complement strand
AGATTCAATCCAAGGATTGAATCCCACGATCGAATCCTATGATGGAATCCCATGATTGAATCCCATGATGGAATCCCATGATTGAATCCCACGATTCTTCGCAGCCGAAAGCCTTATTAGACAATATGTTTTACTTTAACTTAAAGATACTTAACTTCATAAGGTGTTCGCTTGAAATTGAAAAGGTGCCATAACTCAAACAGATCGAGATCAGCCCGCCTACGTATCTCGATCTGCCTATCCATCTTCATCTGCATCGCGGCCCTCTCCCCGCCGGCCTTCGGCCAGGAGGTCACCGTCACCGATTACACCGGCAGGTCTGTGACCATTGCCCAGCCCGTAGAGAAGATCGTCAGCCTCAGCTCATCGGGCTCGGAGATCATTTGCGCTCTGGGCGCAGGCGACAGGATCGTCGGCCGGGGCGAGAGCTCCCTCTTCCCGCCAAGCCTCGCGGAGGTGGCGGTCATGGGCAAAAGCTCCCTCTCCCCCGACCTGGAGCTGATAGTCGAGCAGGACCCGGACCTGGTGATAGCCGACACCATGCTCAAAGACGATGCGAGAGCGAGCCTTGAGAACGCCGGGATACCGGTCCTCGAAGAGAGCTTCGTAGACCCGCCAAGGGTCATCGAGGTCGCAGGACAGCTGGGACTGATCCTCGACGAGGAGGAGCGGGCGGCGGATCTCGTCGACTTTCTTGAGGGGTTTCAGAGGATCGTCGAAGATAACGTCTCGGGGCTAGGTCCCGATGAGAGGCCCGACGTCTTTTTGGAGCGGGAATGGGTCTACCATACGGCGTCTGCTGGGACATCCTCCCACAACCTGGTGGTCTTCGCCGGAGGCGACAACATCGCAGGCGATGAGGAGATCGAGTACCCCACGGTGAGCCCGGAGTGGGTGGTCGAAAGCGACCCCGACGTCATCGTGAAGCTCGCCTGGTCCACCACCGGGGAGACGTCCACCGAAGAGGAGCTTGCGGCGGTGAGGGACGAGATCCTATCCCGGCCGGAGCTCGCCAACGTCAAAGCCGTCAGGGACGGGAGGGTTCACGTCCTGAACAGCAAGGCCAACAGCGGGTTGCGATCGATAATCGGGGAGCTTTATCTCGCCAAGTGGTTCCATCCTCAGCTCTTCGAGGATGTCGACCCCGAAGAAGTTCACCAGGATATGATCCGAAGGTTCTTCGACCTGGATCTCGAGGGAGCGTACGCGTATCCCTGAGCTGAGAGATAGATCGAGAGCCTGGCCGAAGGTTCGGTCAGGCTGTTTCCAGGTCACGATCCCGGCAAGCTCGTCAAGCAGCGATGGATACGGATGGTGATCGACAAGGCGGCGAGGCAGGCTGGAGTGCAGAGAGCTTATGCCAGATCTAAAGCGGGCAAGACGCTGAACATCGCCACACTGCACACGATGAGGCACTTGCACGCGGTTCATGCGCTCGATGGTGGTATCCCGCTGAACGATTTGCAGCAGCAGCTTGGTCATCAGTCTATTCGTACAACGAGCATTTACCTGGCGGCGGACATCAATAATAGAAAGAAGAGCTACGAGCGTTTCGACGCCTGAAGAATTCCCAGGACCTCGGACCGGTTCCCGCCACGATCCTTGGGTCATGACCTACGATGGTGCAGTGCTGTTACCCATGGCTTTGCGGGCAAACGAGCCGCTGTTGGTGTGGAGGAGGTGCTTGCCGAACAGGGCCTCACAGTTAAGACTCCCTCTCGGCAACATACCTCTTACCTGGAGGACCGGGGTTAAGAAGACCTCTCCAGGGGTAAATTACATTAGCACCCCATAACCAGCAGTTGGACCTGACATCCCCATTGAAGCTAAGGTTTCTGTAACCCAATCATCATACCCTGGAGTATGCCAAAGCCCTGTTCGCTCAAATGGAAGATATATCCAGTTATATCCATATGTATTTAGTTCTCCTGAAACGAAATGAAGCGGGGCGGCTGGTTTTGAGTAAAGACTTCTGTCACCGCTCCATTCGAGGGCGTCGACGTACCACACATCATTTGCTTCGTCGAAGTACGTATTATCACCGGATGTTTCTGGGATATCTGTTCCCTCAAAACCCCATGACGGACCCGAATCCGATGGCGACAACAGAGGAGTTCTTAACGACTCCAAGAATTCTTCTTTGAGAAGAGATTTGGGTATGGGCTTATATCTTTTTTCTTCGTCTAATTGATCTCTGATGGCCTGGCTCTCCTCACTTAGGGCGTATTCCCATATCTGCACATGAGCATCGTTCCCTGTTTTTCCGCCCAAGGCTTCGCTTCCTACTGCATTTACGATAAGATTGCCCTTTGGATCACCTTGCTGAAAATCGTTTTCCAAAATTTGACCTCGCCAGGCATAGCCCAAAGTGGGCTCATTATACCAATGTTCAGCATAATATTGATAATAGACAATATCAATACCTTTATCTAATAGTTGCTGAATTTCAGAATCACTTACCATCCCGGGATCAACCAGCACAAGTTTATCGCAAGTCACATCTTGGTATAATAAGGCCGTTACCGCTGTTCTTCCACCACCACTATGGGCATAGATGGTATCATAATGGACTGGGTCATCTTCAGATGGTCCGTTCAATCGTTCGTCCGTTAGTCCATTGAGATCCGTCGCCTTGTACCGATAATCTTTGTATAGCCCTTCGGAATTTATAACATTTCGATTCACAAATCCCCCGGATGTTGCAGGTTCCTCTTCCACAGGGTTATCATACACGTCAATAAAGTGGGGCGTGGCATCCTGTACGGCCTGGACGTCCTGAGGGTTATACTCCCAACCGGTATAGTATGTAGGGATATATTCAGCATTAAGAGTCTCTGCGAAGCCTTCATTTCTTGCTTGATGTTCTTCAGTCTGCCAAATTCCGCAAATAACCAAATTTGGTTTATATTGGCCACTCGCAGTGCATGAAATTACCATTATCAGGAATAGTATGAGAGGCAAATGCCATATCTTTATCGACATATTTCATTCTCCCTCCTTCACGAGCCCTTCAGGATAGATGCAGTCAAACACCCCTTCTGCATCTCCCCCCAAGGCCTCCTTGTCGCAAGGCGACATGTACTCCTCGCCGCCAATACAGCAGGAGAGCCACGGATAATCCTTATCCAAACTCCTGTACACTGGAACCGTCAAGTTCATCTTGGTCGAGAAATTGAAAGTTCCTGAATAGACCTCATATATATCGATATCTGGGTTGCTCCACTTACGAATACCGCCTTCCTGCACTTCTAACTGGGCTGTACCGTCTGTGACAACCCCTTCAAAATTCATGGAAGTCCTGCCCAGGCTTTTTGCAACGCCTGTATCGAGGTAATCATCCTCTGCGCTGGCTATTTGGTCCATATTAATACCATGGGCATAATTGATCTCTTGACCCATACACGTCTTTGAAGCATAATTCTTGACATGGGTCTTATCGCTTAATAGGGAACTAAAGTTCATAGGATGGTTAGCGTAGTAACCATTTCCAATGGGCACAGTTTGAGGTGAATAGACCATACTATGATCATCTGCAGTCGCTACCAATCCAAACGCAAAAATCATAGCTGGATAGACCTGTTTTTTGTTTGACTCATTAGATATTATAATTGACTCTCTTTCAATCGATCCACTACCATGACTCGTTTTCTTAAGGTACATTTCAGCCAATCTGCTCGTCACAAGAGGGTCAGCGTGCGCACCATGTGCTATTACTTTATTGTTGCTCGCAAAAAAACCATGGCCGCTGGTGCTATCCTCATAGGTGAATTCTACTCCCGTGGATTGCTCTTCAAGTTGATAATCCACTGACATAGCCAGCCCGATGAGCACGCTCAGGCCAAGCATAGCTAAAATGACCCTCTGCAAGAACGCCTTCCTCCTTTACACAAGTCTTCCCAGATTTCCAAGTAGCCTATTAGCTATTTCAATCTTTCCCAAGAAGGTTAGCGTATTCTCCATAAATGCTCCGTCTGAGGAAGTCTAGCAAATTATGTGGCACCCAAATCGAAGGTTCCGCTTTATGCAGATATCGGAACACATGTTTTCCAGCGAGATTTACTGGTAAATAGGAAGAACGTCTCTACCGCCGGAGGGCCTCGGCGACGAGCCCCGCGACGGTCACGGTGCTGACCGCCTTCTCCAGGGTGTCGGTCGCGATGATCGACTCGACCCCCGCCCGGCAGAGCTTCAGGACGGCGCTCCCGGTCAGGACGGGATGGACCGAGCCGAGGTAGACCCTCTTCGCGCCGCCCGCTCTAAGGATCGATATCGCCTGGGCCATCGTCCCGCCGGTGGCGATCATGTCGTCGAGGATGACCACGTCCCTTCCTGCGGCGTCGATCTCCTTTGGGGCCATCGACACCTCCGTCCCGCTGTGCCTCGTCTTCTCCAGGTAGTCGTAGGGGACGCCGAGCCTCTCGGCGGCGGCCTTCGCCATCCGGACCGCCCCCTTGTCCGGAGATATGATCACCGGGTCGTCGAGGCCCATCTTTTTGATCTCGTCGGCCAGAAGGGGCGTTGCGTCGAGGTCCGTGGCCTGGTGGCTGAAGTTGTTGAGGACCGACCGGTCGTGGATGTTGATGGTGAAGATCCGGGAGCCCTCTTCCAGGAAGGCGTCTACGGCTATGGCCATCGCCCTCGCGGATAGGGGCTCGCCGGGCTTGAACTGCTTGTCCTGCCGGGCGTACCCGAAGTAGGGGATGACGAGGTCGATCTTCCTTCCCCGACAGACGTCCAGAAGCTGGAGGAGCTGGATTATATCCCGGTCCGACGGCGTGCTCTGGACGACGACGATCCTGCCGTCGAGGTCGGAGCAGACCTGAGTATAAGCCTCACCGTCGGGAAAACTGCTGTACTCGCACAAAGCCAGATCTTCTTTGAGAATTGCCGCTATCCTACCCCCCAGAAGCTGGGAGGATGGTCCACCGATGATCATCACTAATCGCCTCAATATTTTTAAATTTTATTTATATAACTCGGCTGCCCTTCGGCCGCCGACTTTTACCATCAGCTTCCGACGACCTTCATCTCCGCCTTGACGGTGGGAACCACAAACGACCCCACCATCCGCGCGTCCGTCCCCACCCTGATCGACGAGAGTAGGTCGAAGACGTTTCCCGCCAGCATCAGGGACCGGATCGGTTTTGGGGCCGTGCCGTCTTCGACGACAAAGACGTTCCTCGCCTCGACCGAGAAGTCGCCTGATACGGGGTTTGCGGTGTGAGCGCCGATGACGCCGGTGACGAGGTAACCCCTCTCCGTCTCCGCCAGGACGTTCGAGGGGTCGGATGATGTGGCGACGACGTTCGTCGTCCCGATCCTCGGAATCCCAGCGTACCCCGGCCGGTCGGCGTTCCCGGTGCTCTTCGTCTCCTCCGCCTCTTTGCCGGCGGCATAGGAATCGTAAAGATAAGCCCTGAGGACGCCTTTCTCCACCAGGGTCGTCCTCTGGGACGGGACGCCCTCGCCGTCGAAGCTGGAGGAAGCCATCCCGCCGGAAAGGAGGCCGTCGTCGATGATCTTCAAGCTCTCTATAGCGACGGCCTCGCCTATCTTCCCCGCCAGGCTGGACCTCCGCTTCTGGACCTGATCTGCGAAGGTCGAGGGGATGAAGGCGTTGTCGAGGATGTCTGCGAAGGCTATCGGCCCCAGGAGTACCTCGGCCTTCCCGCTCTCGGCACGGCCGCCGCCGAGCGACCTTCGCGCGAGGTCTGATGCAGACCTTCCCACGTCACCGAGGTCGGCGAGAGCCGACCTGGAGTTCGCAAAATCGTAGCCTGTAGCCACGGTGCCGTCCTCGCCCCTCGCCACCGTCTCGATATAGGCGGTGAAGATGGTCCCCCGCTCGTCCAGCTCCAGGCCGTTGGAGTTCGCCAGAAGCTCCGAGCCGGAGATGACGGAGACCCCTCCGGAGACCGGCTCTGCGCCTGCGATCGACTTCGCGCCAGCGATGAGGGTCGTCGCCAGGTCGAGACAGTCCTCCGGCCCCATCTCCGCCGCGACCGGGTCGAAGACCCCCTCGGGCGATGCCGGCCTCGCCGGGAAGGGGAGGGAACGCCACTTGTCGTCGGGCCCCCGGGCCCGGGCGGCCCTGACCGCGCTCTCGGCCACCATATCCAGCTTTGAGAGGTCGCTGGTGGACGAGAAGCCGACCGCCCCCCTCAAAACTGCCCGGAGACCGAGGCCGCGAGACCGGCTCTCGCTTGCCATCTCCGCCCGGTCTCTCCGGAGATCGACGTCGACGGACCTAGCCTCAAGGCCGAACACCTCGGCCTCCTCGGCGCCAGCCTTCTCGGCCAAGGCGAGGAGGAGGCGCGCGCTCTCGAAGAGGTCATTGATCATGAAAATATCATCCGATGTAGCGGAGGTCTTCTTCGCCGCTCGTCTCGAAGGGCATCTGGGCCTTCTCCATCTCCTGGAGCTTGCCGACGATCCGCTCCATCTCCTTCGCCCGGTCCTCCAGAGCCTGCATGTCAACCTCGATCTCGAGAGCCTTGGACAAGACCCGGAGGACCTCCTGAGCGCTCTTGGGATCGACGAGGTAGCCGCTGGTGGTGCCCATCAGGCAGACGGCGTCGATGTCCCTGAGCCTTGAGAGGCCAACCAAAAGGCCGCTGACGCCGACTATACCCCCACCTGGCTCGTTCTCCTGGAAGACGACACCGTACCCTTTCATCTCCTCGACGAGATCGAGGCTGTTTGCGGCCCCCAGTACCTGGGGCTTGTCGACGAACTGGCCGGTACCGTACCCTCCGAGGGTGTAGATCCTCTTTACCCCGAACTCCTCGCAGAGGTCGAGGAAGGTGCTCGTCAGCTCGTAGTGCCCCTCGTTTGTGGCGCTCTGGAAGTCTCCCACCAGGAGGAGCAGATCTCGATTCTCGCCATGGTGGACGTAGATCTCGTTTCGGACCTGCTTTACGGTCCCGTCGTCCAGGACGATAACCTGAGGAGGAAGGTGAGGCGAGTATACTTCAATGACCAGCTCGGCTTCCAGCTCCTCGATGAGGTGTTCGGCCACCAGCTTTCCGACGTGTCCCACCCCCGGAAGACCTTCGATGAGAACGGGGTTGTTGAGATCGATATCCTTAATTCTGCGAACGATAGTTTCTCTCATTCGGCCTCCTGACGCAGAGCCCGCCGGTACCTGCCGTACCGGTCCTCGGGAGAGAACCGCGCAGGCTTCGTCTGGCTGGTGGATGCGCCGCAGATGGGGCAGACGTCCTTCAGGGTGTACAGGTTACAGGCCCTGCACTTCTTGATCTTAGATCTCATGCCTGCCTGTGGAAGGTTCCTTCGCCGCCCTGATTCACTATGAACTTTATCGCCGCCTGGGCCGCCTTCCGCAGCTCAGCCTCGGCCAGCTTGTAGTCGGGAGCGGTGACGTGGATCCTGTAGCGGGGAGCCCCAACGTACCTGACATCCAGGGTGACATCGTCCTCCTTGGGCCGGGCCGCCTTCTTGAGGGCCTTTTTGATCTGCTCCACCCCGTCGGGGGCGGGGCTGGTCAGGTCCACATAGCCGGTGATCTCGACGTAGGGTATCTTGACGTTCTCCTGGGATATGGCCAGGACCTTCGAGGCGTCCTCGGGGCTGAGCCCCGCCTCGGCCAGGGAGTCGATCCCGCTGACGACCGCGTCTTCCAGGGCCATGTAGAGGCTCTCGTATCCGTTGACGAGGGCACCGGTGACCTCGGCCAGGTGATCCTCATCCCCCTCATAGGCCATCTGGAGCCACTTCCAGGCCTTCTGGTCCGCCTTCCATGCCTGGATCTTATCCCTTCTCTGGTGCTCGTTGACGTCTTTGAGAGAGAGATCGATGTGGTGTCGTGAGGGGTCGACGTTGAGGACCTTGCAGACGATCTTCTGGCCTTCACGGACGTGGTCCCGGATGTACTTTATCCAGCCGCTGGCCACCTCCGATATGTGGATCAGCCCTCTTTTGTTCGCGTACTCGTCCAGAATGACAAAGGCGCCGAAGTCCACCACCTGGTCAACGGTGCAGACAACAAGCTCCCCCTGTTCAGGCCAACCCTCTCGCTGCATATCTATCACTCTAGCACGTCTAATATCTGGGTCTTTACCAGGGCCTTTCCGCCCAGTGGCTCGGCCAGGGTCCTTCCGCAGACCAGGCACTTGACCACGGTGGCGGCGTTGCCGAAGATGACCTGCTCGTTCTCGCAGTCGTCGCACTTAACCTTCAGAAATTTTGACAGATTTAACCCTCCACCAGATCGAACTTTGAGACCTTGAAGCCCTTGCGGTTGTGGGCTTTCTTGCACTCGCTGCACCGGTACCTGAGGTTCAGCCTCTTGGTGGGCTTGTCCCCGCCAGGAACCTTCGAGAACTTTCCAGAGTTCCCTATTCCCTGGGCCCGGTGCTTCTGTCTGTCTATGTGGGCCATCGAGGTGGCCCGTCCCTTTCGCACCCTCTCCACCACGTGGGTGGTGTGCTTCTTGCAGAAAGGACAATGAGCTTTAAACTCCTTTGGCATCTTCATGGGTTCACACCTGCTTGCATTCGCGAGCCAAATTTTTATTGCATAAGTTCTTGGCATGTAAAGCCGGAAGCATCACCAGATCTCCCCGATTCAGGGTGTAACGCCTCCCATCAACGCCAACGAACGTAGGAACGCTCTCCATCATCATCACAAGGGCGTATTCTTGGTCCATACCCTTCTTGGGTGTTAAAGCCCTTTCGGTGGTCGCGCGCTCGATCCGGTTCACCTGGGCGAGGATCGACTCCCTCCCCTCGGTGAGGGCGGCGAGGGTCTCGCGGTAAATCCGCTCCTCCTCGGGGGTCATCCCCTTGACGGCCACGTCCTTCGATGCGGAGCCCGCGCGCTGGACCTTCTTTGTGACCTTCTTGATCCGAAGGTCGATGAGCCGGCCGATGGACCCCCGGGCGGCCTTCAATTCGTCCTCGACGATCTGGGCCTCGACGGAGTAGGGGTCCTTCACTTGAGATCGATCTTGCTCCAGCTCGGCTAGGTATTCGCCCACCTTCTGGTAGAAGCCGGGCTCCAGGGGCAACAGCTCCGCCGCCTTTCGCTCTTTTCGCAGGAGGTTCACAAGATCCAGGTCGCTCATCGTCGCCACCCTCCAAACCAGGTCGGAGAGGGATATCAAACAATCTCATCAGTCTAAAGCTTTGCCCAGCTCCGCGATCTTCCGGGCCGCCAGGAATACGGCCGCGTACTGGGGCAGGACCACAGGCCCCTCGTCGAGGTCGAAGCTCTCGCCCCGCATCTCGATGGAGAAGGGTCCCCGCAGGCATACCTCGACGGGCCGGTCGCCGAAGACGACGGCGTCGCGGAGGGGGTCGAAGGCTGCCAGGCCCGAGATGGTGAGGGGGGTCACCCGCAGGCCCGTCCCCCCGTGGAGGCTGAGGGGGAACCTTATCAACCTTTTGACGTCCGTCGTCACCGGCTCGTCGGTCTCGCCGCTCTCCAGGTCCCGGGAGAAGCCGAGGGAGACCCCGTCGTCCTCGAGGTAGCCCTCTATCAGGGGCCTCCAGACTTTGGAGCTTCCCCTGAAGAAGTCGAGACTTTTACCTTTGCGGATCAGATCCAGCGCATCGTCTCTCATCAAGCTGCGATAGAATTTGGATGCGTTTCCCTTTCCGATACCCTCCACAGAGGAGAGCATCTTCACCGCCTCCTTCTCGTCCAGGGATCTGATCTGCTCGACGAAGGAGATCATCGACCTGTTCACCCTTTTTCCCCAACCCGGCGAGTCGGCGGGGGAGCACCGGATGACGCCGGCGGTCTCGACCCCGAAGTCCCCTTCGGCCTGGCCTTCGGAGATGAACCTGCTCACCTCAAGCCCCCGGCCCGTCAAATAATCGACGATCTCGCGCCGCTCAGAGCTCTCAAGCTCGAAGACCCGGGGGTCCCGGACGTGGATGTGGTAGCCCCTCCCGCCGGAGAAGACGACGTGGACGTCCGAGGCGGCAAAGCCGAAGTCGTCGGTGAGAAAGTCCAGGAGCTTCATGGTCTCGATCTTGACGAAGTCGAGCATCTCGTTGTAGGAGGAGGGCGCGTTTCGGAGGTGGTCGGCGTCCAGATCGAAGATCAGGTCGGCGCCGAGCCACCCCTTCTCCCGCATGGTGGGGGCGCCCGGCCGCCCGTAGCAGGCTGCCGAGTGGTAGACGTGGGCGGGGACCGACGTTCGGATGTAGTCGACTAGCTCGGACCTGGTGGAGAAGGACTTGTGGCGGCGCATCACGAACTTCGGCATGTCGTCGAAGAGGATGAAGCCCCACTCCCGCCGCTCGAGCTCTGGCGGCATCTCCAGGGAGACCTCCAGGTAGTATTCCCTGAACCTTGAGCGTAGGAACTTGATAGTCTCGGGCTTCATCTCTGATCTGTTCTTCTCTGTTCGTCCTTACTCTTCTTTGCTCTTTCTCGCTCTTCCTCGCTCTTCGTTATCTCTCACTCATGGAATCTGTAAATTTCGGGCCTCCGGTCCGCCAGGGCCGGTATCTCCCTTCTGGCCTCGTCTCGGGCCGAGAGGTCGATCTCGGCCAGGATCGTCCCCTCCTCGGCCCCGGCCTCCGCGATGGTCCTTCCCCAGGGGTCGAGGATGACCGAGCCGCCGGAGTGCTCGGGGCCAGCGCCGTTGCAGCCTATGTGGTGGATCTGGTTTTCGATCGCCCGAGCCCGGCAGAGGGACTGCCAGACGTGCCCCCGGGACGGAGGGAACTGGGCGATGGTGACGAGGATGTCGGCGCCCGAGAGGGCGAGGCTTCTCGCCACCTCGGGGAAGCGGAGGTCGTAGCAGATGGATAGGCCGATCCTCCCCTTGGAGGTCTTTATCGGCGATATCGATTCGCCGCCGTCGAAGTGCTCCTTCTCGGGCCCGAAGGGGTGGATCTTATCCTGAAATCCGATCCCCTCTTCGTCGAGGCAGAAGCCCCGGTTCAGCCTTCCATCCACCAGGGACCCCACCACCAGGCAGCCGTGCTCCTCGACAAACGACCGGAGGGGGTCGAGGGACGGGTAGGGGGGGCGGTCGGATAGGTCCCGTCGGTAGCAGAAGCCGGTGAGGAAGAGCTCCGGGAAGACGAGGATCTCCGCGCCCCCGTCGACGGCCTCGGTCGCCAGGGCCAGGGAGCGCCGCAGATTCTCATCTCTCGCACAGAGGTGGATCGAGAGCTGGATGCAGGCCGCGATCATGATCAAAAAATGAGGCCGGAGTATATTAAGATGATTTATCGGGGCGCTCCAGGTACTCAAGAACTACGACCTCAAAACTAAATCAGGATTTTTTTTTTCTCCTCGTTATGGCGTCCTGAACCATGGTGCGGAAATCCTCATCATAATTAAGACTTAATCGTACTTTTCACCAAAAAATTCATATCAAATGAGCCCCACCTATCCCTAAAGAGGTGATAACTCTTGCCAGAGAAAGCAGCACCAAGAAGAAAGAGGCTTGTGATTTCGGACGCCGCCGTCCCCTTCGTCGCGAGGGGCGGTCGGGTCTTCGGCCGCCAGGTGATCGACGCCGACCTGGACATCGCCGACGGAGAAGAGGTTCTGGTGGTCGACAGAAATAACCACGTCATAACCACGGCCCGGGCCATGCTCTAAAGGGCCTGCCCGGTCACCACCTATTTTTTCTGCGGAATTTTGAGGACGGATCGGAAGGATTATCCGAAGCCCCGCCAACGGTTGTTCGAAATTGGGCCGACCTCTTTTTCTCGGCCACGATCCTGATCGCGGGGCTTTCTATGAAACCGAGCTTCACCCTCATACTCCTCCGCCACGGCCAGTCCGTCTACAACCTCGAGCGGAGGTTCACCGGCTGGACCGACGTCGGCCTCTCTTCCCAGGGCGAGGAGGAGGCGCGGCGGGCGGGCCGACTTCTGCGCTCCGAGGGGCTGGAGTTCGACATCGCCTTTTCGTCGCTCCTCACGAGGGCGATCAGGACCCTTGAGATCGTCTCCGAGGAGATGGGCCTGGAAAGGGTCCCAGTTGTGAAGGCCTGGGAGCTGAACGAGCGCCACTATGGGGCGCTCCAGGGGAGGACCTGGGGAGAGGTAGCGGCCGAATTCGGTCCGGAGCAGGTCCGGCTCTGGCGGCGCGGTTTTTCGGAGACGCCGCCGCCCCTCGATCTCGATGACCCCCGCCACCCCCGGTTCGACCAGCGATGCCGGGGCGTCCCGCGGGACCGGCTTCCGTCCGTCGAGTCCCTGGCGGACGTCTCACGCCGGGTCGTCCCCTTCTGGAACGCCCGGATCGCCCCCGAGATCAGGTCGGGCAAAAGGGTCCTCGTCGTCTCTCACGGAAACGCCCTCCGCGCCCTGGTGAAACACCTCGACGGGATCTCAGACGAGGGGATATCCAAGGTCGAGATCCCGACAGGCGTCCCCATAATCTACTCCCTCGACTCGGAGCTAA
>JAXGJB010000050.1:0-12426 GCA_040770465.1 Methanothrix sp. | reverse complement strand
GGAGAGGGCGAGGAGCGCCGAGATCGAGATCGCCCGAATCTGCCCCTCCTCGTCCTCATCGAGGATGGCGTCCTCCACCCGGAGGATTTCGGCGTCCTCGACGATGAGGAGGCCAAAGGCGCTCAGCCCCTCATCCTTTACTTCTTCCCCACCACCCTCCAGGTCCGCGACGTCCCCATCGTTCGTCGTGACCTCCGCCTCTCCGACCGACTCCAGCGCCCTGGGGGCGGCGATGGTGTCGGAGGCTGTGGCCAGGCTTTCCACCCTGTTGAGGATGGAGGCGATCTCCGGCGCCTCATCCCCGGCCACCATCTCCAGAAGGACGTGGACTCCTGAGGGGGAGACCCACTCTCCCCCGAACGAGAGGGCGGGCTCAAATCCGAGGGGGATGCCCAGGCTCCAGAAGAGATCCGCGAGGGCGAGGCGGTGCTGATGGTCTTGCGCCTTGGAGGCTGCAGCAGCGAGCTGTCTTATCGAGTCGGAGTCCTTCGCCGATTCGAGGAGGAATCGGCGGAACCGGTCCCTGGCCCCATCCTCCGCCAGGTCCCCGGCGAGGGCGAGGATCTGATCCAGATCGACCTTCATCATCGAATCAAAATTTATTGATGGCAGTTTAGATATATCTATCCGTCATGCTCCGGTGGAGTTTGCTCCCTCATAGCTGGCTGACCGATCAAGTCATCACCATCTTCAAGGCACCCGGCTCTTCAGTCCTTGAACTCGACCACAACCTCCGCCACGTCCCAGAGGGGCTCGATCTTCTCGACCACCTCCTCCCGGATGGCCCTCGCAAACTGGTGATCGGGCGGAAGGTCGATCACCACCCTGACTTTTCCGTCATTAACCTCGATCTCACTGACCAGCTTCGTCCTCACCAGATCGAGGCCTGATAGCGGATTCATCACCTTCTTCAGCCGCCTCTCCACCACCTTTCGGGTCGTAGGGACCTTCTCAGTGACCAGGCCGTGTCTCTCCTCGTAGTTGCGTATGGCGGACCTGAGCCCCTCCACCGCCAGGACCGAGCAGTGGGCCTTGATCGGCGGAAGCCCCCCCAACGCCTCAGAGGCCTCTTTCCAGGTGATCTTCTTCGCCTCATCCAGGGTCTTTCCCTTGGCAAGCTCCGTTATGATCGATCCGGTGGCGATGTTCGATGCGCAGCCGTAAGACTGGAACTTTACGTCTGAAATCGTCTTCGTCTCGTCGTCCACCTTGATGTAGACGGAGACCATGTCGCCGCAGGCGGGGCTACCCTCCGTCGCCTTGCCGTCGGGGTCTTCGATCTCGCCGACGTTCCGCGGGTGCTTGAAGTGCTCGAGAACCAGGTCGCTGTAAGGAAACTTGGTCATATCAAATTCTCCTCCAACTTTACTCACTTCACTTTCCTTTGCCGAGGGGGCTTATCTTCCGGAGGGTCTCCACAACCTCGGAGATGGCGTCGACGACGGCGTCCGCCTCCTCCATGGTGTTGAACCTGCCCAGGGTGAACCGAACCGATCCGTGGGCCCGCTCGTGGTCGCCACCGATCCCGGCGATGACGTGGCTTGCCTCAAGAGACCGCGAGAAGCAGGCGGAGCCGGTGCTCACCGCAAACCCTCTCATGTCCAGGTGGAGGGTGATTGACTCACCCTCAACAAGGTGGAAGGTGACGTTGGCGTTCTGGGGCGTCCTCTTTTGCCTGGAGCCGTTCAATGTCGTCTGAGGAATCTCAGCGAGGGCCCGGTCGAGGATCCGGTCTCTCATCCCCCTGATCCGATCGTTCTCCTCGGGGGTGACGAGTTCCGCAGCTGCGGCAAACCCGACGGCTCCGGGGATGTTCTCGATCCCCGCCCGCCGGTCGAACTCCTGGTATCCTCCGTCCATCCACTTGGAGATCGGCGTCTTCTCCCTGATGTAGAGGCCGCCGATCCCCCGGGGGCCGTGGATCGTGTGGGCGGAGATGGTTATCAGGTCTGCCGGGACCCGGTTGGCGTCGATGGGCATCCGGCGGAAGGTGTGGGTCGCGTCGGTGTGAAATAAGACGTGTCTGTCCATGCAGATCTGGCCGATCTCCTCAGCGTCCTGGACGGTCCCTATCTCCTGATTTCCGTGCTGGATCGAGACGAGGATCGTATCCTTTCGAATCGACTCCTGCAGCCTGTCGGCGTCGACGAGGCCGTCAGAGTCGACCTCCAGGTATGTCACCTCGAAGCCGTCCCGCTCCAGGGACCGGGCGCTGTGAAGGACCGGAAAGTCCTCGATCTTCGTCGTTATGATGTGCCGCCCCTTCTTTTTGCCGAGGGCGAGGGCGACCCCCTTGATGGCCGCGTTGCTCGACTCGGTGGACCCGGAGGTGAAGACCACCTCCTCTGGGCCGGCCCGGAGCATCCCGGCGAGCTTCTCTCTTGCCCCTGCCAAACCCTCCTTCGCCTCGATCCCCATGGAGTAGCCGAACTCCGAGGTCGCCACGGCGTAGACCTCGAAGAAGTAGGGCTTCATTGCCTCCATCACCCTCTCGTCGAGCCTGGTGCTGGAGGCGTTGTCAAGATAAACGGAAGTTTCGAACATCTTCTTCTGATCCCCCTGATCTCTCCTGATCTCTCTTCAATCCAAAATCAAAAAGCCAAAAAGCCAACCTCAGATGAAGAGGTTGATCGCCGACCCTCTCGCCTCCTGGACGTAGGTCCCGACGGCCCCGTACTCGTCGATCAGGTCAGCCCGGAGGTCCTCCTTTCTGATCCCCATAACCTCCATCGTCATCTCGCAGGCGATGATCTTGCCGTCCAGCTCCTTGAAGTCGGAGAGGAGCTTTTCGAGGGATGACACATTAGCCGCCTTCATCCGACGCAACACCATCCACCGGCCGAGGCCCAGCATGTTCATCTTCGAGAGGGGGCCCTTCTCAAGGCACCCCTTCTTCAGCCGCTGAAGCCCCCAGAAGGTGAAGAAGAGGGACGCCTCCATCCCCATGGCCAGCGCCCCGTTGGCGATGATGAGGGCGCTGTAGATCTTGTCGAGGTCGCCGCTGTGAACGATTATGGTGACCTTGTCCGCCCCAGTCATCTCCCCGTTCATCTCTTCGGTCATCTCCTTATCCTGATCCGCCATTCTCCACCCTCCTCGCCCTCGACCTCCAGAAGCTCAAGGCCCAGCGCCTTCACCGCCATCGGGATCTCCTTTCTGGAGGCGGGATGGTCCCCCGTCACCTCCACCACGTCGCCCGGCGCCGCCCGCTTCAGGGCCTTTCTCGTCTCCACCAGGGGCACGGGGCAGTTTTGGCCCCTGCAATCCACCTTGATCTCAGCCAATCGAATCACCGCCACGAATCGCCCCCGGTGGCGAGAGGCCGCCTGGGAGCCACGTTCTGTTATTTATTTGCGCTTTTCTTTCTGAAAGAGTTTTCCCATCTTCGGGCAGAAGTCGAGCTGGTCGTCAAAAATGCCCATCTGGAATCTCAATTCGATCTGATAGAATAGAATATCGTTGACGCTCGCTGTCGGCCGGCGTTGACCGCGCCCCGGCTACAGCTGCCTCACCACCGTCCCGCTGATGGCGAGGAAAAAGAGGATCGAGAAGAGCGCCCCAAGGACTCGCTCAAAGATGAAGGCGCATCTTACCATAGATCGAGACCTTCCCCCTATCTTCGGGATGGACGGTGGCTCAATAAATAGCCTCGTTCCGGAGAGGAAGACTGTTGCGCTGAAGAGGAGAACTTCGTGTATTTGATCCAGGCTGGTATCTAACTTACTGTACTCGTCGAGGATGTACTCAGGCCTGCTGCCCAGGCCAATAAACCACCAGAATCCCCAGAATAGGATGATGATACCGATAGAAAAATACAAGGCGTTGACGGGCTTTGTCCCGTAGCCGTAGAACCACTCCAGCAGGAGGTCGATCTTTTTCCTGAAGGCTTCCTCCCAGTAGCCCACCAGGGGCCATGGCTGGTTTCGGCGTTCCTTTCTGTACTCGAAGTAGCAGCTGTCGTAGTCTTCGAAGTAGCCCAGCTCTTTGAAGTTCTTCAGCAGTGATAAGTATGCTGCATCATCGTAAGCTAGCCCACCTTCAATATTATGCCACCTGATATATAATTTGTTATATCTTGCCCTTGTTAAAGAGAATTCGCCCGTGAACCTTACATTCTCAAAAAGGGCATCCTCCGTGAACTCGGTTTCCGAGAAGTAGGCATCTCCACCATAGAAGTCCGCATCCGAGAAGTCTGCATATCCACCAGAGAACACTGCTCCCGAGAAGTAGGCATCTCCACCAGAGAAAGTCGCATTCCAGAAGTCTGCATCTCCGCCAGAGAACGCCACTTCCCTGAAGGAGGCATCTCCGCCAGAGAAAACAGCCATCCAGAATTTGGCACTTCCACCCGAGAACACAGCTTCACTGAATGAGGCATCTCCGCCTGAGAACATCGCCTGCGAGAAGTAGGTATGCCCTCCCGAGAACTTAGAATTCATGAAGTAGGCCTTCCCTCCCGAGAACTTCGCCTGCGAGAAGGAGGAATAGCCGCTAGAAAATTCCGCAAAAATGAAATTGGCATCTCCTCCCGAGAACTCTGAATTCGAAAACTCTGTATATCCACCAGAGAATTTTGCAAAAGAGAACTCTGCATTTCCACCCGAGAACTCCGCTCCCGAGAATACGGCATAATCGCTGAAATTAGATCCCATGAACCACGCATTTCCTGTAAATGTGGTGTTTTTAAAATTGACCGATCCTAGAAATATGGTATTGTTGAAATGGATCGCTCCCAAGGCCCTTTCGCTTAAATCCAAATCGCCCTCCACGATCACTCCATCTAGGTTCTCGCCTCGCTCGATCTTGGCCAGGATCTCGTCAGCCTGGACGACCCTGCGCGAGTCGTCTGTCGCGCCAAGCGACGCGTCCTCCGCCATCAGCAGCAGCAGCGCCGCCAGCGCCAACGTCAGGCCGAGGGCCGGGATCGATCTCGTCGCGAATTCCTCCTTATGATGAACTGGAGCCGAGCCTATAAAAAGATTCACTGTTTCACCAGCCGATTTCGGCTTTTATTGATGAAGCCGAACCCAGAGAGGGAGAAGATGAAGAAGACTGAGGGCGGGCGATCGTCGAAACCGCCTCAATGAAATGGGCGATCTTAGGGTGATCTCTCGGGAGAGCACTAATTAAATATAGGATCTGACGCTTAATACTGCGTAGAGGGGAATTTACATGATGAATACCAGATTGATGGTATCTTTGACGATCCTTCTAATTTCGGGAGGAATCGGTATCGTCCTGGCTCAGGATGTAGAGACCGACGACGTCGCCGACGGGGCGACGGACCTGGGGACGATCGGGGCAGAAGGCGGCGAGATATCTTATGAGTCGGACCTAATATATCCCGGCGATATCGACTGGTTCAAGTTCACCGTCGAGGCACCGACTGATCTGATCATATCTTCAGACATAAGCTCCATGAGGCTGGTCGTCTTCGATGCGAACATGAGCTACCTCGACGACGACGAAGAGATCCTCAAGCTGACGGCTGAGGCCGGGACCTACTTCGTCCGCGCAGACTCGATCTACTCTGAGACCGACAACTACACCATCGCCGTCGGAACCGTAATGGCCGAGTCCGAGCCCAACGACTGCATCTCCGAGGGCCACGACCTGGGGCTCCTGGCCAATACGACCATGATCTCCGGATCCATCGATCCGATGGCCGACACCGACTTCTTCCTATTCGAGATCGGGCCGGAGTCGCAGGGCTACGTATCGATAACCGGCGAGACCTTCGAACTCGAGGATGAAGAGGACTTGGGGGATGAAGATATCTGGTGGTACTATGTGGACTCGTTATCTCTCGTCCTCTACACCTACAATGACAGCGAAGGCGGTTACGTCCCCATTGAAGATGGCATCGACGACATATCGACGGATCTCCCTGCCGGTAGATACGCCATTCGCGCCCAGTCCGAGTACGCCGACTCCACCCTGGGTTACGTCCTGGTCATCTCCTTCCTCGACCTCGATTGTGACAATGAGTCCAACGACGACTTCGACGAGGCCCTGGATCTCGGCAACCTGACCGAAGGGGTCGAGTTGACGGCAACCGGATGCATCCTCCCCGAATACGACGCAGATTACTACATACTGGAGGTCGTTGAGCCCCTGGAAGTGACTATAGAGACCTCTGGAGACGACCTCGCCGATTCCTACCTCCACCTTTACGACGACGAAGAGGAGGAGATAGCCTCAGACGACGACGATGGAGAAGGGAGCTGGTCGATGATCGAGGAGGATCTGGATCCAGGAACCTACTACATCAAGGTCCGAGCTTTCGGGAGCAGCACATTCCAGTACACTCTGACGGTGGTGGGATGACAGGCCGAATAAGAGGAGAACATTCTACGGCATCATCGCGGACCTGATATCTGAAGCCGGAAGCTGAATATCCAGAATGGGGCGGCGTTGGGATCTGGAAGCTTGCTCTTCCGCCGTTCCGCCAGCCCCCTCTCTGGAATTTATCACTCCTATGAAGCGAATCTTCCCTCCGGCTCCCGTTTCCATCTTTGAGGCCCATGGTATTTTGAGGCCCATTGTCATAGCTTTTTTTCCGATCGGCTTTCTCGGCTTATGCTCCTACCAGAGGACTATCACCCCGAAGGCGACGATGAGCATAATCACGTCCCTGAGGCCCGTCGAGAAGACCACCAGCTCCGTTCCTATCCGGGGTCCGAAGATCCCGGCGTGAGACGGGATCAGCCACCTAATTGCCCACGTTATGCTTGTGATGACGTTTCCTATCATCAGGGTGACCACCACCTCCTTTCCCGAGAGCTCTCCCGCCGCCAGAAGGCCGCCGGCAACGGTGTAGGCGGCGACGTACCCCGCGAACTGGGCGGCTATTATGCTGATCCCCGCCGCCGGCAGGGGCAGGATGTTCTGGATCCCGCTCATGTGGAGGGAGAGAGCATCGAAGGCTCCGATCTCGATCAGGACCGAGACGAGGAGCATGATCCCCGCCGTCATCTTCGTCACCCTCACCACCTTCGGCTTTGCGGCCCAAAAGCTGAGCTTCAGCGCCTCTCTCATGGGCATCCGATCCCGGCTTGAACGTTCAGCTACCCTTTTGACGGGGGCGAGACCGTCTGCACCGATGTCGCAATCTCCGGTCTTCGCCTCCAGGAGGAGGCGGCCTGCCACCATCACCAGGACAGTCTTCAATAGCCCCACCAGCATCAAAAGGCCGAAGTAGACGAGGCCCGTGAAACCGAGGAGCGGTATCAACACCGGCAATAGAGACCTCCAGTGCATGGTGGTGGCGGGAAAAGAGTTGACGAGAGAGGCGACGAAGAGCTCCCTCTTCTCGATGATCCGGTCGTCGTAGTAGCCGGCCAGCATGGAGTTCGCGCTGGCCGCCGAGAAGAAGGCCATCATGAAGCTCGCCCCGGCGGCATCTCCAAGATGGGAGAACCTGGTTATGGGCCTGGCGATGAAGGCGATCCTCTCCGCCGCGTTCAAAACGACGATCAGCTCTGCCAGCACCAGCCCCAGAACAATCGGCGGCAGGGACTTGGATAGGAGGCTGAAAGAGAGGGCTGCCGACTCGATGAGGATCTGGACCATATCCGTCATTTGCTCCTCGTATCGTCGTCCCCCCTTCTTAAGTAGCACGGACGAGATGGCGGTTCACACCATCGCGCCGGCGGTCCGGTCATCGAGACGAACGCCCGGGGTGTCCAAAAGAAATTAGTAACCTTAGCCCCCATCCCGAGATCCATGAAAGAGAAGTGGATCATGGCCAGCGATGGCGCCTGGGAGGAGATGAAGCCCAGAATCACCACAGCTCTCGAGTCCGGGTTCGACTGCGTGGTGGCAAAACCTGAAGACATCGACAAGATCAGAAAGCTGGGCGAGATCCGGGTCGCCTCCTTCGGGACCGAGAGGGGAAAAGAAGACATCCTCATAATAGGCCGCGGCGGCGAAGGTGACGGCTCGGTCCCCCTCCCCGAAGAGTTCGGGTCCTCTCTGGACATCAGCCTCGCCCGGGCCGCCGATGGGGCGGTGGCGGGCTACGTCGAGATCAAGAGCAAGAGGTACGAAGAGTTCGCGGTGGAGCTGGGAAAGAACGTCGACTACCTGGTGGTCGTCGGGACCGACTGGAAGGTGATCCCCCTCGAGAACATGATCGCAGGCCTCCAGGGGGAGATGGTCAAGATAATCAGCGGCGTCAAGACCGCAGAGGAGGCTGAGGTCGACTTCGCCACCCTGGAGAAGGGGGCAGACGGGATCCTCCTCGATTCGCCGGACCTCTCGGAGATCAAGAGGGTCCAGAAGCTGGCGGAGAAGGCGGGGATGGCGAGGCTCGATCTGGTCTCCGCCATGGTGACCGTGGTCAGGCCCGTCGGAATGGGGGACAGGGTCTGCGTCGACACCTGCACCATGATGCGGCCGGGAGAGGGGATGCTCGTCGGCTCCCAGTCGAAAGCCGCCTTCCTCGTCCACAGCGAGTCCGAGGAGAGCTCTTACGTCGCCGCCCGCCCCTTCCGGGTGAACGCTGGAGCCGTCCACGCCTACGTCAAAGTCGGCGAGAAGACCCGGTACCTCTCGGAGCTGAAGGCCGGCGACGAGGTGACGATCGTCGATAAGGAGGGGGGGACGAAGACCGCCGTCGTCGGCAGGGTGAAGATCGAGAAACGGCCCCTGATGCTGATCGAGGCCGAGGTGGACGGCGAGATTATCAGCACCCTCCTCCAGAACGCCGAGACGATAAAGCTGGTGGGCGAGGACGGCAAGCCAAAGTCGGTGACCGACCTCGAGGTGGGTGACAAAGTTCTGGTCCACTTCGAGGGGAAGGCCCGCCACTTCGGAATGAAGATCGAGGAATCCATCCTCGAGAGATGAGCCTATTGAGATCGACGAGAAGCTCGGGCGCGGAATAAAGAGAGAGAGAAGGGTGGCACCAGAAGATGAACGAAAAGAAGCAGAAGCTCGGCAAAAGAAAGCTCTCCCTCGAAGGCCTGGAGATAGAAGCCCCGGCGATCGTGGCAGTCCTGAGCGGCGAGGAGGCGGAGACGAATGCGCCCCTTGCAGAGCGGCTCGGAGCAGATCTGGTGGAGGTGAGGCTCGACCTCCTCCCCGGCGACCCGATAAAGGTCATAAGAGGAGTGCGGGAGGCGACCAGTCTGCCCATCATCGCCACCAACAGACTGACGACGGAGGGGGGCGGGTTTCAGGGAGGGGAGGACGATAGAATCGCGATCCTGGCGGAGGCCTCGGCCTGGGCGGACCTGGTGGACGTGGAGCTATTGGCCGAGGGGCGCGACCGCCTCCTGGAGATGGTGGAGCGGCCAGTGATAATCTCTTACCACGACTTCGAAGGTATGCCTTCCATCAATGCCACAAGGTCGATATTGGCGGAGATGTTCGAGGCCGGAGCCGATATCGCCAAGTTCGCCGTGACCCCAGCCACCCTCGAAGACTGCCTCGGTCTTCTTAGGCTCCTCCTGGATACTACGGCCCCCACCTCTATTTTGGGGATGGGAGATTTGGGCAGACATCTCCGAGCGGTGGCCCCGATATACGGATCTGTCCTCACCTACGGCTACATAGGAATCCCGACGGCCCCCGGCCAGATTCCGGTGAAGACATTGAGAGGAGCTCTGGACCTGCTGATCTGATCGTCTGTTCTCAGATCATCGGAAGTCGTCATCACGAAAACCGATCCCGACCTTTTGATTTGCCTTTTTGGTTATTAGGCTTGCTTGTAGGACCGCTGTAATCTATCTACAGCGGAATCCTTTTTGTAAAATAATTGCCAAAAATCCTCACTTAATTATCATCAAATCGCAAAGAAAACTCTGTGCTTTTTTGTAAAATATTTAATTCAAATAGCAGCTTTTATCATCTGTTTATGGCAAAAAAAGAGTCTATATTTTGTAAAATGATTCGTATTATTTTGGACTTTCAACGATATGTAAACCCATTTAAGTGGATTTAATTGAGAATATAATCTCGCATATGCTTGACAAAGAACCCACAAGGTTTATATCAAGCAATCAACCCACTATAGCGCGCGGATATTTGTCATTAAGAGGTGAGAAGATGGATAAGATGGAAGGCAGCTTTTCCGTTGAGGACATGCAGAATGTCCAGATCAACATCGGCGCGGTAGTGAAGGAGGTGGAGGAGTGGGACCAACCGATGGGTCCGTTCCCCTTCCCGAGCATCGCCACGCTTCGAGACTGGGACTTCAAGCTCATAAACAGGTACAGGGTATTTTACTCGCCGATCTGTGATCGGTGCACCCTCTGTACCTACGGCCCTTGTGACCTAACACGGTCGAGAGGTGCCTGCGGCCTTGACCAGGCAGCTCAGCAGGGCAGGATCGTCCTTCTGGCGGTCCTCATGGGCTGCACAGCTCACTGCGCTCACGGCCGACATCTCTACCACTGGACCCTGGAAAAGTTCGGGGATCTTCCCTTCAAGATGGGCGACGAGATTCTGGTGGACGCGCCCCTCACCAGGACGATCACCGGAACCAAGCCCAAGACCCTGAAGGAGTTCGGGCCCGTCCTCAGCTACGTCGAAGAAGAGGTTGCTCAGCTTCTGGCCTGCACCCACACCGGCCAGGAAGGAAACTACAGGGACTTCGAGTCTAAGGCCCTCCACGCCGGGATGCTCGACTCCCTCGGCAAAGAGGTCTCGGACATGATCCAGATCATCGCCTACGACATGCCCCGGGGCGATGAGGACGCTCCCCTCGTCGAGTGCGGGATGGGGACCCTCGACAAGAACAAGGCGATCCTGATCACCTACGGCCACAACCTGGCGGGCTCCGCTGAGGCTATGTTCTACGCTGAGGACAACAAGCTCTGGGAGAAGGTGGACATCGGAGGCGTATGCTGCACGGCCATCGACAACACCAGGATCGGCGAGGGGCTCGGCTACCCTGAAATAATCAACGATAGATACAGGATGGTCGGGACGAAGGCCAAGATCGCGGGAGCCATGGGCTGGTGGAGGAAGATGGTCGAGGCCGACGTCATGGACTGCGTCATGGTCGACGAACAGTGCGTCTACACCAACGCCCTCCAGGAGTGTTCAGCAAAGAAGGTGCCCCTGATCGCCACCAATGAGAAGATCATGCTCGGCCTGCCCGACAGGACGAACGATCCCGTAGACGAGATCGTCGACGATCTGGTGAACTTCAGGATTCCGGGCGTCGCCATCATCGACCCGGTCAAGGCCGGAGAGGTCGGCGTGCGGACCGCCATCGCCGTCAAGCCGAAGCGGGCCGATGAGAGGGCGAAGGCCTTCATCACTGAGGAGGAGTTCAAGAAGTACGCCGAGTCCTGTACCTACTGCCACACCTGTCAGTTCGTCTGTCCCCCCCACATCAAGATAGGCGACGTCGTCCAGGAGGCAGCGAAGGGCAACCTCGAGCCTCTCAGCACGACCTACGAGATCTGCGTCGGCTGCCGGAGATGCGAGCAGGCATGTCCCCAGAACATACCGATCCTCAGCCTCTACGCCTACGCCAACCAGGAGTACATCAAAAACCAGAAGTTCAAGATGAGGGCCGGCAGAGGTCCCGTCAAGGACACAGAGATCAGGCGCGTCGGCGCACCCCTGGTTCTCGGAACGATCCCCGGGGTCATCGCCATCATCGGATGTGCAAACTACCCGAACGGGACGAAAGAGTGCTACGACATCGCCCGCGAGTTTGTGGACAGGGGCTTCATCGTCACCACCACCGGCTGCATGGCGATGGACATGTCCCTCTACACTGACGAGGACGGCAAGACGATCTGGGAGCAGTTCCCAGGAGGCTTCGACGGCAGGAACATCTGCAACATAGGAAGCTGCGTCTCTAACGCTCACATCCACGGCGCTGCCATCAAAGTCGCCACCATATTCGCCGGAAGAAACGAGAGGGCGAACTACGACGACATCGCCGACTACATCCTCTCCAAGGTGGGCGCATGCGGCGTCGCCTGGGGTGCCATGTCTCAGAAGGCCGCCTCCATCGCCACCGGGTTCAACAGGCTTGGCGTTCCCGCCGTCGTCCAGCCCCACAGCGTCATGTACCGCCGGGCATTCCTCGGCAGGACCGACAAGAAGGAGGACTGGGAGATCATCGACGCCCGAGACGGCTCGAAGGTCTACTGCGAGCCCGCTCCTGAACACCTCCTCTACGTCGCCGAGACGAAGGAAGAGGCTATGATGATGATGGCGAAGCTATGCTTCAGGCCCAGCGACAACAGCCAGGGCAGGATGATCAAGCTGACCCACTACTGCGACATCTGCATGAAGTACTTCGGGTGCATGCCTCCAGACTGGCCGATCTACGTCCGGCACGCCTCAGACCTCCCCCTCAAGTGGAAGGAGGATATGATGAAGGAGCTGGAGTCGAAGTACGGCTGGGAGATCGACTGGAAGAGGAAGGCGATCGTCAGCGGTCCGATCCGGAAGGTGGAC
>JAXGJB010000049.1:0-14825 GCA_040770465.1 Methanothrix sp. | reverse complement strand
GATATGTACGCCTCGGAGGCTGGACCGGGCTCGACGTCGATCCCGAGCTCCGGAATCCTGATCGTCCCGCTGGTGGACCTGATCACCCTGGCGTTCAGGTCAGCGGGCTCCTCGATGGTGATGGCGTACCTCACCGGCTCTCCCTGGCTGAGAAGGATCGTGTCCGAGACCCTGAATCCGCAGCTCTCGCAGACCCCGGCGATGATCATCGCCTCGCCGAAGTGAGGGATGTCCTTTGTCTCCCAGTCGAAGGTGATATCGGCGTTGCAGATGGGGCAGCTGGAGGTAGTTATCGCCTTCAATCCTCGGCCCCCAGAATGTTCTCCCGGTCTATCCTCATCCTTCTTGGGACGACTATAACCAAATTGTCGCCGAGCCCCGCGATGTCGCCCTTCAGATCCTCGACGGCATCCTTCAGCTCGCCGATCGCCTCGTCCAGGAGGTCCTTCTCCCTTCTCAGGGGAGATATGTCCACCAGGACCAGGTTTCCCCTCTCTATCTCCATCTTTATCTCCGGCAGAACGTCGAGGTCGGAAAGCTCCGCCATCCTCACCAGAATCTCCGAGGGGCCCCCGGCTGAGACCTCCTCGAACTGCCCCAGGTCTATGTTCACGTAATCGCCTTCGCCAGACCTGCCCATCAACTTGTCCAAGATGCCCATATCTCGCCCTCTCTCCGGAGGTATGTCGCTCCTCGAGTTTGATATCCCTATCTTTATAAATCTTCTTTCAGCTTTCAGGACTCGGCTTTAATGAGCCCCAACCCCGCCCCGCCCATGAGGAGCATGAAGGCGAGGACGGCGAGGACGAACCCCGCGGGCCGGAAGGGCTCGGGCGCCGCCGTCTCCACCAGGATCATCAGCACGATCATCAGAAAGACGAGCCCACAGCTTGCGCCTATCTCAAGAGCCTTCTTATTCATACCCCACCCGCTCTGCGCTGATCTGAGATATTATTTGCGATTCCGCCGGGGCATTTAAAGGCCTCCTCAAGGCTCGGCCGTCCTCCGAAGGCCGTCGGGCCCCGCCAGCCTCTCGATCAGCGGACGGGCCTTCTTCCCGCACCATCCGAGTTCGATGAGCCGGGGGTAGACTGCAAGCCTCTCTCTCAGCTCAAAGCCCGAAAGCCGGGCCTCGAGCTCCTGGGGGGCGGGCCATCGCCTCTCGGGGTTGATCCAGTCGGGGGTGACGGTGCTGATCCCGCCCAGGTCGTCGGCTCCGGCCTCGACGAGGGGGAGGGGATCGGCCAGGTTCGGGGGAACCTGGACCGCCACTGGCGGCGGAAGGATCGACCTGGCCATCCTCACCGTCTCGACGAGGGTCTCCATTCCGGGCGGTGGGAATTTGGCCATGCCGGTCCCGGGCTTCGGGTCGAAGGGCTGGACGATCACCTCCTGGATGTGCCCATGAGCATCCTGGATCTCCTTCAAGGCCCGGATCGATCGGACCCGGTCATCCGGCGTCTCGCCGATCCCGACGAGGATCCCGGTGGTGAAAGGTATCCTCATCTCCCCCGCCGCCTCGATGGCAGCAAGCCTCAGATCGGGTTTTTTTCCTGGTGACGATCGGTGAGCCTCAACGTCGGCGGTCGTCTCGAGCATCAGCCCCATGCTGGCGTTGTAGGGGGCAAGCCTCTTCATATCCTCTTTTGAGAGGAGGCCGGCGTTGGTGTGGGGGAGAAGGTCCCTTTCCAGGGCCAGCTCGCAGAGCTCGATGAGGTAATCGATGAGGTCTCTCCGACCTGTCTTCTCCAGGAGGTCGGCGAAGCCGGAGACGAGCCAGGGAGCCTCGCCGAGGGAGAAGAGGGCTTCGGCAGAGCCCCCGGCCGCCCCCCGGTCCAGAACTTCGATCGCCTTTCGGCGGGAGATGATCCTGCCGGGGTCCCGTCGAAAGCTGCAGTAGAGGCAGCGGTTCCTGCAGACGTCGGTGACGGGTACGAAGACGTTCCGGGAGTAGGTGAGAACCCTTCTCATAACGGCTTCCAGCATCGCAAAAAAAGTTCGAAAATTGAAATGAGGAGAGACGCCTTCAGCGCCTCAGCTCCACCAGCTTCAGCTTGTTTCCGATCTCGCAATCTTCGGGGGCCTCGCCCACCAGCTCGACTATGGTGCACCGGTCGCCCTCCTTCAGGCCGACGGGGTGGCAGAGCTCGTACATGGTGCAGTCGAACCTGTCGCACCGGGGGGGCTCAAGGACTGTCTTGGAGCCGGCGAAGGCCTTCCTGGCGTCTATGGCGGCGATGATGGGGCTTTCGGTCACCTCCACCGCCCGGACCCCAGCCTCGTGGATGGGGCAATCGTGGACCAGCTCCCCACGAACCCCCAGGATCCTGTACCTCCTCCCCGACTCGAGGTTGGTGCAGGTGTTCCTGAGCTTGCAGGTCTCGCATTCCGGCGATGGGGAGTTGAATATGAACTCCATCCCTATCGTCGCGAGCTTGGTTCCTATCAGGGTGATCTGTGTAGCTGCTTCGGACATGGTATTCGCCTCAAGTTGATAATTATATTATTTGTGTCTTTCTGGCGGCCGCGGTCGCCGCCTCTCTGGTGATCCCCGAGCCGAGGATTGTGTACCGCTCGGGGCGGATGTTATGGGCAATGGTCAAGGCCTCGATCACCACCTCTTCGTCGAGGCCGATCTCGGCGGCCGTTGTGGGGGCGCCCACCTCCTGGAGGGCGTCTCGGATCATCTTCCAGTCGCCGCCGTGAAGATACATCATGATGATGGTGCCAAGGCCGCATAGCTCGCCGTGGAGGGCCCTTCCCGGATCAATCTTGTTGACGGCGTGGGCGAACTTGTGCTCTGAGCCGCTGGCAGGCCGCGAGGAGCCCGCGATGCTCATGGCGACGCCGCTTGATATCAGGGCCTTGACGACGATCCTCGCCGACTCTTCAAGGCCCGGCTTCAGGGAAGGGGCGGTCTCGACGATCATCCTCGCCGTCATCTCCGATAGCGCCGAGGCGTACTCGCTGTACTCCTCGCCCCGGAGCCGATGGGCTAGCTTCCAGTCCCTTATGGCGGTCATGTTGGAGATTATGTCGCCGCAGCCGGCGGCGAGGAGCCTCTCGGGGGCCTTTGAGATGATGGCGGTGTCGGCTATGATCCCCAGGGGGGCCTGGGCCGAGACCGAGGTCGTCTCGCCGTCTATGGTGAGGGAGGCCTGGGCCGAGCAGATCCCGTCGTGGGAGGCGGCGGTGGGGATGGAGACGAAGTGGACCCCCGCCCCGACGGAGGCGAGCTTGGCGACGTCTATCGACCTTCCGCCGCCGACGGCTATGAGAAAGCCGGCATTCATCTCTGACGCGAGCCGGACCGCCCTCTCCACCTCTTCGAGTTTTGAGAATTCTGTGATCATGAGGTTTGTTTCAAAGCCGCGATCTTCCATCCGCTGAGAGATCTCTCCACCCACAAGCGTGGAGGTCGTGGGTCCGGTCACGATCAGGGCTCCGCCCTTCAGTTTGAGGTCTGTGCAGACGTCGGCCACCTCTGACGCCACGTTGCTGCCGACCACCACCAGTCGCGGAAGCTCCATCCATTTGGATCTGCTCAACGGTTTCACCAGCTGAGACAAAATTCGTATCTCTACTGATATAAACGCTCCCTAAACATATCCGGCCATCGGCCGACGATCGGCCCCTTGATGGCGGACAAAACGAGGATTGTGGAGAAAATTTTGACGATGGACGGAATATCGACGGAATATGGCTGGCAACGGAGCCTTAAAATTTCGTCAATCTTTTCGGAGGCTCTTGAGGACGTAAAGGACCTTCTCCCGGTACTTGTTCACCTCGGAGCTGGTCCTCACCCGCGGCCTTGGGATCTCGATCTTGATTATCTCGCTGATCTGGCCGGGGCGGGCGGACATGATCACCACCCGGTCGGCGAGGTAGATCGCCTCGTCGACGCTGTGGGTGACGAAGACGACGGTCTTCTGCTGCTCCTGCCAGATCCGCAATAGCTCCGCCTGCATGACGTTTCGGGTCTGGGCGTCGAGGGCGCCGAAGGGCTCGTCCATGAAGAGGGCCTTGGGGTTGTTCACCAGGGCCCGGACGATGGCGACCCTCTGCTTCATGCCGCCCGATAGCTCGTGAGGGTAGCTGTTCTCAAACCCCGCAAGGCCGACGGCCGTGATGTACCTTCGGGCCTTCTCGTACCTCTCCTCCTTCGAGACGCCTTTGAGCTCTAAACCGAAGGCTACGTTGTCGAGGATCGTCCTCCAGGGGAAGAGGGAGTACTCCTGGAAGACCATCCCCCGCTGGGGTCCCGGCCTCTCGATGGGGACGCCGTCCAGGGTGACCTCGCCGCTGGTGGGCCTCTCAAGCCCCGCCATGATCCGAAGAAGGGTCGTCTTGCCGCAGCCCGAGGGGCCGAGGAGGCAGATGAACTCCTTGTCTCCCACCGAGAGGTTGACGTCGCGGAGGGCCTCAAAGCGCTTCCCCTTCACCGAGAACGTCTTAGAGAGGCCCTTTATCTCCAGCAGAGCGGTCATCCCAGGGAAGTTGGGCGGCGGAGTTATAGGCTTTTCTGTGGGGATCGTAAAAGCGGAGTGCATATAAAGTCCCATCAATTCCCATCAAGTCCACCATCTGCCCTTGCGCGCCGATGGCTCGCCGGTCCATTTAAGGCCGCCTCTTCCTCTGATCGGAGTTCTACGAATTCGGACAATTTTTTAATTATCGTATTGTCAATATGGAAAAAGTTAAATCCATTCACAGTTTACACATATATCATCACATGTGGGGGCAGGGTTGTGGATAATAGTCGTCCGAATAGGTTCGTTAAATTTGGATTCTGCTTCGCTCTTCTCCTCCTCCTGGCTTTGGCCCAGGACGAAGGGAGCGGAGCGGGTCCATCGGAGGGCGACCCCGCCCCCAATATGACCCTTCTGGTGCCGGGCGCCTCGGCGCTGCCTGGCGAGGCGGAGGCAAACACCGTGGGCCCCGTCTCCGGCGACGGCGTCGACTACACCAGCATCCAGGAGGCGATCGATGCCTCAGAGCCCGGCGACGTCATCTACGTTCTGAGCGGGAACTACAGCGAGACCGTCGATGTGAACAAGTCAGGGATCGTCCTGAAGGGGGTGGACACCGGCGAAGGAAAGCCGATCGTCAGCGGCGACGGAGTCGGGAGCACCGTCACCCTCAGCGCCGACGGCTGCACCCTCGAAGGGTTCGTCGTCATGAACTCGGGCAACCCCCACGCCGGAATCGATGTGAGGTCGAACGGGAACGCCCTCATCGGAAACACGGTCAGAGGAAACCGGGGATACGGGATACTGGTATCAAACTCCACCAACAACTCCGTAGAGAGAAATAGCATCAGCGACAACGGCTTCGACGGCGTCTTCCTCGACAACTCGCGGGCGAACGGGATCTCAGGGAGCACCATAAACGGCAATGGCATGAACGGCGTCCGGCTCCTCGGCTCCTCCGAGAACATCATCTCCGGAAGCCTCATCGTCCACAACGGCTTCTACGGGACCCTGGTCGAGAGGTCCAACTATAACCGGATAACCGATAACACCATCCTCCACAACATCAAAGGCGGGATCCGGCTCGTGGACTCGACGGGCAACTTCATCGCGAGGAACAACTACGACGACATCTCCGCGGTGAACTCCGAAGGAAACACCTTCGCCGACAACAACGAGGTCGTAAAGTACGGCGATAAAGATACGGATCCCCCGGATGAACCCGACGGACCCAAGCCCGACTCGCGGACCATCAGAGTCCGGCCGGGCGAGAGCATCCAGAACGCCATCAACCAGTACGGCTCCAAATACATCATCGAGGTGGAGAGCGGGACCTACAATGAGAATGTGAACGTCAACGTCCCTGGAACCGTCCTCCATGGGATCAACACCGGAGGCGGAGCTCCAGTCATAAACGGAGGCGGGAGCGGAGATCCTCTCACCATCAGCGGCGGCGGCTCGACCGTCGATGGCTTCAAAGTCGAGAACTCCGGAAACCCTCACGCTGGGATCAGGGTCACCTCAAACGGGAACGTCATCTCCGACATGGTCGTCACCGGCAACAAGGGGTACGGGATCCACGTCACGGCCCGCGGCAACACCATCAGAAATTGTGTAGTCAAGGATAACGGAAACGGCAGCGGTTTCGATGCCGTCTTGCTTGACGGAGGCTCCAGCAGAAACACCATATCGGGCTGCGAGATCGTCGGAGGCGCTGGGACGGGCGATAACAACGGAGGCCACGGCATAAACCTGAGCGCTTCGGGCAGCAATATTATTTCAGATTGTTCCATAAACGGAGGTAACAGTTCCTGCTGTGGCGAGGGCGAGGGCGGTGGCCATGGCATATTCTTTGAATCCGGAAGCAACAACAATGAGATCGTAGAGAACAGCCAGATTTTGGGGGGGGGGGTTGGAGGCTGTGGTGGCGATGGCATCTCGATATCGTCCTCAAGCGGTAACAAGATCAGGAGAAATTCACAAATCGGTTCAGAGGAAGGCGGTGGTATTAGCCTCGATAGTTCTGACGGAAACGAGATCTCTGGCAACACGGAAGTTACTGAAGTTTCCCTCTATTATTCTAGCAAAAACGAGATCTCAGGCAACTCGGAGATTACTGGTGGCATCAACCTCTACGATTCTAGCGAAAACGAGGTCTCTGGCAACTCGGAGATTACTGGATATTATGGCATCTACCTCGATCATTCTAGCAAAAACGAGATCTCTGGCAACTCGGAGATTACTGGAATAGGTGGAGTCGGGATCGGCCTCTATGGTTCTAGCAATAACAGTATCGTGGAAAATAAAGGCATCACTGGAGCATCTGGCATATATCTCTTTTCCAACTTTTGGGGAGAAACTTCCAACAACAATGTGATCAAGGGCAATGCCATCGTCGGCAGCAGCTGCGGCATGAAGATCGAAGAGGGTTGCGACGGCAACAAAATATATCTCAACGAATTCGATAATTCTATCAACGCCGAATCATACTCTGAAGATAACCTCTGGAGTTCGCCGGAGAAGATCACTTACCAGTACAACGACATAGAATACAAGAATTATCTGGGCAACTACTGGCACGACTACAACGGAAGCGACAGAGGAGACGGGATCGGAGATACCCCGTACGTGATCAACGATACGTCAAATGAAACTGACCACTACCCCCTCATGGATCCCGGCATAATCGACACCGTCGGCCTCATCGACCCCCTCTTCGTCGAGAAGACCGCCTCGGTGAGCGAGGTCGAGCGGGGCGAGACGGTCACCTACACCATCAGGCTCTACAACAACGGCGACCTCCCGGCGACCGACATCGTCGTCGAGGACGTCTTCAATCGAGAGGTGGAGCTGACCGCCGTCTCTCCTTCCCCCGACCCCGACGGCCTTTGGCGCTTCGACGAGATCGGCCCCAATGAGTCGGAGACGATAACCCTCGAAGTGAGGGTGCCAAAGCAGGACCTGGAATACCGCCACGAGTCCAGGGTTCGGGGGATGGGCTTCGTCAACGTGGATGACGCCTACTCGACGGCTTTCGATTCTTATACCCTCAGAAACGAGGTCTTCGTCACCTACTTCAACCAGACCCTGGGAGGAAATGACAGCGCCAGCGACGTCGAGGACGTCTCGGTCCTCGGAGGGAGGGGAACGGAGCTCCGGACTAGGGAGCACGGAAGCGGCGTCTACGAGAGCGACGAGGCGGCATTGGTCCTCACCTCGAACAGGTCGATTAAGCTTGATAAAGAGGTCTCCGCCAGCTACGAGCCCACCACCCTGGGCCTTTATCGGAACCGGACGGTCACCTTCTCTTCGAGGTGGACCGAGGAGTCTCTGGCGAAGAACTGGGCGACGGGAACCTCCATGAGCGAGTCCTATCGGTACGCCACATTCATCGACCGCGAGTCGAGGGTCAAGCTCGACAAGAACGAGTCGACGATGGAGGTGGAATCGGAGTTTGAAGGATCTGGCCATATCGGCGTCTATTCGGCATCGAGCCCCGACTCGTCGGGGAGTAGGTCGCAGGATCTCGAGATGCTCGAAGACTACGCCGGAAGCTTCCGGGTATATGAGAAGGTCGACGAGTACGGATCGGCCGTAACTTCGGAGAGGTCGGCCTCCGGCGAGGGGCTGGTCTCGACAGACAGGAGGCTCGGCGAGAGCCAGAGGAGCAGCGAGTCCGGCTCCGGCTCCTACCAGGCCGAGGAGATGATCGCCACATCCACAAGCTACATCGCAAAGGACCTCTCCCTCGTCAGCGCCCCCACGAGCCTCAGGCTGACGGATAACTTCTCGGTCAACTCTTCATCGAGATGGAGCGAGGGGATCTGGTCGAGGGCAAAAGGAAGAAGCCTCATCGCCGAGAGCTACTCCGGCCTCGACCGGCTCGATAAAGAGACCGTCGCCATGGGGCTCAACGCCATGGAGACGGAGGCGAACTTCTCGGGGACGGCCAGCTACAAAACCATCCTCGTCGGCAATGTCGACGGCAAGGTGGATATCGACGACCGATACGAGGGCGATTACACCCTGGAGCGGCGGGTTCACATCCGGGGCGCCCCCAAGTACGACCGGCCCCACCTGACCATCATCAAGGATGGAAGTCTTGCTTCGGACCCGAAGAGCTGCAACGTCTTTGCAAATTACACGATATCTGTGGAGAACGACGGCAATGAAGACCTGAGCCCCGTCTACGCGAAAGACCTCTTCCCGCCGGGGGCAGAGTTCATCAACTCGACCCTGAGGCCGACCCTGGGGTCGGGGTCCGCCTCCTGGACTCTGACCCACCTCGCCGTCGGGGAGAGGCTGGATATCGACATATGGCTGAACGTCACCGAGTGCCGCGGGGAGCTTCTGGTCAATCGGGTCGAGGCGACCGGCCTCTACGACGACCAGTCGGTCACAGCCAGCAACTCGTCGTCCTTCGAGGTCGGGTGGCTTTCATGCGACAGGCCCGAGAGCACCGTCACCGTGACCAAGACCGCCTACGTCAGCTCCACCAGACCTAACGAGATCTGGTACCTCCTGGAGGTCCAGAACAGGGACGACGAGACGAAGGTGGCGAAGGTGGTCGACACCCTCCCGACGGGATTGGTCCTGAAGGAGTCGGAGCCCGAGTTCTCGTCTTACGAGGACGATCAGGTCGTCTGGAACCTCATCGACCTGGGGCCGAAGGAGACGAGGGTCATCGTCTACGAGGTCGAAGCTCTCTGGTCGGGGATGTTTGTGAACAGCGTCTCGGTCTCCGTCCAGTCGGTGGCGGGCGAGATCGAGGCCTCGACGGGTACCTCCTCTTCGATCACCGTCGACGAGTTCGAGGGAGAGCTATCCGAGCCCGGCTGGACGGCCCCGGAGTGGGACTTCGACTATCTTGCAGCGCCGGATGTCTCGATCTGAGGAAAAACGATCTCGGGATGATCCTTATTGTTGAAACTAGAGGAGGCTTGTCGGGGATCCGGCTGGCACCCTGCGCCCCCGGCTCACATGAAATCCGCTAGCCCCATCTGCTTCGACTTCTCGTTCTGGAAGAGGGAGTCGATGTCCATCTTGATCAGCTCAAGCCTCTGCCGGGTGTACTCGTCGACCCCGAACTCCTCGGCGACCTTCATCGAGACCTCCAGGTACTTCCTGACCGACCCCTCGTGGACCGTCAGAATCACCCTCCCCCCGCACTTCGGGCAGACCTCGGAGAGGGGGGGCCTCCTGAACTTCGCCCCGCACTTGACGCACCGGACCTTCTGGCGGGAGAAGGCCCGGAGGTTTCCGATCAGGTCGGGGAGGAAGTGGGAGTTGATCACCCTTGTCGCTACATCCCTCTCGTCGACGGCCCTGATCGACCGCGCCAGGGCGAGCTGGGCGTCCATCTTGTCGATCATCGTCTCCAGGGTCTTGTAGGCGCTGTTTTTTGGCCCTGCGGCGATGTCGTCGGTGTCGTGGGTGAAGAAGAACCCCTGGTACTGGGCCTCGGTCCCCAGCCTCTTGGATACGAGGTCGATCATCCCCTCCACCTCCTTCGGCGATGCGCCCTTCAGGGTCGCCCGGTAGAACTCCAGTGGGTACTTCGCCGGGAGGTCCAGGTTGTGGGCCTCGCCGTCCACCTCCGCTGGGTCGAGCCGCGTGGTCATCACCAGGGGCGCGTCCATCTTCCCCCCCCTCTTCTCCGGAAGGTACGACATCGAGAAGTTGAGGAGGGCGTCCAGAAGGAGCATCACGCAGTCCTCGTCGCCGTCGCAGTTCCTCCTCTTGGCGGCGTGAAAGAAGGGGTGGCCGTACCCCGCCGACGCGGTGGTGTAGCCGATCAGCCGGCATAAGACCCCCGCCGATGTATGGGGGGCGAGGCCGACGAGGAGCGTGCCGATCAGGTCCTGGGGGGTCTCTGCGTTGTAGAAACTCTCCAGGCCGTAGAACTTCTCCAGCTCCTCGTCGACGAACTTCGCCACCTTCAGGAGGTACCCGCCGCCGTCAAAGGAGAGGATCACGTCCTGGACCAGAAGCTCGCAGACCTGATCGGGGCTCGTCAGAGCCTCGCCGTAAATGTCCTCAGAATAGCCCATCTCCCGGAGCCGCGAGACCTCGGTGTGGATCTCCCGGGGCCGGAAGTGGGTTAGGGGAAGGTCTGTCAGGTCGTACCTGACCGTCCCATCTTTGAAGATGAAGACGCCGTGCTTCGCCCGAAGGACGCCCTTCTCCAGGCTCTCGGGGGTCTTGTCCCGGGAGGTGAGGCCGAGGACGCCCCGGACCAGGTCCGGCTCCCTCTCGCCCAGATGCGTCAGGGCCTGGGAGTAGAGAGCCTTGACGTCGAGCTTCATTGAGGCGGCGGCGGTGGTGGCCTTCCCGCATTTTGGGCACCTCTCCTTTCCGGGCTGGCGGCAGGTGGGGCAGAATCGCCTGGGGATGGTGTGGCCGCCGCATTCGCACAAAAACTCGTGGGTCTCGGCCCCGCATCGGGTGCAGACCCTCTTTCCGATGGAGGTCTCGATGACCCCCACTCTTCCGTTCCCAACGTGGCTTTTTGCGCACTCTCCGACAGACCTGCTCTTTCCTCCCGCCTCGCCCGTCGGGAATAAGACGTGAGGCGGAGGCCTCATCTCTCTTTTGTCCGACTTCTCGGGCCGCCCCATCCTGGACCCGACCCTGGTGGGGGCCCTCGCCATCACTTTTATCCCGGCGAGTCGGTTGACAAGATCAAGGGCAGTCTCTGGAGCCTCCTTCACCTCGGCCGCCTTCTGCGATCCAGCTCCGCCGTCGTCTCCTCGGACGGCATCGTCGAGGATAGGCTCTTCGTTCGACTCGCCGTTCGCCGCCCCGATCTCTTTTGGCCTCAGCCCGTCGGGATCGATCCCGAGGCAGAGGAGGAAGGGGTGGGGATCATTGATCACCAGCCGATGGTCACGCAACCTGTGGAGGACCAGGAGCGTCTCCAGCGCCTCCATCGTCGATAGCGGCAAGATTAGGTCGCCGTCCACGATCTCCCCCTCGGAAAAGACAGTCTCTCTTAGCTCATCGAACTGGTCGGGGGAGAGGTCGTGCCAGAGGTAGGTGAATTTCGGGTGGAGGGGAACCTTCCACCTCTTCGAGATCTCGATCGCCTCCTTCCCTTCGATCTCTTCGAGGCCCGCGGGGTCGCCACCGGCCTCGGAGAGCTCAGCCGCCCACCACTCAAATGAATAGGATGCGGGAGCCAGTGTCCTGTTGTTCTCGAGAAAGTCGCCGAAGCTGATCAGAACCTCGCCGACGTCCACGATCCTGACCACCTCGTCTTTGCAAAGCTCAGCCTCCTCCTGAGAGTCGATCCTCACGAGATCGCCATTGAGGAGCCTCACCGTCGGACCCTCGATGCTGCTCACAGGCGAGACCGCCGCCGCCTTCCCCGGCTGCTCCACCTTCACCTGGGTCCCGGCGGCGAGAAACTCCTTGAGAAGGACCATGGATGCGGGGCTGAACCCGGCGGCCGCTAAGCCGGTGTTCCGGGACCGGCCGTACCGGAGCCGAAATCCACCGGGGCGGTGGGGGTGGCTGAAGACCGGCCTTCCGGCGATGATGTCCCGGAGAAACTTCTCGCTAGAGGCCCCGCCGTCTTTTTTTCCGCCGCTGGCGAGTTCGTCCAGCCAGTCCCACCCCTCGATCGCAAGCTTTGTCACGTGCTTTTTCAGCTTCGGCCTCTTGAGGGCGATCCCCTCGGCCGAGACGAGGGCGACGCCGCCCCGGATGCGGTTCGTCTCGATCCTCTCCAGGTCCCGGAACCCCGAGACCTCCTCCTCCTCGGTCGGCTCCCCCTCGATGCAGATGGGGCAGTTTCGGACGAGGGTCCTGATCTCCTGGTCGGACGGGACGTACTGCAGCCCCGCCACCCGCCGGTAGAGTCCAATCTCCTCGACGTACCGTTCCACCTCCTCGGGCCTGGGCTTGTACCGGTCGATCCCCACCTCTCTCCGGACGCAGTCGGCGACGAGGACGGAGAGGGCCTGGGCGGTCCCCCCGGCGCTTCGGATGGGCCCGGCGTAGTAGACCTTGAGGTACTCGGTCCCGTCGTCGTTTTTTCCCAGGTCCACCTTGGCGATCCCCTCGATGGGGGCGGCCACCACCCCCTCGGTGAGGAGGGCGACGGAGGTCCTGATGGCGCCGTCGATCGCCTCGATCTTCGTCGAGAAGCAACCGATCCTCCCCTCGGCGAAGTCGCGGCCGATGGCCAGGGCCGCCTCCTCCCGGCTCATCCCCTCGTCCTCCAGCTCCCGGACCCGTCGTGCGATACCCTCGATCCCGATCAGCTTCTCGACCCTCTCGGCGAGGTCGACGGCCGTCGGCACCTCCACCGAGAGGCTCGGGTCTTTACCCTGACTGCGGGCATTGCCCGCGATCTCCATCGCGCGGGCCAGCCCCGATTCGAGAACCTCGAAGTACTCGGCGGTCTTCAATCGCCGTCACTCCAGAGGAAGAGGTCCGTCGTTGGGTCGTGTTTTCTTGTAGGCGGCCGCCCACAAAGCTCCTGGATGTAAACCTCGGCCGCAAAGACCGTCCCGCTCGACAGGTGGCCTCCCCCGACGTTCCCATCGGAGTCCGCCAGGGTCGCATGGGCGTGGAGGAAGGGCTTTCCGTCTCTGATGGAGATGTTTCCGACTAGGCTTGATATCTCAACGGGACCGTCGATCTCGATCGCTCTGTACTCGTGGGAGTTCTGGTCGTAGTAGCCGATCTCCGCCCTCTTCAGCGCCCCGATGGCGGAGACGGCGCCGACCTCGATTCCCAGCCTCTCGGCGAGATTCGTGACGGAGGCCACGATCTCAGAATCGTGATCGAGGCTCGCGAGAAAACATCTTCCTGACCTGAGTTCACAAACCAGAGACAACGCCGACCCCTTCCTGTTTTTATCTGAAATACGCCCTCTCCGTTGAAAAAGGATGTGGTGGGTCCTCTTTCATCCCTCTCATCGCATCTCCTCAAGAAAGTCGCCGACATTCCCGTACCCCCTCCTCCTCGCCAGCCTCTTCATCTCCCGCATCACCCCCGACCCGTACTGCATCGCCTTCTTCTCTCGATAGGCGAACTCGTTCGGCATGTGACAAGCCGCCACCTCCCGCAGCGGCCTCTTTCGGATTCCGTCCCTGACCTTATCCTCGGGCGGGATCGCCTTCGCCGCCTTAACCACCCGGACGTCCAGGTAGGGGAGCGAAAAATATGTGCCGAAGAGGCTGGCCACCGCCTGGTCCCTCGCCGCCTGGAGGGATAGGCCCAGGAAGTCCCGCTCCAGATCCGCGGCGAGGGTCGTCGTCTCCAGGTACCGGGCGTACCCGCCGAAGAGCTCGTCGGCTCCCTGGCCCGCGAGAATCCTCTCGTGGCCGTGAAGAGCGGCCCATTCCGCCGCGAAGTAGAGGGTGGCGGCGATGGAGGCGTCGACGGGGTTTGTGCTGGGAATGACGGGGAGAACGGCGTCGAGAGCCTCTTCGATCCTTCCGGGGTCGATCAATGCCTCCTCCAGATCAAGGTCGAGGGCGTCTGCGACCGACCTCGCCCTAGCCAGGTCGGAGGAACCCTCGACCCCCACCACGACGCACTTCCTTCTGGCTATGGCCGCCACCAGGGCCGAGTCGACGCCGCCGGAGAGGGCGACGACCCCCTCATCGCTCCGGAGCCGGACGGCCGTCTCGATGGCCGAGGCGAGGCCCATGGCGGGCGGCCGCGGATCGACGGAGCCGACGACCTCACCATTGCAGACGATCGATCCCGCAGGACAGTCGCCGGGGATGATCCCGAAGTGGTCGCGGGCAGAGCAATCGTCCCAGGAAAGGAAGAACTCTCCCCCGAAGCAGGAGGCTCTTGCGGGGTCCTCTTCGAGGAGCGCCTCGACCTCGGACTCGGCAAGCCTTCTTCTGTCAACCTCGATCCAGCCCCGCAGGTTCAAGCCTCTGACCATGGACCCCGCATTTCTCCGCCGGCAGGTTATAAGATTGCGCTTGCGGTTTCGGGATAGACCTGGTGGACATAGTCTATCTCCATCTCGAAGTACTTCGAATAGATCTCCTCATGGACGGCCCTGGGGTCGAGATCTTCGAAGAGGTCGGGGTGGAACCATTTGGCGTAATAGAGCATGTTCACAACCTCAGCGAGGCCGCTTGCCATGTTTATGTCCACGACATATACGTTGCCAGAACTCACGGCATCGATCTGATCAAACCCGGGAAGGCTCATGATCTCCTCCCTCACAAGCTCCATCTCCTCTAGGGTGGGTGTCGCACCCTCGTACTGAGATGACGGCATCGAGTAGATTATCATCTCGGGGTTGCTGTCTATCACCCACTCCATATCCACGTGGGGAACCTTTCCCTCCAGATCCGCTGCGATGTTATCTCCCCCCGCCTCGAT
>JAXGJB010000048.1:0-15854 GCA_040770465.1 Methanothrix sp. | reverse complement strand
CGAATCGAGCGTCCTCGTCTACGACAAGGACTACCGGGTTAGCCGCACCAACAGCACCATCAGCCTCTGGTGCAACGTCACCGACGATCATCTCGATTTCGATCAGATCTACAATGCGAAGAAAGTTTCTGGCGGTCCCGGTCCCGAGGAGGGAGGCCCAGGGAACGCTACAGACGGCCCTCCGCCTGGGACTTCTGGACCGGAGCCGGAAAACGATCTCTAAGGACGGCGAGATCGAGATCCCGGTGACCTCTCCCCTGCCGGGGCGAGAGGTCGTGGTTCAGGAGGCCCCCGAGTTTTACGATAGGTTCCCGGAGCTTGCCGAGCTTCTGGCGGGCGAGATCCCCCGCCAGGAGGGCGCCCTTCTCCCAAAGGGCTGGTTCATCCTGGGGAAGGTGATAATCGTCAAGATCGACCCGAGGATCGAGTCTCTGAAGACGATTATCGGCGAAGCCCTCCTCGAGATCTACCCCCGCTGCAGCTCCGTCCTCATGGACCGGGGGATCGAGGGGAAGTTCAGGGAGCCGGACCGGGAGGTGATCGCAGGCTCCGAAAAGACCGGGACGGAGACGGTCCATCGGGAGAACGGGGTCGCCTTCAAGCTCGATCCCATGAAGGTGATGTTCTCGGCCGGAAACCTCAAAGAGAGGATGAGGATGGGCCGCCTGGGCACGGGCGAAGTGGTCGTCGACATGTTCGCCGGGATCGGGTACTTCACCCTCCCCATGGCGGTCCATTCCCGCCCCAAAAGAATCATCGCCATCGAGATCAACCCGGTGGCCTATGGCTACCTCGCGGAGAACGTGCGCCTCAACGGCGTCGAGAAGATCGTCGAGCCGGTCCTGGGCGACTGCGCAGTTGCCGCCCCCAAGGGCGTCGCCGACCGGGTGGTGATGGGGTATGTCGGCAGCACAGATCAGTACCTGGACGCCGGAATCGCCGCCCTGCGGCCCGGCGGGGTCCTCCACTACCATCAGACCGTCCCCGAGAAGCTCTACCCACAGAAGCTCGAAGAGGATCTGGCGGAGGCGGCAAAGCGCGCCGGAAGGTCCGTCAGGATCGAGAGGGCCGCCCGGGTGAAGAAGTACTCGCCGGGGATGCTTCACGCCGTCCTGGACGCCAGGATCGAATGATCACGCTGATCCCGCCGCCCGAATGATTGTTATCCTTTGAGGTCAATAATCGGCAGAGGTGATCGTTTTGAAGATATCCTGGCTTGGCCACTCCTGTTTCAAGATCGAGTCTGACCGCGGAAAGATCATCGTCACCGACCCCTTCGACGAGAGCGTCGGCTACCCCCTCCCAAAGATCCGGGCCGACGTGGTCGTCGTCAGTCATGACCACCACGACCACAACAACTTGAAAGTCCTGGGAGGCGACCCCGCCGTGGTCAGAGGCTCCGGAAAACAGACCGCCGCAGGAATCGAGTTTGAAGGGATCGCCACATATCACGATGAGAAGGGAGGAAAGCTCCGGGGCAAAAACTCCATCTTCTGCTTCGAGATTGACGGCTTCAGGGTCTGCCACCTCGGCGATCTGGGCCACCAGCTCGGCGAGGGTGAGGCCGCCGCCCTGGGCGAGGTTGACGTCCTGATGATCCCGGTGGGCGGGACCTTCACCCTCGACGCCGGTGGCGCCAAAAAAGTCGTAGGCCAGATAAAGCCCAGGATCGCCATCCCCATGCACTTCAAGACCCCCGCCGTGCCCCCGTCCTTCGGGATCTATCCCGCGGACGATTTCCTTTCAGGCCAGCAAGTCGAGCGGCCGGGGCACACGATAGCCGTCTCGAAGGAGAGCCTTCCCGGCGCGGGTGAGGGGACGGTGGTCGTTCTACTGGACTACAAATGATCCCGGCGGCGGCAGTCGGATCGACAGATTAATACATGAAAAGCGGAATTCGCACGCTGAAGCCCGGTGATGTAGCGGTCAATCATACGAGGCTCTGGACCTCGTCACCTAGGTTCGAATCCTAGCCGGGCTACTACGGCTTATTTTATTGGGGTTCTTGCTGTCGGTTTTGCTAAGTGGTCACGCTGCTTTAGTCTTACTAAACTTTAGATACGCCAATATATAGTTTTGTGGCACTTTATGCCGCGCCTTGTCTCCCAAAACTGGCATAACAAAAACATTATATATTGAAATAAGCAATTTTTCGCTGCGATACTAATGAATGGAGATTTGATTTTACAAGCAGTAATTGGTGCGGGAGGTGCGGTTTTAGGCGCTATCGCAGGAGGTAGTGCTATATATTATATAGAGAAATTAAAACTAAAAAATGACGAAAACGATCGAAGAAGGCAGATTTACAGCCAGCTTTTGGGAAATAGGATATTATTATCTCAATCATATAACTCTTATTACAGTTGTTTTATTCAATTGGCAAATGATTATTCGTATTGCTTATTAGGGACATTACTCGCCAAAGTTAAAGGCAAATTAGTTCAAGATGATATAAATCGATATATGAATAATTCAATCAGCTGCCAAGAAGCCAAGATAACGAAAACAAAATATGAAAATTTGCAACCTGAAATAGCTAAGAATAGCAGTCGTATGTGGGAGACAATCGGCCTAATACAGGTTTTATTTCCCGATGTTCCAGTAAAAATTGATGAGTTGATTAACCAAATTAAAGAGATTGATAAAAAGTTCGCCGATCTCGAAATGAAGATTAAAAGCGATGAAAAAATAAAATTGAATTTTGTAGACGAATTCGAAGAAAAATATAGTGGTGCTATTGTCCCCCAAGAGCGTGATCTTAATAATTGGTCAAAAGAAAAATTAAAAGTAATTGAGAACTGGTCTGACGAAAAGGAATCAAATCTTAAAGTGTTAATAGATGAACTCGAAAAGCCGATAGATCATTTGCTGGATGAAATGTTAAAGGTCCTCAAAGATGAACGAAGTGTCCCGGATGTGATGGGAGGTCACCCCATCATATTTTAGCTCAAAGCCCCATATTGCGCTCAACGTCGCGATAACTCGGCGGTCTTGGTCCTGGCGACCAATCCCAGGCAGGCCGATCCAACTCGTCAGGCTCATCAGGATCTATTTTCGTCAAATCAATTGACACGTGCTTTATCGTTGAACCGTCCGGTAGCCTTTCGACTCTCTCAGTCCACCCCGGCTTAACTTCACTGTAGTCGAAGCGTTCCAGTGGCGTGGGGGTGAAATCCTTTACTACAGGGCTTTTAAGGCTGGTTTCCTCCCTAGGAATGTCATTACCCGCCTCGGCCTCTAAAGTCGCCTCTACGGGCTTCTCACGCAAGGGTTCTGGCGTAGGCTCGAAAAGCTCACTTGGATACTGGATTAGTGCGTCGTCGGTCTCACCCTGTTGATACCTCGTCGCGAAGTCGTCGATACGCTGTTGTAGGTCGCCGGTGTCTTTGGGCTTGATCCTCTCCTCAGCCGCTTCTAGCCTCTTCATAAGGGGACTGCTAACTGTCGATGCCATAGTCTAGTCCCCCGCCTTCTTACGTGCCTTAGCTTCGTCCAGCGTTCGCTGAGCCTCCAACAGGTTAAGCCGGTGCTCAAACTCAGTGACCTTCCTCGATTCGTGAGCCCGCAACCAGCTATTACAGGCTGACACCACCACCGAAGCCGCCGTCGCGCTCATCGTACCTTCCTGGACCTTTCGCGCGACCTTGAATAGCTCCCACAACATAAACCAGCCTGGCTGGTCCTTCGACCAAATGTTTTTTACGATTGCAAAAAATATCATATTATTGGTGAGCTGATGAGATCGATCGATATAGCGCTTAAGGCACTGGTCATGCTTTGTGTTGTTGGCGCAGGTGTTGCATCAGTTGCTGTTGGAACGGCATATGATACATATGATTGTGAATATTTTAGTGTAGAATATCCCTCCAGCTGGGACGTTAAGCGGTCTATTTGCACTGAATATGAAGGGTGGGAATACTCCTTTGATGATGTTTCTAACGTAAATATTTCAGATCCTTCTTTCCATTCAGCGGAACTCACGATCGGGGCAGATCAGATCGTGTTGTATATGATGTTATCATTAGATACACTTGAGACTGGTTCTTTTGATGAGCCCACTCAACATTTCATTGACACGCTGAATTTTAAGAATAGCAGTGCTGTTGTCGCGGGTGATACTCCGAATATAACATACCAACTGTATAATAGCACGTATTTCAGTGTAGAATACCCACTGTCCTGGCGAGTAGACAAAACACAGCATATGACACTGGGGACCATGTACAATTTTATTGATAATGAGTTAGTTGCTGCTGTTAACTTTGGTTCTATGGATGAGTACGACTTAGATTTCGCAAGGGTGTACCTATGGGTCTCAAGAGATAGTGTTGGCAACGGTAGGTTTGAAGAGCCCGTGCAACATTTTATCGACACGTTGCATTTCAAGGTGTGAGTAGGGTCAGAATCGATCAGGACCTTGAAGAGAATATCCGCTTAAATCAGGAGACGACCTTTCAAAGTAAGCGATACCGGCCCTAGTCGGAGCATCGCCAACCCACCCTCATCTAGAACCCGATCGCCACCCCCTCCTCCGCCAGCACCACACCCTCGAAGCTCTCGGCGAACCACTCCCTCGCCTCGGTGTGGATGGGGACGATCCGGTCCGGGTCGACCCGGTCGATGATCCAGGTCAGATCTTCCCGGGATGCGTGCCCCGAGGCGTGAAACTCCCTCTCGAAGATGGGGGTGCGCTTGCCTCCATCTTCCTTCGCCACAGAAAAGCCCACAGGATTTATGTTGAAGCGACCGAGCCAGTGCCAGAGCCTCACAAAGTCGATCTCCATCTCCTCGTTGAAGGCCTCGCACGCCGAGTAGATGTAGGTCCCGCCCTCCGGCTTGATGTCCAGGAGGTGCTTCATGTCGAAGAAGGAGAAGCAGAGGATGAACCTCTCGGGATCGTCCCGGATCGAGGTGTGGTCAATGTACCGATCGCCGTATTTGGGCAGGACCACCTCATCCTCCCACTTTCGCGACCGGCCCCCGATCTCGCCGTAGACCCTCAGGGAATCGGAGATGCTGGCGCCTCCGATGGCGGCGAGGGCGTCCAGCATGTACATGTCCTTCGCCGGGACCACCAGCTCTCGCCCCGTCTTTTCGGCGATCTCCTGGAAGGACTCCAGCCGCTCGAAGTTCCGGGCGGAGAAGTCGGCGATGACCAGCCCCGACGAGGCCTCCACCGTCCCCCGGCAGACGTCGCATACCGACTGCTCGGTGGCCGGGGTCACTTCAGCGGTCGACTCTCCGTCCTCTGAGTTGGCCCTTCCGGCGCGGGTCCCCTCGATGATCAGAACAGACGCCTCCTTTGCGGCCTTCACGAATCTTCTCGTCGTATCTCCGTTCTTGCCGTGGAGCCGGAGATCCCCGGAATAGGCGACGGTGGTGTCGCCCCGGAGGATGTAGGCGGTCGCCCCGAAGATGGAATGGTCCACGGGATGCGCCGAGATCTCGAAGGGAAGGTCGGCGTCCTGGTAACAGCTGCACCTTCCAGGCTCCAGCTTCTTCGCCCTCTTTCCGTCCTGGCCGGGCCTTCTGGACAGGAAGGCGGCCAGCTCCTCCGAAGGCTCCCCGGTAGAGCAGAAGTCCCTACCCCGAAAGTTCGCCGCTGCGATCGAAGAGAGGTACAGACCGCGATCGTCGGAGGGCTGCCGGGGCGAGAAGTATGTCGTATCCCCTTCGATGGAGGAGTACGCCGTATCCTGCATACCCTTCATTATGACCATGCTCTCGGGAGAGGCCACAATCGGTATCTCCTCTCGAAGCGCTCCGATGTTCCCGCAGTGATCCATGTGGGCATGGCTGAGAAGGACCGCCCGGACCTTCAGATCAGGATACCGGCCGACGTCGAGGTCGCTGGGAATCAGATCCGGCCGGTAGATGTTGAGCCGGGGGAGAAGGCCGAGGTGGATGAGGTCGTGGATGCCCCGCGTATCGCGATTCTTAAGAAACTCCTCGTAGAAGACGCCGTATCTCCCGAAGTTCTTGCCGAAATCCAGGAAGACGCCTCGCCCCCCTTCTTCAAGGTACAGCTTATTTCCGCCTATGCCCCAGGCCCCATCATAGACCGTCAGTGACGCCATCCTTCCCACCGCTCTACAGGATGGGTGGCGACAATATAAACATTTGGAAGTCCGACGAGAAGAAAGCGTATTCAGACACATTTGCCAAAAAATCCATGATGGAGGTTAAGGCGGGCGATTGTGCCCGCCCACCGCCCCGTGCCCGACGTTCACTCCGCCATTCTGCGAAGCGTCTGCACGTATACCTCGGCCGGCTCGCCGTCCTGGAGGTATATCAGCTCGATCTCGTCCTCGGAGATGACCGTCCCCACATCGTAGCCAGATAAGAACTCAGTGACGTAGAAGGTCTTGTTATCTACGGCGATCGCCCCGGCAAACCCCTCCACCACGTCCATCCCCTCCACCATGTAGGTCATCTCCCCGGTGAAGAGACGGCCGTTCTGCTCTGTGATGTTGAAGGTAAGGTTGTCGGAATCAGCCCCATCGACGTAGCCAGTCCCCTCAACGTACCCAGGACCAACGCCAGTCCAGCTCCCTACGAGGTCCGGGATCTCCGCTGCACATACGCCCGTGACCGCGAGGGCCAGAAGGAATAGTCCAAAAGACACAATTTTCTTCATGCCCTTCTATTAGTCCACAGCTCTCTGATGAATTTTTCCATCTTGATCTGGAAGGCTGAATACTCGGGGGCGGAGCTGATATGGCCAGGTGCTGGCTCGTTCAGAGAAGCCTATGATCGCAGTCCGACCCCGAGATCGAATTGAGGCGGAAACAGGGCCTGGAGATGGTGAGAACCGGATGAGAACAAGATCTTATATCCAATAGCGCCAAGAGCTTGCCAATTACAGGAGGATAGTCGATATGCCCGACAAATCGACTCAGGGATCAGGGAAGGGCAAGGGAAATAGGCGGAATAAGAAAGAGAACTCCAGCTCCTGCGTCTGCCCTCGGTGCGGCTTTGAGATCGAGAAAACTCCCGGCGTAAACTGCCGTTCGATAAAATGTCCGGAATGCAGAGTTCCCCTGATGGGCAAATGACCCCCTGATCCTTCCGGCAAAAAACCAAGAACCTGCCGGACAAACGATACTCTTATTTCGGGGCTCGCCAGGGATCGCCGACGTTGTCGCCTTTCTGGCATCCCCCTTTTCGAACTTTCTCTCGGGCCGTCCCGCGGCTCGTCCGATCGGTCACCTCGTCTAACAACGTAAGCCTACATCCCTTACGCCCGTCTCCCGCCTTCTGCTATCATCCCGCCTGCCTGCTGCCCACCCGCCACCAACCTCACTCCCAGCCCTCGCTCCCAGCCAACCTTCCGCCACCGGGTCAGAAGCTGAGCGCATCTTTTGGGCAGGCCTCGACGCACCGGCCGCACTTGATGCAGTCGGGCTTCTCGGCGATCTCGTTCACCTCAAGCTGCATGGGGCAGACCTTTCTGCATATGCCGCAGTCGATGCAGAGATTTTTGTCCAGCTTCAGCTGGTACTTCCCCCAGCCGAGGCGCCTCTGGAGGGTCCCCATGGGGCAAAAGGTGCACCAGGCCCGAGGGCTGAGGGCGAGCCCGAAGAGGATCGAGACTGAGGTGGTGAGGATGCACATGGTCACGAAGACCATCCCCACCTTGTCCACCATCCCCTGAGTGGCGAGGATCCTAGAGATCATGAAGCCCATCAGGCCGATGAAGACCGGAACCCTCAACAGCATGGACCTGAAGAACCGGGGTATCGGGACGTTCCGGCTGATTCTGCCGATCCAGAAGTCATTGAAGCTCCCCCGGGGGCAGAGGTTTCCGCAAAACCACCTGCCTCGAAAGGGGCTGATCGCCAATATCGATAAGAAGACCAGGGCGACGACGTACCCGAGCTTTGGGTACCAGATCCCTCCGACGGATACCAGAACGACGATTATTCCCAGATACGGGGTTATCTTGAGCATGATTCTCAGGATATATTCGAAGGGTAATCATATCTACTTTTCCAGACCATCTGGGCCCGGCACTTCAGGCCCTCTCCAGACCTCGACAGGATGGGCCAAACCGGGCCTGGGCGGGACGAAGACGTTTCGGCGTCGAGGCTGAAAAGTCTCGGGGGCTTGATCATCTCAGAAACCCCGGCCCCTGTCCAGGAGGAGGTGGAGGTTGTAGCCCAAGAAGGAGGCGAGGGCGATGAAGAGCGCCTCCCCAGGGGGCGCCACGAAGCCGAACCGGACGATGGCGAAGGTGACGAGGGCGTAGACGGCGGCGAAGACCGACGAGTGGACGACACCCCGATGTTCGGGCATCAGCAACCGGAAGAGGTTCCAGGCGACTACGGCCGCAAGGGCCCCAATAAACCATGCCAGCGCGAGGTTAACGACGGGGTCGGAGACTAAGTGCAGGTCCAGCCCCAGGTTCTTGAAGGCGGAGATCCCAACCGCCACCGAGACGAGGGGCTTAGTCGTCCTGTGGATCAGGGCTTCTGGATGGTCCATGTCCGGCAGGTCGGAGCCGAGGACGTAGAAGGCGTAGCCGAGGGCCATGGACATGAAGGTGGTATCGATGGGCAGGCCGAGGTGGATGTCGAGGGTCGATAATATCAAAACGGCTATCGGGTAGGTCAAAATCCCCGCCAGAACGTGCTCGTCGTAGTTCAAACCTCACCCACCGCCACAGGTCCGATCGGACATATCCCCATCGACCGGCCCTTACAGCAGAATGCGATGAAGGGTGGGGATTTTACTCTTTCCCCTGGAATAATATCGACTCCGGGAGTCGCGTCCCGGATTCAATCCCATGATCGAATCACATGATCGAACCACATGATCGAATCCCAAGATTCTTCGCAGCCGAAAGCCTTATTAGACAATATGTTTTACTTTAACTTAAAGAAACTTAACTTCATAAGGTGTTCGCTTGAAATTGAAAAGGTGCCATAACCCAAACGGATCGGGAGGAGCCCTCATCGGTCTATCGATCTGCCTATCCATCTTCATCTGCATCGCGGCCCTCTCCCCGCCGGCCTTCGGCCAGGAGGTCGCCGTCACCGTCAACGTTACCGATTATACCGGCAGGTCAGTGACCATTGACAAGCCCGTGGAGAAGATCGTCAGCCTCAGCTCATCGGGCTCGGAGATCATTTGCGCTCTGGGCGCAGGCGACAGGATCGTCGGCCGGGGCGAGAGCTCCCTCTTCCCGCCAAGCCTCACGGAGGTGGCGGTCATGGGCAAAAGCTCCCTCTCGCCCGACCTGGAGCTGATAGTCGAGCAGGACCCGGACCTGGTGATAGCCGACACCATGCTCAAAGACGATGCGAGAGCGAGCCTTGAGAACGCCGGGATACCGGTTCTCGAAGAGAGCTTCGTAGACCCGCCGAGGGTCATCGAGGTCGCGGGACAGCTGGGGACGATCCTCGACGAGGAGGAGCGAGCAGCGGATCTCGTCGATTTTCTTGAGGGTTACCAGAGGATCATCGAGGACAACGTCTCGGAGCTGGGTCCCGACGAGAGGCCCGACGTCTTTTTGGAGCGGGAGTGGGTCTACCATACGGCGTCAGCCGGCACCTCGTCCCACAACCTGGTGGTCTTCGCTGGCGGCGACAACATCGCAGGCGATGAGGAGATCGAGTACCCGACGGTGAGCCCGGAATGGGTGGTCGAATGCGACCCCGACGTCATCGTGAAGCTCGCCTGGTCCACCACCGGGGAGACGTCTACCGAAGAGGAGCTGGAGGCTGTGAGGGACGAGATCCTATCCCGGCCGGAGCTCGCCAACGTCAAAGCCGTCAGGGACGGGAGGGTTCACGTCCTGAACAGCAAGGCCAATAGCGGTTTGCGATCGATAATCGGGGAGCTCTACCTCGCCAAGTGGTTTCATCCCCAGCTCTTCGAGGATGTCGACCCCGAAGAAGTTCACCAGGATATGATCAGAAGGTTCTTCGACCTGGATCTCGAGGGTGCGTACGCTTATCCCTGAGCTGGAGGGGTAGAGGTGAATCGGGAGCCTGGCCGAAGGTTCGGTCAGGCTGTTTCCAGGTCGCGATCCCAGCAAGCACATCTCGCAGCGGTGGATACGAATGGTGATCGACAAGGCGGCGAGACAAGCGGGAGTGCAGAGACCTCATGCCACATCCAAAGCGGGCAAGACGCTGAACATCGCCAGTCCGCATACGATGAGGCACTTGCATGCCGTCGCCGCTTTGGATAGCGGCGTTCAATTGAATGACCTACAGTAGCAGCTCGGCCACACCGACTTGAAGACAACTTCAATCTATCTGAAGGCTGATATCAACCACAGGCGAAAGAGCTACGTTGGGTTCGAGATTTAAAGGACTTTTGAGATAGCTTCAGCTTAATCACTCGTACTCAGGGTCGGGATATGTGGTGAATCCATGATCTGCAAAGACCGCCTTGCCCTCCTCCGACGCGACGAAGTTCATGAACTTCTCAGCACTCTCCATATTCTCGGAGAAGACGAGCTTCCCGATGGGAACGACTTCAATTTCGTTAATCTCCTGGGGTATCTCGACCTTCTCCATCGTCTCAGGGTCAAATAGATCTTCCCAGACGATGGCCGCATCTGCCTGCCCAAGGGAGATGTAGACCAACAGCTCGTTTACAGTTACAGAGAGGACGACGACATTCTTTTCTACCTCATCCCATATGCCCAAGTTTTCCATCATGCTCTTCGCGACCTTTCCGATAGGTATGGCCGTGGTATCACCGAGAGCGACCCTCACGCCGGGCTCTGCGAGATCCTCAAGGGACTCAATCCCAGCAGGATTTCCCTTCGGTGTGATGATGCAAGGGACGTGATAGACGACATTTGCAGTTTCGTTGATGAAGCCCTTCTCGATCGCCGAGTCGATGTAAGGTCGTGCTCCGGGCATGTAGAGGTCGCCAGTCTGGTACAGCTCGATCTGAGATAGGAGATAGGCAGCCCCTCCGAAAGTGTATTGGATCTGGACACCTTCCTGCTCCTCGAAGAGATCAGCGATCGCCTCCATCGGCTCACTCATACCAGCGGCGCAATAAACGAGTAGTGAGTCCTCGGCTGCGCACTCCGATATGACAAGGCTCGCCGCCAGGATTAATCCGATCATCAAGGACAAAGCTCTGCGATTCATAGGGCGGGATGATGTAAACCTAACATATAAATATAAACCTCATGGGATGTAGAACCGGCATATTGAATTAGGCCCTCAAAGATCCAAAGCAAGCAAAGGAAGCGTTTCGTGGAGACCGCCTTATCGAAGAACAGCGTACCCATTTCTGAGATGGCCGGTTTTTACTCTGACGTCTTAGAGACGATAGAATGCCCAGATGTCATCTACAAGGGCAGCTCAGGCGAGCTTCTGGCGGTCGAGAGACCTGCTGCTGTGGACGCCCCCTACCGAGTCGGGAGGAGCGGATATCGATGCTGGAAAAGTAAAGGGACTCGCTGAATAGCGAGCTGGAAGGGGTCGAAGAAGATTCTTGCGGAGATCTCGGAGTGGACATGAACGCCATCGAAGTCCAGGGTTTGACAAAGCGGTTTGACAATTTTACAGCCGTCGATAGCATCAGCTTTGAGGTGGAAGAAGGTGAAGTATTCGGCCTTCTCGGCCCCAATGGCTCAGGCAAAACCACCACCATTAGGATGCTGGTCGGCCTATCCCGACCAACAGCGGGAAAGGTCAAAATCCTCGGTTTCGATCTCTTATCCAGCATCACCGAGGCTAAAAGGGGTATCGGGGTGGTTCCCGACAGCTCCAACCTTTACGATGAACTCTCCGCCAGGGACAACCTACTTTTCATGGCCAAGCTCTACGGAATCCCAAAGGATGTCCGGGAGAAAAAGTCCGATGAACTCCTGAAGGCCTTTGGTCTTTACGAAAGAAGAGACAACAGTTTCGGGACCTTCTCCCGTGGGATGAAGCGCGCCCTGACAATCGCTGCGGCTCTGGTACATGGTCCAAAGGTCCTATTCTTGGATGAACCGACCGTGGGATTGGACGTGGTAGCGGCTCGATCCCTTCGAAATCTCATCATCGATCTTCGTCATAGAGGTCTGACCATAATCCTGACAACTCATTATCTGGAGGAGGCGGACCTGCTATGCGATCGGATAGCCGTCATGGTGAAGGGCAGAGTCGTCAAGATCGATACGCCTCAAGGGTTGAAGAGGCATGTAGACGAGGGATCCGTCATCGAAGTATCCTTTGGGCGTGCGATATCTGGTCTTGTGGGAGATTTATCGGCGCGGCTCCCTGGAACTGAGGTTGTCTCGACTGACGATATGCGAGTGAAGATCTATGGTGGCGATCCTTCTCGGGTTCTGGAGGATGTATTTGAGTTCTCTAAGGATCACGATCTGAGTTTGAAGGCGATAAACAGCATTAAGCCGAGTCTTGAGGACGCCTTCGTCAAGATAACGGGGCTGAGCCCGATGGTGATGGCAATAGAGAAGGGGGGCAAGTGAGGATGTGGCGGGACGATCTGCGGTGTATATACCATATCGCTGCAAAGGACATGAGAACCTATTACCTCAAGCCTCCGGCCATCAGTTGGGGCATGGTCTTTCCCGTGGCCTGGACCATGGCCTTTTACCTGAGAAACCCCAGCAATTTTGGCGATCTCATCCCTGGTCTGATCGCCATGACGATCCTTTTCAGCACGACGGCAGCCGAGGCGGTGGTCATAAACTTCGAGCTGAGGCTCGGCTCTCTTGAGAGGCTGCTATTGGCGCCGGTGAGCACCGACTCCGTCCTCCTGGGAAAAGTTATGGGTGGTTTCTTCTTCGGCCTATTGATGACCTCGGTGGTGACGCTGGCGACTGCCCTGAGCCTGAACCTTCGTCCCGACCTCAGAGCTCTGATCCCAATGACTCTGGTATCTCTTCTGGTCTTCTCCTCGATGGGAGCCCTCTTCAGCGTCCTCGTCAAGGAGGTCTTCGAGGCCCAGGCCTTCCTCAACCTGCCAAGGTTCTTGATGGTCTTCCTCTGCGGCGTCGTCTATCCGATATCGGCCATGCCATCGGGTCTCCAGCGCCTAAGCCAGATTCTGCCCCTCACCTACACTGTGGAAGGGCTTCGAGCCGCTTTCTCTGCTGCCCCATCCTCCTCATTTAAGGAGTTTCTCATCCTTACGGTATTTTTGGTGCTGTTCCTTCTTCCGGCGACGAGGATGCTCCGAAAGAGGTTCGAGTGAGATTTCAAAATAGTCGTGGAAAACTTACATATTTTCACATTGAACCACAAACCAGACCTCAATAATGGGAGGTATTTAGGATTATCATTAATATATGTTGATCAAAGCTGTGAGTGTTTTTCGATTGCGTGGTGATGTCTGCCTTGAGATAAAACGAGGTTGTCTCCAGGTCGATGTGGCCGAGCTGGGCCTGGAGGTCGTTGAGAGAGACCTACGATCCGTCCTCTGTACCCCCGCTTCTAACTCTTTTCTCCATAAACGCTGGGTTTGAGGAAGACTAGATTATTTATGTCACCCTCTGGTCGAAGGTTCCGTTTTACGCAGATATCGGAACACATGTTTTCCAGCGAGATTTACTGGTAAACAGGAAGAACGTCTCTATCGCCGGAGGGCCTCGGCGACGAGCCCCGCCGCCGAGACGGTACTGACCGCCTTCTCCAGGGTGTCGGTCGCGATGATCGACTCGACCCCCGCCCGGCAGAGCTTCAGGACGGCGCTCCCCGTCAGGACCGGATGGACCGAGCCGAGGTAGACCCTCTTCGCCCCCTTCGACTTGAGGATCGATATCGCCTGGGCCATCGTTCCGCCGGTGGCGATCATGTCGTCGAGGATGACAACGTCTCGCCCCGAGGCGTCGATCTCCTTTGGGGCCATCGAGACCTCGGTCCCGCTGTGCCTCGTCTTCTCCAGGTAGTCGTAGGGGACCCCCAGCCTCTCGGCGGCGGCCTTCGCCATCCGGACCGCCCCCTTGTCGGGGGATATGATCACCGGGTCGTCGAGGCCCATCTTCCCGATCTCGTCGGCAAGAAGGGGGGTCGCGTCGAGGTCCGTGGCCTGGTGGCTGAAGTTGTTGAGGACCGACCGGTCGTGGATGTTGATGGTGAAGATCCGGGAGTCCTCCGCGAGGAAGGCGTCTACGGCCACGGCCATCGCCCTTGCGGATAGGGGCTCGCCGGGCTTGAACTGCTTATCCTGCCGGGCGTACCCGAAGTAGGGGATGACGAGGTCGATCTTCCTGCCCCGACAGACGTCCAGAAGCTGGAGGAGCTGGATTATGTCCCGGTCCGACGGCGTGCTCTGGACGACGACGATCCTCTCGTCGAGGTCGGAGCAGACCTGAGTATAAGCCTCACCGTCGGGAAAACTGCTGTACTCGCACAAAGCCAGATCTTCTTTGAGAATTGAAGCAACCCTGCCCCCCAGAAGCTGGGAGGATGGTCCACCGATGATCATCAACAATCGCCCCTGTACCTGAGTTGAGTTTTATTTGCGTGATTTGCGTGATTATGCGTGATCAGATATCTGATATCTCTGATGTCGGCGTCGGCCTCGGCCGTTCTCTCTCGGCCGATCTCCTCCCATCAGCTCCCGACGACCTTCATCTCCGCCTTGACGGTGGGGACCACATACGACCCGACCATCCGCGCGTCCGTCCCGACCCTGATCGACGAGAGGAGGTCGAAGACGTTTCCCGCCAGCATCAGGGACCGGATCGGTTTTAGGGCCGTGCCGTCTTCGACGACGAAGACGTTCCTCGCCTCCACCGAGAAGTCGCCGGAGACGGGGTTTGCGGTATGAGCGCCGATGACGCCGGTGACGAGGTAACCCCGATCCGTCTCCGCCAGGACGTTCGAGGGGTCGGCTGATGTGGCGACGACGTTCGTCGTCCCGATCCTCGGGATCCCTGCGTACCCCGGCCGGTCGGCGTTCCCGGTGCTCTTCGTCTCCTCCGCCTCTTTGCCGGCGGCGTAGGAATCGTAAAGGTAAGCCTTGAGGATGCCTTTCTCCACCAGGGTCGTCCTCTGGGAGGGAACGCCCTCACCGTCGAAGCTGGAGGATGCCATCCCGCCGAAAAGGAGGCCGTCGTCGATGATCTTCAAGCTCTCTATAGCGACGACCTCGCCGATCTTCCCCGCCAGGCTGGACCTCCCCTTCTGGACGAGGTCTCCGAATGTCGAGGGGATGAAGGCGTTGTCCAGGATGTCGGCGAAGGCTATCGGCCCCAGGAGGACCTCGGCCACCCCGCTCTCGGCACGGCCGCCGCCGAGCGACCTTCGCGCGAGGTCGGATGCGGACCTTCCCACGTCACCGAGGTCGGCGATAGCCGACCTGGAGTTCGCAAAATCATAGCCTGTAGCCACGGTGCCGTCCTCGCCCCTCGCCACCGTCTCGATGTAGGCAGAGAAGATCGTCCCCCGCTCGTCGAGCTCCAGGCCGTTCGAGTTTGCCAGAAGCTCCGAGCCGGAGATGACGGAGACGCCTCCGGAGACCGGCTCTGTGCCTGCGATCGACTTCGCGCCATCGATTAGGGTCGTCGCGAGGTCGAGGCAGTCCTCCGGCCCCATCTCCGCCACGATCGGGTCGAAGACTCCGCCGGGCGATGCCGGCTTTGCCGGCGAGGGGAGGGAATGCCACTTGTCGTCGGGCCCTCGGGCCCGGGCGGCCCTGACGGCGCTCTCGGCCACCATCTCCAGTTTCGAGAGATCGCTGGTGGACGAGAAGCCGACCGCCCCCCTCAAAACGGCTCTGAGGCCGAGGCCGCGAGACCGGCTCTCGCTCGCCATCTCAACTTTGTCTTTCCGGAGGTCGACGTCGACGGATCGTGCCTCAAGGCCGAACACCTCGGCCTCCTCGGCTCCGGCCTTCTCGGCCAAGGCGAGGAGGAGGCGCGCGCTCTC
>JAXGJB010000047.1:0-18287 GCA_040770465.1 Methanothrix sp. | reverse complement strand
GGCCCACCGGCCGCCGCCTCCTCTTAGAGGCGGAGTAGATTGATCAGAGGTTCTCGTTCTGGTAAGCCCCCTCGTACCCCTTCTCCGCCATGGAGCTGAGCCGATAGAAGGCGAGCTGGATCAGCCGGGCGTTCCTCTTCAGCCGGAGGCCTGCGGGGTTGAAGACGACGAGGAGGGACTGGCTCCGGCCCCGGTAGCCGGGGTCCCAGAGGGCGGTCTCGACGGTCGCCCCGCTCCGAAGGAGGCTCGACCTCGGCCTCGCCAGGGCGGCGATCGTCTTGGGAATGCTCACCGCCTCGTTGAAGGTGACTAGGTAGCAGCCCGGATCGAGATGGACCCAGCCCGCTCCGTCGAAGGCGATCTCCTCGGTCTTTGAGATCTCGCGCTCCTTGTTGTCGTAGTCCACCGCCCCCGGCGTCAAAAACCGCTCGACGGACCTGAGGGTGAGGTCCACCCCGCACATCTGAACCTGCACCTCGGGGTCGATCATGTCGGTGACGACGCCCCGATCCAGCATCTCCCGAAGCTCTTTACCCGCAATTACCGTCATATCGAAAAACCACCATTCATCGCTCAGGCCTTCCCCAAAAGAGATCCTCTTTTCGGTCTATGCCTCCGGAAGGCCATTAGCAAGACTATATTAACGGCTCCAACAAATCTGCTTTCGGGTGTTGAAGTTGTTCGAATGGCTCGTCATCCCCATCTACCTCGCGATCATACTGCTCATCCTTGCCGCGCCGCTCATCATCATCTACCTATTCTTCAGGCTGACGGCAGAGGCATTCTTTCAGGTGGGGTTCAGCCACTGGCACGCGCTTCTGATGGTCTTCGGAAGCTTCGTCGGAAGCGCCGTGAACGTCCCCCTTCACCAAGGGCTCATCACCTCATACCCCCCGATATTTATTGAGGCCGCCTCCTTCCTCTCCCCTATGGTGGACTTATCCTTCCCCACCACCTTCCATCCCGTCGCCCTGACGGCGAACCTGGGCGGCTGCATCATCCCCATCGTCGTCTCCCTGACGATCCTCTTCAGGTGCCAGGTATCGACGAGAAGGGCGATCCTGGGGACGCTGATCGTGGCGGCGATAACCTATGCGATGGCGATGCCGGTCGCAAACGAGGGGATCCTCCTTCCCTTCTACATCCCCCCGGCCCTCGCCGCCGTCTGCGGCCTCACCCTGGCGAGGAGGCTCCAGGCCGCCCCTGCCCTCGCCTACATCAGCGGCACGATGGGAACTCTCCTGGGGGCCGACATCTTCAACCTCCTCACCCCAGGGGTCCTGGCACAGCTGGCCCCGCCGATGATCGGCCACGGATCGATGAACCTGAGCGATAAGCCCCTCATCCTCTCCATCGGCGGTGCTGGGGTCTTCGACGGGATATTCCTTACCGGGATCATGGCCGTCCTCTTTGCGGCCTTCGTCGTCCACTTCTTCCACCGGTCAGGCACGATCAGCTCGAAAAGCTGCATTGACCCGTGAAAAAGGCAGGCCTGGGTGGGATTCGGGTCGAGCGAGGTTCGCCGTCATCTTCTCGGCCGCATCCTGATCGACCCAGTTAAGAGAGCGGATGGAATCTTGTGATGGCGGTGGTAAAGTCGATCCCCGAGGTGATCAGCCGCAAGGGCGGTGATGATCACCGCCAGGCCAATTCAACAGATGCGAGAAGCCACTGAATAGAGACCTCATCCGCCTTCAGAAGGCAAGGCCGAAGAAGTTCAGGATGATGACGGCTATAGCTCCCGGTGCCCCCAGGATGGCGCAGATGAGAATCACCGTCAGGCTGTAGGGTATGCCCAGGCCGGCGATGGCGTTTGCGAGATAGAGGATGACCAGGCCGAAGAGGGAGTTTACGGCCAGATACTTCACGGACTTGACGATAAGGCTGAAAGACGCATAGACCGCCAACAAAAGCAGCAGTCCCAGGATTAATATCTCGACATAGACCATGGATCATCGTCCTCCGCTCTATAGTTCATCTTTTCTCCTCACCCACTTCGAGGATCTCCATCTCGCTCTCCAGCCGGTGCCGCTCCTTGGTGTCCAGGGCGAGAGGATCGATGTGAATTATCAATATCCCTCTCTTCAGGGAGACCTCGTCCCTCTGGGACTGGACGAACCTCAGCACCGACTCATAGTTGCTCTGGGTGATCAGGTAACCCAGACCCTCCAGCAGGATCAGGGGCTCGTCGGCTTTGGTGAGGAAGTCGGAGATCATGCCGCTGAGCCTCGGGAAGTTGGTGGGGTCGACGTGCCTGTACTTTGGATCGATCCCCGCCGACTGGGTGAGCCATATGACCCTCTCTGGAGAGAGGCCGTAACTATCCATCAGCTTTTCTGGGTGGTACCTGGTTATGCAAAGCCCCTCCACCCCTCGGCCGACGAGGTCGCCGAAGGCTCTGAGGCTCTCCACGGGCTTATCCTCCTCGATGACGTAGGTCGTCCCGGGAACGAGCCGAAGCTCCAGGGGGTCAAGCCCATACTTGGCCATCAGGGGCTTTGCGGCCCTGGATAGGTCGAAGCTCGGGTCCACCTCTCCGATCGCCGCTGCCAAACGCCTCAAAGCAGCGAAGAACTCCCAGCGGCCCAACCTCGATCTCATGTCGATCTTCAAACCGCCTCTTCGCTCATCGATATAGCCCATCTCAGGATCGCAGGCTCCACCCTCATCCTCACCCCTCATCCCGGCGAAGATCTTCTCGGTCTCCATCATCCCTTCCAGGCTTCTGTGAACCGTCATCTTCTCGGGCTCGTCGAGCCTCTTCAAAAGGGAGTCCACGAAGACCTTGAAGAGATAGGCCGAAAGGGGCCCCAGGAGAAATATCAGCTGCTGAGCCTCGTTGATATCTGATGCGAGCATTCTATTGACGAACTCAGGCCTCGCCTGAACGACCAGCCTCGTCCTGCCCATCCCGGAGAGATCTTCGAGGGCGTGGACGAAGTCGAGGACCTCCGACTCTGGAACCGATGCGTTCTCCTCGATCAGACCTTCAAGGCCATCCAGGAGGATTATGCTGTTTCTGCTGCTCTCCACGAAGGACTTTATGGTTATGAAGAGGAGGGGGAGGTTCCTGGGATCGATGTACCTCTCCCCCCGCCCCCTCTCGGAGCTGAGCCTGATGATCGGCGTCTCGGTGAAATGCCACCTCAGCCTTATCTCGTCGGGGTCGGACAGAGTTATACAGAGACCCTCTATCCCATGGGTTATCTGATCTGTGAAGACCTCGTACGCCTTCTCGGGGATTATGTAGATCTTGCCCGGATTGAGTGTGTATATGGGGCTCGTCTCCTTTATCACCTCGACCACCGGCTTCACCGCCACCTCCTCTTCGACGATCATCCTGGTGGCGGTAGGTCCCAATGACCCCGTGAGGGTCTTCTCGAGCCTGTCCCTCAGCTCGAAGAGCTGCCTTGCATCGATCCCCTCGCGGGTGGTCTTGAGGTCGGCGAGGTTCAGCTCTACGACGTTCTTCGCCCTCTCGGCCCCGATGTATCTTGCCACCGTCTCCTCAAGCTCGTCCACCGTCCCGACCCTTATCACCATGCTCTCTCCGAAGGGCAGGACGGGGCAGGGCTCGATCCGGGGGCAGACCCTGTATATGTCAACGAAACTATCGGCGATGGCCTTCTCCTCATCGCTCGGCTGGTGGATCAGGGAGAATAGAACGTATAGGGAGAAGTTCGCCAAAATCGACCAGAAGAAGGCGTGGGTCCAGACGTCGAGATCGAGGCCGAAGAGGGCCGTGGGCCGGAGGAGGGCGATCCCGACCGGTCCGTTCTCGATCAGACCTCTTGAGACCCACCCCGCTTCGACGAGGATGGGGAGGAGGGCGGTGTACCCCCAGATTAAGAAGCCGGCGACGAGCCCCGCCACCGCCCCCTGCCGGCACCCCTTCTTCCAGTAGAGGCCGCCCAGGGCCGCCGGGGCGAGCTGGCAGGCGGCGAGGAACGATAGGGTGCCGATGTCGACCAGGGCGGGGAAGCCCACCAGAAGGGAGTAAAGGTACCCCAGGGCCAAGACCAGAAGGATGTTCAGCCGCTTGAGGGTGAGGATGAGGGATGGAAGGTCTCTCCCCTTTCCGATCTTCCTGACTATGTAGGGCATCTCGAGGTCGTTTAACATCATCGTCCCCACCGTCACCGCCGAGACGAGGACCATCGCCGTCGCCGCTGAGGTCCCGCCGATGAAGACCAATAGGGCAAGAAGATCCTGCCCCTGGCTGATGGGGATGGAGACCATGAACATGTCCGCCCTGCCCGGCTCCCCAAGGAGGAGGCCGCCCCATGCCACCGCCGGGACGAAGAGGTTTATAAGGAGCATGTAAAGGGGAAAAAGCCACATCGCCTTCTTCAGGTGTTCCTCATCGGAGTTCTCCACCACCATGACGTGAAACTGCCGAGGGAGAAAGAGGATCGCAAAAGAGGACATCATGGTCAGCGAGAGCCAGGAGACGTAATCGACCTTCAAAAGGTGGGAGTATTCCGGGGTTGAAGCGATGGCGCCGACGATCTCGCCGTAGCCGCCGAAGAGGCCGTAGGTTATGTAGAGCCCCGCCACCACGAAGGCCACCAGCTTCACCACAGACTCGAAGGCGACGGCGGCGATCAGCCCCTCGTGCCGCTCCAGGGGATCGAGATGTCTCGTCCCGAAGATGATGGCGAAGACCCCCAGAAGGACCGTCACCATAAGCCGTCTCATCCCCAAAACTTCGTGATACGAGCCGCTTATTATGGTCAGGGACCCGGATATGGCTATCAGCTGGAGGGCGACGTAGGGAGTTATCACCACCAGGATCGCGACGGCGACGAGGGCCCCGATGACGTAGCTTTTGCCGTACCGGAAGCTTATGAAATCGCTGATGGTGGCGAGACGGTGCTCCTTGGAGATCTTGATCATCTTCCTCACGACCGTCCAGCCCAGGAGCATCACCAGGGATGGACCCAGGTATATGGGTAGGAAACCGAGCCCATCGGTGGCGCCCCTCCCAACGGCCCCATAGAATGTCCAGGCGGAGACGTATACAGAGAAGGAGAGGGCGTATACGTAGGGGTTTGAGACGATGCTCTTGCCCTGATCCCGCTTTCTGTCGGCGTAATGGGCTATCCCGAAGAGGAGGAGGAGGTAGAGCACCATCGCCGCCAGGGCAAGAACCGGGTTGATCAATTCGAGGTCCACCTGTCAAATAGATAAGCAGAAAGGATGATCAGAAGCCATACCGAGATTATGTAGACTAGTATCGAGAAACCGCCTGCGGTTTCGTCCCCTCCTCCAACCAGAGATAGCATCGGCCAGTTGAGGAGGACTCCTCCGAGGATGAAGAGCAAGATCCAGAACTCGTCTTGCTCCATGAGATCTTTCCGGGATATCGTCATGATGACAGCGGACCTTTTATTACTACAATCCCCTTTTAAGATATATCTGCCGGACGTGGATCAACCGATCAAGCTCGACCGGGTCCCAGGAGCCGTCGGGGACCGCCCGGCCATATCCTGCCCCGAATCACCGTCGGCGCCGTCGCCTGGCCGTCGATGGCGGCAACGGCCAGATCGCTCCAATATTATGTTTATGAACGCCTTATCCTATTTGGCCCTGTTGGAGAAGGGGCACGCCGCCATACAGGATAGGAGCCGCCTCCGATCTGCGGACGGCTTTTATATCAGAACCCTATTCTCCCATCGGTGACGTTGTTTGGTCCTCAGAACTCATTATTCAGGTGATATACTTCCGGAGATGGACGGCCTAGAGGTGACCCTGGCGGGCTGGGCCCACGAGGTCCGAGACCTGGGCGGGATCTGTTTTCTCGTCCTGCGGGACCGCGAAGGGTTCGCTCAGGTGACTCTGGTCGCGAAAAAAGTGGACAAGGACCTCCTGGAGAAGGTGAGGGGCCTTAGCCGGGAGAGCGTCCTCCTCGTGCGGGGTAAGGTCAAGGGCGAGCCGAAGGCGCCCCGGGGCTACGAGATCATCCCGACACAGATCGATGTACTCAACGAGGCCGACTCGCCGCTACCCATGGACCCCACGGGGAAGGTGGGAGCGGACCTAGACACGAGGCTCGACTCGCGGTTCATCGACATCCGGAGGCCTCCGGTTCTGGCGGTCTTCAGGATCGAGAGCGAAGTTCTCCGGTCCTTCCGGGAGTTCTTCGCCGAGAACGGGTTCATCGAGGTCTGCACCCCCAAGGTGGTGGCTACGGCCACCGAAGGCGGGACGGCCCTCTTCCCCATAACCTACTTCGAGAGGGAGGCTTTCCTCAACCAGAGCCCTCAGCTCTACAAGCAGATGCTGATGTCGGCGGGGCTCGACAGGGTCTTTGAGATCGGGCCGATCTTTCGGGCCGAGGAGCACGATACGAGGCGCCACCTCAACGAGGCGATATCCATCGACGTCGAGGTCAGCTTCGCCGACGAGGAGGACGTGATGGCCCTCCTGGAGAAGGCGATGGCCAAGGCCTACGCCGACGTCGCCGAGAGGTGTCAGAAGGACCTTGCGGCCCTAGGCGTCGACCTGGCCGTACCCAAGACCCCATTCAAGAGGGTGACCTACACCGAAGCCCTGAAGATCGCAAACGAAGGCAGGGCAAACAAGATCGAGTGGGGAGACGACCTGGACACAGAAGCCGAGAGAGCGATCGGCTCTGCCGTCGGCGAGCACTACTTCATGACCGAGTGGCCGACGGTGATCAAGCCCTACTACACCGAGCCTTTCGAAGACAGGCCCGAGATCAGCCGGGGCTTCGACCTGATGCACCCATCGATGGAGCTTGCCAGCGGCGCCCAGCGGGTCCACAACCCCGATGTCCTCGTCGAAAAGATAAAGCGGCAAGGGCTCGACCCCGAGGGGTTCGAGTTCTACCTGAGAGCCTTCCGGTTTGGGATGCCGCCCCACGCCGGATGGGGCCTCGGCCTCGGGAGGGTCGTCCTCACGATGCTGGGCCTTGAGAACATCAGGGACGCCGTCTTATTCCCGCGGGATCGAAGAAGGCTCGTGCCTTAAGCTCGTGCTTTAAGCTAGTACCTTAAGCTTCGACGATTTTGGTGGGCTGCCGTCCCCAGCCCACCACTTGACGCCCCCATCGCCCCCATTTTTGCTGCCCACCACCACTCCGCTCTACCTTGACGCCCAACTATTTTTGATGCGATGTCAACTTCGGCAGGGGATCGATCCCCTGCCAGTTGCCGGCATACCACCCCGGCGCCGGAAAGGTCGAAATGATTCAAAAACTTTATTAGACCACGTGTCCATATATTAAATCATGTTTCCAGCCTCAGCTCCGACGGTCGACAAAGCCGGCAGCAAGCAGCCTGAAATCTCCGCAAGGTTGGCGCCGATGAGTTTGAGGATGCTGAAGAGAAGTTAAGACGAGAAGTGAAGTGACGTTAAGTGGAATCAGAGGTGAAGAAGATGTTTGAGAAGCTGAAGGAGAGCTCGGGAAACGTCATCGGCTTTCGGATGACGGGGAAGCTGACGGACGCCGACTACAAGGCCATGGCGCCGGAGTTTGAAGATGGAATCAAGAAGTACGGGAAGATCAGGCTACTCTGGCTCCTGGAGGATTTCCACGGATGGGAGCCGAAAGCCGCCTGGGACGACTACGAGTACTGGCGAAAGTACGGGAAGGAGATCGAGCTTGTGGCCATCATCGGGAACAAGCGGTGGGAGGAGTGGATGACGAAGCTCGCCCAGCTCTTCATGCGGGGCTCGGTGAAGTACTTCGACGAGACCCAGCTCAACGACGCCTGGGCCTGGATCCGTCAGGGCGCGTCGAAATAGACGGCAATTATCCTCCTTTTTTCAACCCCACCAGGTTCAGATATCTGGCGGGGATTTGTATCGTGCGCCCAGTGCATCTAGATAATTCGCGGATCGTCCCAATAATCCGACTATTTCACAGCCTTCACACCCGAGCGAATAATAATTGTCTCCCCCGCTCCCCCCAAATCTTCTGGTTTGCATATTGGTCACAATTTCCATAGAGTCTATGTACAGACCATACTTTCCAGTAATTTGTTCTATATATTCGCCGTCCTGCAGACTGAATACTTGGAGCGTACCACCATTTCCTCCATGTGGTGGTGCTTCGATAATGGGTCCATTCTGTGTTTTATAAACAACCTGGACTTGATTTATCCAATCCCCTGATCTAACTCTTATCTCACAAATCCTTGAGTCAGGTGGGACGTAATCCTCAAATCCCGTTCCACCATTGCCACCGTACACTCCACTACACAATATTACAGCTTGCTTCTCTTCGGGTTCGACGACCAACTCGGCAGTTGCATCGACACTGCCAGCGTCGTTCTCGGCGGTCAATGTATAGGTGGTGGTTTCAGATGGGCATACAGACCTCGTTCCGGTCAACGCCACGTTTCCGATATCTGGTTCTATAGTCACCTGTGTAGCCCCGGAGACCCTCCAGCTCAATTGTGAGCCGTCCCCCGTTTCGGCAGGTCCGCAATTGAACTGCTCGATCGTTGGAAGATCTGGTTCGACGCTGGCAGTTGCATCGACACTGCCATCGTCGTTCTTGGCGGTCAAGGTATAGGTGGTGGTTTCAGATGGGCGTACAAGCTTCGTTCCGGTCGACGCCACTTTTCCGATACCTGGTTCTATAGTCACCTGTGTAGCCCCGGAGACATTCCAGCTCAATTGTGAGCCGGACCCTGTTTCGGCAGGTCCGCAATTGAACTGCTCAATCGTTGGAAGTTTGGTGGGTTCGACGCTGGCAGTTGCATCGACACTGCCAGCTTTGTTCTCGGCGGTCAATGTATAGGTGGTGGTTTCAGATGGGCGTACAAGCTTCGTTCCTTTCAACGCCACTTTTCCGATACCTGGTTCTATAGTCACCTGTGTAGCCCCGGTGACCTCCCAGCTCAATTGTGAGCCGGACCCCGTTTCGGCAGGTCCGCAATTGAACTCCTCGATCATTGGACGATCTGGTTCATCGTGAGAGACCGCATCGTAAAGTGCCACGCCGGCCATTATTATTGCAGCGATACCCGTCAAGATGCCAGGTAACGTATACCAAAAAGATTTTTTGTCTTTATCATCACCGTTCATCTTTCTCACCGAATCTCTTTATTGTAGACTTGACGGGAACACACAATATCCCATCTTTAACTTATTTAATAGTTTTCCTCAATGAATCGACGACTGATAGAAGACCGACACTCAGACACTCCGGCACATACCAGAACTTGTGTTATTTTTTTATTTAAAATTTGCGAGCGGACTCGCCTGGTGGTGGTCTGGGCCAGGACCTGCCTCGACTCACAGTGCCCTGCTCCCTACTCCACCACCTCCACCCCCTCCTCCCATAGAGCCCTGCCCACCGCCGGGCGGCGCAAAACCACTTCGGCAGCCGAAAGGAGGAGGCCAAAGTTAATGTAGATAGTATGGCTATAAAATGTCACGGCAGTCAATCCGTCCGGTTTGATCCGGTCGGCCCGCCGCCGTCAACCTGCGAGTTCGCGCTGATAAAAATCGATGGGGGAGAAAACCACGTCGGAGAAAAAGGGGAAAGAAAAGAAGATGGTCGAGGTCTGTCCGGTCTGCGGAAGCTCCGAGCTTTACTACGAGGCCGGAAGCTCCATCGGCAAGGTCTACCACTGCAAGGACTGCAACTACATTGGGGCGCTGGTGATAGAGGCGGACGACGAGATGATCGAGGCGATAAAGGAGGAGTACGAGCGGGAGAAGAAGGCCGAAAAATGATACTCGTGTGGAATATCTCAATAACGTTGATGGTACGATCTGATGTCTAATATAAACACAAAGTCCCATGTTCTGGTTCGTGACAACTTTACTTGTCGCTATTGTGGCGCTCGGTTATATCTGGCTCAAGCAGTTAAAATACTTGCAATGCACAAACCAGGGAGAATTTATTGGGATGCTCACTGGAGAACAGAACCTCTGAAAAGTTATGGTGCGACAGTCGATCACATTATTCCAGATGGTGAGGAGGACAGGCCACAAGATGAAAAACCAAGACGCTGAAGTCCCCGGAATGACCACCCACAGGATAGAGGCCCTCACCGACGGTATCTTCGCCGTGGCCATGACGCTCCTGGTCCTGGACCTGAAGCTCCCCCAGTGCGGGGTGGAGGGGATGGAAGCCGACCTCATCGACCTGATCACGGGCCAAAGCCACGTATTTTCCAACTACGCCAAGAGCTTCCTCCTCGCGGCGATCTTCTGGATCATACATCACCAGCAATCCTCCGTCATAAAACGGACCGACCGAACCCATACCTGGCTGAACATCCTGATTCTGATGTTCGTCTCGCTCATCCCCTTCTCGACATCGCTCGTCAACGACTACCACGACGACTGGATGGCGAGCACCTTCTTCGGCATGAACATGTTCATCCTGGGGTCGCTCTTCTACGTCAACTGGTACTACGCCACAAAAAACCACAGGCTTGTGGCTCCGAACCTAGACCCACAAAGGATCGCCGTCGGGAAGAGAAGAAACGCTGTGACGCCGGTCGTCTCGCTCTTCGCCATGGCTCTCGCCCTGGTGGACGCTCCGATCTCCTCTCTCGCCTACCTCCTGATCCCGGTTATCCTATTTCACCCGACCTTCAGACATAATCCGGAGAATGCCTGAGATTCCGCCTGGTCGCCTGCCCGCCCGTTCGCTCTGAGAAGATGTCAGAGAACGAGAAAATCACATCGGGGCGTTGGCGGTGGAGGCCGACGAAGAGATTATCGAGGCGATAAAGGAGGAGGACGAGCGGGAGAAGGGGAAGGTGGGGGAAGCTGAGGGCTAGAAAGCCCCTCGATCCATGATCGCTGAGATCGCAAAGCCGTCGGCGAGAGCGATGACGGCCCAGAAGCAGAGCTCCAGGGCGATGAGGCCGAGGGGCTCTCCAAACGATTCGTATGAAGATCCTTACGGACGGGGCGTAATCCTCTGCAAGATCCGCTATAGCTTCCTGGGCAGATTCGACACCAGAACGACAAAAATTGGGAGCTTGCTGATCTTCTCTCCGAGTCTCTGGTGGGGGATAACCAGGGAACCGACTTATTGCGGCCAAATTCTGCAGGGAGATGTAGACCATTTCATGATGACATGATAATACGTGATGGTATGTAATAAGACGTAATGATATGTGATTGCGCTTGATGGCACGTGATAGTATGTGATAGTAAATGAGAGTACATGATGGTACATTATACGGCCGCCGCAAAATTCGAGTTATATCAGGATGAGATCCGGGATCCCGACCTCCAGATCGCTGCCGATATAGCTTCGATTCGACAGGTTTTAGTAAGATCAACAAAAAACGGGCGATGTATATCATGTCAACATCACCCATCGAGGGTGATCGGCAGAGGAGATTCTCCTCTGAAATGAAACGGATCAACACCCATCCGGGGACGAAGTTGAGGGATGAAATTGAAGGTTCTTGGTATAAACGCGAGCCCAAGGGGTTCTAAGAGCGAAACGCTCCGACTTGTCAGGGCAGTTCTGGACGGAGCAAAGGACTCTGGAGCAGAGACGGAACTGGTAGATCTGTGCAAGCTGGATATCAAGTACTGCAACGCATGTGGCACCTGCTTTGCCAATGGCAGATGCATATACGAGGACGACTTCGTAGATCTGTATCAAAAGATCCTTGACTGTGACGGCCTGGTTCTGGGCTCACCAAACTACTTCCACACCGTCACAGCCCAGATGAAGACGATGCTGGACAGGATGGCAGATACCATCCATTGCCAGCTCCTCACCGGCAAGTATGGATGCGCTGTGGCCACCGCGGGAAGTCCCGCCTCTGCTGAGGTCACCGACTACTTGAACAAGATTCTTATAGGTTTCGGGGCGAACTCTGTGGGTCAGGTGGGAGCGGCACCCCGGATACCGGGCCAGATGGAATCTGCTGAAAAAGAAGCCTTCACCCTGGGACAGGGGCTGGCAGAAGCCATCAGTAGCAAGAGAGTCTACCCGGATCAAGAGGCGGTCCACCGTGAGAGGGGAGAGTACTTCAAGGCTCTGGTGAAGATGAACAAAGATATCTGGACCCATGAGTACGAGCACTGGAAGACGATGGATTAGCTCTCGGCCGGGCTGATCCACTTTCTCTTTTTAAAGATTATCTTTTTCAAAACGCTATACTCTGCGTTCGCGAACATATCCTAAAAGCGCCGATCAGGGATGGCAGCGCTGAATGCTCCCTGGCGAGGATACAGCGGACATGGATGGCGGACATTCTCTCTGGCGAATAGATCCATCGGACCATCAAGACCCGGAGTTTTTGAGTGAACCAGGAAGAGGAATTGATTCGCGACCTGCCTGATCATGCTGCCGGATATCGGTGCTTAACCTGCGACACGGAGGAGCGATGAGATCCGCGGCCGAGCCGTCCAGCCCGACCGCAAACTACTAATATCTATAACGATTATATGGTAGGTTTGCCGCGTTTCGCACTGTAAGAACGAGGACGAGCATACCGGCCAAGCTCTTCAGGCTAGACCTGGGAGGTGCTGTCTATCGAGGCAGCATCCGGAAAGCGATGGAGAGGCTGAGGACCAGCAGGGTCAGAGATATGCACGCTGTAAAGGGCGTAGTATATGCCTCAGCTCAGCGGGATCCGAGAGTTCTCGCCAGGGGCGGGATGCGGCACAAAGCCTCGGCAGAGCAAGAAACAGGCCCGGCAAATGACGGTGCTTTTGGGTTCTCGCAGAATAGACGCTATGGAAAGGATAGCGCTGTGATTGCTCGCTCGGCTTTGAGTCGGGCTCGGGGCGGAGCAGGCCGTCACAAATGTGATCGGTCCCTCCGGAAGGGCACTGTGGTCGGTGCTGGTCCGCCTGATGCTCGATATTGCTGTTTTTTTCTCTTTAGTCGTAACTCTTGAAATCTGCTGGTGACCTGCTGAATCATCATCCCCACTTTTGCGCCATAATGCCGATCGGTTAAATGTTTTCGTTCACCTTCATACCATAATATTTATGTTTGTGTTTACACCATCCCACCCTATGAATCGCAGAGCTTTATCTGTGGTGATCGGATTGATCCTGGCGGCAAACCTCGCCATCTCGGCGTGCGCCGCTGACGATTCGCTCCTGGTTTATTGCGGAGCCGGGCTGAGGGAGCCGATGGAGGAGATCGCAGACCTCTTCGAGGAGCAGGAAGGGGTCGAGATCCAGTACAACTTCGGCGGGTCGGCCCAGCTCCTATCTCAGATCGAGCTGTACCAGACCGGGGATCTATATATGCCCGGGGGGAGACCTGACATCGAATCAGCGATCGAGAAGGGCTTCATCAACAAAACTGCAAACGTCGTCTATCACGTCCCCTGCCTCATCACCCCAAAAGGAAATCCCGCGGGGGTTGAAACCCTTGAGGATCTCGCAGAGCCTGGAGTGAGGGTCGCCCTCGGCGATCCAATGGGTCCGGCCATCGGAAAGATATCCAAGAAGATGCTGGAGAGATTGGGGATCTGGGAAGAGGTCGAAACGAACGTCGTCGCCTTATCTGTAACTGTGAACGAGCTTCTGGTCTACGTAACGATGGAGCAGGCCGATGCGGCGATCGTATGGGAAGACCTGTTCGACCCTGAGACGATGGATAAGGTCGATATACCTCAGGAGAAGAACGAGATTGAGATCGTTCCCATCGGGACTCTGGTCTTCTCCGAAGATAGAGAGAGCGCCGAGATCTTCATGAACTTCGTCGCATCGGAAGAGGGCAAGGCGGTCTTTGTCGATCACGGATTCACCACGTATCCCGACCCCAAGTACGAGGGATGAAGCTGAGGGGCGAAGCTTTAGGGAAGGAGGAATAGGAAGCTGACCATTATCGAGCGGCTCTGGCTGAAGGCTGCAACCATCGGGGCGAGCCTCGTCCTTGCGTTCTTCATATCGATCGTCCTTCTCATGGTTCTGAGCCGCTCGCCACCCGAGACATTCCTCGCCACTCTCCGATCCGAGGAGATCCAGTTTGCCATCGGCCTCAGCCTCAAGACGTCGGTCGCCTCGACGGTCCTATGCATTCTCGTTGCAGTCCCGGCGGCCTACGCCCTAGCTCGCTACGACTTTCCGGGAAAAAGCTTGGTGAGCGCCATCCTCGACATGCCTTTATCCCTCCCACCTCTGGTGGCGGGGATCGGCCTCCTCCTCTTCTTCGGCGCCAGCATGCCTGGTAAGGAGCTTGCGGAATTCGGGCTCGTCTTCGTCTTCACGCCCGCTGGTATCGTGATCGCCCAGTTCTTTGTGAACGTGCCGTTCATGCTCAGGATCATGAGGTCGACCTTCGAGGGGATCAGCCCGAGGTATGAGCACGTGGCCAAGACCCTGGGGTGCACCGACGCCCAGGCGATATTGAGGGTGACCCTGCCCATGGCATCAAACGGCCTTCTCGCAGGGTCGGTGATCACCTGGTCGAAGGGGATCGGCGAGTTCGGCGCGGTTCTGATGCTTGCGGGAGCGACGAGGATGAGAACTGAGACGCTGCCGATATCCCTATTTCTGAACATGTCCTGCGGGAGGCTCGACGAGGCCATCTCGGCGGCTACGATCCTGATACTGGTATCGGTGGTTTCCCTTTGCGTATTCGAATGGCGGTTTGGAGGCCTTCGCCATTTTTAGGAGGTGGCAAACGGTTTGCTGAGGATCGAGAAGGTCTCCAAGGATCTGGGCGATTTCGTCTTGAGGGACGTCTCTTTGGAGGTGGGATCTGGCGAGTATCTCGTCATAATCGGACCCACCGGCTCGGGCAAGACGATCCTCATGGAGACGGTGGCGGGGATCAGCTCTCCGGATGAGGGGCGGATTTTCTTAGACGGTCGGGAGATCACAAGGGAGGTTCCGAGGAACCGGAAGGTCTGCATGGTCTACCAGGACTACATGCTATTTCCTCACCTCTCGGTGAAGGAGAACATCGCCTTCGGATTGAGGGTTAGAAAGGCGGCCACCGACGAGATCGAGGAGAGGGTGAATGAAGCATCGGAGCTTCTGGGGATCTCGCACCTTCACCACCGGATGCCGGAGACGTTGAGCGGTGGAGAGAAGCAGAGGGTTTCTATCGCCAGGGCGATCGTCATGGAGCCGAAGGTTCTGCTCCTCGACGAGCCTCTGAGCGCCCTCGACGGCGTGACGCGAGAGAAGCTCCGGCGAGAGCTGAAGAGGATTCACGAGGTCTACGGCACGACGATAATACACGTCACCCACAACTTCGAGGAGGTCTTCTCCCTCGCCGACAAGGTGGCGGTGATGAGCAGGGGCGAGATCGTCCAGGTGGGAACTCCAGAGGATATCTTCAGAAGGCCCCGGTGCGAGATGATCGCAAACTTCGTCGGAGTCGAGAACATCTTCAGAGGTGTGGCATCGAAGAGCCGGGGCCTGGTAGAGATCGAGGTGGAAGGTCTCAAGATAGCGTCGGCGACGTCCTGGAATGGAGATGAAGATGGAAAGTGGGGTGCTGATCAGTGGAGAGTTCGAGCTATCCGAGAAGGGAAAAAGGGGAGTGAGGTCTTCGCATCGGTCCGGTCCGAGGACATACTGATATCCAAAGCCCCTCTCGAATCCAGCGCGCGAAACTCCTTTGAGGGGAGGGTCGTGGAGATATCCAACGGCGGGACGATGGTCAAGGTGTGGGTTGACGTGGGAATCCCCTTCATGGTGATGCTGACCCGGCGTGGATACGAGGAGATGGACCTGGCGGTGGGGGACCACGTTTATCTGACCTTCAAGGCGACGGCGGTGCACGTCTTCTGATGGCCAAAGGAGGCCCGGGGTGGCGCCTGGCGGTGCGGGGATCTGAGGTAGCTGGGCCGAGATGGGAGCGAATATTTAATGGCCAGGTTCTATGCGGTGATCACACCATCACCACTGATTCGGCATGGCATACTATTAAATCTTTGAAAACAAATCCACATATGGTGGTCGAGATGCAAGTAAGGGCCATATACGAGGACGAAGTTTTGAAACCTCTAAAGAAGTTGGACCTGCCCGATAAGGCTGAGGTCAAGATCATCATAAGGGAGAGCTTCAGCAAGCTTTTGGACGAGGTGGGGGAGGAGGAAGCAAAAGAAGACGTCGACCTCGTCCTCAAGGATATGAGGGCTCGGAATTACTATGAATAAGGCAGTCCTCGATACCACCGTGATAGTGAAAGGGGCGTTGACCCCTTACAAATCTCTTCCAAAAGAGATCTATTTTCGCGAGCTGGAGACACACCAAAAGTGTCGCCTCGTTCTCAGTAGTCTGGATGAAAGCTCCTTCGAGGTTTTCATCCCCAAGGTATGTGTGATCGAAACGGCTGCCGTTTTGAGGCGGCTGGCCAATAGAGACCTGGCCGTGAAGCTTTCGAGGGGTCTCATGAGGGCCTACGAGTTGGTCGGTGAACCAGACATCTTCAATTCTGCCTGGAGGGTGGCTTTGGATCGGGGAAGCACCGGGTTCGATACCTATTTTGTCGCACTGGCCAGGATGAAGGATGCCCTCTTGTTCACAGATGACAATGGTATGAGCCATCATGCCAGAGAGTACGGTGTCAATTCGATCTTGATAAGAGAGCTTCAAATCGATGAGCTGAAAAACCTCTTTGAATGAAGGCCGCTGGGGGGGGACATGGCACAGCTCAGAGAAGGGCGATTTTGATGTCGCGTGATCTTTTTGAGGTGGGGCAACCCCATGCGCTTGAGAGACGCTGAGCTTTTAGTCCAAACGTGATCAGACCCGGCGGCGCGGAGATGCGAGGCGGCCGCTCGGAGGGGCGCAGGACCTCCGCCGGGCGGGAACGGCGGGCGGCGGAAACAGGCATAGGCGACAAAAAACCATTTTCGGATCAAATTCGAGGAGGCTCCTCTTCAGGCTCTTTCAATAAAGGGTCTTTCAATATTAGCTCGATCTGTTGCTTCAGCGCTGGCACGTCGTCCTCGACGACGGACCCGATCAGATCTGTATCCACCTCGAAGTAGCGGTGAACCAAAATGTGGCGCATTCCCACGATCTGCTGCCATGGCATCTCGTCGTGTTCGTCTTTGAGTTCATCCGAGATCGCACGAGCGGCCTCTCCGATCACCTGGAGGTGGTGAAGAATCCAGTTCTGGATCAGCTCATCGTCTTCAAAGGCCTCGCGTCCTTTTGAGGCGTACTTCTCGATTCTCTCTATCGCCTCGGCGATGTCCAGAAGCCGTCTCCTATCGTCCCTCATAGCGCCACGGCTTCTTTTAAAACCTGGTCCCGGATCCGCTTTCGAAGCCCCCTCTCGGTCACGACGTCCACGGGGCAGCCCAAAAGGTCCTGAAGGTCCATGAGAAGGCCGCCGAGGTCGAGGAGGCTCCGACCAGGTTCCATGTCGACGAGGAAGTCGAGGTCGCTTGATTCGTCCGCCTCGCCACGAGCCACCGATCCGAAGATCCTGACGTTGTACGCCCCGTGTTCGGCCGCCGTTTGGAGGATCTCGGTCCTCTTCTCCCTGAGGAGGTCGCTTTTGTCCATGACCAAACCACCTGATCTATAATTATACACAATATCTTTTGGTATGTCCACCTTTCGGCCTCGGAAGATCGCCGCCGAAATGGTCCCTATATCGAGATCGTGGGGCCGATCGCTCCCCCCTGCGGCGCGGGGATGTGAGGCGGCCGCATCGAGGGGAGGACATCCGCCGGGCGAGGGTGGCCGGGCGGCGAAAACAGATCGGCGCGGGGACGTGGGCGGCTGAACCTTCGCCGCCGATCCCAGGAAAAAGATCGTGCGGACGCTGAAGGCGAAAGATAGATAACTTCAAAGCCTCAATTTAAGTTAGGTGAATATTAGAATGGGATCTGCCGAGATCAAAACCACAAAAACTGAAGCAATTCCCCTTGATATGGAAGATGAATACGTAGCAAGCATAGTTAGGGGCATAGAGGATTACAAAGAAGGGCGTGTGACTGTCTGTCATAATAAAGACGAGGCGTTAAAGCATTTAGATAGCCTGTGAGCGCTTTTAAGGTTGCCGGATGATAACCAAAATAATCTTCACCAAAGAATTCGATAGTAATTATAAAAAACTAACTCAGAAAAACCGATCTTTAGAAGAAAAGGTGAAAAAGAAGATCGAAAAAATAGCAGAAAATCCTGAAACTGGCGTGCCTAAAAGATATAATTTAAAAGGCGTTCGCGGCGTACATGTAAATCCTTTTGTCATCACTTATGTAATCATCAGAGATGCAATCCTGTTCATAACCATAAACCATCACGACTTGGTGTACGGCGAGACCAGCGCTATTTACTCGCGGTTGATGGAGAGATATCCCGACATCTTGAGCGAAACTCCAGGCGAGTAGAGGAAAATATGA
>JAXGJB010000046.1:0-18334 GCA_040770465.1 Methanothrix sp. | reverse complement strand
AGAAATAGGCAGTGATGAAGGGGCTTTTGATGAAGAAGAGCAGAAGGAGAAAGGCCGGTATGACGAGGATGGCGAGGATCAGCGCCCCCCAGCCGTCGCCCCCCCTTCCCATCTCCATGGAGGAGGCGAGGCGGGAGGGGATCGACCGCTTCGACGTCGTCCTCGTCTCGGGGGATGGGTACATTGACCACCCCTCCTTCGGGGTCGGGCTCATCGGACGGGTCCTCCAGGATGCTGGCCGCTCCGTCGGGATAATCCCCCAGCCAGACTGGAGGCGGGACGACGACATCACCGCCCTCGGCGAGCCCCGGCTCTTCTTCGGGGTCGCCTCAGGGAACGTCGACTCGATGGTGAACAACTACTCGCCGAACTTGAGGCGGCGGAGGCGGGACGTCTACTCGCCCGGAGGTCGGCTTCTCCGGCCCGACCGGGCGGCGGTGGTCTACGCCAACCGGGTTCACGCCCTCTTCCCCGACGTCCCGGTGATCCTCGGGGGGATCGAGGCGAGCCTCCGGAGGTTCGCCCATTACGACTTCTGGTCCGACTCCGTCCGGGGATCGATCCTGGCGGACGCGCCGGCGGATATGATCGTCTACGGGATGGGGGAGAGGCCGATCCTGGAGGTCGCCCGCCGTCTGGACGCTGGCGAGGCCATCGGCGAGATCAGAAACATTCCCGGGACCGCGGTCAAGATGGAGGTCCGAGAGTGGAGGGCGACGGATCGGGAGGAGGCGGGGGAGGGAAAAGGGCTCGTCGAGATCCCCTCCTTCGCCGAGGTGGCGCGGGACAAGAGTAGGTACGCTGAGGCGTTCCGGCTCCACCACGGCGAGCAGGACCCCTTCCGGGGTAGGACCGTCGTCCAGCCCCACCCCAAGACCATCGTCGTTCAGAACCCGCCCGCTCTCCCCCTGACGACCGAGGAGCTGGACAGGATCTACGAGCTACCCTTCACCAGGGCCGCCCACCCGTCCTACCGGGAGGAGATCCCGGCCCTGGAGCCGGTCCGCTTCTCCATCACCACCCATCGGGGGTGCTTCGGGTCGTGCTCGTTTTGTGCCCTCACCCACCATCAGGGGAGGATCATCCAGAGCAGGTCCATCGAGTCGATCGTGAGGGAGGCGGAGAGGTTGACGGAGCTGCCGGGCTTCAAGGGCGTCATCCAGGACGTGGGGGGCCCCACGGCCAACATGTACGGGATGTCCTGCAGCCGCTGGAGGGCCGGTGGCGGAGGCGGCGCTAGCGGGGTCGCTGGAGGGGCGGGCGGCGCCGCCTGCGGCGCCTGCGCCGATCGGCTCTGCAGCCCGGACTGCCCGACCCTCAGAGCAGACCACCGCCGCCAGGTGGAGCTCCTCCGCCGACTCCGGGAAATTCCCGGCGTCAAGCGGGTCTTCGTCAGCTCCGGGGTCAGGCACGACCTGATCCTGAAGGATCAGACCGGCGCGGGGCAGGAGTACCTCGAAGACCTCGCCCGCCACCACGTCTCCGGCCACCTGAAGGTGGCGCCCGAGCACGTCTCCGATCGTGTCCTCGAAACGATGCACAAGCCCCCCCGGGCCGCCCTGGAGGAGTTTCGGGCGAGGTTCAGGGCCCTGAGCCGCGAGGAGGGAAAAGAGCAGTACCTGGTCCCCTACTTCATCTCCGGCCATCCCGGCTGCGAGATCCGTGACATGGTGGAGCTCGCCGAGTACATCCGGGATCATCGCCTTTATTCCGAGCAGGTCCAGGACTTCACCCCGACCCCCATGACCGTCTCGACCTGCATGTACCACTCGGGCCTCGACCCCTTCTCCGGAAAGCCGGTCCACGTCCCGAAGGGGCGGGAGAAGGAGATCCAGCGGGCTCTTCTCCAGTACCGAGATAAGAGAAACTGGGGGCTCGTCCGGGAGGGGCTCCGTATCGCCGGGCGAGAGGATCTGATCGGCGACGGGCCGAAGTGCCTGGTGCCGGGGGGGAGGTGAGGGTGGGGTTGATCCGGGATTCGGATCAGATACATTCCAGCTCTCATGATTTTTGCCTCATTTGTGCCGACAGATTTTTCTTTAAGTTCTAACAATTATAGTACTAGTAACTTTGCCGATTGGAGTTGAGAAAAGAAGGCTTTAAAGGAGGGAGATTATGCGAAAAGCTATCGCAATCGTAATCGTAATTATTTTTGCGATGGCCTTACATAGTGTTGCGGCAGGAAATGCAGATTCGGGGTCATCAAACCCCAAAGAAGTTATCCATTTGGGGTCATCAACCAAAGAAGTTTCCCATTTAGGGTCATCAAAACCCAAAGAGGTTATCCATTTGGGGTCATCATCACCTAGCGAAGCTCAGTTGGGATCATCATTATCTAAATCCAAAGACGAGGATGATTCTGAACCAAGTCCCGATCCCGACGACGATGGCGAAGCCGGAACGAGCCCCGATCCCGACGACGATGGCGAAGCCGGAACGAGCCCCGATCCCGACGACGATGACAAAGCCGGAACGAGCCCCGATCCCGACGACGATGGCGAAGCCGGAACGAGCCCCGATCCCGACGACGATGGCGAAGCCGGACTAGGCCTCAATGCAAATGATGTTGTGACAAGTGCCATTGGGGGTATTGTCGTGAAACTACTCGAATCCATTTGGGGGGTTTATAAATTAAGGCGCAAGCCTCCAATACCGATCGAGAATGCACCCAACAACTAGCCATCCCGGCTGCGAGATCAGTGACATGGTGGAGCTCGCCGAGTACATCCGGGACCATCGCCTTTATTCCGAGCAGGTCCAGGACTTCACCCCCACCCCCATGACCGTCTCGACCTGCATGTACCACTCGGGGCTCGACCCCTTCTCCGGAAAGCCGGTCCACGTCCCGAAGGGACGGGAGAAGGAGATTCAGCGGGCTCTCCTCCAGTACCGTGACAAGAGAAACTGGGGGCTCGTCCGGGAGGGGCTGCGCATCGCCGGGCGGGAGGATCTGATCGGCGACGGGCCGAAGTGCCTGGTGCCGAGGGGAGGAGGGAGATGAGGGGCTTGATACTCGCTGAGGAAGGCTTGCCCCTTTATCCGGAGGCGCGAGAAGGCAGCGATGTACCTTCGTAGCCAGAGGAGGGGCTGGGGGGCTAGTAATGAATAAGCGGCGAGTCTCAGAGTAGAGAGAAGCCTGTTGGCGACTATGCCGCGGGAATCTGGAGACGAACGCAAAGATGAAATACTGAATTTGAGAGATGATCTTGATAGGAGATAAGTAATGGACATAAACAATTATAGAGAGGTTATAAGTAATCCCTGGAGCTGGTTCTTCACCGCAGATATGTTATATCAAAACGCGGATGGTTTATATGAACTATATAATAGATATTTTGACATAGAATGGGAATACATGCAAAAATCGAGACTTTACAGGGAGAAGGATTATGAACTTGATTGGGAACAATTGGTTGAATTAGGAACTCTTCCGCCTCATCAACCGAGTGCTTATTCTGTAGTACCTGTCTATATGATGCTAATGGGTATGGCGATCGAAAATATGGTTAAGGGAATAACAGTAGCCAGGAAATTGAAAGCGAATCCTCAGATAAGTGAGAATGCAAGCCTTAAAAGTCTTGGGATTAGAGGTCATACAGCGCCGGATTTAATTAAGGCTTTAGGGATCGAATTAACTGATATCGAACATTCACTCTTAAAAGATGCTAACGAACATTTGGTATGGTCTGGCAGATATGCAGCACCAGCAGATGAGGGAAAAGAAATACTGCCGAAGACGATTATGGATTTAGATCCCGCAGAAATAGAAGAATACAAAATTTTTGATACCATCAATGCTCTGTACAATCGCCTAAAGGATATTTTCGATTTAGAAACGGAACAATGGCTAAACGATGACTTATCCGGAAAAACGTATCTATATCGGAAATTTTAATACATATAACATATTTATTATATTTTAAACTTCCTGCACTCTTCTCTTGTTACATATGGGTTAATTGCTTCTAAAAACTGATGCAATCAACATCCAACCTAACCTTCAGCAAATCTATGTTGGTCCACATCTCCAGGAACATCCAGCGCATCCTTGATAACTGAGGCAGCCTGTCCATTAAGTTGGACGTTCATTTGTTTGTTATATCTCCCGGAAATGATTTAATATATTTATATAATAATATGTATGATATATGTTATTTATATCGAAAAGTTTAATTGACAGGTAATAGTGCCATATATCTCAGCATGATAGCTATGAAAGGGACTTGTCATGACGACCCATGGGTTTCAACAGATCGCATAACTACGGATGACGAAGGCGATAAAACAGTTGCATTACATAAAAATATTTTTGAAGATATTAGAATACAAGAAGACGCTGCAAAACAACTAACGTCTATTAATGCTCTCTTAATAGGCGGTTATCTAGCCATCCTGATGAATACCCAATCACTTGGAATGATGCGAGATGTTCTTGTATATATATCATATCCAAAATATTTTGCATATGTACCTATAATTCCAGTTATCTTCTGGTTCATTAGTATCATTTCTTGTCTAAAAATCATAAAAAAAGAACCAGAAAAAGCGTTTCTAAAAAGCAGAAGTGAGATACATACGAATGATTTAGTAAATACACTCAAAGATAAATGCGATTTTCTAAAATTCGGTTATCTTGCAACAATTTTCGGGCTATTTTTTATATTATTAATTATAATAATAACTATTCCTAACCAATTAAATGGTTTTTCGGTTATGTGGAACGAAAGGGGTCTCGACTTAGTTAGCGAAGGTAAATATGAAGAATCTATTACAGCTTTTGAAAACGCTATTAATCTAAACCCACGTTATGTTGATGCGTGGCTCAACAAAGGTATGGCACTCTTTGAGTTATATAGATTTCGTGATTCTCTTCAAGCTTTTGAAAAAGCCGAAGCAATAGATCCAGATTATGCGGAAACATGGTATCTCAGGGGAATAGTAAATGCAAATTTAAATGAATCTGGTGAAGCGCTTAGCTCGTTTAACAATGCTATAGCGAAAAATAACCTGCACTCGATGGCGTGGAATAGCAAAGGTATATTATTATCTATGATCGGTGAATACGATCAATCACTCGATGCATTCAACAAATCAATAGAAATAAATCCATGTTTTGAAAATGCATGGAACAACAAAGGAGTTATTTATTTATTGAAGGGACAATATGATGAGGCATCAAGACTCTTCGAACATGCTATACGATTAAACCCCAATAATTATGCAGCAAATCAAAATATAGAGTTTCTTTTAAAATTACAGGATTTGAGGAACGGAACCAGTTTAATAAAATTTGAATATTTAAATGATTATCAACCAAAATGTGATAAGTACCTTAGTTTATTAATAATATATCCAAAACGGCCTACAAATTTATCTACTTCTACTTTTACTCCGGTTGTTACTGGAACTCCCACCCCCACAGCTACATATACTTCTGCTAAATATACACCCACGGCTACATATACTTCTGCAGCTAAATATAGCATTCTAACTGGACTCAGTGGGTATTGCTCATAACTTCGGCCATCGATTAAGAAAAAAAAGCCGCATTAACACCACCCCGCTTTTAAGTGGCGTGGCAGATGCATTGATCATCGCTGGCGAGGTCCAACGTGCTCCGATCTCATTTCGCATCTGTTCGTCGGTCTTTATTCATCCAACCGACTTCCTTGAAGAATGTGAGACACCTATCTACGATCTAATCATTGTGGCTTTGATAGATCTGCAAAATTTTCCCACAAATTTTAACTTCATATTTAGTTATGAAATTTGGAAACACATGATACTGCTCACACTTCTTCGATCTTGATACCGCAAAAACCCTCTTAAGCATCGCGAAAATGGTGGGGCCACGGCGATTTGAACGCCGGTTACAGGACCCCCAGTCCTGTGGGATACCAGGCTACCCTATGGCCCCGCTGCGGATTCGAGGACGCTTACCACCCATATAAAGCTTATCGCCCGGCGCAGCAGTCCCTTCTCACGCCTACGTCCACCATCCAGAGGCCGCAGAGGACGAGAAGGCCGTTGAAGAAGAAGGCTATGGGGTTCAAAGCATTCGGGACGATGGTGAAGAGGAAGACCCCCGCCGCCACCGTCCCCAGCCCCGCCATGACGATCCCGGCCCGGGGCGAGACGAGGGTGTAGAGGATCCCCACACTGATGAGGACGATTCCCGCCATGATCAGCGGGTGGAAGGCTATCATGGGCCGGAGTCTTGCGGCCGTTTACTTATAAGTTCTCTCTATTGCCCTCCGGTCGCCCTCGGTGGGTCGGGTTGCCGGAGGCGGCGTTTGCTTCTGTTCAGGGTCAGGTCCGCCGCCTCTTCTTCGCCCGCGGGCGTTCGCGCCGCCCGGCGGTCGGGCCTGCGGTCGTCGGTCGGTGTGCGGCTGGTGGCGGCCGGCGCCGACGGCCCTCGCCGCCCGACCCGGACCCTCGCCGCCTATTTACCCTATGGGCTCCTCGGATTTTCCCATGAAGAGGATCTACATGGACCACGCCGCCACCACCCCCATGGCCCCGGAGGTGATCGAGGCGATGAAGACCGCCTTCGTCGAGATCTTCGGCAACGCCTCAAGCCTCCACCAGCCTGGCCTTGCGGCCCGGGCCGCCCTGGAGGAGGCCCGCGAGCGGGTGGCGGCCCTCATCGGGGCGGAGGCGGAGGAGGTCTACTTCACCAGCGGCGGGACCGAGTCGGACAACCTGGCCATAAGGGGCGCCGCCCTGGCGAATAGGAAGCGGGGCCGCCACATCATCACCACCTCCATCGAGCACCCCGCGATCCTCGAGCCCTGCAGGAGGCTGGAGGAGGAGGGCTTCGAGGTGACCTATCTGCCGGTGACCAGGGAGGGTCTCGTCGAGATCGACGCCCTGGAGTCGGCGATCCGGGAGGACACGATCCTCATCTCGATCATGCACGCAAACAACGAGATCGGTACGATCCAGCCCATCGCCGAGGCGGGGGAGCTCGCTCGCGATCGAGGGATCGTCTTTCACACCGACGCCGTCCAGACCGTCGGCAAGATCCCGACGAAGGTCGACGACCTCGGTGTGGATTTGCTCTCGATCTCGTCCCACAAGCTCCACGGCCCGAAAGGGGTCGGCGCCCTCTACATCCGCAAAGGAACGCCGATCGAGCCGATCGTCTTCGGCGGCGGACACGAGCGGGGGATGAGGTCGGGGACAGAGAACGTCCCCGGCATCGTCGGCCTGGCGACCGCCGCGGAGCTGGCGGGGGAGAACCTGGAGGATGACATGGTCCGGATGAGCGGGATGAGAGACCGGCTCGCAGACTACGTCCTGGAGCGGGTCGAAGACACCTGGGTCAACGGCTCTCGGACAAAGAGGCTCCCCCACAACCTCAACCTCGGCTTCTCCTTCATCGAGGGGGAGGCTCTGCTGCTCCGGCTCGACGCCGAGGGGATCGCCGTCTCGACGGGCTCCGCCTGCTCCTCGAAGAAGACGGTGGCTAGCCACGTCCTCACCGCCATCGGCCTCAAACCCGAGGAGGCCCACGGCTCGCTTCGTATAACCCTGGGAAGGGAGAACACCGACGAGGAGGTCGACTATGTCGCAGAGACGATCGTCTCCGTGGCCGAGAGCCTCCTGGCGATGTCGCCATTCAGAAAAGCTTGATGGCCCGCTTGATGGCCCAGCTCAGGAGCAAAAAAAAATCAATGATCACCGGCCCGGGTCCGGGGCCCGGCGGGGGGGGGAAAAGGCCGCTCACTCCTCCTCCTGGCCGGACCTCACGATCACCGCGGGGCCCCGGCTAATCTCCATCATCTCCTCCGGCGCAAGGACCGCCCTCCCGGTGGCGATGAGATGGTCCTCCTCGTCGACGACCAGAACCTCCTCTCCCGCCCTGATCTCGGGATCGACGGCGACGACGTGCTTTGCAAAGGCCGTCCCTCCTTTGGCGACGTAAGGCGCCACCTCGCTCAGGATGACGACCCTTTGCCTTGGCGCCGGCAGATGATCATAGAGAAGCTTGGCGCCGAGGCTGCTCAAAGTCAGAAGGCCGTCGCGGGCCCGGACCGTCGCTATCCTCTCCTCGCCCCGGTACAGATGTCTCAGCCTCCCAGTCTTTGAGAGCTGGAACTTCGTATCATCTGCGAAAAGAGCCCGGCCGCTCCCGCGCCCGAACTGTAAGTCGGCTATAATCCTCGCCCGTTTGAGCATCATCCAATCGTCTCTCCTCATGGGCTAAAAAGGCTGTCGTGATGGGTGGTGGTGTGTGGGGGAGGGGGCGCGCTCCGTCGCCATCCGCCGTCCGCCGTCTGCCGTTCGCCGTCGTCTTCCTCCGCCCCCTCTCCGCTCGCCACCGCCTCCCGCCGCCGCCCGGCATCCACCACCATAACCTATTTTGCCCCCCAGCGAATCTCTCCAGAAGATCGTTTACCGGTGATTTAATTGAACTTCCTGGATGATGTTGATCCCGAGATCGCCTCGGCCATAAAAGACGAGCTGAGGCGACAGAGAAGCGGCCTCGAGCTGATCGCCGCCGAGAACTTCACAAGCCTCGCGGTGATGGAGGCCTACAACAACGTGATGACCAACAAGTACGCCGAGGGCTACCCTGGCAAACGGTACTACGGCGGCTGCACCTTCGTCGACGTCGCCGAGAACCTGGCGAGAGACCGGTGTAAGGAGCTCTTCGGGGCGGATCACGTCAACGTCCAGCCCCACAGCGGCTCCCAGGCGAACATGGCCGTCTACCTCGCCCTCCTCAAGCCCGGCGACACCGTCATGGGCATGGCCCTCGACCACGGTGGCCACCTCTCTCACGGTAGCCCCGTCAACTTCTCGGGCAAGGTCTACAACGTCGTCCACTACGGCGTCAACCGCGAGACCGAGATGCTGGACTACGGCGAGATGCTGGAGATCGCAAAGAAGTGCTCCCCCAAGATGATCGTCACCGGCGCCTCCGCATACCCGCGGACCATCGACTTCAAAGCCCTCCGGGAGGTGGCCGACGAGGTGGGAGCCTACCTGATGGCCGACATCGCCCACATAGCGGGGCTTGTGGCCGCCGGCGTCCACCCCTCGCCGATACCCCACGCCGACGTCGTCACCACCACCACCCACAAGACCCTCCGGGGTCCGAGGGGCGGCGTCGTCATGTGCAGGCAGGAGATCGCCCCCGCCATCGACAGGGCGGTCTTCCCCGGCGTCCAGGGCGGCCCGCTGATGCACGTCATCGCCGCCAAGGCCGTCGCCTTCAAGGAGGCATTGGCCCCCGAGTTCAAGACCTACCAGCAGCAGATCGTGAAGAACGCCGCCGTCATCGCCAGGACCCTCCTCGACCAGAACTTCGAGCTTGTCAGCGGCGGGACCGACAACCACCTGATGCTCGTCAAGCTCCTGAAGATGGCCTACTCCGGAAAAGACGCCGAGGCGGCCCTGGAGCGGGCGGGGATCACCCTCAACAAGAACACCATACCCTTCGATCCGACCTCGCCGTTCATAACGAGCGGCATCAGGATAGGGACCCCGGCCGTCACCACCCGGGGGATGAAAGAGAAGGAGATGGTCCAGATCGCGAACATGACAGCTTCCGTCCTCAGGAACATAGACGATGAGAACGTCATTGCAAGGGTGAAAGACGAGGTGGCTGAGCTTTGTCTGAGGTTCCCCCTCTATCCGGAACTGGGATGATCATCGACGGAAAGGCCCTCGCCTCGGAGATGGAGGCCGAGACAAAAGTGAGGGTCGATGAGCTAGCGGCCCTGGGCAGAAGGCCGGGGCTTGCAACGATCATCGTCGGCGAGAACCCCGCCTCTGCGATGTACGTCCGGATCAAGCACTCGGCCTGCGACCGGGTCGGGATAAGGTCTGAGAACGTCAACCTCCCGGAGGGGACGGGGATCGATGAGATCGTCGAGACTATCCGGGGGCTCAACGAGCGGGACGACGTAAACGGAATCCTACTCCAGCTCCCCCTCCCCGGCGGGCTCGACCCAAGCCCGGCGATGGCCGCCATCGACCCAGCAAAGGACGTGGACGGCTTCCACCCGATGAACATGGGCTCTCTTCTCGCCGGGGCCGAGAGGCTCGTTCCATGCACGCCGAAAGGGATAATCTGGGCCCTGGAAAGGCTCGGCGTCGACCTGAAGGGAAAGGAGGCGGTGATCGTCGGCCACAGCAACGTCGTCGGAAAGCCCCTTGCGGCGATGATGCTCAACAGAAACGCCACCGTCACCGTCTGCCACGTCTTCACGAAGGATCTTGCGGCCCACACGCGGAAAGCCGAGGTCCTGGTGGTGGCGGCGGGGGTTCCCGGCCTCATCAAGGCGGATATGGTGAAGCCTGGAGCCTACGTCTTCGACGTCGGCATAAACAGGGTCGAAGGCAAGACCGTCGGCGACGTCGAGTTCGATGAAGCCCTGTTGGTGGCTGCCGCCGTGACCCCCGTCCCCGGAGGGGTTGGGCCCCTCACCGTCTCGATTCTGATGAGCCAGACGGTGAAGGCGGCCGAGATGCAGATGAAGACGAGATCAAATCGATAAAAACCGATTGAGGGAGTGATCACGACTTGTCGCTGGTGGTGGCTTTTGCCGGCAAAAAGAGGGCGATCTTAGGAGGAGACAAAAGGAGCATCGCCTTCTTCGGCAGAGCCGAGGCCCTGGAGGAGGAGCTTTACAGCGGCAGGATCAGGACCGATGAAGAGCTCCGGAGGAGGGCCGAGGAGCTGGGCTCGAATATTCGGATATCGGACGGCAGGGAGAAGGTCTGGAAGTGGGGAGATGGTGGCGTTCTTGTAGGGGAGGTGACGGAGCTCTCCGTCGAGAGCCAGAGGCGGAGGAGGATATACCTCGTCCCAGGAGGCTATCTCCTCGTCGAGATCGCCGGGAAAAAGGCGGAGGTCTCGAAGAGGGGCAAGTCGACCCTGATCATCCTCGGAAATCGGTTCACCAGGGAGTTCGCATACCAGCGGCTCGGAGCCTCCGGAAAGCCTCCGGAGCTATCGTCGATGAGGTCCCTATTCGAGGAGGCGATGGAAGCGACCGCCTCGGTCAGCCCCGATTACACCCTTCTCACCTCCGACGAGGTGAATCCGAACCCCGAGGCGGTCCTCCTGCGAGCCCTGCGAGAGGACTGCGAGGAGGGAGGATGGGAGCTCACAGGTCTTGTGTGATCCTCGCCGGAGGCGCCGGGAGGAGGATCGGCTCTGAGAAGGCGTTTCTAGAATTTTGCGGCTCGACGATGATCGAGCGGACCGTCGAGATCGTCGGCGGGGTCGTCGACGACCTCGTGGTGGTGGCGAGGGACGAAAAACAGCTTTTGAGGCTCGAGCCTCTCGTCCCCGATGCGAGGCTCACCGTCGACCCGGTTCAGGGGTTCGGACCGGTGGCGGGGCTCGCCGCCGGGATGGCTGCTGCCAGGGGAGAGCGCGCCCTCGCGGTGGCCTGCGACCTCCCTTTTCTCAACCCCGACGTGTTGGAGCTTTTATTCGATCTCGCTGAGGGGTACGACGCCGCCATCCCCGTTCAGGAGGGCGACCTCATGGAGCCCCTTCACGCCGTCTACAGGACTGACACCATGGCCCGGGCCTGCGAGGACGCCTTGGCCAGAGGAATGCTGAGGATCAGGGCCCCTCTGGAGGGGCTCTCCGCCAAGTTCGTATCGGTGGAGCTTCTTCGTCCTCTCGATCCGGAGCTATTGAGCCTCTTCAACCTGAACACCGAGGAGGACCTCGCCGAGGCCGGGCGGATCGAGGCCCGCCTCAGAAGCGGTGGCGAAGGACGAGGTAGACGATGTAGACCACCAGGGCGAAGATCAATATCCCCGCGAGAAAGCCGATGATGTGAAGGAGGATCACGGCCACCACCAGCGCGACTGCCAGGAGGATCAGGTTCGTCAAGAGGGATCGGCTCCCCCCGGCCCGGACCGGAATTGCGCGAGTCATACAACAGACTCCGTCCTTTGATATGATAACGTTTTCTCCATTTTCTCCCAGCAAACCTCATCTCAGAAGCGGCTCTGAAGGAGACGGTAGACGAGGTAGACGACGACGGCGAATAGGAATACTCTGAAGATAACCCCAATGAAGTTCCAGAGGAGAGCGACTATCACGATGGCCAGGATCAGGAGTATGATGTTCTCTTCGCGTCTCCGGATCCTCCCTGATCTGCCAAACATTCTGCGACCCATGCCATAAGGGTGGGCGGTATCTTCTGATAACCCTTTCTGTCGGCGTCGCCCAAAATCAGAGCCGGGATTTCGCGCCGAGATAGATCACGTAGAAGATGACGAACAGGAGCAGGAACTTGGAGAGAAACCAGTACGAATTCCAGAAGACCAGGGAGAAGAGGATCGCCAAGAATACGAGGCCGGCGGTCTTCTCACGGGACCCGTCGGCGTCATTCTGGGCAGACGGCCTCTCCTCCGGCTCAGGGTCGCGCTTTCCCTTCTGCTTCTGATTCTGCTTCACGATTGCCCAAGAGCGTAGGTCCCTAATAACCCTTATCTTGAATAGATCACTCCCCCGTCTCATATCCCTTAGCCTCACCTTCCATCGCCCAGCCTCGCCCGTCGCATATGGCAGAAGTGCTATTCCCTAAAGCATTCCACAAGGCATTCGCCAGAGCATTTCCCAAAGGAACCAAAAGCGTTATACATCCCCTCTCCTCTGGGGTGGTGGTGATATCAGTTGGACAGGCTTGAGCTTGTGATCAGGAATGCAGAGGAGATCGTCACGCTGGACGAGCTCAAGGCGTTGATGGAGGGAAAGGAGCAGCCGAGGGCCTACGTGGGATACGAGCCGAGCGGGAAGGTCCACATGGGCCACATGCTCACCGCAAACAAGCTGATCGACCTTCAGGAGGCGGGATTCCAGGTCGTCGTCCTTCTGGCGGACCTTCACGCCTACCTGAACGAGAAGGGGACCCTCGAAGAGGTGAGGGCGACGGCCGACTACAACAGGGACTGCTTCATAGCCCTCGGCCTCGACCCCGAACGGACGGAGTTCGTCTACGGGACCGACTACCAGCTCGAGCCTGAGTACGTCAAGAACGTCCTGAAGATGGCGAGGAACACCACCCTCAACCGGGCCCGTCGGTCGATGGACGAGGTGGGGCGGAACATGGACAACCCCCACGTATCCCAGATGATCTACCCCCTGATGCAGGCGGTGGACATCGCCGCCCTCAAAGTCGACCTGGCCGTCGGCGGGATCGACCAGAGGAAGATCCACATGCTGGCAAGAGAAGAGATGCCCAGGCTCGGCCTAGAGCCGCCGGTGTGCCTGCACACCCCCATCATCTCCGGCCTCAACGGCGGGAAGATGTCCTCCTCGAAGGGGAACTACATCTCCGTCGACGACTCCGCCGAGGACCTCGGAACGAAGATCATGTCCGCCTACTGCCCGGCAAAAGACATCGAAGGAAACCCCGTCACCGAGCTCTTCAAGTACCACATCCTGCCCCGCCTGGGTAGCGTCACCATAAGGCGGCCCGAGAAGTTCGGCGGAGACGTCACCTACGAGAGGTACGATGGCCTTGAGGCGGACTATCTGGCCGGGAAGATGCACCCCCTCGACCTCAAGAAGAGCGCCGTCGAGCATCTGAACGCGATTCTGGAGCCGGTGAGGGAGAAGATGGGGTGAGGGGCGGCAGCGGGATGCTGTCGGCCCTCAAATGTACGGCGTCTGAAGGGAAGCGGCGCAAGAGGGGGGGGTGAAATTGCCCTGATTGCTGTCCACTTGTTTTGTGTACCTGTAGAGGAAAGTCGAATGATTTTTAAAGGAAGGGATTCGGGTTGAAAGTACGGTGATATAAAAATCCCCACCAGAAACAAATCTTGGGATCATTCTTATACGAGAAAATGTTATCTCAGATTGTCTTTAAAGAGGGAGAAGATATGCCTCTACCAGGTGGAGCTACTGACAAATTTGGCAACCGTTATGAGGGCCTTTGGACAGTATATTGTATGGCCGAGGTCCTGGAAGAGCATGCCGACTCTATAAGATTGGAACCGCCTGGCGAGGAGGGTGAAGGTGCTGAGTTCTGGCTTCGCACGGGTGACAAAATCGAATATCACCAAGTTAAAAGACAACATAGTAGCAAAGGTTATTGGTCGCTGGCAGATCTGGAACGTGAAAAAATTTTAACTCGATTCTTAACAAAAATTCAAAAATCAGAAAATAACTACTGTGTCTTCGTTTCTATCCAAGATGCACAACAATTGCGAGACCTGGCTGAAAAAGCCGAAGGCGCTGCGTCTTTCGAGGAATTTAAAGATGAATTTCTAAAAGCTAAAAAGCCCTTGGATGATTTCGAAGATTTTTATCATCGCAGCGAGGCTGCTGATGAAGAAGATGCTTACGAGGCGCTCAAGCGGATTAGAGTGGGAACATTTGGTGAAAGGGAACTAGGTGACGTCGTTGAAAACCGTTTAACCGCACTCGTTGATGGAGATCCCGCCGATGTTAAAGATGTATTGGCTCAGTTTGCACTACGTGAAGTTCATCATGAGTTGATAGCTTTTAACATATGGGATCACCTAGAGACGCGTGGTTATCGCCCTTGCCAGTGGAGTAAAGATCCTCGTGTTTTGGAGGCCATCAAAGCACAAAATGATCGTTACTTATCTCCACTTCGCGATGAAGTTATTGCAGGAGAAACTATCCCCAGAGATGAAGTAAAATCAATTCTCGATAATCTCGTTTCATCAGACAACAATACCGGTGTGTTGATTTCAGGCGAAGCGGGAGTTGGCAAAAGTAATGTTATACTCCAAGTCGTAGAAGCGCTTCACGACCAAAGCTGGCCTGTTTTAACATTTCGTGTTGATCGTTTGAGTCCCACTCAACTGCCCAAAGATGTTGGATCTCAATTGGGTCTACCTGGATCACCTGCCAACGTTCTGGCAGCGATATCTCAAGGGCGAGATTGTGTATTGGTCATCGACCAACTTGATGCTGTAAGTTTAGCTTCTGGCCGTAATCCTAGCTTTTTCGATTGCATCCATGAAATTATAAACCAAACTGAAGCCCATCCGCAGATACGGTTATTATTAGCCTGTCGAAAATTCGATATCGATAATGATCATCGGTTGCGACGTTTAACAGGCAAAAAAGGGACACTTAACGTCGTGCCGATTAAACCTCTGACTCATGAAACTGTGAAGGGTGTGGTCGATGACTTAGGTTTAGACTCAGGAAAGTTGAGTGCCAACCAACTGAAATTACTATCAATTCCTCTTCACTTACGCATACTATCAGAAATTTCAGAAAATAAAACTACCGATGCCCTTAATTTCAAGTCGGCGAGAGATCTATATCACGGGTATTGGGAATATAAGCAGACTGTAATTCGTGAGCGCCTCGGCCGATCCATTCAATGGACTCAAGTCATAGATGCGCTATGTGATTATATGAGCACAAAACAATTATTATATGCTCCAGAATATGTTGTTGATGAATCTCCGGATGATGCCAGAGCGATGGCTTCCGAGCATGTTTTGATATTAGATGATGGAAAATATGCATTTTTCCATGAAGGATTTTTCGATTATGCATTTGCACGTCGATTCGCCGCGAGAAAGCAAGACATATTATCATTATTACTGAGTGACGAACAGCGCCTATTCAGACGTGCCCAAGTTAGGCAGATTCTTTTACACGAGCGCGAGATGGAATTCGACCGCTATATTGAACATTTAGATGCTCTGCTTACTCGCCCAGATATCCGCTTCCACCTGAAAAAGGTCGTCTTCTCTCTGCTAAAGGAATTGACCGACCCGATGGAAGAAGAATGGAATGTCATCGCTAAGTTTATTGATGATCGAGAAGATCCTCGGTCAAAAGAAGTACGGCGTATTTTATACGGTTCTGTGCCTTGGTTCAAGCTACTAGATTCTCTCGGATTAATAGAAATATGGTTGGCAGATCATGACGAAAAAATTGTTGCTAGAGCAAGTGATCTATTAATAAGTGTACAAAGAACGCTGTCTGACAGGATATCAGAGCTTATAGAACCCTATGTTGGCCAGTCAAAAAAATGGGATCATAGATTAGCGCATATAATCCAGTATTCTGATTTATCTGCTGGCCGTCGCTTCTTTGAACTGACATTAAAACTAATTGATGAAGGTCATCTCGATAAAGTAGGTACGGAGAACCCGATGAGAGATGATTTTTGGTTTAGGAGTGGGATTATTAATTTGCCCGAAAATCGTCCGGACCGGGCTTGCGAATTAATCAGACATTATCTTAAGCGGCGTTTAATTTTAGCCCTAAATCAAGGGCGGTTTAACCCATTTGTTAGAAATGGTGATATTGGTAATATTTCAGGAGATATTTTCAAGAGAGCCCTACTCACTAGCGCAAAAGGAGCGCCTATTGAATTCGTCAATCAAATATTACCTTTCATGCTTCATATAATAGGATTTACAGCAAAATCAGTGGAACATTCGCCATACAACGATCCCATCTGGATATATCTCCACTATGATTGGGTCGCCGATTCCAAAGACGCGATATTAACTGCTATGGAAAATGCCCTATCAGACCTTGCTGTAAACAAACCAGAGTATTTGGAATATGTTGCAGAACTACTTAATGATCTAGACTTTAAAACGATCCAATATTTATTGATTCGAGCCTATACAGCAAACGGCGAGAGATTTGCCTCTGATGCAACAGATTATCTTTGTGCTAAAATCACACGTCTTGAGACCGGTTATCTCAGCAGTCCTCACTGGGCAACGCGAGAGCTGCTAGAATCCATCACGCCGTATTGCTCTGCCGTCCAGTTGTCAAGGCTTGAGGATATGATACTTAATTATTATTCAGAATGGGAGAAGAGCGAAGAAGGTAGTTATGAGTACGGTCATGCACAATTTGTTTTACTCGAAGGATTCAACCCTTCGCGCCGTTCCGAACAAGTATGGCAGCGATTAGAGGAATTATCCCAAAAATTTGGAGATTGGAGGCAAGATCCAAATATTAAAGTAGATTTTATCAGATCTCCAATACCAGAATCAGAAGCAGACAAAATGAACGACGAAGAGTGGCTAGAGGCGGTTTCACATTATAATTATAAACATGGAGATAAAATTGGATGTAAGGATCATGACTTTTTTATCGGTGGTGCATATGAGTTATCTGGAGTTCTGGAAAAACAAACAAAAAACGAGCCAAAACGATTTGCTGAGTTAGCGCTCCAATTTCCGGATGACACTCACAAATACTACTTCAATGCGATTTTACGAGGCATATCTGATGCCAATCTGGATGTGCAAACAGTACTTCAGGTGTGCCAACGTTGCCATCGATTTCCAGATCGCCGCTGCAGTCGCTGGATTTGTCAACCTATTGCCAATTTGGCTGAACAGCCCCTGCCTGATAAAGCCTTAGATATTGTGTCATGGTATGCAACTGAAGATCCCGATCCTGAGAAAGAATTATGGCGGACCAAGGCTGAGGGTGGTGATTTTTATTATGGCGGCGACATTTCAATGGCAGGGATCAATTCAGTACGAGGAGGAGCGGCAGAAGCTATGAGAGAGCTGATTCATCCCGATAAGGATCGTATCCTTTACTTCCTGCCAGCACTGGAACGAATGGTACGAGACCCTTCAATTGCCGTTAGGTCTTGGGTTGTCAGAACGCTTACAGCTGTGTTGGTCCATGATAGAGATTTGGCAGTCCGCCTATTCAAAAAGCTCTGTGAGACGGAGGATGTGCTGTTAGGTACCAATCATGTTGAATACTTTATAAAATATGCATTACAAACTCATTTTTCCTGTCTTAAGCCCATTCTTGAAAGAATGCTCACTTCTGAGGTACCCGAAGCTGCAAGAATTGCGGCGAGACAGGTTTGTTTGGCCTCTCTGTACGTAGAGGAGGCAAAACCACTCGCCGACCGTTGTTTGTCTGGCACAGATACACAGAGGCTCAGTTCAGCCGAAGTTTTTGCCTCAAATCTCCGACAATTCCGCCCATTATGCGAAGATAAATTGATTCAACTCTTCAATGATCCGGACGATAAAGTGCGTGTTGAAGCGTCAAATTGCTTCGATCGATTTGAAGGTGATGAGCTGGGTGAGTATGTAGGTTTGATTGAAGCGTTCGTTGAAAGCAGCGCGTTTGATACCACTCGGTCAAGTTTGATAACTGCATTAGAAAAGACAACCGCCAAAGTTCCTGATATTACTTGCCAAGTATGCGAGAGGTATCTTGATGCTCTCAGCTCTCATCGAGAATTAGAACGTCATGCATTATCAGATATCCACATCAGCCAGTTAATCTTACGGATATATCGACAAACTAACGATAAGACATTAAGAACAAGATGTCTCGATCTAATTGACCGTATAATGCAAATAGAAT
>JAXGJB010000045.1:0-21322 GCA_040770465.1 Methanothrix sp. | reverse complement strand
GACCCTCATCCTCATCCCCATCCTCCTCGCGAGGGCGACGTACCGGTCGCTCCTCTCGGGATGGTGGCTGTGCTCCTCCTCGGCGAGGACGAAGAGCCTCTCGATCCTCTGCCTGGCCATGTCCTTCGCCCTGTAGTATCCCTTCTTCCTCCGAGCCACGATTATGGCTCGCCTCCAGGCGTATAAAAGATCTGCCGTCTGCAGGTCTGCAGGTGGGGGGATGGAGCGGGTGAGGAAGAGCTGGACGCCGGATGGTGAAGGATACTTGGAGAAGGATACTATTTCTAGGGGAGGGTAGATCACCATCACGATGGCCGCGAAACCCGCCAAAAAGGATCTCGGTCCCACCCCAACGATATCCCCCGAACTTGTGGACTACATAAAAAACAGCTTCTCTGAGCTTCGGATATGCACCACCTGCGAGGGGCCGATCCTCCTTCCGGTGAGGCTCAGCCCCCCAAAGCCGATGGACAAAACGGTCGAGGTCGAGGGGAGGACCCTCTACATCTCCGCCGTCCAGGCCCCTCGGATAAAGACGATCGACAGCCGGATGCTCCCCAAGTGCGTTCTTCAGAAGAGAAAAAAGTGCTGAAGGAAGGGACGCCGATGGGAGCGCCGATTGTGGTGCCGAAGGTGGTGCTGAAGGCGGTGCCGATGGCTGGATGTGGTGATGGAGGTCAGCACCGATGGAAGGTGGCGCCGATGAGGCGGCTGGCTCTATCACCGGGTCGATAGCCATTCTCTCAGGGCGTGGATCGAGGCGCCCCGATGAGATATACTGTTCTTCTCCGCGAGATTCATCTCTGCGATCGTCTTTCCTCCCACCTCGAAGATGGGGTCGTACCCGAATCCCCCGGACCCACGGGGTCCGGAGGCGATCTCGCCCGCCAGCTCTCCGCTAAAGAAGATCGGCTCCGTCCCCGGCTCCGCGTATGCCAGGACCGACCGGAAGACCGCCCTCCGGTCCTGGGCCCCATCCAGAAGCCGCAGGATCCCCTCGTTTCCGATGGTGTCAAAGACGTAGGCTGAGTAGACCCCGGGAAAACCCCGGAGCGCGTCGATGAAGAGCCCCGCATCCTCGATCATCACGGGACCCGTCAGCTTCTCTGTGACCTCTTTTATGCCGAAGGCGGCCACCTCCTCCAGGGTGTCCGCCTGAATCTCGGTGTACCCGAGGTTTCTCTGCTCCACATCCCCGAGGACCCCCTTTGCCTCCTCGAACTTGCCCCTGTTTCCGGTGACGAAGTAGATCATCTATCTCCACCCGGCAAGAGCTTCGATCAAGCTCGTATTAATCGGCTTTCGTTCAGCCGTCATATTATGAGATTATTTGATTGAGTTGAGGGGAACGTTTTTCACCCCCCTGCATCACACTCTGCCGAAAGGAAGGCAGGAGCTGATTTGATCATGCTGGAACTGGGGGACAGAATAGCGGTCACAAAAGACGGCGTCCGGCGCGAGGGGGTTCTGATGCCCTCGGTGAGCGGAAAGATCGTCATAAAGATGGACAGCGGCTACAACGCCGGCTTCGATCCGGATCGGTCCGCAGTGGAGCTTCTGGGCAAGGGAAAGCCTCTCAAAGTCCCCCCGCCCCCGCCCCTCCGGCACCGGGAAGGGCTCCCGAAGGTCTCGATCCTCTCCACCGGGGGGACGATCGCGAGCAAGGTGGACTACAGGACCGGGGCCGTCACCAGCCAGTTCTCGGCCGAGGACATCATATCCTCGATCCCCGAACTCCTGGAGGTCGCCAACTACGAAGGCAAGGTGATCTACAATATCCTCAGCGAGAACATGAAGGCTGAGTACTGGCAGGTCCTGGCGAGGGCCGTCGGCTCGGAGATAGAGGGAGGGGCCGACGGCGTCATCGTCACCCACGGGACAGACACCATGACCTACACCGCCGCAGCCCTCTCTTTCATGGTGAAAACTCCGGTTCCGATCGTCGTGGTCGGCTCCCAGCGGTCCTCCGACCGGCCCAGCAGCGACGCCGCCATGAACGCCATCTCTGCGGCAAGCGTTGCGACGAGCGATATCGCAGAGGTGACGGTGGTGATGCACGGGTCCACCAGCGACGACTTCTGTCTAGTCCATCGGGGAACCCGGGTCCGGAAGATGCACACTTCTCGGAGAGACGCCTTCCGGAGCATAAACCAGCACGCAATCGCCAGGGTCGACTACCCATCCCGGAAGATCGAGATTCTGGGGGACTGCCGCAGGAGGGGCGAGGTCGACCTTGAGGTGAACGACAGGCTTGAGCCGAGATGCGCCCTGGTCAAGTACTTCCCCGGAGCTAGCCCCGAGATATTCGAGCATTATATAAGCTCCGGGTACAGGGGGATTGTCCTGGAGGGGACGGGCCTTGGCCACGTCGCCTCCGACTGGGTTGAGATGATAAAGTCCGCCACCGACGCCGGGATCCCGGTGGTGATAACCTCCCAGTGCATCCGGGGCAGGATCTGCGATCGGGTCTACGACACGGGGAGGGACATGCTCGCCGCGGGAGGGATCGAGGGCGGAGACATCCTCCCCGAGGTGGCCCTGGTGAAGATGATGTGGGCCCTCGCCAACACGCCTTCCGTCGAGGAGGCGAAGGCGCTGATGAGGACCCCCCTGGCAGGAGAGATCTCGTCCTCGACCCCGACGACGGTTTGAACTTCAAGTCAGATCGCAGGCCCCTCGGATCCAGAGAGGGGCCCTGCCCCCAGCTCGGCTCCGGCCGTCACCCCCCCCCAACGCTTATAAACCATATGGATGTATTAGGCAGGCTCAAGTTCACTTTGGAGGAATTCAGTTTTGGCACGTAAACCAGCAAGCATGTACAGACGGCTGGAGCGCCCCTACACCAGAAGACAGTATATGGGGGGCGTTCCGGGAAGCAAGGTCGTCCACTACGACATGGGCAACCTCAACACCGAGTTTCCAGTCACTCTGACCCTGGTGGTCAGGGAGCCCTGCCAGATCAGGCACACGGCTCTTGAAGCCGCCAGGATCACCGCAAACCGTTACCTCATGACTTACGTGGGCAGGCTCAACTTCCACATGAAGCTGAGGGTGTACCCCCACCAGGTACTCAGGGAGAACAAGCAGGCCACCGGGGCCGGGGCAGACAGAGTCAGTAGCGGCATGCGCCACGCCTTCGGAAAGGCCGTCGGGACGGCGGCAAGGGTGGATGCAGACCAGAAGGTATTCTCCGTCAGCACCACGCCCTCGAACGTCCCCCAGGCCAAGCTCGCTCTGAGAAGAGCAGGACAGAAGCTGCCCACACCGGTCTACATCGTGGTAGACAAGGGCGCCGAACTCATCAAATAATCGAGGTCGATCGGTGTTTTGATGGAAGACTACATGAAAGGGCTCGATCGGGCCATGAGCAGGCTGCCCGCCTCCAGGGGAACCGAGGACAGGTTCGTGATACCCCCGCCCAAGATCTTCTACGAGGGGAAGACGACGGTCCTCGAGAACTTCGCCGGCATCGCCGACGCCCTGAACCGGGACCCTGACCACCTTATGAAGTTCATCCTCCAGGAGATGGGGACCGCCGGCAAGATCGAGGGTCAGCACGCCGTATTTCAAGGCAGGTTCACGGAGCAGAGCCTCGAACGTCACATCGACTCTTACGTCCAGGAGTACGTCATCTGTTCCGAGTGCCACAGGCCCGACACCCAGCTCATCAGAAGCGATCGGGTGCTGATGCTCAAGTGCGAGGCCTGCGGGGCTCACCGGCCTGTGCGAAAGAGGAAGACGAAGACGGTCGTCCCCAAGGACGTCATCGAAGAGGGCGAGACCTACGAGCTCCGGATCGACTCGGTGGGAAGGAAGGGCGACGGGATCGCTCGGGTCGACAAGTTCATGATCTTCGTTCCGGGGACGGCGAAGGGCGACATCGTCCGGGCCAAGATCAAGAAGATCAGCGGAACCCTCGCCTTCTCAGAGGTTGTGGAGAGGAAGGGCTCGTCCTGAGGCGGCAGATATGGAGCCAGAGATCGGCCTCACCTTCACGGACCGGCATCTGTACCTGATGGAGTTCACCCCGACAGACTTCTGGATGCCCTTTGCCGAGAGCTACAACTCCCTCCCCTGGGAGGAGAGAACCGACGAAAGGCTCGCCATCGTCGCCGAGAACTACTCCTACCTCCTCGACCTTCTGGTACATGCGAGGCTGTACTACCTGAGCAGAAAGCCTTACGAGGAGCGGTTCAGGTAGATTTGGGCCGTCCCCGGAGCCGGTTTAGATGGACCTGGTCTGCTGCCATCTTGTGAAGGGCCTGCCCTCCATCGGCGAGGGTGACGACCTCGCGGCGATGATCCGTGATCGCTTCCCGATCCGGGACGGAGACGTCATCTGCATCGCCTCCACCGTCGTCTCGAAGTCGGAGGGGAGGGCGAGAAAGCTCGAGGATTACGCCCCCTCGGCTCGGGCCGAGGAGATAGCGAAACGGCTCGACAAGGACCCGAGTTTCGTCCAGGCGGTCCTGGAGGAGTCAGAGGATGTTCTTCTCGACCGGCCGTTCCTACTGGTGGCGACGAAGTTCGGCCACATCGGGGTCAACGCCGGGATCGATCGGTCCAACGTCAGCGATGGCCGGATCCTTCTTCTTCCGGAAAACCCCGGAGCCAGCGCCGACCGGATCAGGATGGGGCTGCAAAAAGACTGCGCCGTCATCGTCACCGACACCTGCGGCCGGGCCTTCCGCTGCGGCGTCGCCGGGGTCGCCATCGGCTGGTCGGGGATCGCTGCCCTCAAGGACTGGCGGGGAGAGCGGGACCGAGAGGGAAGGGAGCTTGAGATCACCCTGGAGGCGATCGCGGACGAGGTCGCCGGGATGGCAAACCTCCTGATGGGCGAGGGGGGGGACGGCACCCCCGTCGTCGTGGTGCGGGGGCTTGAGGTTCCCAGGGCGGGAGGCAGGCTCTTTCGGCCGAGGGAGCTTGACGTGATCAGGGCCCGCCTCCAAGGGAGATAGCGACGATCTCAGCGATATTTTATGCGTCCGATAAAAGTTGTCATACCCTTCAAGCTCGACTGCGCCAAGAGCAGGCTCTCATCGGTCTTATCTTCCGAGGAGAGGGAGAAGCTCGCCCTGGCGATGCTGGAGGACGTGATCGATGCCGTCTCGGGGCTCGGCGAAGTCGCGATTTTGATGAAAGATCCTATCCCTGAAGGGGAAAGCTTCGACCGGCTCAGGTCCAGGGAGGGTTTTACTATCCTCGAATGCCCCCGGGAGCTGGACCCGGCTTTGAACGCTGTGATCGCGGCCGAGGAGGAGAAAGGCTGGCCTTCGGAGATCTTGATCGCCATGGCGGACCTCCCCCTGATGAGGCCTTCCGATATCGCCGATCTCGTCGGCACTCCCGGCGACGTGGTGATCGCTCCGGGGAGGGGGGGCGGAACAAACCTGATTCTGATCAGAAACCCAGTGTTCAGGGTCAGCTACTACGGCCTGAGCTTTTTAAAGCACCTCAAAAAGGCAGAGGACCTGGGCATCTCGGCCGGGATATTCGAGTCGTTCCGGTGTTCAACCGACATCGACGAGCCCTCAGACCTGGTGGAGGTCCTGATCCATGGACAGGGGAGGACGCCCGAGCTTTTGAAGAGCATGGGCTTTGCGCTCTCAGGAGAAAGGGAGAAGGCGAGGGCGGGGTGCCTCCGGTGAGATGGGACGAACCGCGACCGTCGTCGGGGTTTAACCTGAGATGTACTTGCAGAAGCCGAAGCTTATGGGCCCCATCTATCGTCGTATCGCAGGGGAACTCCGGGCACTCAAAACAATGCCTCACGTTTTTGTTGAAGGCGCAGGTCGCTATTTTGCAGAACTGGTTCTCCCTGGGAACGCTAGCCCGACTCTCCACTGGGACAAACGCCTTTGGCCCTTCGAGGACATATCTCACAAGCTACGCCGCTAGACTCCTATCTTCATTCGTCATCACCCAAAACCGCCAGTTCTAGTATACCGTAACCCTCTTCACGCCGTTTACGTCCATGAGGAGCCGGACCAGCTCACCGGGGATCTTCGCATCGGTGATGATGGTGAGCTTCGGCTGCTCAACGAAGTAGGGGTCGTCGGAGACCGCCTGCCTTATGGAGAGGCCGTATCTGGCGACGGCGCTGGCCACATCGCCGAGGAGGCCGGTCTGGGAGGCGTCGACGGGGGTGATCTCGATCACCCCGAGGCCCACGACAGGAGCCACGTCCGCGAGGAAGGTCATCGACCGGACATTCTTGAATATCTTCCAGAGATCGCCGTCCTCGACGATCGACGCTGCGGTGGTGTCCACCACCCTCCGATCGACGTCCAGCTCTTTTGCGATCTGGGCGTGGGGTATCTCGATCCCCCCCGAGACGACCCTTCCGCGCTCGCTCACCTGAAACCCCCTCTCCAGGATCAGCCTTACAACCTTCTCCTGCGCCGGATAGCGCTTGAACTTGGTCAGAATCTCCCGCCACATAACATCGCCATTTTCAGCTGTATTGCACTAAATTGTACAAAAGCCCTTTCCTCTTCGGAGTCCTGATGAGCTGAGCGGGCGTGCGAGGCCAAACTTACTGGAGTGCGGCGAGCTGGAGAAGTAATCAGTCTTCTGGCGCCTCGCTTAAGATGCGTTCAATCTCGGCCTTCTTCCTGGGATTCAAAGAAACATGTAACTCTTTAGTAGACGGTTTCCCCAACAAAAGGCCCTCATTAATCAAACATTTCGCTATGTCTTTAGCATCACCTATCTGGTGGCTGGGTAATCCTTTCGATATCAGGTCTATGCTGGTATGCGATGCTCCCCATTTACCACGTAGATGTAGTTTATTAAGAATATGAAATCTTATCTTTTGATAGTCGGAGTCTTTCATAATATGAGGATAAAGCATCCGATATTTAAATCTATTGTTCGGTACTCATATTAAACAATAATGTAAACGCTTATAACCAATAAAGATGCATAACGAATTGAACACGCAAGAGGTGATGAGAGATGTGCCCCAAAAAAGAATGCGAATCGACGTTGTTTATCGAGATATTCAAAGTAAAAGACCCCATATTCAAAATACTGGACTTCTTCGTCGACAACCTGGGATTTGACTACTCAAAGACCGACATCGCGGCGGGGGCGGGGATCAGCCGGACCACCCTACACTTAATGTGGAAGACGTTAGAGGAGACGGACCTGGTGGTGCAGACCCGCGAAGTCGGCCGGGCGAAGATGTACAAACTGAATCTCAAGAACCCCATTGCCCAAAGGTTCCTGGAGCTGGAGAGGGCGGTCGCCGACTATTACGCGCCCTCGTCATGTGACGCCCCTCAAATAGAGGAGGCGCCCGAAAGGACGTTGATCTGCTCCTAAAAAGGTGAGACAAAAATGAAAAGAGAAGATGAAAGATGGCGAGAGATGCCGGGATGGGAAGGAGGTTACGATCCGAAAGGCTACGGAAATTTAGAAAAATATGTTAATGGATTTCACCTCCGCATAATGAAAGATCCTAAACTTGGAGAGAGATATATAGAAAGTGACGTAAATGCGGGCGGGTGCTGCGAACGCATACGACCTGTAACAGGCGGTGGATGGGAGCGTTCTTATGATCACACGCGCATTAACAAGGACGGGGGATGGGAAGGATATGTATCCCCTGGGAAGAGAATTGATGAAAATATTGAGACCATCGAAGACCTAGCAGACTATTTGATAAAATATGTAAATGCCCGTTCCGTTGATGAGTGGGTTGAAGAATGCCAAAAACGGAGTGGGCGCCCATAGACGAAGGATGGCGGGCGCGGCGATACACCATCAGTGCGAAGGAGGGCATACTAAGAGGTGTGATCGAAACATTTTTCATAGTAGGTGGCGCTCTTAATCTAAAGTAGGGTGAGGAGATGAAACTAAAGGCGATTTTGTGCGTGCTGGCGCTGGTAGCGCTGGCTATGCAGGCATCTATAGCTGAAGAGTATTCGGACGACTACAAAGCAGGGTATGCAGACGGCATGAACACCGCCTGGTTTCCGGTGTTCGCTAACGGTTTGCTAAGTGGTGCGGTAATAACGATGGACGTACTTAGTGATACGGCTTCTGAGTATTATGGCACTTCAATCGGATCATTTTGTAACTCGTTTGTGAGGACGGCTTCAGAATCTCATAACGAGCTTGTGACGACGTATAACATAATCGTCACAGTTACCAACAACAAGACCGTTACTATCCTAGGAGAGGACTATCCTGGAATTGATAATATAACACTAACCGAGATGCCATATTATCGTTAATTAGCTCGATCCTAGCGCTGTATATAGGACGATAGGGCTAAGTAATGTAGATGATTCTGGCGTTCCTATGTGACATTGTCCTCTTTAATTCATCATATCATAATGATTAAATAATATTAGTTTCAAAGCTAGGCGTATGACATACAAAATGTGGTGGGTGTTGTGTGCCATATGCGCTTTCACGACCAGTGTAAATGCAGGCACAGTGCTCTTCGAGGCGGGCCCCTTTGCTATAATCATGGATGAAGATATGGAGATAGGAGAGATAGGAGGCGCGGATTTATGGAGTTTGGTTGGATTTGAACCAATTACATCAAGAGATCTGATCAAAGATAACTACTACAACTTAAAGATCGGATCTGTACTTGTAGATGATGAAGCAGGGCTCGTAAGTAAATATCCAACCTCTATTGAAATTTCAGAGATGCCGTCTGGCAGCGTTTTTTTATTCACACCCACTCCAGTGAAAGAAGTAACGGTAGGGAAACTTAGGCCAATAAACACAACGTTGTATACTGGCAATTTCACTACACTAAGCGGCACGCAGATGACTCCATATTTCGTAAATTTCAGCGCGGATGACATATATTGCATAGTCTATAAACCAAATTCGTACGAAAGAAGTATGATCGAATTTTTGGAAAATTTCGATGTCATCTGGAAGGAAGATTTGGGAACCTACGACCTGGCGAAGTTGTGGAGCGAAGATTAAAACTCGTGTCCGACCACCCTCTAGCCAAGAGGGCATCGGCATATTTTTATCGTGTGAACCCCGCCGGCGGGGATGTATCTAGCCAATTTTATAACCGTCGCGCACACCACCTACGACGTAAAAGCGCATCTGCAGAACTGCTATTATGAAGGTCGTCAATCGAATAACCATCTTTTGAGGTAATTTACCCAAGATGGTAAGCTATAAGACAAGATCGATGAGTTGGTCCTGGGAAAGCTCGCGGGCGGGAAGAAGGAAGGGCCGGGATTCGATCTTGAGACACTCAGTAAAATATAGGACGAAATATATTATACCTAACTGAAGCACTGGCTTCAAATACAATTGTGGAGATTAATTTGCAAAAACGAAGAGTTCAGGCGCCGCTGGGGGTTAACCAGCGGCCCCAGCCAGACAGCGCAGGGCAGCGAAACCGATGCTGGCCTACCGCCCTCAGGAGAACATCTCTCTTGGCGGCTCGTTCGTCTCCTTCTTCGCCTTTGCAGCCGCCTCTTCCAGGTGGCGCTGCTCGATGGGGACATCGTCGATGATGGCGCCGTGGAGGGCCACCTTCAGAACCTTCTCCACCAGATCCCTTCCGGAGAACCCCTCCGTCTGCCGAGAGAGGGCCGCAAGGTTCATAGGGCCCATCTCCGCCGGCAGGGTTTCAGCGTTCTTCTCCAGGATCGCCAGCCTCTCCTCGGCGTTGGGGAGGGCGAACCTGATCTCCTCCTCGAACCTGGACCTGATCGATTCGTCGAGGAACTCTATCTTGTTGGTGGCGGCGATGGTGCAGACCCCCTTCCTTGAGTGGATCCCGTCCATCTCCGTGAGGAGGGCGTTGACCACCTCCGAGACGTCGCCCCGGAGGTCCTGGTACCTCCTGTCCAGGGCTATGGCGTCCAGCTCGTCGATGAAGATTATGCAGGGGGCCATCTGCTCCGCCCTCTGGTAGAGGCCATGGATCTGCCTCGACCCCTCTCCTACAAACTCGCCGATGAGACTGGTCGCCTTTATCGGGAAGATGGGAACCTTCGTCTCGCTGGAGAGGGCTTTTGCCATCATCGTCTTGCCGGTTCCCGAGGGGCCATAGAAGAGGATGTTTCTTGGAGCCCACTTGCCGAAGGTCTCGGGCTTTTCGAGGAACCGCTCCACGATCCTCATCTTCCTCCTAGCCTCCAGCTGGCCGACGACGTCGTCGAAGCTGACCTCGCTCTTGATCCTGGCAGCCTCGGTCTTCTTCCTCTCCACCACTATCTTCGTCTCCGATCCGACCACCGAGACCCGGGGATGGGCCTTAATCACCTTGAAGGCGAAATCGGGGTAGAGCCTTCGATCGAAGAGGTAACACCCCGGCCTCACCATCTCGCCGTACCACTGCTCGCGGGCGTAACGTTCGAAGAGGCGGGGGTCGTCCACCTCGGGATAATCCTGAAAAACGCTCTTCAGAGGATAACCTGCGGGCCTCAAAAGGACGTACCTCGCCCCCGAGGTCCTGCTCCGTTCCAGCTTGCCGCCAGGCTCCTTGGTTCCGGTCTTCTGGATCGATCGCACGCTTTTCACCACGAGGCCGAATATAGTTAAATGTATTGGCCCCCGTTTGCGGTCGGGGTTGAGACCTTCCGATAGTAATTAATACAACCTCGCCGTACCTTAAGGCCAACTGGCTGAAGATGCCGAGGTGAGGAGATTCATGGGAGATAATGGACTGGCTATTGCGCTGATGATCGTGGGGTTTCTGATCACATTCATGCTGCCGCTGTACGCGCTGGCGGCCATATTCTGAGGGCGTCTTCCGCTCCGGCGGGAGAGACGGACGCCCTTCACATACACTTTTTTGGCAGTATCGGTTCGACGGTCGGGCTCGGATGGGATTCTATAAGGATCACTCCATAAAATACCATTACCGTTCTCTCTTTGTCCCCCGGCTCTTCGTCCCGCCCCAGAGGGGATCGTCGCCGAACCTCTCCTGCCACCATCTCTCGTAGGCCCCCTCGCATCCGTCCCTTTTCATATCCACTTCGCCGAAGGGGTACTCGTAGCTCTCGCAGTAAGAGATGACGATCTCGTAGGCCCTGTTGACCTTCTGAGCCATCTCTTTGCAGAGGTCTTTCCGATCCTCGCAGCCGTCGGGGTGCCACCTCGCCATCAGGTCCCGGTATCGGACCTTGATCGTCTTCATGCTGGCCCTATCGGGAAGCCCCAGGACCTCCGCCGCCCAGATGAGATCCTCGATCTGGGGCGGCCTCTCTTCTTCAGATATCGATCCTCACCCCGAAGAGCCGCTCGAACTTCTCGTACTTTGCCCGCGCACGGTAGAGGTTCTGGCGGGTGTAGGGCTCACCCCTCTCGCACCGCTCCATGTCCCTAAGCTCCGCGGAGGTGAAGACCGCCTCCAGCTGCTCCCTGGAGAGACCGGAGATGCTCGATGTCTCGATCTCCGCCTTCGCGGACTGTTTGATCTCCACCTTAGCGGATTGGTGGACTTCCAGATAGACATCCTCCACCCAGGACCATCCCGAATCGTACTTTGCGAGGGTCAACCTCCCGCAGCCGTCGCAGCGGGATGCCACCATCCAGCCTTCGCCGACCTGAAAGTAGGCGAGGGAGAAGAGCTCGCCGTCGCAGTCGGAGCAGAACCCCACGAAGTTACGTTCCACCGAGGACGGCCTGAGCTCGCGTCCCTCAAAATAGAGGATCTTGTTTTCTTTATCTAGCCTGTACATCTCTCCGAGGACGGAGGTTCACCGACGCCTTACGCCCGTCCTTCCGCTCATCTTAGTCTGATCTCTGGCCCAGGACGTCGGCCATGGTGTATACGCCATTGGGGGCGGACGCCACCCACCTTGCGGCCCGGACAGCGCCGGTGGCGAACGCCTGCCGGCTGTGGGCCTGATGTTTGATCTCCAGCCTCTCCCCCGGCCCCGCGAAGAGGACGGTGTGGTCGCCAACTATCTCGCCGGCTCTGACGGCGTGGACTCCGATCTCGTCTCCCCGGAGCCCCTGCCCCTCCCTTCCGTAGACGACTTCGTCCCTACCCGTGGCCTTCGCCATGATCCTGACGGCTTCGGCCGCCGTCCCGCTGGGGGCGTCCATCTTGTTCCGGTGGTGGGCCTCGATCACCTCGATGTCGTAGCCTGGAAGCGACGCGGCAGCCACCTCAATGAGCCTCCAGAAGAGGTTGACCCCGAGGCTGTAGTTCGGCGAGATGACGGCGGCCGCCCTCCCATCGATCGCCGCGGCCATCTTTTGTCTCTGGTCTTCGGAAAAGCCGGTGGTCCCCACCACCAGGTTGACGCCGAGATCTGTTGCGATCGCTACGTTGGCCACCGTGGCCGACGGCATAGTGAAGTCGATCAGTACTTGGGCATCTGATCTTCGCAGGACTTCGGCCATATCCGACGGGTCAGAGACGACAACGTTTCCGACGATCGGGTCTCCAACGCCCAGAAGGTCAAAGCCAGCCACCAGCTCCAGATCTTCGAACCTCAGGACCTCGCCGATGATGAGCTGGCCCATCCGTCCCCTGGCGCCCGCCACCGCGATCTTTACGGTCATACAAACTCGCCCAGAAGGTCTACAGCCTCTTTCAGCTTCTTCTCGTTCGTCTCTGACATCGGCGCGAGGGGCAGCCTCAGAGGACCTGCGGCAAGCCCTATCATCCCCGATGCCGCCTTGACGGGGATGGGGTTTGTCTCCAGGAAGAGCGCTCCGGCGAGGGGCGATAGCTTATAATGCATATTCCTTGCAGCCTCGAGGTCGCCCTTGAGCATCGAATCCACCATCGCCACCATCTTCCTCGGAGCTATGTCCGCCACCACCGATATGACGCCACTCCCTCCCAGGGCCATTATCGGGATGGTGAGTCCGTCGTCCCCGGAGAGGACCACGAACTCCTCGTCTTTTGTCATCTCGATGATGCTTGAGATCTGGGAGAGGTTCCCGCTCGCCTCTTTGATGCCGACGATGTTCTCGATCTTGGCAAGCTCGGCCACCAGCTCGGGTTTGAGGTTGATGCTGGTCCTCGTTGGGACGTTGTAGAGGATCAGGGGGAGGTCGCAGCTCTCGGCCACCGTCCTGAAATGGGCCAGCATACCCCGGTCGTTGGGCTTGTTGTAGTAAGGGGTGATCAGCAGGGCGGCGTCGGCGCCCGCGTCCTCGGCGTGCTTTGTCAGCTCCACAGCCTCGCGGGTGTTGTTGGAGCCTGTGCCAGCCACCACCTTCACCTTTGACGAATCTACAGCAACCTCCACCACCTTCTTGTGCTCCTCGAAGGTCAGCGTAGCAGATTCGCCGGTGGTGCCGCAGGGGACTATGCCGGAGACGCCAGCCTCGCCGAAGAACTCGATATTTCCCCTTAAGCCCTCCTCGTCCACCTCTCCGTCATCTTTGAAGGGGGTGATGATGGCTGGCAGCACACCTTCAAACATCCAGACTACTCTCCTCTGATCTGGACTTTGCGGGTTATGTAGCCCGCGACTCGGTTACGTATGGTCTTGTTCTTGATGTCGGTGTAAGAGGAGACCATATCCTTGTTATGCTCGAAATCGTTGTTGAAGGACCCGTGGTAGGTCTTCATCAGGTCATCTGCAAAATTCTTGATGTAGTTAGGCTTTACGCTTCCCATATAGGACACTCCAAATAAAGAACCGCAATGTAAAAGCATCAAACTTCAATTTATAGGTTCCCGTCTGATTGAAGGCTCCTGGCGATCTCGACCGCCAGATTCGCCACCTCGACCGCCGACCTGCCCAGAAGCCTGACCATCGGCTCCTTTCCGGGCCCGCCCCGGTCCCAGATGACCTGAGGTACGGGACGGGACGGCTGATCCTCGAACTCAGGCGAGGACCTGAAGCGGCGTATCGCATCCTCCGTCCCCCAGCTCATCGTCTTCGAGCCTGCGGGCTCGTCCTCCCGGCGAAAATGGGACGAAGTCAATTCGAGGGTTTGGATCGTCTCCAGAACGTCCTCGCCGAACCTCACGTTCATCGCCGCCCTCGTCTGGGGATCGAAGCTCATCGCCGATAAGAGGACCCTGGCGACGTGGCGGCTTGCTCCGAACTTCACTGAACCGCAAGCTCTGACCTTCGAGCCCGCCTTCACGAACCTCCCCTCGACGGCGGCGACGTCCTCGGGGCCCGAGGCGCCGAAGATTGCCATCCCGAGGTTCGATCCCACCTCAGGGATCAGACGGATGATGGCGGGCTCGCCGGAGAGGATAGAAATCCCCCTCTCCAGATCCGTCAGGACGGAGCACCTCTCCGCCACCTCCAGTACCCCGCCCAGGGGGTTCACCGGGGATGCGCCCCCGCCGACCGCAGTGCTCCTCTGGACCGAGGCCGCAGCAAACTTCTTCGCGAGCACCGCCGCCGTCTCCAGCCTTTCGCCCTTTGCCAGTAGCGAGGTCAAGGCTGCAGAGTAGGTGCATCCCACACCGTGGTTTCCTCCTGCCACCCTCTCGCCCCGGATGACGCGATGCCCTTCGTCCGATACGAGAACGTCGTCTCCATCGAGATGGCCGCCGGTGATGATGGCGGCTTCAGCCCCCAGGTCCAGGATCGCCTGCCCGGCCAGAACGGCGCTCTCTTCGTCGGAGACCATTATGCCGGTGATCGCCTCGGCCTCGAATATGTTGGGGGTCGCGACCGTGGCGATGGGTATCAACCTCTCGCAGAGGAGATCGAGGGCCGGGGACGAGAGGAGCCGGCCACCGGCCTCGGCCTCGATCACCGGGTCCACCACAAGAGGGATATTCGCCCTCTCGAAGAATCCGGCCGCAACCTCGACGATCTCTCCGTTGTGGAGCATCCCCGTCTTGGCGGCGGAGATCTCGAAGTCGTCGATGAGGGCCTCCAGCTGGGCGCCGACGACTTCGGGGGGCACGGGATGGACCGATCTGACGCCCAGGGTGTTTTGGGCCGTCACCGCGGTGATCGCCGAGGTACCGTGGAAGCCGAGGGCTCCAAAGGTCTTGATGTCGGCCTGGATCCCGGCCCCCCCGGAGGAGTCGGACCCTCCCACTGTGAGAAGGACTCTCTCCATACTTCACCTGCGACCTTTCGCCTTCGTCTCAGCTTCCCGGACGAGGTCTTCAGATAGCTCGTACTTACGGGCTATCTTCAGGGCATTGTTGTAGAGGCCCGAGTCCATATGCGAACGGTAAGCCTTCTCGGCCGCCTCGATCTTCATATAGTCGGGAAGCTCGAACTGGACCGCGATCTCGGCGGCGTTCTTGGTGAGGCCATAGTCCATGCTCTTCTTGAAAGCCTGGACCGCCGCCTCCCTGACCATCTCCGGGGGGAGGTCGAACTTCTTCGCGTACTCTGCCGCGGCCTTGTAGTGCTCGCCGTCGACCTTCCTCGCAAATGACCGGGCCGCAGCGTCAGCCACCAGCTTCTTCGGAAGGTCGTACTCCTTCGCCAGGTCTGCTGCAAGGGAGTGCTCGCCGAGGTTCAAGAGCCGCTTGTACTCTCTCGTCACGGCGTCGGAGAGAGGCTCAGAAGGAAGGGAGTGATCCTCCCTGATCTTCGCTGCCTCCTTATACCGGCCCTGGGCCATCTTCTCCTCGAAGAGCCTGACGGCCTCTGCCCGAGCTTTCTCAGCCATCGTCAAACACCTCAAAGGCTATAATATAACGGCATCCTATAAAAATGATAGCAACCTCAGTCCAGGGCCATGATGAAGGCGTACTGGCTGGTGGTTGGCAGGTGACGCCTCAGCTCCCTTATCTCCGGCATGTAGATGATCACCATCTTCCGGTCGCCCCGATCGATATTGAGGAGCTTTTTCACGAGGATGCATTCCGCCTCCCCCTGGACCCGGGCCGAGCCGCTCCCGTATTGAGGAGCCATCTCGATCAGAATGGGAAGCCTGAGCCGGTCCCAGAGATACCGTGGGACGGACTCGGAGATGACCTTCAGCTCCTTTTTGTCCGTGATGTAAAATGTGTTGTCCTTGCCCCGGACCCCGGGCTTCTCCTCTTTTAGAAGGTCGGTGAGCTTCTTTCTCCTGCCGGGAAGGTGCTGGTTCATCGACTGAACCGTCTTGACTATCATCCTGTTGTCAACGGCGACCATCCCCCTTTCCTCCTTCTTGGACCGACTTAAAGGTTGTCCCGGAACCTTCCGGACCGGTCAAGAGGAGGCCTTTCCCTTCAGAGTCGATAGGTAACCATTCCTCAGAGGTCTTCGAAGGTGTGCTGGACGGGGCTTTTGCCGATGTTGAGATGGCTAATGGCCGCCTTCTTAACCTTCTCCCGGTTCTCCTCGGTGGTGTAGACCCCGAGCCTCCAGGCGGCGAGGTGAGCTCTCTCCATGATGGTGACGAGGGGCGAGACCTCCCGGAGGGGCTTCTTCTCCCCGTCCTGCCCGACGATGGCGACGTTCCCCTCGGAGATCTGAGGAAGCCCCGGCTTGTCGACGAGAACTTGGAGTGGATCGATCCCCGCAATCTCAGCGATCTCCTCGGCGATCCTCCCCTCCCGTCCCCGATCGATTATCGTCGGCGATTCGAGCCGGTCCCTGCCGACGTAAACCGCCCTCTTGAAGAGATGCCTGGACCTGATCCTTTCGATGATCTCTCCGGGGTAGCCTCCGACAGAGGTCATGGCCGCCACAAGCTCGATGTCGTCCATATTCCTGATCTTCCGGGGGTCGGCCCCCTCTTCCACCATCACCCGGACGCCGACGTCCAGCATCTTCTGGGCGATCCTCGATACGTGGTGGAAGTATACCGTCGGGTACATCAAAAGCCTCGATACCAGGAGGGACTCGGCGGCGTGGACCCCCCCCTCCTCCAGGACGAGGCTGCCGTCCCTTATGATCATCGTCTCCATCAGCCTCTGATAGTCTATGACGCCGTAGGCGACGCCGGTATAGTGGGCGTCCCGGGTCAGGTAGTCCATCCGATCGACGTCCACCTCCCCGCTCACCATCTGTCCGAGAGGTGTCATCCCCCTGATCAGCCTCTGGATCCGGTGGGGCAAAAGGCCGTGGTCGGCCAGAACGTCCCCCACCTCTCCTCTCTTCAGCCGATCTGCCACGTTCTCGTGCTCTTCCCGAAGATAGGTCGAGAGGGCCCGCTCGGTGACGTGGGAGAAGGGGCCGTGGCCGATGTCGTGGAGGAGAGCCGCTGCCCGGATCTCCGCCGACTCCTGCTCACCGAGGTCGAGGTGGCGGGCGAGAAGGACCGAGAGGTGGTATGCTCCCAGGCTGTGCTCAAACCGGGTGTGGTTGGCGCCGGGGTAGACGAGGCTAGCAAGCCCCAGCTGCTTTATCCATCTCAGCCTCTGCATCTCGCGGGTGTCGATGAGATCGGTGGCGAGGTGGTCGAGTTCGACGTATCCGTGGATTGGATCCCTTATGGTGGTCATCCTAGACGTTCCGTTCTCCCTCTCTAAATTTACCCTTTCCGCAGCCTTTAATAGATCCGGCCCCCATATGATAAGACCAATGACCAAAAATCTCCACCTGATCCCGGCAGCTCTGGCTGTGATCTTATGCATCGGCACCGTCGATGCTGATCCCGACCTGACGGGGCTGTGGGCCTTCCGGTGCGATGAAGATCTTACCTCCGCCGACCCCCTCCCCCTGGCGGAGTTTTCGGCGGCCATCTTCATGATGGGGCCTGCCATTTCGGGGGTCTGCACCGGCGAGACCCCCGACCCCTGGAACGGGCTGGTGACGGGACGCTTTGAGGATGGGAGCCTCGACCTTCAGGTTCTCCTGGTTCAGCATCCTCTTACGGTCGCAAGGTTGACCGGCGCGTACAACGATTCGGGCAGTCTTGCGGGAACCTTCGTCTGCTCCGACGAGACAGGGTCGGGATGGAAGGGGAGTTTCTCCGCCACTTTGACGAGCCCCGAGACCTCCCTCTACGAGCCGGCATCGTCCGAGCCCCTATCCTTCGCCCCCGCCGTCTCGGGAGGTATCTCCGACTTCGAGGAGGAGACGATGACGCCCGCGGTCGAGGAGGCTCCGAAAGCTAGAGAGGTCCAGGTCATCAGCTACTCCAGGGACACCATCTACTCAAGGCCCGTGCTGTGATCTCGATTATCGAGATCACATCCTCCGCCATTAATCCAAGCCTGATGCAAATTTTAAATACACGTCAGCCATTAAAGTATAATTATGAGCGAGGTAGAGAAATTCGAATTCGAGGCGGAAGTCGATGGGGAATGCCGGATCAGAATTCCTGCCGATCTGCAGAAAGCTTCCGGAGCTCTGGCGGACAGCATAGTCACCATCAAGATGAGGCCCATCCTGGACAAAGAGCGAAAGACCATCGAAATCCAGCCAAGAATGCCAGAATATTTTGAATTTACAGACCAGGTCGACGGTGAGGGTTTCGTCAGGATCCCCGAGATGACAGTCAGATCTTCAGGCGCGTCTCCTGGGTTCACTGTATCTGCCAGCATAGAACACGTATTGAGGGAGGAGAAGAAGCAGCCCGCTTATAAATACGAGTTCCTCGACAAGGTGGATGCAGAAGGGCGGATCACCATCCCTGGAGTTATCAGAAGCTCTGCTGGTATCGACTCCGGCGACGTGGTCTCCATCAGGCTCAGGCATGTGCTGGACTCAGAGAACAAGCCGATAGAGAGGATAAAAGAGGTTGTAGACAAGTTCGACTTCTCCAGCCGGGTGGACGAAGAGGGGCGGATCACCATCCCTGGAGAGGTAAGAGAGGCCGTGCCCATAGCGCCTGGAAGCGTTGTAACCGTCAAGATGGAACAGGTGATAGGCTAAAATGCCGAAAATCTGTTAACTATTTTTTAAATCCAATTTAATATCCGGCTCTTCTGGGAAGAGCAGAATTTTGCCGGGAAAAAAGGGAAAAAGAGATGGTGCCCGCTTAATAGGCATCCACGTCTTGCGCTTTCGTCTCGGCGATCTCCTCCAGCTGGCAGACCTCGCCCTTGCAGAGGATCTCGTCCTGCTCCTGGTATTGCATGTAGGGGTTGTCGGGGATCGTCACGTCGAGGCCCATGGCGGCGGCCATCAGCTCTACCTGGTCTGCGACCTTGATATCCGACTTCATCTCGTTTCTGCCGTCCATGATGTTACGCCTGCAGAAGGGGCATGTGCTGGAGATCACGTCAGCGTTAACGGCCTGGCCATCTCCGACCCTCGCCATGGCGCAGCCCAGGGCGAGGTCGGGCTGTCCTGCCTTGACGCCGCCACCGGCTCCGCAGCACCTCTGGAGCTCTCGCGATCTGGTCATCTCCTTGTAGTTGAGGCCGGGTATCGAGTTGTAGACGTCCCTTGGCGCCTCGAAGGCCCAATCCCTTCCGTTGATGTGCATCAGGTGCCTTCCCGAGTGGCAGGGGTCGTGGAAGGTGACGTTCAAGTCGTTGAGGGCCCGTTTCCACTCCACCTCGCCGTTCTGGATCTTCTCCCTCAGGTAAACTGCCAGGGGGACGTTCTTGTAGGGGATGTAACCCTCGTACCACCGGGGCCAGTCGACGGTGGCGGTCCTCAGGCACCCTGCGCATGCGTAAACGACGGTCTTGACGCCTCTGTCCTTGATGGCGTCGACGTTGTGGACGGCATGATCTCGCATAATTGGCCTTTGGCCAGTCCTGACAAGGGCCGAGGAGCAGCACCACTCGTCTTTGCCCAGCATGCAGAAGGGTATATCCAGAGCGTTGAGGATTCTGACCGTAGCCACTCCAAGAGCCTGCTGCCGATAAGCTGCAGTGCAGCCCGCGAAGTAAGCGATCTCAGAGGACTCCAGAACCGTGGCATCCTTGGGGACCCAGCATAGTCGATCCTCCTGCTTTGCCTGATAGGGATTTTTGTCTTTCCCGAGAAGCATGGGGAAGAAGGACTGTTTGCCCCAAGGACCGTTTCCTCTCACAACTATGTTGGGCCGTATGGCCTCCCACAGCTCTACGGTGTTGATCCCCGACTCGCAGACCGTGCCGCAGACGCCACAGGTGGTGCACATGTAGGTGTCGTCTTTGAACTGGTTGATCTCGTCCTCGTTCAAAGGCTTGGCGCCGAAGAGCTTCGCTCTAAGGCCGTACTGACTTCCCAGAAGCTCCCTGAACTTGGCGATCTTGTACATGGGGGTGATCTCGGGTCGGTCCTTGTAAACATCATAGGTGGGACACCACTTCATGCACTCCTGACATCGGGTGCATCCGTCCAGCTCCATGAGCTGGGTGGACATGAGGTATCCTGATATGAGGGGCTTTCCTGCGGGACTTTGTTTCTCTTCTGCCATCTTATTCGCCTCCTCTGTTTGCGAGAATCGTCAGCGGTGCGGCTATTACGTGCATGTACTTGCTGTAGGGAAGGATCGCGACGAAGAGCAGCAGCGCCAGTATCGTGTGGAGCAGGGAGAAGTGGGGCGCATATATGGGGTTGGCGAAGGCGTCTCCGATGAGGAAGGAGTTGCCTCGCAGCCACTCCGCATAGAAGCCGGTGATGGTGATCAGAAATACTCCGCCGAGGAGGACCACGTCGTAGGCCGAGGTCCTGGATCTGACCTCCCGGAGGAATATCCTCCTGAGAACCCCTACGGTGGCTCCGAAGAGGAGCAGGTAGCCGAAGATGTCGAAGGGCAGCTCCATATAGCCCTTGACCATCTCAGCCTGGTGGGCGAGCCCCAGGACGTTGAAGTGCTCGATTATGTCCATGAAGAGGCCGAGGCCTGAGAGGGCGGCCAGGGTCAAAAACCCGTAGAAAATCGTCATGTGCATGACCCATCTCACGGGGCTCCTCCTGAGAGTCCGCCTGAGAAGGAGCACGTCGAGGATGAGGGTCTTTACGAATACCCAAATGCCGGATTTGAAAGCTTCATGAATCCATGTCGCGATAAATAGCCAGAAGCTGTGTCGCAGCTCGTCCTGATAACCGGTGGATCCCATCCCCCACTTCTTAAAGTTAAAGTAGAGGCCATAGATCCAGAATCCCAATACCACAACGGTAAGGGCGATCACTATCCAAAAGGTGAGACCAAGGGTGTAAAACGCCATATTATTTCCTCCTTTTCAAACCACTACCGACTCCATCCGACCATCCTTTTCATTTGAGAGTAACCTACCTGAGAAACTAATACTTAAACGTTCCCTTCTGGTCATTTTGGGCTTGGAATAATATTGCCAGCGGATCTTTCGAGCTTTGCGGGCCAGTACAGAAACGTTCCCGATCACGTCATCTGAGTGCCGACGAACGACTCTTGATCCCAAAAGGACGACGACGCAGCAAGTCGACGCAGGATGCATAAAAGATAGGATCGGAAAAGATAGGATCGGAGCCGCCGAGTTTCGAAGGTACGATGGCGATCTTTCCGCCGCCCGTCAGAACCCCTGAAGAGAGATGGCCCGATCCATCCTACGGCCGGGATAAATGATGAAGAGAAGGCA
>JAXGJB010000044.1:0-22739 GCA_040770465.1 Methanothrix sp. | reverse complement strand
ACCGCCCGCGTACGCCGGGAGATCCGCGAGATCGGCGAATCCCTCGACCTCAACGACGACGACCTCCGCCTGGCGGAGGCGATGGCCTTATTTCACGACCTCGGCCGCTTCCCCCAGTACGCCACTTACGGGACCTTCTCCGATCGCCGATCCTGCGACCACGCCGCCCTCTCCGTAAAAGTCCTCCGAGAAAACCGGGTCCTCGACCCTCTCGACCCATTGGAGCAGGAGCTCATCCTCAAGGCTATATCCCGCCACAACCGGGCCAGCCTATCGGAGGAGGAGTCGGACCGATGCCTCTTCTTCTCAAAGCTCCTCCGCGACGCCGATAAGCTGGACATCTGGGCCGTCCTCCTCGACTACTACCGTAGGCGCGAGACGGAAGGGTATCGGAACGCGGCTCTGGAGCTGGACCTATCCGACGATCCGGGGATCAGCGAGGCGGTCGTTCGCGACATCGCAGCCGGGAAGATCGTGAAGCTCGCCGGCGTCAAACGGCTCAACGACTTCAAGCTCCTCCAGGCGAGCTGGGTCTTCGACCTGAACTATCGGCCCGCCCTGGTGGCGGTCAGGGATCGAAGATACCTCGATGAGACCCTAGAGTTTCTCCCACGATCCGAAGAGGCGGATCGGCTCATCGGTCACCTCAAATCCAGGCTCGAAGAGAGGATCGAGGCTGAGGATGAGGGTCCGGCCTGATCGGCGAGTTCTGTATCAACGGCGATTTTGTTTCAGCCGGTCGGATTGATTTCGCACTTTCCCCCCTCCACCACCTCCTCTCCGAGGTGCGCGAGATCCTCCAGCACCGCCAGGACGAAGGCGGCGCGGGACCCGGTATGGGGCAGAACCGACCTCGGGCTGCCGTCGCCAGCCACCGTATTTTAACCTGCCATCCCCGGATTTGGCGACGGGATCGGCGAGCGGAAACCCGGACCGATCTTTGAAAAATTAATCTTTTATATCAGTAGGTTGTAAGTTATCATCAAGGGAGATTGTTAGCATGAAGGCGATTGAACTTTTGACGGCCGCATTGGTCATCGGCCTATTCTTGGTCTCTCCGTCCCTCGGAGCGGATGAAGAGATGGCCTTGCCCTTCGGAGAGGACTGGTCCCCGTTCGGCGACGAGCTCGATTTTGGCGACGACTTCGTCTGGGAGACTCCAGGTGAGGTGGGACCCTCCTCTGAAGAGAACGTCTCGGACGGCGGTGTTTCGGCAGACGACGTTTCGGGTGACGAGGTCTCTGACGCGTCGTCGGACGGAAGCGCCGATGTCGACGACTGGGTCATCGACGAGGGCTTCTACAGCGATTACGCCGGATCTGAGGGGGAGGAGTTCGGATGGGGAGACACCATCGACCATCCGGGGATGCCCGGTCCCGAAGAGAACGCCCTGTGGATCGTCTTTCCGTACAGCACCAACGTCCGGACCACAAAGCTCGAGATACAGAAGGGGAGGTACGCGAAGGAGCTGATAATACCGGGGATGGACGGGAAGTTGACCATCAGCGAGCTGAAGCCCGACGGGACTAAACATACTTACGTTCCCGAATGGCGGGTGAAGGCGCAGAGGGCCTACCACGTCTGGTTCAGTGCGGATTCGGCGGGCGACTACACCGTCTGGTACGAGGTCCAAAACGAGAAGACGAACGTCATCACCAAGAGCAATAAGATCAGGTACAGAGTCTTCGAGAACCTGGCCGTCGTCGTCCCCAACGAGTGCAAGTGCAGGAATGAGACAGCCACCCTGAGAGCGCTTGTCTCGGGCTGCGAAGATCCCAGCTACCAGTGGTATAAGGGGATGTCCACCGAGACGGGAGTGATCATCGAGGGGGCCACCTCCAGCACCTACATCATAAGGAACGTCCAGGAGAGCGACGCGGGTTACTACACCTGTAATGTGACCTGCAACGGATACACCGACGAGGACACCTGTCAGCTCCGGGTTTGCACCAGGGACGAGGGAGGAAACGATTGCAAAGGGAGATATTGGACCGGTAATTGAATCTCCTCTTCGACCGCGAGTTTGAGGAGATGCCATGACCTGATTAGGTCATGGCAATTTTTTCTTTCTCACCGTAACCTATCCTTTCACCTATCCTTTCAGCCAAACTCCAGCTTGCACTCTTCTGCAGCCTCCACCATGTAGGCCACCCCGGGGATCATGGGTTCGTTCTTCTCTATATTGACCCAACCTCCGTCCCGATAAGTCCAGAGGAAGGCGGAGACTATCCCCTCATCGACGGCTTCGGAGTATGAATATCGCTTGTGGTTCGCCCTCACTGTGACGTTGGTGAGGAAGACCGTCTCGTTTTTGGGAACTCCCACCAGGTTCCAGCCCTCGTAAAGCTCCACAGCATAGGGGAGGTCTACCGGCTTTCCGGCTATCTCCAGGGAGAAGCTCTCCAGGCCGTCTATGATGTACCCCCTCCCAGGCACGAGGTCTGTCACGTTGACGGCCTGGTCGTCGTTGATGGTGTAGTTCCAGCCGTCTCCTGCGATGGTGAATATCCCTCGATAGTCCTTCTTATCCAGGAGCTTGGTGACGGAAGGATCCTTCGGTGCGAGGTGGAGGGAGAATGGTGTCCACCCCACCGAGACGTTGACGACCTGGACCTCCCCCGGGATCAGCCTGTACTCGACGGTGAATGTCCTGCTCTCGCCGAGGGCGGGGCTCAGAACCGGCCAAGTCACCCGCTTGAACGATCCGATCAATTCTTCGCCGTGCCATACAGCCCGTCCCTTCTCTTTCACCACGATCTCCTCGGCGTCTATGGGGAGGGTCACCTCTCCAATCAGGGCGGCGGGCGAGTTGAGGCTCAGATAGTCGTCCGACGAGTCCTCGACGATCCAGTAGATCCAGTCGCTGGACCACTCTGATGAAGGGGTGATGGTTACCGATACATCGTTTGTGGCGTTCGATTCGGTGACGTTCGAGGTCTCGACCGAATAGGGCAGCTCCGGGGTCTTCGGTATCGAGGGCCTGAAGGCGGGATCTCCAAGGAGGGTGAAGACTCTCACGGTCTGGTTGAGCATCTCCTCGACGGAGAGGTCCCAGATCTGGGTTTCGTCGATCTTCTCAAGATCGATCCCCTCGGTGGCCAGGATCTTCGACGCGTAATGGTTGTTTGCAGCCATTATCGAATCGCCGATGGTGGCGTTCTCGAAGATCATGGCCTGATGCATCCTTCCTACATAGTCATCGGAGATGAATATCCAGGAGTTGGCGGCAGGTCCGGCATAGTTCACGCCCCCCGCCTTGAGGAACGCCAGGGCCATGGAGTCCTCCAGCCTCATCGGGATGTATATCTCGATCCCGTCTCTGTAAGGGAAGATCTCCCCCTTCAACCTGGAGGTGAGGCAGGCCGAAGTGGTGGTGGTCTGAGGTGCGAGGGTCAGCTGCTTGACATGCTCCTCGTCCAGAAGCTGGTCCATCAGGGACCAGACAGAGAGTTCCCAGCCCCATTCGACACCATGATAATCGAAGTAGACGATGTTCTCGCCGCTGTTCATCTTCGAGGATACCCTCTGGTAGGTTGCCTCCTCCCAGCGGAGGTTCTCGGCGTCGAGCCCCGCAGCCCTCAGGTACTCTCCGATCCGCAGCGGTACCGGCGACGCGGGCCAGGTGGGAATGTCGGCAGGTGACGATATTATCAGGGCGGAGTCTCTCCAGTCGCCTCCAATCCTGTCGTAGGCGAGGGTTCTGGCGGCCATCTGGGAGGCGTCGTAGACGCTCAGTCCCATCATCCTCCCAGTGGCGACGTCCTGGTAGCCATCGTCGTCGAGCTGGATTGTGTAATCGCGGTACAGGTCGTACTCGAAGATCCATGACGTTTGTCTATCTCCCGTGGATATGAAGGGAAGAGATCCGGGTCCGCCCACCACGATCAGGTACGCCGGCGAGATATCCAGCTCTTCGACCAGGGTCTGGAGGTCCTCCTCCACCTCCGATGGATCGATATCCTGAGGATCAGTTGCAACATCGACGAGGATCCCTCCCCTCGCCCCGGCCATCTCTGCCGAGATGAGGGAAATCTTGGGGATCTTGGTGAAGCTGAAGGCGGTCACGTTGATGGGGCTGGCGGCGGATCTGACCCTCACTGTGAAGTTCTCGGTCCTGTGATCCATCTCGCCTTGGCTCCACGCCTCGAGGTTGAAGGTCCAGGTTCCCGGCCTTCCAAAGAGGACGGTGGCGTTGGAGACCTTCCCCGGCCGGCAGCTGTAGAAGTAGAGGCTGTCTTCGCTCCCATCGGGGCTGCGGTAGTTGAGGATCACGGTGGACAAATCCCTTGTAACATCCCAGGACAGATTTGTCCATCCCGGCGAGGTGACGGAGGGGTAGGTTATGTTGGCGAACGGGCCGTCTGCGGCGGCATCACCATCTTCGCCGCCGTTTCCGTCCTCATCGTCTTCATCCTCATCTTCATCCATGTCGTGGTAGGTCACCCAGATCCCGCCGTCCAGGGGCTGGGTCCACCCCGCGTCCAGAGCGTGGAGGATCAGCACCTCCAGATTCAGAGATGCGTACTCTTTAGGCCCCAGCTGGTCGACGGTCCAGTTGAGGCTCGTCCCGCTGAAAAAGGAGCTTTCGACGGTCGGCTCCTCTCCTGTTAAGGGATCGACGACCTCGACTTTTCCGGATGCAGAGCTCCACCAGGCTACGAGCCTCGTGGGGAGGAAAACGTCGGTCAGGTCCAGATCCTCCAGGACCTCATCGCCGTCGTTCTTGAGGGTTATCTTGAGCCGGACGATCTCGCCCTCCTGATCGGATGGGATCTCAGCCGGGTTCGCCTCAACCTCGAGGACGAGGTTCTCGTCGATCTCCGTCCTGGTCAGGACCAGTTTCGGCTTAGGGGCGAGGAGGGAGAGGTCGTGAGAGTTGGTCAGGACCACTGAGTTTACATCGTCCCCGCGGGCCCTCATCTCATGGACCAATAGCTCATTATCCCCCTCCACGATCGTCATGTTCAGGTCGGTGAGGCGAGATATTGCCCTCTCGGATACGGGCCCCATTGTGATCGCAGTCGTCGCCCCGAGGCGGAGCAGGTCGTTTTCGGTGGTGTTGGAGAGCTCGCCGTCGACGAAGAGGATCGGCCAGTTGAGGTAAGATGCTATGGCCGCGCCGGTGAGGCCGGCGCTGTAGTTGTCGCCCACCAGGACCGCACCGGGGGAGCTTTCCCACCGTGAGGCGATCTTTGATGCCATCTCAGAGCTGTCATTATATTTTATGACCGAGTCGCAGTCCCAGAGTACGTCGCCTATGCCCAGGGTCCTGCCCTCCAGCCGGTCCATGAGCCATTGGACCGAGGGGGACGGAGGCTGAAGCTCCGACCAGAGGGGGGTGTAGACGACGTCATATTCGAAGACCATCCCGGAGGCGCCTTCCTCTGCCAGATCTTCGATTTGGCCGACGGCACCCTCCACGTTCTGGGTGGATATGGTGTACTCTACGTAGTCGTCGCTGAGCCTGACGTAGACGGGGGTGTCGGTCATCGATGCTGCCACTCCCATGTCCGCCGGATCGACGGGGTTCACCACCACGAAGTCGGCGAGGTCGGAGATCTCAGCGAAGTTGTATCCCTCGCTCCGGTCGAAGGGGTCGCCCAGGGCGATGCCGAGCTTCGCGGGACCGAGCTGGGAGGTGATGTTGCCCACCTCCCCGACGACCTCTTTTATCTGCTCCTCTTTCCATCGGGCCCAAAGCTGCTGGTTATAGCTGCTGGACCCCGCTCTGGACAGGTCGACCCCCGTATCGTTGTAGAACTCCTCCTTGCAGACGTCGCAGAGGCAGTGATCTTCGTCGATGAATCCGAAGTCGAGGAGGACGACGCCGTCAGCGCCGTAATCTTCTATCACCTCCTCGACCCGGTCGTAGAGATGATCTCTGGCATCGGGATCCACGGGGCATAATCGGTCAGAGATGACGACGCCGCCGGAGCCGATGGCGATCTGGGCCGAGTCAGGATAAAGGTCTCTGTACTCCTCCGGAACGGAGCCGGATCTGGTGGCAGGTTCGACCTCATGGTCCCCTACGAGCATCTCCGCCAAAAGTCCCAAGGCGGCTTTTTCGTCCTCTGCCTCCAGGACGTCATCATCGGAGACCCCCGTCTCGGAGTCATCTGGAACGTCCAGGGTGGCGGTGACGTAAGCTTTTACCCCCTCTTTTTTGGCCGCCTCCACCAGGCTCTTCGCGAGATCTCCATCGGCGTCTATCACCAGGGCCGATACGTTGGCCGCGGTCATGGCGTGGAGGGCGGAGACCGGGCCGTACCGTTCGAGGTCGGCCTGATCGATCCAGCCAAGCCTCTCTTTTGCCTGAACATCCCTCGGCAATATCAGGATGGGCCTCGTCTCGACGCCGCCGTCCTCCGACCAGATTCCAAGAGGCGTCGCTGCGACCGCTGGACGCCAGTCGTCGGCCCCGACCAGGATGATCTCTTCCAGAGAATCCGATTTGGTCCCCCTCTCCATCTGGGCACCGGCTGCGATCGCGAATATGGCAAACAACGTCAGGAGAGTTAAAAAGCGTCTCATCTATCCCACCTCCTCGATGGAGAGGCCCTCATCCTTCAGCGCCTCTACAGCATTCGCATCTACTCCGGCCCCTCCAATGAGGGCTCTGGACAGTCCCTCTTCCTTCATACCCTTCATCGCGGCAGAACTCGTCTCCGAGAGGGGGGCACCGCAGATTATCAGAGGCGCACCGACCTTCTTCGCCTCCTGATATGCCGCAAATGCCTCCGACTCGTTCGATCCTGCCAGGACCACCGCGTCAACCCCCTTCGGCCAGATCGTCGATGCGAAGAGCCACGACGTCTCGCAGATGTCGTCGCCCCCTATCCTATCGGTGGGCATCATCTCCGAGAGGAGCGTCTCCACCTCCGAGGAGACGACCGACTCGTTGCCAAGGATCACGACCTTGGCGAGGGGGAGTTCTTCCAGGAGCTGGATGTCTTCATCGGATAGCTCGCCGCCTTTGAGGGTGATCACGGGCACGGTATCGTTCACCACCCCTTCAGAGTAGGATAAGGCCAGAGCTCTGTACAATAGGCCGTCTCCGGTCACGATGGCGAACTGGGCCGAATCCACCACCAGAACCTCCGAGCTCTCGGTGGGGAGGCTTATGTTGTACGAGTCGTGGAGGTAGAATTCGATCTCAAACCTTCCCGGCTCGGTGGCCAGGAGGGTGAACTCCCCCTTCCCCGACCTCGTCTCTCCGACCGGTATCACCTGGCTTTCGGGCATCACCAGAATTTCTGGAGGAGCTGCAATCTCGACGGAGATCAGCTCGTCGACGTTCAGAACGATGCTGATGGATCCTGTATGGGTCCTGTCGGTGACCATAACCGCCGGCAGGTCGATGATCGCCTCATACTGGCGGATCTCATGATTGAGTTCGATCTCTGCGGTCACTGTGGCGTTCTTGGAGGGGTCGCCAAGGGACGTCGCCTCGATCTCGATCTCCTGAGTCTCTCCCGGCCTGCCGCCCGCGATCTCCAGGCCGAGGATCCGGCTCACCCCCGAGGAGAGGGTGAGGTTGTAGGGCAGGGCCACGGCGTCGGCGCCGTCGAAGAGGGTCGCCGTCCATCGGGGCGGGAGCTGGGGGGCGTCGATGGATATGACGTCCTTGAAGAGGCCCGCGTTTCTGACCAGAAGCTCGAACTCTGCGGGCTCATCAGGGTCCGCGGTCAAAGAGGCAGATCTCGCATCATCGATGCTGAAGCTGACCCCATAGCTCTCCTGCTCGATGATCTCGATCACAAACTCCACCATGATCGGCAGCGAGGATACATCGTCGAAGAAGTAGACGAACCCCGAATAGGTTCCGGGGATAGTCTCCGACGGCGAAGTGAAGGTGATATCCACCACCGCCTTCTCCCCCGGAAGGAGCATCTCAAAATCCTCAATCTCCATCTCCACCAGATCTCTCGCACTGCCGGCGACGGGGCTCATGGTGAGCTCGCGGATGGGTCCGTCCCCCGAGTTCTCGAGGGCGAGGACCCGTTCGGTCATCTCACCAGGATGGAGTTCCAATTCGAATCGATCTACGTCTGCCGCAAGCTCTGCCGTGGAAACGGCGACCAGCAAGAGCAGGATGGCGAGCAGGCTTAAGAGCTTCATCTGGGCACCACTCTCGGTTGATCATCAGATAAGTCCGGCGGATGGTCCGCCTATCTCTCCCCTGGCGGGGAACGATCCCGTCACCAGAGGGTTTCGATAGTCCTTATCGGCGCCATCCCCCTGATTGGAAACGCCGGTGAGAACCCTTCGGTCTTCTTGCCATGGAAGGGACGCTCCGTCCCGAGCCATTTCGGTTTTAACTCAATTATATGCGCAGGTTGGTTAAAAGGACTATGCATGAATAAGCTTTGCGGCCAATTCTGCCTCTGGACCTGGGGGTAACTTCCTCCTCTGACTATCAGACTATCAGCAGATGTGGAGCCCCAGCGATCCAGGCCGGGATCGGAAGGGTCTTCAGCATCCCGGATACAATCGCGATAAGTTATAAATTAAAGCCGGCATTATGTTGGTACAGGAAAGGGTTGATGGGCTATCCATCGCTCGATTGCGGAGCGGGTAACCTCCGAGAGAATTCGTATTTCCCATAGCCCATGGACTTTAAAGCGAGGTGGAATGATTGAACAGAAAGATAGGAACTGGATTCGTGCTGGCCTTTGCTGCCACCATTTTAATGGCGGCGCTCTCCTCGGCACAGTCGTGGGATGGAGGTCCGCATCCGTATCCCGATCACGATCCCTGGCCGCTTCTGAGGTCGGGGCAGGATGACCGGCAAAGCGAGTGGGATTATACCTGGTCGTATCGATGGGGCGACGGCTGGACATATGGGTGGGAATACGGCTGGCTGAGCCCGTTGGAGGAGGCTCGTCCAATAACAGAGCCGACGCCAGAGCAGTTCACCTTCCGGGATGGCACGCCCACCACCACCAGACCCGAAGGCCGCGAGCCCTCGAGCACCCCTTCTGCATCGACGGGGTCTTCTATCCCATACCTCGAAGACGGGGCGGGTCTATCCGAGCTCGAGGTGAGCAGACTTCCGGGAGGTTCCAGCCTCATGGCGCCCGGCGGCCTTGCGGCTCCCCCGGGGTCTGGGGCCGGGTCGCAGGTGGCTTTTCAGAGCTATTACGGCGGGACCCAGCCTTACCAGCGGTACCGCGGCGGGCTTCAGCAGTGGATCTACTATTGCGGAAGGTGGACTTACGGGCCCGCATCCCTGATCTACGGCCAGCAGACGAACACCATCATAAGGAACGACCAATACCAGATGCTCTGGTCTTATGAGAGGTACCCCAGCGGATATGAATCATGGCAGTTCTGGGGATACTGGTATCCAGGCTACCGCCACGCCTGGTTTGGGGCCGATGCCCAAGGATGGCACCAGATAGCGGTATGGGGAAGCCGCTCCGGTTGGAGCAACCCGATATGGGTCTACGTCTGGTGAACCCAGGACGGACCTGGGATCGCAAGACAGGAGAAGATGGACCATCAAGCTGGCGGGGGGGCGGATCCGGATCTCGGTGTCGGCGATAAGCGCCGGATAGAAAGCCGGATCCATCCATCTTTCTCCGACATTCTCGTTTTTCTCATATCCTGGAGTGGAGATGAAGTTACCGTTGTACTATGTTGATGTTTTTAAGTTGTTTGCTGCCATTTGCAATCATAATCTTAAGAAGATTTAAGCGGATATAAAAATGGAAAAAATGAAATTGATATTGTAACCCTCATTAAGGTACAAGTGAGAGATATTTGTGCTCGCCTTTGATTACGGGGCCCCCATCAAACATCACCAACGAGGTAGCATCAGTTGATTTTATCTCCCATCCAACATATCCCTCGAGACATTCGCCAGAGAGAACCTCAGAATCTGGTAGCGGATCGGGAATCACACCGCATAGGTCGTCCCTTTTGTAAACCACATTTGATGCACCAAGAGCCTTCAACCTCTTGAGAGGTACTCCGCCAGAGCCTGGGACAATTGGACCTTTAAATTCGTCAGAACCCGAGCCGACATAGCAGGCTCTAATTCTTGCTAAGAAAAATTGATACCCGGCTTTTGGTGGATAGTTGGACGTGTTCTCCTCAAGCACAATATCAGTTGCGTTTGGAATGACGCTTATGACAGATATTTTCCATTTATCAAATGTGGTGAGGCTATACTCTCCAATAGGGAGCGGGTTTTCACGTGTCCCTAAAGGAGCTTCATTTTCTGCTGGGGGTTTGAATCTTCTGTAGGAGAAATTGGCTTGATTTCTAGGGATAGAGAAATTTCCCCTGTTAAAGCCAATTAAAAAACAATTTAGATTTGTGGGCGAAAGAACAACGCTTATTGAACGATTTTCAGAGAGAAAAGTGAAACTCGAATTCCCTTTTTCAAAGACCTTATTCTCAACTTGCCAATCTGAAGGATATTCGACGCTGAATTCCGAGGCATCGTATGTATTGTAATCTGGTTCAGAGAATGCCACAATAGGTAACACTATTGCTACGACAAGTAATAGCAGTTCTATCCTAAAACAATTTAACATAAGGTGATATCTAAGATAAGGAACTATAAATGTTTCGGTATTTTCATCAAAGGTGCGATATAAACGAAAATTAGGGCTATTCGCTTATTCCATGTGTGTAACGATGGTCAGTATCAATCTTTTGCTGGAGCACTATAACCGATGGCCAACCTCTCTCCATCTCAAAGCGGAGATCATCTCGGTCGGGTTTTGCATATCCATACCGTTGATCGACATCTATTTCTGGCAAAGAGAAGTGCAAAGGCCCCATGGCGATGAGGACTTTCTCTGGGGATGGTGAGGCCCGTGGATCGTGAACGGGCCTATCTTGTTGCCACCCCCTTCAAGAAGAGGGACAAGAAGAGCCTTAAGATAAGCGACTTCGTCTTCGCCCTATCTCTGGACCTGAAGTGGGGATCTCCTGAGAAGGTGAGGGGGCTCCTCCAGGAGGCGGCCGAAGAGGGGCTCGTCCGGATCGAGGGAGATTACGTCCACGCCGCCTTCGACGAGGGACAGGCCGAGGTTCCCGTCGGCTTCAGCCCGTCGAAGGAGGAGGACATCTTCGAGAGGAGCGTTCGTCTGATCGTCTCAGCCACGGGGATGCAAAGAAAGGAGGTCATCTCCATGGTGAATGAGAGGCAAGACTCCCTCCAGGGGCTGGTGAACCTGGACGCTGTGGCCCTGCTGGTGGCAAAAGAGATGGGGGCGGACGTGAGGGAGCTGGCGACGGAGGCCTACCAGAACCTGATCCAGGAGGGGAAGAGGTAGGCAAAGGCTTAATCCTCAGTGCGCCCCATAATCCCGGGGGCGCGTCATTGGGTTCTGAATCGCTTCTGGCCGTTGGGACTTATCTGGTCCTCTCTCTCTTTCTGTCCATCTGCGTCTTTCCAGCTGGGGCCGTCGAGGATGGCGGAAGCTCCGGGGCGACGGGGGGGCTCTTTCGGCTTGAAGGCGGTGCGATCGTCATCGACTGGTCGCCGGGTGCCGGGTTCAGTCTCAACTCCACCGCTGATGCCGAGAGCCTGAACACGACGGGGATGGAGAACGAGAGCCTCAACGCCAGCTTCGGCGACCCCGGAGCGGAGAACAGATCGCAGGATGAGAACGCGACCTCTGCCTCTCCGGGCCTCGACGAAACCGGACTTTTTGGCGGAGCTTTGACCGGCGTCGGCCTGGCCCAGGGAGGAGGCAGCGGACGCCCCGCGGAGTACGGCAGGAGGGTAACGGATCTAGTGGGCGTCTTCTCCATTGATATGACGATCAAGCTGGGATCGAACCAGAGCTCTTCTCAAGGGGCAGCGGAATGGATCTCCTGCCCCTGATGTCGGCTTTCATGCCATCCGACTAGACACGTTCTCGTATTACCTTCTCGTATCTTGAGGTGCCTTCTCTTATTACCCTCTCGTCCCTTCCCTTTCCTCTCCTCATCCTCCAGCTGGCCGCCGCCGTCTTCGTTGGGCGATGGCGGCGCTGAGGTGCGCCCCGTAAAGGATGATCATCCCGCTCAGGTAGACCCAGAGCATCAGGGCCACCACCGTTCCCAGGGAGCCGTAGACCAGCCGGTGTCTTGCAAGCCATATCGCCAGGTACCACGAGAAGGCCATCTTGCTGACCGTCCAGGCGGAGGTGGCGACGAGAGCGCCCAACGCAGCCTCGTCCAGCTTTACATCGGTGTTTGGGGCCCAGAGATAAAGGGCGAATGAGATGGAAAAGACGAGGATGACGGGGACGAGGTTTGAGAGGGTCCCCAAGAACCAGGCCTGATACAAGGGCGTGCTGCCGCCCGAGACCCCTGATAAGAGGCCGAAGAGGCCTGCCAAAAATAGCGAGACGACGAGGAGGACCGTCATCAACCCTCCGGCCATGGCCAGGCCGAGGAGGCGCCATCTCAAGTAGTTCCTTCGGGTCGCCCCTCTCCAGGCCCGATCGACGTTGAGGGCGAGGGCGGTGAATACGGAGGTCGAGGACCAGAGGAGGCCTGCCGCCGCCACGATCCCCACCGGCACCCTCAGCATCATCATCTGGGCGACGTTCTCCTTCAGCATATCCTGAGCCGATGGGAGGCGACCCAGCTCCAGGATCCGCTGGAGGCTCTCCTTCGCCAGCTCCTCACCTGGAGGCAGAACCTCCCTCACCAGTTTCAAAATCTGGATCTGAACCTCCTGGCTCTGGAGGAGGGGGCTGGCCAGCACCACCAGGATGATCAAAAGCGGAAATAGGGAGAAGAGGGCGTAGTAGGCGATCGCCGCCGCCGCCTCCGATCCCCGGGCCGCGTTGAAGCTTCGCAGAGCTTCGATCGATAGGCTCAGAGCGCCGCGGCTAAAGCCGTCGGCCCGGACGAAGAGGGACTCGGCCCGGTCCCCGGTCCTGCGCCACCATCCTCCGTTGGTGGGATCAATCTTCTTCAAGAGGGGTCACCTGTGATCTGATCCGGCGTTCCGGCCCATCCTTTGGGCGGCAGGGCTGAAATGCGAAGGTGAACCTTCATCCGACCGCTTACTTTAAGGTCTTATGCGACCTTATAACGGCCCGGGGGAATGGTATGAAGACCGTGGCGATTTTGTTAAGCCTATTCGCTCTTACAGTCTTGGCGGACGCCTCGACGCTGACCGTCGTCGGCGATGGGGCGGTTCAGGTCCCGGCCGACGTCGTCTACGTCTCGATCAGCGCGACGACCCAAGATGAGAACCTCACGTGGGCATCTTCGAACTGCTCTGAAACCCTGAACCGGACGATAGAGGCTCTCATCGGAGCCGGCGTCGACGTGGACGACTTCCAGGCCGGACGGGGAAGAAGTGTGTCGAGGATCCAGACCACTAGCAGAGTATATAACAACTCCACGGTTTTGATGGTGGCGGACGAGGCGGTGAGCAGGGTCACCGAAGAGGTCACCATCAGGTTCGATGCCGAAGACGAGGCCCTGATCAACAGGAGCTTTGAGGTCGCGCGAGCCGAGGGGGCTATTGCCTCCATATCCGGGTATGGTCTTGAAGAGAAGGACGGGGCGTTTGCCCAGGCGCGGCAAAAGGCCGTAGAAGACGCCGATGTCGAGGCCCGGTCTCTCGCCTCCGCCGCGGGGGTCAAACTGGGGAAGAGGCTTGAGATCTTCGAGCCATCAAGTCCAAGTGTCTCTCAGCCGACTGAAGGCTTTGACCCGCTCGGCTTCAGCATGATGGATGCCTTCGGCTTCCGCTGGCCAGAAACCTTCGACCCATCATCACCCACCTCCGATTCACCATATCTCTTCGGACCCTCATACTCATCTGATGCGGCCGCATCTTCCGGACCGGGGATGCTGGAGGTCAGGTCCCAGGTGGTCGTCACCTACGAGGTCACCACCTGAAGGAGCGGAAAACCCGGGCTGTGCACCTCCCCGTCACAAGACCCTTTTTATGCGTTTCATCATATCAATCTTGAATTGAGCATCTTCTCCGCGGGAGAGTACTTTTGAAACATAATTTACTTATCCTATAAAAGCCAACTTGAGCATGGTGATCCAGATGAGATGGCTAAATGTTCTGCTTCTGACATCGATCATCGCGTTTGCCGAGGCGGCTTCTGCCCTGGAGTTCATGGAAGGCGACCTGATATCCGTCGACTCTCCCGTGGCCGACGACTTATTCGCCGGAGGCGATACAGTGAACGTCAACGCTCCGGTGGATAGCGCTGTCATCTTCGGGGGGAGTGTGAACGTAGACGCCCCGATAAAAGGCGATCTGATCGTCGCCGGGGGTGAGGTCGACCTGAACTCTGAAGTAGGCGGGAAGATCTTGGCTGCAGGCGGCACCATCAACCTCAGGGGCGACGTCGAGAGGAACGTGGTGATGGCCGGGGGGACCGTCCGGATACTCTCCTCCTCGGATATCGGTATGGACGCCGCAATCTTCGGAGGCGACGTCCGCAACGCGGGGAACGTGACGGGGACCCTCTGGGTCAACGCCGGAGACTTCGAGAATACAGGCACAGCTGGCGATGTGAAGTTCCAGATGTGGGAGGAAGACGAGGCTGCCGGGAAGCCTGAGCCCTTCATATCGACCTTCAGCATACTTATGATCCTCGGCTTTCTCATCGTCGGCGTCCTGATCCTGAGAATCTTTCCTGAAAGCATATCTGCCGTCGATCGGGAGATCAGGAGATCTCCGCCGAAATGGGCGGTATTGGGCCTTGGGCTCATCGTGGCTTCGATGGTTCTGATCTTCGTCTCGATGGTTACCGTCGTCGGAATGCCGCTGGGCTTTCTACTCCTGGCCCTCTTCGTTGCTGCCCTGTTGGTTGCAAACCTCTTCGTCTCCTTCAGCCTGGGGAGGTGGATCGCCTCGTCTTTGAACAAGGACCTTGGAGATACGCCCGCTTTCGTATTGGGCTACCTGGTTTTGAGCGTCCTCTTCCTCATACCCCTCGTCGGATTCCTGATCGAGCTTTCATCCGTCAGCCTGGGATTCGGAGGCATGGTCAGCGCCCTGAACGAAAGCCGAAGGAGGGTTTGACGGCCGCGTAACTGGCGGCTCGGAGACGAATACGGGTGAGCAAGGGAACCGATCTCGATTTGATCCTGATTTGGCAGGAAGGCGGTTGAGCCGTGACTGCGACAGTTACAGATGCTGGTTATGGTCGATCTGCCGGGGTCGGAGGCAGGAGGTCGAAGGGCCTCCGCCCCGATGATATCGAGGCTGTGCAGAAGTTTCCATCAATAATTTAATATAGCAAGCTATGTATTGAAGCTATCGACACCCGTTTCGGGTCACTATGAAAAAATCCATATACCCATAAGTAATCAGTCAGGTTCAAGGACAAGAAGCCCAGGTGATGGACGTGAAGTCGATTATAGATGAAGCTCTTAATAGAGCTGAGCTCGAGGGCCGGACAGTTCCGTCGAGGGTCATGGAGGACGACGAAGATCTTGAAGATCGGAGAGTTGTGTCGAGGTCCATGGAGAACGACGATGATCTGGTGGCGGTTCTGGAGCAGCTCACAACGGTCATAAAGGTAATCGGCTGCGGCGGAGGTGGGTCCAACACCATCGAGCGGCTTGCCGAGACCGGGATCGAGGGCGCCGAGCTCTTTGCCATGAACACCGACGCTCAGCACCTTCTCCACATAAACGCGGACCGGCGGCTCCTGATCGGGCGAAGGACGACCCGGGGCCTTGGGGCGGGGAGCCTCCCATCCATTGGAGAAGAGGCGGCGAGGGAGAGCATAGATGAGATCAGGGCCGCAGTGGAGGGGGCGGACATGGTCTTCATCACCTGCGGCCTCGGCGGCGGGACCGGGACCGGTGCCGCCCCGGTCGTTGCGGAGGTGGCAAGGGAGATGGGCGCTCTCACCATCTCTGTGGTGACCCTCCCCTTCGCCGCCGAAGGGGCGATCAGGATGGCCAACGCCGATGTTGGGCTGAAACGGCTCCGAGAGGTATCAGACACCGTCATCGTGGTCCCCAACGACCGGCTCCTCGAAGTCGTCCCCGATCTTCCCCTCCAGGCGGCCTTCAAGGTGGCGGACGAGGTTTTGATGCGTTCGGTCAAGGGGATAACGGAGCTTATCACAAGGCCTGGCCTGATAAATCTCGACTTCGCCGACGTCAGGACGATAATGTCCAACGGGGGCGTCGCCATGATCGGTCTCGGGGAGGCCGAAGGCGAGATGAAGAGCAAAGACTCGGTGATCAAAGCCCTGAGAAGCCCCCTCCTGGATGTGGACATCTCTGGAGCGACCTCGGCGCTGGTCAACGTGGTGGGCGGATCGAGCATGACGATCTCCGATGCCGAGACGGTGGTGGAACAGGTCTACGAGAGGATAAACCCAGAAGCGAGGATCATCTGGGGTGCCCAGATCGATCCGAGCCTCGACAACGGCATCAGGACGATGCTGGTGGTGACCGGCGTCTCGTCTCCTCAGATCCTGGGCAAGGAAGATCTGAGATCGAGCCGGGTCGTCTCCAAACATGGGATAGATTTTCTCAGGCGAAGGCGAACCGATTTCTGAAACCCTTCGCCTGACGCTTCTAAATTTTGAAGGTCCATCACAGCAAAAAAGAGCAGTTAGCGTTTGAGGACGAACCGGACTCTCATGGCAGGGAGCCGAGGTCAACGGCCGACCACGACGAGGCTTGCGGGGTGAGATGGTTCAGGCTCCTGGGCTTTGCCGGCGTCCTTCTCCTGCTCAGACAAACTCTTTGGGACTGCGTCATCCACCACCAATTCCACCTTCTGCATGTAAAGAAGGGTCTGGCCTACACAGGGCATATCTTTGAAGGTGTCAGGGTGGATGTAAACCGCCTTCAGCTTGTGACAGGACTGGAGCATTCTGTATATGTCGCGGTTTGTCGGCACGAAGGCGACGACCAGCTCCTCCTCGCCGGGCATAAGCCGAGCCAAGTCGAACTCTGAGTTCAAGATTCGTATCATCTCAGACGACCACACTATTTTTGATCCGGAAAACCCTAAGCTGCAACCCCATCTGATCTCCAACTCTTCATCATTTTATATTACCTGCTAAGAGCCTATCGTATATGAATCTGTTGATTCAAAATAACTGAGAATTGAGCGAGCCCCGAGTTCATGGCATGTCAAAACGTGTCACAACGAAATTCGCATTCGGACAAACTCGTGAGTTTTTAAAACCCAGGTAAAAATGAGATTATTCCTGGGACTCGATCAGCTCTGAACCCAAATTGGCAGCAAAAGCCCTGGGGGTCGTCTCTCCAAATAATGAGTTTCATCGGCGTCCCGGACGAAGGCGGACCGGTCTCCTCCCCGACCCTTTGGAGGGATGGTCCCCCCGCCTTGGTGGGATGGTCCCTTTGGAGGGCTGATATAACGAGCCGATCCGAACCGCAAATGATAACATGTGCCATGTCAATCGATGGAATTATAAAGCATAGAGATTGCTTAATAAATATTGTTATGGGCGCTGAGAACGGACGTGAGAATTTGGTGACAGAGAAGGTGAAAAGAGAGCTTGAGATGCTTAGAAGGCACCTTACCATCCTGAAATACGTGGTGGAGAATGAGCCGATCGGCATCCTCAAGCTGGCTGAAGAGACGGGGATACCCAGCCACAAGGTTCGGTACTCGTTGCGGGTGCTGGAGCAGGAGGGGCTCATCGCCGCCTCGGCGCCGGGCGCCGTCACCACGGAGCGGACCGGGCTCTTTCTCAAAGACCTGGATTTTGCCATCGATCAGCTTCAGGAGATGGCGAGAGGGCTGAAGGATATCAAGATCGAACGGTAGCGTTCAATGCCTCCTTACATCGAGATCGCAAGGGCTCTGGAGGCGGTATCCAGAGAGGAACGGAGAGAGGCCAAGGCCGATCTGCTGGCATCTCTAATGAAAGGTCTCTCTCCCGAGATAATCCGGCCCGCCGTCAGGCTTCTATCGGGTCGCCTCTGGCCCCCCTGGGAACCGCAGGAGATGGGGATAGGCCCCGAGATCCTCAGGGAGGTTCTGGAGGAGATCTCCGGTCGGGCCGTATCTTCGCAGCCTAAAGGAGCCGATGCAGGAGATCTGGCCGAGGCGATGGCTCAGAGCCGGTCTCAGCAGACCCTGACCAGGACGACGACGGATATGTTGCAGGTATACGACTCCCTCCGAATGATACCTGCTCAGAGGGGAGCTGGATCCACGTTCAGAAAGAAATCCATCCTGAAGGGGCTTCTTCTCGGCGCCTCCCCTCTGGAGGCCAAGTACATAGCCAGGACCGTCCTCGGGAGGATGATGGTGGGGCTGGGCCCGTCCCTGATGTCGGCGGCCATTGGGAAGGCCTTCTCTGCCGACGAGTCCCTGGTGAAGAGGGCTTATGCGCGTCTTCCGGATTTTGGGATGGTGGCTCTCAGCGCTTCTCGAGATGAGATATTCGACGTGAGGATCGCGCCACCAAACCCGGCAAGGCTCATGCTCTTCAGGCGGAGCAAGGACCCCTGGGAGACGATCGAGGGGGATGGGCCGAGAGCTTACGTCGTCAGGTACGGCGGGCTTAGGGTTCAGGTCCACAAGTTCAACGAACAGGTCTTCGTCTATACAAGCCAGCTTCGGAACGTCACTTCGTCTCTGGCCGACCTGGCGGAGGAGTTGATGAGGGCGAAGGGCAACTTCATCATGGAGGGCGAGTTCGTCCTGGTCCTTCGAGGGGATATCTCGCCCCGGTCGGAGATGCTCGGAAAGATCAACCTCAAAGGGAGGTCGAAAGATTCAGCGGTCTCGTCCTTCGCGGCATCAGATCTCCTCTACCTCAACGGAACGGAGCTTATTGATGAAAGCTACGCTGAAAGGAGGAGGTATCTGAGCGGTGTCCTGAGAGGCGTTGCGGGAACTCCCCTCTCTGCGAAGGTATTTCTGGCGGACGAGGTGGTTTTGAGCGATCCAGATGAGGCGAAAGCCCTCCTCAAAAGGTCTCTGGATCGGGGGTATGGTGGGCTTATAATTCGCGACCTTGCCGGAACTTACTCCCCTGGAGAGTGGAGCCGGTGGGACGTGGTGACCTCCCAGATGTACGGGGAAGAGCGTCCCGTTTCGAAGAATCAGGGGCCTCCTCTGTAAAGGGCTGGCGCTTCAGATGCCCTTCGGATATGAGGTCCATCTTCCGGGGGGGCATCATGAATTATTTATATAATCTTTTTTATCAAGTTCAAAATAGGAGTGTACAGTGGCGCTTATCAAGGAATACGGCCACGAAAGTCTATATATGTGAAGAATGCTCAGTTCCTTGAGAGCCGGTCAGCAGGGCGGTTCTTGTCAGAGGGGAGATTATTTAAGCTCAGTATGTGAATAAGTTTAGAGAGGTATCGGAGGAAGGATCACATGACCAGAGGATTTTTGGCGGTTTCGGCGGCGCTTCTCTTGGCAGCCATCATGTTATCGCCAGCAGTGGCATATACAATTTGCAGTTCAGCTACTCCATCATATACCGTCGGTTCGGGAAGCCCCTATCAGTATTCGGTTGGGTCGAGCGGCCTTCAGACTTACACCGTCGGTTCGGAAAGCCCCTACCAGTATTCGATTGGATCGAGCGGCCTTCAGACTTACACCGTCGGTTCGGGAAGCCCCTACCAGTACTCGATTGGATCGAGCGGCCTTCAGATTTACACCGTCGGTTCGGAAAGCCCCTACCAGTATTCGATTGGATCGAGCGGCCTTCAGACTTACACCGTCGGCTCTGGTAGTCCCTATCAGTATACCATGGGATCGAACGCTATGCAGCCCTATTCCATAGGGATGGGAACCCCCGCGGCGAGCACGGGGTCGTGTGAGGTAGTAGGCCCCTCGGCGCCAGTCGTCAGCGAGGCCGGGCCCGCAGCACCTGTGATCGACGAGACCGGGCCTGCAGCACCTGTGATCGACGAGACTGGGCCTGCAGCACCTGTGATCGACGAGACCGGGCCTGCAGCTCCGGTGATCAACGAGACTGGGCCAATACTAACCGCCGTCAGCGGGACTGAGGTAGCAGTCGAAGAGCCCGTGGTCAACGAGACCGAGCCCGTGGTCAACGAGACCGAGATCATGGTCAACGAGACCGAGATCATGGTCAACGAGACCGAGCCCGTGGTCAACGAGACCGAGATCATGGTCAACGAGACCGAGATCATGGTCAACGAGACCGAGATCATGGTCAACGAGACCGAGATCATGGTCAACGAGACCGAGATCATGGTCAACGAGACCGAGATCATGGTCAACGAGACTGAGATCATGGTCAACGAGACCGAGATCATGGTCAACGAGACCGAGATCATGGTCAATGAGACCTTGGTCAACGAGACCTTGGTCAACGGGACCTTGGTCAACGGGACTATCATGGTCAACGAGACTGGTCTCATGGTCAACGAGACCGACTCCCGTTGAATACTCTCCAGCTCAAGTGCGCTAATGGCGCGCTCAAAAGAAGAGGTGATGAGCTGTTCGAAGCCACGCTCTGAGCCTCTTCAAAATCTACATTTTTGTTGGGTTTGACTTGCTTTTGGGGGAATGTGCCAGACGCATCTCCGGTTTTGTCTCTTCATGGTTCGTTTTTATGGAGGCGGTGGCTAAGGTCTGATGGCGCGTTCTCTAGCGGGAACTGCAACCTCTCCATGACGGCACGGAGGTTGTGGGGCTGGAGCTTATGGATTTTGCAGGCGGAACGGATGTTCTTCTGCTGGTGATATTGAATCCTCCCTTGAAAATCAATTTCGTCTCAGAACTGAATAACAAGATGCTGCAATGAAATAGAAGTCACCATTTGTAATCACCCGGATCATCCGGTGATTTTTCACAGGACCAAAACTTATTTATATAAGAAATTTACTCTGTTATCGGTAAAATCTACTCGAGGTAGATTGCTGAGATTGCGGTTTTGGGCCCTTTGTTTGGCATACCACCTAGACGAAGAATGCTGACCAGTGGGTCGCCCTGCTTATATAGGGCGTTTTGCCCTACGATTCGGATGAGATGCTGAATTTGGGGGTCTGAGGCCGTACTGAGGTGGAGAAAAATGAGGTCAAAGTTGATGGTGAGCGTTTGTCTCGCGACTGCGTTATGTTGTTTTGTAATCTCTCCGGCATTTGCCCAGTATACGACCGTTGAAGGTGTCGGTTGGGAAGGTCAGGGCGCTGACGTCGCGATCGCGAACCTGGACGGGGATTCTCGGCCCGATATGGTGCTGATGGCCTACGATAATCCCTCCGAGGCGAACAGCTTCCGCTACAAGGTCGGCTGGAACCTCGACGGCAACGGCATAGCGAACAGATGGGACAACAGCTACATAGAAGTCGGGGGCGTCGGCTGGGAGGGTGCTGGCGCAGGGGTGGCGATCGCGAACCTGGACGGGAATTCTCGGCCCGATATGGTGCTGATGGCCTACGATAACCCTGCCCAGGCGAACAGCTTCCGCTACAAGGTCGGCTGGAACCTCAACAGCTACGGCGTGGCGGAGAGATGGGACAACAGCTACATAGAAGTCGGGGGTGTCGGCTGGGAGGGCGCTGGCGCAGGTGTCGCCATAGCTAATCTGGATGGCGATTCTCGACCCGATATGGTGCTGATGGCCTACGATAACCCCGCCGAGGCGAACAGCTTCCGCTACAAGGTCGGCTGGAACCTCAACAGCAACGGCGTGGCGGAGAGATGGGACAACGGCTACGTGGAGGTTGAGGGTGTCGGCTGGGAGGGTCAGGGTGCCGGCATCGCCATCGTGAACCTGGATGAGCATTCGCGGCCCGAGATGATCCTGATGGCCTACGATAACCCCGCCGAGGCGAACAGCTTCCGCTACAAGGTCGGCTGGAACCTCAACAACAACGGCGTGGCGAACAGATGGGACAACAGCTACGTGGAGGTTGGGGGTGTCGGCTGGGAGGGTGCTGGCGCAGGGGTGGCGATCGCGAACCTGGACGATCTTACGCGGCCCGAGATGGTACTGATGGCCTACGATAATCCCAGCGAGGGGAACACCTTCCGCTACAAGGTTCTCCGGAACCTGAACGACAATGGGGTAGCAACCTGAGCCCCCCTCCCCATTTTTAATTTTTAATCAAATATAAATTCATCTTGATCTACCACAATTTTCCCTCTGGAATTTCTGATCGGCATCGACGTTTTCGAGCGTATCATTTTAGAAATGTTGATGGAGGAACTGATCATGCCGCGCGGGCGGCGCCGTCCGCCCGGAGGCAGCTCGAAGGGCGTGCGGGGTTCGCGCCACCCGAGGGGAAGCAGCGGACGGGATCGAGGCGTGAGGGCCGGGCGGCGCGAAGAAACCGTCGGGCTGGCTGGCCAGTTCACCATCTTGGAGCCCTTTCAGCTTGGTTTAAGGGAGTGGCTTGATGGAGTAATGCTAAATCTCTTGAGGAGTAATGGGGCCAGTTGGCATGATCAGGATAACCAGGGATATGGTTTTATCGATACATGATGACCTCGTTGAGACTGGAGGCGGAACTCCTGGTGTCATTTGAGAGGGAACGATCGATTACCTCGTTGGCCGGATCAACGCTGAATCTGACGTCTTCAAGAAAGCGACTTGGGCGTTATGCATCGCGCATTTTCACCCGTTCTATGATGGGCAAACACGGACGGCCTTTACATTAGCTGCCATAATTCTGAGGACGTGCGGATATCATTTCGACGAGAGCGACGAGGATGAAATATTCGACGTGCTTCATAAAATAACTAACTATGAATGCGCATCGAGCAGCATCGAAGGATGGCTGAGAAGGATAAGTCGGAGGCTGTGAGCCTCTAACGGTGCATC
>JAXGJB010000043.1:0-22821 GCA_040770465.1 Methanothrix sp. | reverse complement strand
TGCCGACTTCATAGCCCTCCATGATCTGAGAAAGGACGAGGACTACCACCTCGGCACGTTCCTTCTTGGGGCGTACCAGGACACCCTGGGAGACTTCCACAACCTTCTCGGCTGCGTCAACGAGGTCCACGTCACCGTGGAGGACGAGGACGACGGCTGGAGGATATCGAAGGTCGTTCGGGGGGACGTCTGCGATAAGCTCCTCCGGTTCTTCAACTATGAGCCCGAAGAGCTCCTGGGCGAGGTGGCGTCGCGTTGCTGCGGCGGCGAGGCCGAAGGTGAGAGGGCTAGGGAGACGATCCGAAAGGCCCTCGGCGAGTACTCCTACTTCAAGAACAGGTACATTCGATCTTAGACTTCGAGCCCGGGCTCGAAACCCCCCGCGGTCACCAGGAATCGAGAAGGTGATGGGTGGGGAGCGATAGGTAATCCCCCGCTCTATTCACCGATAACCAGAAGGTGGAGCGGCTTTCGGCTCTCCCCACCTTGTCGGAGGTGAAATCCAGTGGGTGGTATCCTCGCCACCGCGCCTCCAGTCGGGGGCGGGCCATCAGACTCGGCCGTTTTAGAACTTAGTTAGAACTCTGGATATCCTTTGGCCCGCTTGATGTTCCTCTCATCTTTTGCTCTTCATCTCGCGTTCAAGAGCATCGAGAGAGTTCTGCACCTTCAACGTGAGAGAATGGTCCTCACCAAACTGCATCCGGAAGATCGATAGAGCCTTCTCGTAGGCGCCCTTGGCTCCGCCGAAGTCACCCTTATTGTGTAGGACGATACCGAGTTTCATGTGCGTCCTGGCGACGGAGGGGTGGGTGGAGTCGGGGCCGTAGGCCTCATTATAGATCGATAATACCTTCTCGAAGGCGGCGTTGGCTCCGTCGAGGTCGCCCGTCTTGTGCAGGACGATACCGAGATTTCCTAGCGTCATGGCCACGTCGGGATGAGTGGAGTCGGGGCCGTAGACTTCTTTGAAGATAGTCAAAGCCTGTTCGTAGGCGGCCTTGGCTCCGTCGAGGTCGTCCTTCTGGACAAGGACGTTACCGAGATTTCCTAGCGTCATGGCCACGTCGGGATGGGTGGAGTCTGGGCCGTAGACTTCTTTAAAGATAGCCAAAGCCTGTTCGTAGGCGGACTCGGCTCCGTCTGGGTCGCCGTGCAGGACGTTACCGATGCCTACGAGCGTCTTGGCCACGTCAGGATGGGTGGAGTCGGGGCCGTAGACTTCTTTGAAGATAGCCAGAGACTGTTCGTAGGCGGCCTTGGCTCCGTCGAGGTCGCCCTTATCGACTAGGACGGTACCGAGATTTCCTAGCGTCATGGCCACGTCGGGGTGGGTGGATCCTTTAAGGTAGGCCTCATTAAGGATCGATAGAGCCTTCTCGTAGACGGACTTGGCCCCGTCGAGATCGCCGCGTCGCCTTAAGTAAATGCCAGCCATGTTTAGAAGACGACCAGTCGTATTGGGAGCCACCCGAAGATATTCGGCACATTTAGCTGCGGCAAGCGCATGAGGTAAAATAGCCGAACATGAGGGCCAAGCACGAACATAATTACTATCGGGGAAGGAGCCGTCGACAAGCCGCAAGGCAGCCTCGGCCCATATTCTCTGTCCTTCATCTGATAATCGATTCCGCGTTACGGCCTGCACTAGCCTATGGATCGAGAGCAAGTTGTCAGCAAATGTCAAAAGCGAGTATCGCTTCGGGGCGGCCACAGCATCGTCGAACTCGAGAGGTTTCGTCACAACGTAGGCTAAAGGCTCGGGCAGAAGCTCGGCCCCCTCTGCTAGGAGCGATTTGGGTATGTTGTCTGGGGCCAAGAAAGCGCAGAGGCGAAGGAGGTCTGCGCCAGCGTCGGATTCGGCTTGGACCCTCTTGAAAGATAGCTCCCAGGTGGTGGCGACGGTAGCGGGGTAAGATGAGGGCTTGCCCCGTTTCAGAACCTCCACCTGCTCTTCCTGGAACCGGCTGAGGTAGTCGGAGAGAGTTATGCCCGTCTCCTCGATGTAAGCCCCGGCCTGCTCCAGAGCCAGGGGGAGGTCTCCGAGGGCGTCTGCCAGGGCTTCGGCTCCGTCCTCCCCCCCGGTCCGTTTGCGGAGAAATTCGATGGACTCTTCTCGGCTGAAGACGTCGACGGGTAGCGTCTTTGCTGTGCCGCCCCAGTTTGATTCCCGGGAGGTGATGATCACGTGACCCCCGCTTACTTTGGGCAGGTAGTCCTTGAGGTCTCCGGGGTCCTGGGCGTTGTCGAAGACCAGGAGCCAGCCGTCGTTTTGCTCAAGCCAACTCCTCACCGCCGAGATGATGGTGCTCTGGTCCTGAGAGGTCTTCTCGGGGAGGGCGAGCTTCGCGGCCAGATTGGCGTAATCAGCGGCTAAGGTGGCGGTATCCTCGGAGCGGACCCACCATATGACCTGGTAATCGTCCAAGTGGTTGTAGGCGTATTCCAGGGCGAGCTGAGTTTTGCCGACACCGCCGAGGCCGGTGATGGCCTGATAATCGGTAATCGCGGCATGCTCTCCCGAACTCAAGGCTTCCTGGAGCTTCTCTAACAGGTCCACTCGGCCGGTGAAGTTGGGGTTGTGGGAGAAGGGGATATTGCGAATTGACTCAGTAGTTATAGAGGTATTTTCTTCAGTAGTTAGCCGTTTATTTTCGATACGTCTCTTATAAAGAAATTCATAAATTGCTATCAAAGCGCCAATGGCACCTATGATGGCTAATACCCAACTAAGAATATATTTGATTGAGTCAGATGTTTTAGATGTGGTGGATTTTTCCGTCAGTGTCTCCTCAGGCGTGCTTTTGTTGGGGCTGGCTGTAGCGATATGTTCTGGTTTTGCTGAGGTTACCTCATCTTCACTTCCAACTACTATCTGATCTGTGCCGCTCTCATTGCCCGTCGTTTGAGCCAGCGCGGTTGCAGCCAGCGATAGCATCAGCAGCGCCAGGACGATGAGCGGCTTCGATCTCGTCGAGTATCCCTCCTGCCAAATACCACACATCTTTATGTACAAAAAGTTTCGGGAGGGAAGGCGCGTCTGGACCAGAAACCCCCTTTTGGCCCGACCACTTTTATTCAGGGCATCGGCCTGACTTCGCCTCGTGAGACTCCAGCCGGTAAGGTCTTGTATCATCGGGCCAACCCACCACCAGATGTTCTTTGGCCGGAAGAGGGGCGGCGAGGGCGAGATCAAGGCCTTCGTCTCCATAAACTACGGGGGGGATAGGATCAGGCACCAGGCAGTGAGGCTCGCCTCCGGCGCCTCCGTCCTCGACGCCCTGGAGGCTTCGGCCGAGGTCGTCGTCACCGCGGACGAGAGCGCCACCGGCCATTTGGGATCGATGGTGACGGCCATAGACGGCGTTTCCAACGACATCGACCACGCCTGGCTCTACTACGTCTTCGAGCGGGGCGATGCTGGCTGGCGGATCCCAATGGAGATGCCCGATAGCCTCGCCGTCTCAGACGGGATGAAGATCGGCTGGAGGCTCTACAACTTCAGGGAACGAGGGCCGGTCCCAAACGATGGGCCGCTCTGGTCGAGCCGCTGCGCCAGCAAGACCAGGACCTGCGCCCGCCAGTTCCCTTGAAGGAAAGGCCGCAAACCGCTGAGACCTGCCACCGAGGGATCGCCCTGATTTCTTCATCCCAATTATGGGAAGAAGACTAGGCGTTTCGGACAATGCCCGATAGAACTAAGTACGTTACAGCCTTACTTAATTGCTGGAGGAATCCGGCATATGACTGATTATTGGGCAAGGTGGTGCGAGAAACTTCAGCAGATCGCGAAGCCCTACGAACCTCTCGATGTGGAGATGGCTCCTCCAATACTTACCAGAGAGAGCCTTCTCGAGTACTACCGGTGCCTTGAGAGCCTGATGAGACCCCTCGACCTCCTCCAGGAGAACAGGGAATCCCCCGATGACCGCCTGATCGAGAACTACGAAGCTCTGGAGGAACGGCTCGAGGGGCTCTCTGCAGCCCATCCGTGGTTCTCAGAGGACGAGTCCACCCAGGAGCTGATCAAGCTTCTGGAAGTCCTCACCGCCAATCGGAGCGTCGATTGGGAGCTATTTGATGAGAAGATCAAGATCCTGAAGAGGAGGATAGAGGAGCTGGAGACGAAATCTGGCTCCTGATGCCCGACAATTGAAGATGCTGAGATGGGGGATGCTCATAAGGACGGCGCATAAAAGAGTCGAGGATGCCCGGCCCCACCGAGGGACCTGGGCACCTCCTCTGCCATCAAGGCAGCGGTGATGTCGTGCGTCTCACCGCATGATGGCGGGCTTGGTTGCGGTTCTTCTGTGGATAGATGGAAACGTTTTACACGACAAATGGAAATCATATCATTTAGTAATAAACTTTTCGATTGAACTGCTACGAAAGTCGAACGTCCCTGACCTTCGAGGCAGAAGATGGGATCAGAAGAGAAGGGCGCAAGTTTCGATGCTTGCGCCCCCATTCAGCGCCCGGACCGGGAGTCGAACCCGGGTCGAAGCCTCGACAGGGCTTCATGATAGGCCTCTACACTATCCGGACTCAAAGCAAGGTCCCGCCTCCCAGATTCGAACCGGGGACATCGCGGTAGCCGCACGGTGCGCCTTCTGGCGCGAAACCTACTACAGCCGCGCACTCTACCAGGCTGAGTTAAGGCGGGTCCAACGATGCAAAGCCATTCTCGTATTTAGCCCTTTCGATTAGTATGGGCTTGGCGCATATCCGTTTCTGAAAGTGGAGCGTCAAAAGCTATAAACGAGGATCACTGTCTTTCTCCGGGCTGTCAAGCCCAAAGACCCTCCCTCCTGGCAAAAGGTTTGTGATATCATGCTGATTGGTCTAATGTCCGACTCCCACGACAACTTCCCCGGCCTTCTGGAGGCCGTGGCGATCTTCAAGAAACGGAACGTCGAGATGATCCTCCATGCCGGCGACGTAATAGCCCCCGGAATGTGCTACGCCTTCGATGGATGGGCGGGCGAGCTCAAGCTCGTCTACGGGAACAACGACGGCGACCGAACTGGCCTCAAGCGCGACTTCGCTCGGGTGGGTGGCGAGTTTCTCGAGGATTTCGGCGAGGTCGAGGCAGGCGGCAGATCGATCGCCCTCCTCCACGGGACCTACGAGCCCCTGGTGACGGCTCTCGTGGATTCGGGCCGCTACGACGTAGTCGTCCGGGGGCACGACCATCACGTGAGGGTCGTTCCCGGAGATACCCTGATGATCAACCCTGGGGAGGTATGGGGCCACTTCACCGGCCGAAAGACGGTGGCGATCCTGGATACAGAGTCCCTTGCGACGGAGATCGTGGAGATGGGATCTCGCCCCTCCATCCTGGATATGACCGGAAAACGTCCATGACCAGGAAGATCGAGAGGGACTTCTCCGACCGCGCGGCATGCCCCGACCACTCCGGAGAGACGGCCTTCCTGCCCTCGAGGAGGCGATCTCTTCCGGAGGATGGTGAATCTGCTGAGGGATTCTTTCTGGAGCCTTTTGGCCTCTACCTTCTGGTGGAGAGGCGCGATGGCATGATCAGGAAGATCGACTTCTCCGTCGAGAGGCCGAAGCATCAGGTCCCGCCGGATGAGGAAGAGGCCCTTCTGGGATGCTGGCTGAAGGGAGAGCCGGTCCCCTTCGAACTCGACTTCTCGGGTCTCACTGAGTTTCAGAGGGAGGTTTTGGAGGTCACGTCAAGGATCCCGCCCGGCGAGACGATGACCTATGGCCAGTTGGCCGAACGGCTCGGAAGGCCCAAAGCCGCGAGGGCTGTGGGCCAGGCCCTGGGAAAAAATCCGTTCCCGCTGATAATTCCATGCCACCGGGTGGTGGGAGCGAGGAGCATCGGAGGCTACAGCTCTGGCGTCGACCTGAAACGGAGGCTTCTGGACGTCGAGAGGGAGATTTGCCAGAGATAGAGCTTATCTCTAAATTTCTCATTTTTACTACTTCGAGAGTGCGGAGGTCACGAATACCCCGACCTTTAGGTCAGGGTGGCCGCACGTAATTTGATTGAGATTGTTCGATCGTCACAGAAACCTTCTCAGCGGTGATCGTCGATGGCGAGACGGAAGTCGAGCGGGTCTAGGAAGGACCGGCGGTACATGGAGATGACGGGGCGGGTAATGCCGCGCTGGGAGTAATAAGTCCCACGATGGCGATTCGGAGGGATATATCGAGTTATCGGCGAAAGGTATATGATATTTATAATTGATAATGAGCATGGTGGCTCCCGTCAATGCAAAGCGAGATCTGGTTGGTAAGTAAAGCCGAAGTGGCAGCAAAATTAGCGCCTTTGATTCATTCTTGATGGAGGAGGACATAATGACCAAAAGAACTCATGTATTGTTATCAGCAGCTTTTCTCGTTTTATCCCTAATGCCATTATCTTCACATGCCTTCACGTACGACAAAGGCGATTTAATCCTTTATCCTGGAATCGAGGCAGAGAACGTCCTCATATTCTGTAGCAGCATTTTAGCGTTTGCACTATTTATTATAACTGCAATGGCATACAAACGAGACAAAAGAGCAAAATTCCTGTATGTTACCGTCGCATTCTTGTTATTTGCTATTAAAGGATTTATAGAAATATCTGAAATGTTTTTTCCCCAAGCTGCCTGGGTAGATCTGGCCGCGTCGCTGCTTGATTTCGCAATTCTTGCGAGCTTTTTCTTCGGGATATTGAAAAAATGAGGCGATATGCATTCCAATTTCCCTGTTAGCGAGGAGAATCGAGTACTTGAGTTAGATACTCGGAGAAATATATACAATCTTGTGCAAAAGTTTGCAGGATGCCATTTCAGGGAGCTTGAACGGATAAGCGGATTACCAACAGGCACATTGAAGTATCATCTCAATTATTTGAGCCGACATGGGCTGATCAAGGAAGAAAAGTATGGTAATAAATTGCTCTATTTTCCAAGGCAGTTCAAATCCGAGAATAAAATATTATTAGGATTATTAAGGCAAAAAAGTGTCAGAGATATATTACTATTTATATTAACACATCAAAATTGCAATCATGAAGATATAGTTCAGTTCGTTGATCTTTCCCCCTCTACAGTCTCATGGCATTTGAAAAAGTTAGAGGACAGTGAAATAGTAGTGTCAGCGAAAGATGGAAGGAATACATATTATAAAATTCTAATCGATGAGGATGAGATTATAAATTTGCTGGTAACTTATAAAGAGAGTTTTTTTGATTCTCTCGTCGACAGGGTAATTGAGATGTGGGACATAAGTTAGGAATATACAAGCAAGAATATGTTTCTTTTCATGGTCTCACTTCTATGGTGTATATGATGATCTACTTCTCACTACAAAGAATAGAAATGTTGGATCTGAGGAGATCCAACATTTCCTCTGGGGTGCTCAGAACGTTTCGACATTCTCCAGTTCCTTTCGTTCAAATCCATCGATTTCTAAGATCAGGCCTATCTCCTGGACATAATATCTGTACTCGAAGCTGCCAGTTTCATCAAGTTCTGACCCCTCTTTGACCTTCAAGCAGTTGTCGAAAGATCCATAGGGCACCGAGACAGATTCTGTCAAGCTGATCACTTCAACCATATCCGCACCCTCGCCTTTGTAGGAATCACCAACTTGGGGGGCAGCTTTCATCGCGATGAAAGGCGTGGCGCCATCTATACCTGCCTTCCATGATCCAGTTCTATCGGCTACTCCGTTTTCGTAGTTGGTCCAGTCCTCCCCAAGTAACCACACATTGCCTTCTTTGTCCTGTGCGTACAATTCGGACGCTATCTCCAATAATTCTCCGTCAACAATTTCAGTGGATGTAACAACGACACAAGTTACGCCAAGGATCTCTTTTGTCCCACTGGTGACGTAAACTGTTTCTATTAACTCGTCTTCGTCATTAGCTTCGTCCTGGTCTTCAGTTTCATCTTCGTCATCAACTTCATCCTGGTCTTCAGTTTCATTCAGGTCATCAGCTCCATCCTGGCCATCGGTTTCGTAGGTGAACTTCGTGCCAGGATTGAGAGAAAAATATGGGTTATCAATCGTCTCGACGAAGTTAGACGGGTCGATGATCATGTTGTTGATGTCCTCAGCCGCCTTTGTTGGGGTTGAATCCTCTACACCAATACCGAACGCTGAGGAGACCATAACTAATGTACTGAGCAGTACAACTAGCGGCAACTTTTTCATAATACAACCTCCAGCCTACAGCTGGTTGTGCTCTTCGGTCTTCGCCATCGTTTCGTGCTATCATCCCATAGTGCTTGATATCCAACTGGTAATGGCTACCTAATCGGTAATCTAAATGACCCTTTTTATGGTTAAGTAATCAGTAGTCCGATTATAGAGGATTTCTATTAACCGGCGATCTGCGATCCTACAAAGCTCCACGCCAATATTTTTGATCTTTATGTTCTACTTGGGGCCATTATTCGCCTCTAACATGTTCATTTCTTGATTCAGATAGATAGCCTCCGCTAGAAGGCATTTTGTTTTTTCAGAGTTCGCAATTGGAGCAGATTAAATGCGATAGCAGTGAATATCATTTTGACATGGACCCTAGCAATGGTTGTGACCATGACATGTGCAGCTCTAAACACTCGTTTAATAATGGCGTAATGTCTTTCACCGGGAGCCCTCTTTTTAGCGATCCGTTGATTTCTCATCTCATCCTGAATGCTCAATGGATGGTCTCGCGTACCCCGGTTCATAGTGGCTGAGTAACCTTTTGCCTCAACTCCAAAATACCCTTTATCACGATATACAACTTCTCCTTCTTCGGATAGATCCACCTGACTATCATGTAGTGACGCTGTTGTTGTTTCCAGATCTCTTATGAGGCCAAATTCTCTGTCGACTTTGGAATGAAGCTTATATCCAAAAGATGATTTGCTTCCCTTCTTTGTCCACGTGCCATCACTACTTCTTCTTGTTTTTGCTTCATCTCCGCGAGGCTTGTCTGCTTTGGCGTGTCCTGGATCTGCTGTGATGAACGTTGCATACTGGATGCTGCCATTCCTGACTACTAAACCGAGGGAATCGAGCTGACGATTGATCTCTTCCCACACAGGATTATATTTTCTGGTATTTATTAGACGCTCTTTGAATAGCCAGATGGTGGATGAGTCGGGGGCCTTCTCAGGAAATCCTAGAAAATTCATGAAAGATATCTTATCAGAAATTTCTCGTTCAAGCGCCTTATCCGTCAACCCGTACCATTGACCTAAAACAAGGACCTTGATCATCAGGACCTCATCGTAATTGGGTCGACCTCCCTTTTCGCTCTTATTATCGTACATATCGGATAAAAGCGGCCGAAATCTCTCCCAGTCTAATAGACAACCAATATCAGCTAAAGGATCTCCAACCTTCTCCATCGATTCGTACTTCTTTCGTAAGGCAAATGTGATTAAAGAATTCATGAGTTAATTATAGTAATAATAGTATATAAACATTGCGATGTTTGGGTTATTCGAAATCCTCTATAGAATATTAGTTCAATTATCGAATAATGGGTAGTCTATTTAGCGAGTTGTTGGGCGTTAAAACCATAACATATGCTTCACCCCATTTGGGGTAGGCCACCAGAAAACCTCGGGCAACGAAAAAAATCTCACCTACTCCTCAAGTCTCCTTTTGTGCGCTAATAGGATCAACACAAAGCTCAGAATAAGGGGGGTTCCCAAGGCAACTGGGAGTACCTCTCCAGGATTGAGATTGATTTTGGGATCTACATGAAACTGAGTGATGCTGCTCACTTGGGGCAACTCGTTGCCGGCAACTTCTGCAACGATTATTAAAGAGTACGCACCAGATTTCACAAAATGAATCTTCCAGTTGAGCGGCAACGTTTGATTGGCTTCGATAGTGCCAATGTGCAGCCCCTTTTCCGCACTCCAATCTTCGAGATCGACAGGGAGCTTAGTTTCATTGTCGACTAGCGACAGGTAGGTGACAATATCTTGGAGTGGTTTGTCTCCTGTATTTTTTATTGTTCCATTTACCGTCACATAATCTCCGGCGGTGCCATTCAATGTTTTTGATGATGTAATCTCTATGGAAAGAGTCGGTGGGCTGCTTCTGGCGGAAGCTGTGCCCATTAAGAGGATCATAAGAATCCCTGTGACTAAGATAGAACCGAATTTTATCTTCTCAATCATTTTTGATAACCCCCTGTTCAGTGAACCTTTTGGCAGCAATAACCAGGAATCCAAACATCAATAAGCAGAATATGAGAAGCGGCAAAATAAAATGCCAATTTTGCAAAAGTGAGGTCTGGTAGTCGACAAGAACATTGTCAAGTGACAAAAATATGTTGTCGATGGGATTTATCTGGCTCAAGACCTGGGATGGAACATTATTCTTAAGCGTAGTAGAGAAGAGTGCCGGCGTAGTAAGAACCAGGATTACAATAAGAGAGGTTGTGAGAGTATTTTTGGTGGAGCGAAGGAGCAAAGAAATCGCGAAAATAAAAGCCGTCACTCCTGTTAGGCCCAACGTACCGAGGAGGGCTATGTAGCCAATAAATTCAAGAGTTAGATGAGAGCCTGATGAAGTGACAACGATGTAGGGCAGGGAGACTATAAATAGGAAAACCCAGAGGGTGAGTGAAGCTAAAAATTTTCCTAATAGGAAGTCCTTTAACGAAAGCGGTGTTAAAAAAAGGCTCTCTGCAGTTTCATTCTCGAATTCAGCGGTAATTATGGATGAAGCATCTATCGTTATAATTAGAAGGGCGACCCCGATAATGATCTGCCCAAAAAGCAACATTAGTTCGGTTTGATCCAGGAGACTCAGCTCTCGATTTGTAAGAAGAAGATAGCTTGTAAAGCTAAAAAGGATCGAAGCGATAACCAGCCAGGTCATGCTCTTCCAGGTATAGAACTCTCCCTGTAATTCTTTTTTCCAAATAAATTTGAACAAATCATTCATCTCCCTTGCTGGTCAGTTGTAAGAAGATCTGAGTGAGCGTTTTATCCTGTAATTCCGGCATTTTCTCAAGGTCATCGATTCTCCCTTCCACAATCAGCTTTCCGTTATCGATAATTCCTATTCGCGTGCAGAGATTGGATATTTCATTCAAGAGATGGGATGATAGAAAGATGGTTACACCCTGGCGGTTAAGCTTCTTGAGCAATTGCTGGACATCTTCCTGGCCTTGTGGATCTAGACCAAGAGTAGGCTCATCAAGGAAAAGAATTTTTGGATTATTGATGAGCGTGCGCGCAAGTCCCAGTCGTTGCCGCATGCCGAGAGAGAAAGTCCCGATCTTCGATTTCTTCCGATCATTGAGCCCCACTTGTGAAAGATGAGCATCAACATGCTCTTTTAATCGGTCTTCTCCTATTCCATAGAGACGGGCAAAGAAATAGAGATATTCCGTGGTTGTCATCCAATCGTATAAGCCTCGACTCTCCGGCTTGACGCCTATGATTTGAGAGACTTCTTTTTTATGTATTGGCAATATATGCTGATCAATTACTACCTTGCCTTGATCCGGCTTGAGAACTCCCGTGAGCATCCGTATGGTTGTCGTTTTTCCAGCGCCATTTGGTCCGAGGAATCCAAAGAATTCTCCCGCTTGTATGTGGAGGGTCAGGTCGTCGACGGCCTTTCTGTTCCCATATGATTTGCTCAGCTTTTCTACAGTGATTATGTCTGTCAGATGCCTCACTCTCCATCAGTTCTTTTTTTCTTGGTGTCCCAGAAGAGATTTATCAGCATGCTTGAAAGAGCGATTATGATCAAGAACCAGCTTACAAAGAAGTTAATTTGTTCTTGGCTGTCGGGAACATCGTAAATGAGCCTCAAATAGAGACCAAAGCCCAACACGGCAAGAGATATAAAAAGAAAAATTTGCCTCATGTTAGTTGTTCTCCCAATGGAAACTGTTAGTCACGAGGTTGAATGTCTCCTGAAGCGATGCGACCATGTCCTGTTGGAGCGAATAGGTAAATACTGCCGCCTGATCCGGGCCTGTGATGTAGGTTTTGATGCTTTCGTCTCTAATTCCGTTCGCATCGCTCAGAATCGAAAGTTGGTACGCATCATATCCATTTACTTTTATCTGTTGATAACCGATCCGTTCGTATCCGGGAAGCAAGCTCTTGAGCCGGGGCTCTTCCTGGCTTAGTATGAAAAGTTCAAGAGTGCTGTTATCCGGGACATCCATAAGTTCAATCTTTGCCGTTCCTTTATCGTACAGGAAATCGTATCCACCTGGATGAGATATATTTGTCTGAATCTGCCAGGATTGAGGGATTCTCACGGAATAGAAATTCTCAGTGATATCCTTGTTATGGTATTCTACAAAAGATTCTTTGTTTTGATTCGTGACTTCCACTTTTACGGGTTTCAATGACTCTGGGTTAATTTGCGGGCCTATACGTGTTGTTGAAGATGGCCCGAATGTGTAGAATGTTAAGAAACCGAGAGCTACAAAGGTAAGGATAAAAATAACTATTACTTTCTCATTCATATTTTTTGCACCTCGATATCCTTCGTTGAAATTGCCTTCTTGGCGGCGGTGTCTTTCTCCTCAAAGGCCACTTCAATTGAGGGCGCCATCAGCATGGAGAGACACTTTAACCCGCATTTCGAATACTTCTTCATATCGATACCTCTTCTGCGAACTTCCTGTAATCAGAATAACTAATCCGCATACTCGTATATGTAGGGAGGGATGCATTTTGGGGGTGCGGATTAGTATAATCCCTGTTGTATTGCGATGTATAAGGCCTTTTTGACACAAAGTGTCAATTATGGCACAAAGTGTAAATCATGGCACAAAGTGTAAATTATTCTCTCTCAAGATATATCTCCAAAACGTTGTCCACAAAGGAATCCCACATAGATTTTTTATATGTCAACAAAATTTTAACAATGTTCTCTTCGTCGTTTAGGTAATATATCTTCTTCCCATCAACTTTTTTGTGGGATATTACTCCTCTCCTCTCTAAAATCTTGATATATTTAGAGGCGGTTGATGGATTCACAGATAGCTTCTCAGCTATTTGTGATGACGTAAGCTCATGAGCCTTTATTATGATGATTACAACGTCTCGAAAACGCTTCTGTTGAAGCAAAGGTGTCAGATTTTTTTCGTGGGGATTGAGCTTTCCAGAGACGAAATATAGCTTTAGATTACCTTGTTTTTGGCACGTTATCAATCCTTCTTTCTCAAGATAATTCAGATGATATCTCAATGTACTAAGATGTATACTAATATCCCTTGAAATTTTCCTCAGATGCACTCCTGGATGATCTGAGATGTAGTCGAATATCAGCTTTCGGTTCTCAAGGGTGGCATCATCTTGCATACGATTTTATGACTTCCTTCCCAGTGAATAGGCGATGAGACTTATTATAATGATGTCCAATATGGCAGCAACTGACCACCATATCTCATCAACGTAATTGGGTACAAAGAGTTTCATTGCTAAAATCAGCGCTTTGGCAAAGAAAAGGGAATATGCTAGGGTTGTTATCAGTAATTTTGGGCTTCTTACCCTATAATAGCTTACAGAAAATATCACAAGAGGTATTAACGATACTGCGGCTACAATGAGCCAGAGGATCAGTTCTGGTCGCTCATGTGGTTCAAGCCCAACGCCGATCTCACTCGGAACCGAATATGCTGATGCTGTCAGAAGCCAAGGTATCATCTTATCTCCTGCCCGTCTTAACCGCAATTTAACTACTTTGCACATTGATTTTTCTGTCTTTATAGCCGTTCTGACACAAACCATGGACTCGATAGATTCCTGTTAACATAATTTTAATATATAATTTTATAACTAAATTAGAACCTTCTGTTATCGTACTATTAGCACCCAACAAACAGCATCTTTAGACTCGATAGATCTGATGTCGCGTGGCCAGTTCCAGAAAGCTAACTTCAATTAACTTAAAAATTATGTATCCTTTTTATTCTCGCACAAGTTGCTGGTCGACGTGTTTCTATTAGACGAAACCCGCATCATGCTCGCGATTTTTGGGGGCTAAATACATATGACTAAAATGACCCGCCCATTGATCATCTCTTAATGTCCAGCGATGTCAAACAGATATATCGATGAAGACCATTCGGGGGTCAGGTGTTGGAATGGTGGAAGTGCACAAGGTTTCAGGCTCGCCCTTCGACGGCAAAGTCTACCTGATCCTCGATGAGGTCCCGGTCCTCATTGACGCGGGGATGGACCCTGAACCGATGCACTTTAGGGCGGGGTGGTCGCACGAAATTTGATTCTGCGTGGTGCATCGCCGCAAGTTGACTCTTGCAAAATTAATTCCCTAATTAAATAGATATCTCTTTTCTCAAAATTCGGCGCTTCACGTCATTTGCATGCTGATGAGCCAAGAAACACGGCTCAGGAAGCTTGTGGTCCCGGAGGTACCGCTGGGCGAGAGTCAGGGCCGACTCGACGGATACCCGGTGGCCCGGAGCCACCACGATCGGACGGCACCTCTTTTTGGAGAAGAGGACGTAGCCAACCATTTCTCCCCGATGGACCAGGGGCGAGGCGTCCCCCACCCGACGGGGCGGATCGAAGCTGCCGCAGAGGACGTTCTTGCTGACGCCCACGGTGGGAAGGTCGAGGGAGACGCCTATGGCGCTTGCAAGCCCCGCTCTCCGGGGATGGTTGATCCCGCAGCCGTCGACGAAGAGGATGGTGGGGGCGGGGTCGAGCCTCCTCGCCGCCTCCACGGCACAAGTTCCCTCCCGGAAAGAGAGGAGGCCCGGAACATAAGGAAAAGTCGTTTCGATGACCGCCCAGGATTTGGAGATGAGCTGGAGGGACGAGTCGAGGGCGACGGCCCCGCTGACCACCAACTCTCCGCCTTCTTCCCCGGATATGAAGGCCTGGTCGACCCCGGCGACCACCTTTTCAGAGAACCGGTCCTCCAGGACGACCCTGGACGCGACATCGTCCTGGAGCGAGAATAAACGTCTCCTCTCTTCGGCGGAGGGGGCAGAAGGTGGCGTCACCTACTTCGCCTCGGTGTGGGGTACGGTCTGGCTGAGGTTTATGGCGAGCTCGCCGATGTTTTTGATGTAGTCGAGCAGACGCTCGATGCTGGTGGCCACCATCCTCAAAAGGGCGTCCTCGTGTTCGTCTGAGAAGCTGGCGGCCGATACCATCTGGTTGATCTCTCTTCGGAGCCGCCGGGAGAGTTCGATAACCTCGTTCGCCTTCCCCGAGTTGAGCAAGACGAGAGATGATATCGAGTCCTCGATGAGGCCCAGAAGCTGGGGCGATATCCGGCTCATCTCCTCGACGATGTTGGCAGGAAGGGTGCAGTCGCACTTGAGGATCATCTCGGCGACCCTGGCAGCGTGGTCTGCCATCCGCTCGAGGTTTGTGGCGGCCCTGGTGTAGTTGAAGGCGGTGATGGGGTCGAGGGACTCCTGCTTCACCGAGCCGGACCGCAGAATCTCGGTGAACTGGCGCGAGACGAGCAGGTACAGCCTGTCTACGTCATCGTCCCTCTGGATGACGTCGGCGGCCATCTCCCGGTCGTTGGTCAACAGGGAGCTGAGGGCGTCCTGGATCATGGACCTCACCACCGTCTTTATCCTCCGGAGGGCCCGCTCCGACTGGAGCTCCTCCGGGTCGATCAGGTCCTGTATCAGGACCTTGTTGACCGTCTCCTCCAGGATCTCCGGGCCGATCAGCTTCTGGACGATCGAGTGGATGTCCTTCTTCTGGTCTGCGGTCATGTGGGTCGAGGCGACCTCGATCGTCCTGTACCCTGAGACGTAACAGCCGATGATGTCCCGTATCAGGGGGTCGCCCACCTTGTCTCCTACCTCAAGCCTGGTGGCCAGCTCCCTCTCGGACCGATCGGGGGTGAGGACCAGGGCGCCGTTCTCGCTCTGGTTTATGTAGATCAAGGAGCCCGGTTGGATGTCGTTTTTCACTGCCCAGAGCTTGGGGAGGGAGACGATGAAGGTCGACTTTCCCGTCCGCTGAACTTTCCTGGTCTCCATAAAACCCGCTCAATCAGTTGAGATGTTCTCGTTTCGCCTCGACCATGTAAATGATGCTCTCGCATATGTTGCATACATGATCTGCGATCCTCTCCAGGTGCTTGTTGACCAGGAGAAGGGGCGTTGCATCCTCGATGAGGTCTGGGTTTCCTCCGATGATCTTGAGGAGGGTGTCTCTGACCTTCTGGTACAGGGCGTCCACCTCGTAATCCCATTTCGTCGTCTCCCGGGCAAGTTCGGCATCGTTCTCCTTGAAGGCCCTGTTGGCCTGGACCAGCATCTCAACTGCGATCTCCGCCATCCTCGGTATGTTCTTCAGGCTCTTGACGTGGACCTTGTTTTTGGAGTGGACCACGATCCGAGCTATGTCCACCGCGAGATCGCCGATCCGCTCGAGATCGATATCGATCTTCAGGGTGGTTACGATCAGCCGGAGGTCTTTTGCCATGGGCTGCTGGAGGGCCAAAAGCTGCATGCATCTCTTCTCTATCCTCAGGCTCAGATCGTTGATCATCTGATCGTCTCTTATGACCTCTCGCGCCTTATCCACGTCGTACTCGCGGAGGGAATCCACCGACTTGGCCACCGCCTGGCCGACCAGATCCACCAGATTCTCCGCGTCGATCTTGAGCTCTTCAAGCTCCCTGTGATAACGCTCTCTATAGGGACTCATCTCTCCCTCTCCGTCGATTAACTCATCCGAACCGGCCCGTTATGTAATCCTCTGTGCTCTTCTCTTTAGGGTTCTCGAAGATCTCTTTTGTATCGCCGAACTCGATCAGCTCGCCGAGGAGGAAGTAGGCGGTGTAGTCGGAGACTCGGGCTGCCTGCTGCATGTTGTGGGTCACGATCACCTGGGTGTACGACCCTCTCAGCTCGTCCATCAGCTCTTCGATCTTTCCCGTGGATAAGGGATCCAGAGCGCTGCAGGGCTCGTCGAAGAGGATGACATCCGGCTTCATGGCCAGGGCCCTGGCGATGCAGAGCCTCTGCTGCTGACCACCGGAGAGCCCCATGGCCGGCTTTTCGATGCGGTCGGAGACCTCGTCCCAGAGGGCGGCCTTTTTGAGGCTCTCTTCAACGATCCTGTCCACGTTCTTCACTCCGTGAATCCGAGGGCCGTAGGCGATGTTGTCGTAGATGGACATGGGAAAGGGGTTTGGCTTCTGGAAGACCATCCCGATGTTCTTTCGAAGCTCCACCACGTCCGTATCTTTGTCGTAGATGTTGACGTCGTTGTAGAGGACCTCGCCATCGATACGGACGATGTCGACGAGGTCGTTCATCCGGTTGAGACAGCGGATGAATGTGGACTTCCCGCACCCCGAAGGGCCTATCAGCGCCGTGATCTGATTCTCGGGCATGCCGATCGATATATCTTTCAGGGCGTGGTTCTCGCCGTACCACAGGTTCAGGTTCCTCGATTCAATCTTGAAAGGCATCGCAAGACCCCGTAATTAAAATTCTGCCTGAAATTCTCATTCTGCCTGAAATTCTCATTATCATCCCCGACCATCCGGACCGGGGGGAGCTGCGGCCGAAAAGAAGCCCTCCTCCTCCATTATCCTCTGACCCTCAGGCCCCAAAACGAAATTTATGAACTTTGCCTCGGTCTCGCTCGTGCCGTCCCAGGTGTACAGGTAAAGGGGCCTCGATAAACTGTAGGTTTTGTTCCTGATGTTCTCCTCCGTCGGACTGACCCCGTCGAGGGCCACGACCCCCAGGTCCCCGGTCTTGGCGTATCCTACGCCCAGGTACCCGATGGCCTTATCGCTCTGAACTATCAGGGTCTTGATCTCGGCGTTCTCCATGGCGTTGACCTCTACCCCTTCGGTCTCGGCACGGCTGCTGCCCATGATCATCTCGTTGAAGGTATCCCCCGTCCCCGACCCGGGAACCCTCGCCACGGGCAGTATCATGACGTCGGGACCGCCGACATCCTTCCAGCTTTTGATATTGCCGGCGTATATCTCCGAGACCTCTTCGGAGGAGAGGCCCGTTACGCCGGCGTCGTAGATCTCTTTGCTGACCACGAGGGCGATGGCATCGTAGCCGATGAGGTGCTCTGTAAAACGGTCCCCGAACTGCAAGATCTCCGACTCCTTCACCTCTCGGGAGGCCATGCCGACGTCGGCGAGCCCCGAAGCCACGTCCTGAATCCCCCTTCCCGATCCGCCGCTGCTCACCTGGACACCGATCTCGTCCTGGGCCTGGTTGAAGACCTCTGCGCACCTCTCCACGGCGGGAAGAACAGTGGTGGAGCCGGTGATGACCAGGCTCTCCCGTCCCCCCTCTTCAACGCACCCTGTCGCCACGACGATCAGGAATGCCACCATCAGAAGCCGAATATAGGGTGATCTCTCAGGTTCTTTCAATCGATCGAACTTCACCATACCCATATATATAGCATTTTCCTATATAGTCTATATACTGCATCTCCGGCGCCGGAAACGCCTCGCGAAATGTTTATATAGAACTTTAAACTGCTGATGACCAGAACGAAAGGGGAGGCCTCGATTTGGCTGGCTTAACAAACGCTCCTATACTCATTCTGAAAGAGGGACATAAGCGCGAGACCGGAAAGGAAGCTCAGCGCAGGAACATCACGGCGGCAAAGGCGGTCGCTCTGGCTCTGAGGACCACCCTGGGCCCCAAGGGCATGGACAAGATGCTGGTGGACGGCACGGGTGACGTGGTCATCACCAACGACGGAGCCACCATCCTCAGAGAGATGGATATCGAGCACCCGGTGGCGAAGATGATAGTCGAGGTGGCCCGGGCTCAGGAGGACGAGGTGGGGGACGGGACCACCACCGCCGTCGTCATCGCCGGAGGGCTTCTCGAAAATGCCGAGGAGCTGATCAATAACGGCGTCCATCCCACGGTGATCGTCCAGGGCTATAAGGCGGCTCAGAGCAAGTCCTACGAGTTTCTGGAGGATATGGCGGTGGATGTCTCGAAGGACGATCGCGAAATATTGAATAAGATCGCCGTGACCGCCATGACCGGGAAGGGGATCGAGGTCTTCAAGGAGAAGCTCACCGAGATCTGCGTCGAAGCCGCCGCTGCCATCGCAGAGGATGGGAAGGTGGACGTCGAGGAGAGGGTGAGCTTCGTCAAGATCGGGAGCGGATCGGTGAAGGATACGATCCTCGTGGAGGGGGTCGTCCTGGACAAGGAGAGGCTCAACCCCGATATGCCGAAGAAGGTGGCAGGAGCGAAGATCGCCCTCCTGGACGGGACCCTGGAGCTGAAGAAGCTCTCCACCGATGCCAAGGTCACCATCTCCAGCCCCGAGAGCCTCAGCAGCTTCCGGGAGGGGGAGGACGAGGTTCTCAAGGAGAAGGTCGACGCCATGGCCAAGGCCGGCGCAAACGTCGTATTCTGCAAGCAGGGTATCGGTGCCTACGCCTCCCGGTACCTCGCAAACTTCGGGATCATCGCCGCGCGGAGGGTCGGCGACGACGAGATGAAGTTTCTGGCTCTCGCCACCGGCGGGAGGATCGTCACCGACCCCCTGGAGATGAGGGCGGAGGACCTGGGGTCCGCTGACCTCGTCGGTGAGAAGAAGGTCGGAAAGGATAAGAAGATGATCTTCGTCGAGGGGTGCCACGGCGCCAAGGCAGTGACGGTGGTCATCCACGGGTCGAGCGAGCAGCTCAGAGATAACGTCGAGAGGGCTCTTGAGGACGCCATGTGGTCTCTTGCGACGGTCCTGGAATCGAAGAAGATAGTTCCCGGCGGTGGAGCTCCCGAGATCGAGGTGGCGGAGAGGCTCCGGCAGTACGCCTCCACCATCACCGGCAGGGATCAGCTCGCCGTCAAGGCCTTCGCCGACGCCGTCGAGGAGATCCCCGTGGCCCTGGCAGAGAACGCCGGTTTCGACCCCATCAACTCGCTCGTCGACCTCCGGTCCAGCCACGGCGCGGGCAAGAAGGGTTTCGGGATCGACATGAGTTCCGGGAAGGCCGTCGACATGATGGAGCAGGGCGTGGTAGAGCCTCTCAGGGTCAAGACCCAGGCGATCAAGTCCGCCACCGCTGCCGCCACCCTCGTCCTTCGGGTCGACGACGTAATCGCGGCCAAGGTCGAGGGGCTGAAGCCAAAGCCTGGCCAGAACCCCCACGACTACACCAGAAGGCCGATGATGCCCCCCATGATGTAGAGGGGCGGATCGATTATTCGCGGGCTTCGCGGGCCCGGAGGCGGAAGCATCTCGCCCTCCGGACCCGATCAGATCATGACTTTTTGTCAGCTATCTCGTGCGCCCCGAAGAGAATGGGTGGTTTATGAAGCCGAAGCACGGCAAAGAAACGGATGAGCGTTCAGACAAGAAGGCCGAAGGCGCTGCCGGGACCGGCAAGAGCGCTGAAGTCGGGGCTGGAAAGCCCGGTCGAAAGGTCGAAGAGGCCGAAGGTCTCGACCTTGCGGATCTCGACCTCGACGAGCTGGACTCCGGGGAGCTTTTCGATCTCTTTCTTGAGGCGAAGAGGGTGGCGGAAGAGCGGACAGACCAGCTTCTGCGGTGCAGGGCGGAGATGGAGAACGCCGCGAAGCGAGCCGCCAGGGAGAAGGAGGCCCTCTCTCGATACGCCTCGGAGAAGATCATAACGAAGCTTCTCCCGGTGATCGACAGCCTCGATCAGGCAGCAAAGCACGTCGACGGCATGGATAAGATCCGCCAGCAGCTTCTGGCCGTCTTAAGGGCCGAGGGCCTCGAGCCCGTCGAGGCGGTGGGAAAGAAGTTCGACCCCTATCGGCACGAGGCTCTGATGATGGTCGAGTCCGACGAGCACGAAGAGGGGACGGTGACCGAGGAGGTCTTGCGCGGCTACACCCTGAACTCCAGACCGATCCGCTTCTCCAAGGTCCTGGTCTCCAAAAAACCGTAAATATTCAGACGTTTGATTTCTAGAAGGTGATAACGTGTCCAAGATCATAGGCATAGACCTGGGAACCAGCAACTCTGCTGCCGCCGTCCTCATAGGCGGAAAGCCCACCATGATCCCCAGCGCTGAGGGAACGAGCATCGTCGCCGGAGGGAAGGCCTTTCCCTCTTACGTCGCCTTCACCAAAGACGGCCAGAGGCTCGTCGGAGAGCCGGCCCGAAGACAGGCGGCGACCAACCCCGACGGCACCATAACCGGGATCAAGAGAAAGATGGGCCAGGACTACAAGGTCAACGTATTCGGCAAATCCTATACGCCCCAGGACATATCCTCCTACATCCTGCGAAAGATCAAGGAGGACGCCGAGGCGTACCTGGGCGAGAAGGTGGATAAAGCCGTGATCACCGTCCCCGCCTACTTCAACGACAACCAGAGGCAGGCGACGAAAGACGCCGGTACCATCGCAGGCCTTGACGTCGTCAGGATCATCAACGAGCCTACGGCCGCGGCCCTCGCCTACGGCATGGACAAGGAGGGCGAAGCGACCATGATGGTCTTCGACTTCGGCGGAGGAACCCTCGACGTCACCATCATGGAGGTGGGGGAAGGTGTCTTCGAGGTCAAGTCGACGAGCGGAGACACCCAGCTCGGCGGCCGGGATATGGACGAGATCCTCACCAATTACGTCGTCGAGAAGTTCAGACAGGAGTCCGGGGTCGACCTCAAGGGCGACCGGATGGCGATGCAGAGGCTGAGGGAGGCGGTGGAGATCGCCAAGATCGAGCTCTCATCAGTCCTGCAGACGACGATCAACCTCCCCTACATCACCGCAGACCAGACCGGCCCCAAGCACCTGGAGATGACGATCACCCGGGCGAAGCTCGAGGAGCTGATAAAGGACGTTCTGGAACGGTGTCGGGGACCATTGACCCAGGCGATCCGGGATGCGAAGCTCGATAAGACCGGGATCGACAAGATAGTCCTCGTCGGCGGCCCCACCCGGATGCCCGCAGTGAGGAAGTTTCTCAGCGACTTCATGGGAAAAGAGGCTGAGCGTGGAGTCGACCCCATGGAGTGCGTCGCCATCGGCGCTGCGATCCAGGGCGGGGTCCTCGGAGGCGAGGTTAAGGATATTCTCCTTCTGGACGTGACCCCCCTCAGCCTCGGGATCGAGACCCTCGGCGGCGTCGACACCAAGCTGATCGAGAGGAACACCACCATCCCCACAAGAAAGAGCCAGATATTCACCACCGCCGCAGACAACCAGACGACCGTCGAGATTCACGTCCTCCAGGGGGAGAGGCCCATGGCCAAGGACAACACGTCCCTCGGCAGGTTCAACCTGGCGGGTATCCCGCCCGCGCCGAGGGGCATCCCTCAGATCGAGGTGACATTCGACATCGACGCTAACGGCATACTGAATGTCAATGCAAAGGATCTCGCCACTGGAAAGGAGCAGGCGATCACCATCTCCGCCCCCCACAAGCTCTCTCAGAACGAGATCGAGCGGAAGGTCAGAGAGGCCGAGGAGCACGCCTACGAGGACACCAGGAGGAAGGAGGAGATCGAGGCGAAGAACCAGGCCGAGACCCTCGTCTACACCGCTGAGAAGACCCTCAAGGATGCGGGGGGCGTCGTTACCTCCGACCAGAAGGAGAAGATCGAGAAGGCGATCGAAGAGGCGAAGGAGGCGTTGGCCAGCGGGGATATAGCGAGGATAAAGGAGAAGGCAGAGGCCCTCCAGAACGCCATCTACGAGCTATCGACGGCGATGTACCAGAAGGCGGCCCAGGAGCAACAACAGCAGCAAGAGCAGCAGCAGAGCCAGCAGAGCCAGCAGGGTGGCTCCTCCTCAGCCTCAGGAGAGACGATCGACGCCGACTTCGAGGTCGTCAACGACAAGAAATGAGGTCGATGAAGGTCGAACGGATCCCTGAAGATATTGTTGTAAGGATA
>JAXGJB010000042.1:0-22935 GCA_040770465.1 Methanothrix sp. | reverse complement strand
TCCGTTGCTCTGCATATCCGGCCACAAGTTCTGGGACAAGAACGGCGACGGCTCAAGAGATCCCATCGAAGATCCCCCGCTGGAAAACTGGACGATCCAGGTCAGGAACGAAAGCGGTTGGCTAGTTAATGAAACCACAACCGATGAAAACGGGTATTGGGAGATCTGCAAGCTCGTCCCCGGTGAGTATAACGTCTCCGAGGTGGTGGAGGAAGGCTGGAAGCCGACAAGCCCATCGGGAGGATATTATGATTCTCTCCAAATCAGCGATAACGAAACGGGTATAGACTTCCTCAACACGGGGATATACTGCATATCCGGCCACAAGTACTGGGACAAGAACGGCGACGGCGTGGTGGATTCCACAGACGAGCCTCTCTCCAACTGGATTATCTTCATCGACGAGGACGGTGACAGAAGAGCGGACCCTCGTGAGCCCGTCACCACAACGGGTGGTGACGGGTTCTGGGAGATCTGCAACCTGCCGCCAGGATACTACACCATCTGTGAGGAGTCGACCTGTGGTTGGACCCAGACCCAACCTCAAGGATCTGGCAGTTCTGATTGTTACTCGGTCTCCATCTTCGATCAGAATGCGACAGGATTGGATTTCCTGAACTACAGACCATGGAACGAGCTCTGGAACGAGGACTCTATCAATATTGGGGACCAGTCCGCGTTGGGCTGGGATATGAGCTACAAAGACGGCCTTGCGAAAAACAAGATCGATATCGATAAGTCGCAGAGTCAGACAGAGAAAGGGTGCCGATCTGGGACAGACCTGATCAACCAGGAGAATATCTCGATCGATGATCAAAGCTCCGAATCGACGGGTCAGGGCACTTCCAGCAACGATATCAGGATCGTCACGAGCCAATCGTGACGACCCATTTCTCTTTTTAAAGAATGAAGGGCAACCTAAGACTTAAGCCCTTCCTTTCTTCTCTTTCCCAGACTACTGGAGCGGAACGTTGGGCGAGATGCTGCCGCTTCTTCAGCCGCTTGGAATCAGCGCCGCTGAAACCACCGGCTTCACGTCACCTTCTCCTGACCTGATGCCTCCGAGAAAGTCCACTGCTTTTTCCTGTTGGCGGCTCCGAATGGTCAGCGTCCGCCATACTCCGATAATGGATAAGCTATCGATTTCCTATTGGAAGTCCCCAATGTTTTATCGATCTAAACGAGCAGAACAACGGGCGAGGGTTCACTTCATCCCGACCTAAAGGTCGGGGTATCCGTGACCCTCTGCGCTCCATAAGTAATAAACACCCGTTGGTATTGGTGGGGATATGCCGGGGTCGATAAAAAAGATGGGGGGGTTGGCGCCTTTCAGCAGTCCACTCCCCCACAGGGGCATATCTTTGGTTCGATCGTTGGGTTCTCGTGGAACTTCAGCTCCCTCTGCAGCTCGAACTCTCCCGAGAATAGGTCCCTCCTTCTGATATCCTTGTAGAATATCTTGTGGAGGCTCGATTGCGTCCCCCAGGTGCCGTTGAAGCTGTTGAGGGTGTTTACTCCTACGGTTTTCCTGATGGTGGAATTGCTGGTCTGTCCCAGAAACATGGTCTGGTCCGCCTCCAACCGCCTGACGCTGAAGGTCTCCTGGACGTCGGCTCCTATGCCGCCATAACGTTCTATGGAGCTGATGGACCTCTTGCCCACGAGTGGCGTCTCTCCTTTGAATTCGAGCTTCGTATTCTCGAAGAAGTTCAACTTATGGAGAGTCGTCCCGTTGTTGTCGTCGCTGCAGTTGGGAAGCGGCCTTATGAGCTTGTTCGGCTCCTGAGAATAAACCTGGGCCGACTCCATACCGATATCGCCCTCCCCGAACATCTGGTTCTGATAATCCATGGCCAGCTTCTTGTCCATCACCGAAGTTCCGACGTCTACATATCCGGTCCCCTCAACGAGCTGGCTCTCGCAGAACTGCTCGTACTGGTCCGGCTCGTCGTGAATGAGGCGGCAGTTTCCGAAGTCCAGGTCCGTCCAGTTTGGAGGTACCGTGACACCCTTCGGCTTATGGGTGGCGAACCAGTAGATCTCGCCATCGGGGGCTTCTTCGTCGAAGACGTACCTGCCGGGTGGCAGGATGCAGATCTCCCAATATCCGTTGCCGTTGGTGGTAACTCTCCATCGGTTTGATGGATTCGTCTCGTCTTCAACGATGATCTTCCAACCGCTGAGATACGGTTCGCCAGGGTCGTGGGTACCGTTCTGGTTCTTGTCCCAGTACTTGTGGCCGGATAAGCAGTGTATCCCGGTGTTGAGGAAGTCGATATCTGTTGCGTTTTCTGAGGTGATATCTACGGCATCATGATATCCGCCCGGAGGATTTGTCGGCTTCCAGCCAGCTTTCACCACCTCAGAGACGTTGTACTTCCCTGGGATGAGGTTGCAGATCTGCCAGTGGCCGTCGGCATCGGTGGTGTCGTTCGGCTCACCGGGATCGAGGATGCCGCTGTCGTTCAGGTCGACGAAGATCGTCCAGTTTTCGAGCGGAGAATCTGGCGCATCTTTAATCCCGTTGCCGTTTTTATCCCAGTACTTGGTGCCTGAGATGCAACGGTCGCCTCGATTCAAGAAGTCCAGATCCGATTTGCTGGAGTTTGTTATCGTAATGGTGTGACAGATGGGACTTCCGGATCCGTCGACCGGATGAGTCTGAGTCCATCCATCCTTTTCGACTTCACAGACGGTGTAGTTTCCTGGGGGCAACCCGCATATCTCCCAGTATCCCGTCTCGTTGGTCTCATTCTGCCAGGTATTGTTCCCGTCTACGAGATGGTCGATGTCGTTCAACCGAAGCTCGTAGGACGGTGCCGAGCCCGCCGTCTTCTCGAATGCAATCTGATCCTCGGCCCAAGCTCCCGCCCAGGAGATCAGTAACGTCAGAATTGCTGCGGTGATCCTCCGAGTCCCCGCAGAGCTGCTACTCCCTTTCATTGACTATATCATTCCCCCCTTCGATTTAGTGCCTATGACGTCCGACTTCATCTATCCAGCTGGAAGCATCTGGACTGGGAAGCTGAGATCTGCTTTTAGCCCGCCCTTCTCGAGCCAGAAACCGACTCCCAACCATTCCAGATGGTAGCTCCAACCATGAAGCCAGTAGCACTTATTTGGTGTCCCTCTTCAGAGATGACCTCCATCAATCAAGATCCTTCTGAATATGTGGCCACACAAAGTACTTAACATTTTCTGGAGGACTTCCATCGCGACTTGAGATGGACTTGGGATGGGTTTTTATTAACTCATCGGCACTCCTCTTCATATTTAAAAGATTTGTCTATTATTAAATATGTTATCCGGCATAGGATTGCGATTTGTTGTTTTTATATTTGTTTGACATGGATATCTTCTCTCCATCGCTACGCGAAAAATTTAAATATCACATGTTACTATAATTATCTGTAAGACGGATCCAAGATAAGATCAAGTCGGAGGGAGTAGCCAATCCGAATATATCATCAGACATGATCGGAATGATTGAGGAGGGGGGATGTCTATATCAAATTTTGACTCAACCGCTCACAGAAATATCGGTGGGGCGGTCATCGGAATTTTCGGAATAGGTAGCCATAAGCAGTTGCTTTCTCTGCCATCTCACGAGATGACGGCGATCTCTGAAGGAGGCTCATGGATATGAGCATATACAAATTTATCTTGCTGTTAATCGCTTCTAGTTTGGCCATCTCGCCCTCTTTGGCAGAGGTGGAAAATGTGACATACTGCGATGCTCTCAACATCGAGGGCTCGGACTGGACGGGAAACCACACTCTTCAGCTCTTCGATCCGATTCAGGGCGAACTTCTGGGCGTCACCCTCACCGTCGGCGTCGAATTGGTCCAGAATTTCAGCTGTGAGAACACCGGCTCCGCACCCCAGACGGTCGACTCGAACACTACAGTCGAGCTCCTGGTCGAAACGCCCCGGTTTGGCCCGGTCTCAGTCGGCGCTAGCGTTCTGATCGAGGAGGAGCTTGCCGGCTTCGACGGCGAAGAGGATTACTCCGGCCCTTCGGGCAGGACCCTTGATGGCCTGACGAACAGTAGCTCGGTGACCCTTGAGTACGCCGACCCGTCCGATTTCATCGCTGCAGTCCAGGGCGAGACGATCTCGCTCCCGGCTTCGGCAACATATGTCGGAGGAGGGACGGTTCCCGGCAACTCCATCACCATGGCGACGGGCTCTGCAGAGTCTCGGGTCTGTGTGACATATACGTATGAGCCGAGGGGCTCAAGTGTTGGAGGGATCTGAGGATGAATCTCAGAATGTTCTTATTTTTGCTTTCGGTGCTCGCTATGATCGTGGGCCCATCGGCTGCCGCGTTGAAGGAGGAGGTTCACTGCAGCAAAATTCCGTATTCTGAAATAACATACCATACAAATCACACCCTTCCCCTATTCGATTCGAGCAAGGGGATTCTGGTCCGAGTAGATCTGAACCTCTCCATAAATGGGACACAATTTGTCAATTTTACATGTCTGTCAAGCGGTTATACTGGCAATGTTACAACCACAACCTACTTCCATGACATCGTAACTATGATGGATGGATCCAAGCTGGAAGCAGAGGTAACTAATACGACTATTCATCATGTTTCTGGATCTGGTGATCCACCCCGGGGGACACCACCGACCGGTTTCAATTATAGTTTGACAGGAAATGACAATGCGTCAGCGTACTACGTGAACTGTGAGAATCTGCAAAACTTCACGTCAGCAGCTCCTGGAGAGAACAAATCTTATCCAGTCAGCAGTGATGGCAAAGGTACGTGGGTTGGTCCTGCCAGTGCTATACTAGTTGTTCAGACCTATGCGGATAGCGTGATGTGCGTCAAGTACACCTACGACGATTCGAAGCTGAACATCACCAAGACCGGGAACATCTCGGGCCCTGCCGGGGTCGGCGAGGTGATCGACTACGAGATCGAGGTCTGCAACCAGGCGACGGTCAACGTCTCCAACGTCACCGTTCGCGACAGCCTCTTATCTGGAAGCCCGTTCTCGGTAGGGACTCTGGTCCCCGGAGGGTGTGGGAACGTCACGGTCGATCTGAATTACACGGTGACCCCCGACGACGTCTGTCGCGGCTGGATCAACAACACCGCCAACGCGACAGGAGATGCCGAGTGCGGCTATTTCATAGGTACCGATAAGAACGCCACCTGGAACGTGAGCACGACCTATAACTCCTCCATCAACATCACCAAGACTGCGAACACCACCGATCCCCTGAGGTTGGGCGAGGCCATCGAGTACTACATCCGGGTCTGCAACACCGGGGACATCACGGTTTACAACGTGACGGTCAACGACAGTCTGACGGGAGGTCCTTACAACTTAGGAACGCTTGATCCTGGCGATTGCGCGAACGTCACCCCGGACCCGAAATACACCGTGACCGTCGGCGACGTCTGTGGCGGCTGGGTTAACAACACCGCGAACGCCGCCGGAATAGATCACTGCGGCTATCCGGTCAGGACCAAGGCGAACGCGACGTTGAACGTGACCGCCAGCTACGATGCGTCTATCAACATCACCAAGACGGCCAACACCTCTGGTCCCGTGTCGCCGAACGAAGAGATCGAGTACACGATCAGGGTCTGCAACACCGGGAACACCACGATCTACAACCTGACGATCGTGGACAACCGGACCGGAATCCGCGATATGGGGACTCTAAACGTCAGCGAATGTAAGATCTGGTATCCGATTTACACCGTCACCGAGCTGGACATCTGCAACGGCTCGATCAACAACAGCGCCTACGCCATCGGTGAAGACATCTGCGGCAGACCCGTAAGAACAGGTCCGGCTTTGGCCAACGTATCGGCGGGGTACAACTCCTCGATCAACATCACCAAGGTCGCCAATACTTCCGGTCCGGTCTTGCCGGACGACGAGATCGAGTACACGATCACAGTCTGTAACACCGGGGCCCTCACCGTCGACGGCGTGGTGGTCCACGACAACCGCACCGGCGACCACCCCATCGGCACGATCAACGTGGGCCAATGCGTGCCCGTCACGGCGATCTACACGGTCACAGAGCTTGACATCTGCAACGGTTCGGTGAACAACAGCGCCTACGCGACGGGTTACGATTACTGCGGCAAACGGGTGGGGGCAGGTCCGGCCTGGTCGAACGTCTCGACGGAGTACAACGCTTCAATCAGCATCGCCAAGGTGGCCAACACCTCCGGCCCCGTCTCGCCTGACGACGAGATCGAGTACACGATCACCGTCTGCAATTCCGGGACCCTCACCGTCGACGGCGTGGTGGTCCACGACAACCGCACCGGCGACCACCAGATCGGCACGATCAACGTGGGCCAATGCGTGCCCGTCACGGCGATCTACACTGTCACCGAGCGTGACATCTGCAACGGTTCGGTGAACAACAGCGCCCGGGCGACCGGCACCGATTACTGCGGCGACCCCGTGATTACGGACGTTGCATGGTCCAACGTATCCACGGAGTACAACTCGTCGATAAACGTCACCAAGGTCGCTAACACCTCCGGCCCCGTATCGCTGGACGACGAGATCGAGTACACGATCACCGTCTGCAACACCGGAAACCTCACCCTCTACAACGTCACCGTCGACGACAACCGAACCGGCGGGTATAGCGTGGCCAAACTTGAAAAAGGGGAGTGCAATTTGACCCGCCAGACCTACGTGGTGGTCAAAGATGATCTATGTCAACCGATAGTGAACATCGTCGTTGCTGAGGCTACAGATGCCTGCGGCGATCCCGTCACCGCCAACGACTCGACCGCGGTGGACACTGTCTGCTACCATTGCATATCCGGCTCCAAGTACTGGGACAAGAACGGCAACGGTTTCAGAGACGATAACGATCCTCCGCTCGGAAACTGGACGATCTTCGTCGACCTGAACGACAGCGGCATCCTCGATCCCGGCGAGCCGAACGACACCACCGATGCCGGCGGCCGCTGGCAGATCTGCAACCTCATCCCAGGAAAGTACAACGTCTCTGAGGTGGTGTTGGAGGGATGGAGGCCGACATATCCTCCGGGCGGATATTATGATCCCGTCAATATAACCACTGAAAACGTGACCGGTATCGACTTCTGCAACACCGGGATATACTGCCTATCCGGCCACAAGTACTGGGACAAGGACGGCGACGGGGTGGTGGATCCCACGGATGAGCCTCTCGAGAACTGGACCATCTTCATCGACGAGGATGGAGACAGAACTGCGGACCCTCGTGAGCCCGTCACCACAACGGGTGGTGACGGGTTCTGGAAGATCTGCAACCTGCCACCAGGAAGCTACACCGTCTGCGAGGAGACGAAATCAGACTGGATTCAGACATGTCCCAGAGGACCGGATTGCTACTCGGTCGAAATCGTCAATCGAAGCTCTATGAGCCTGGAATTCCTGAACTATAGGCATGAGAGACGGAACGAGGATTTCATTCGGCTCGGAGATCAGACTGCTCTCGCCTGGGATATGAGCTATGTAGACGGCCTTGCCAATAACAAGATCGAGATCGATAAGACTCAGACCCAGAGAGAGAGCTGCTCGGGGACCGATCTATTCAATTTCGGGAACATAACCATCGAAGATCAGGCCGCGAACTCGACAGGCCCGGGAACTTCAGGAAACGAGGTCAGGATCGTCACGAGCCAATCGTGACGACTCCCAATTTTTAAAAATCAAAGAGCGACCGCTGGTCATCAGCCTTTTTCTCTACATGCTCTTCCCTGAGCGAGACGCTGCCGTACCTTCCGCCGCCGCCGGGTTTCACCATCACCTCTCCAGACCTGAAGGCCTGGATCGCCTCGACGACCCTATCTTCGGCCGAAAGCTCCGAGAGGTCCGCCTCCACCAGAACCTCGATCTCGCTTCTTCCCCTGACGAGCTCGTTCCAGACCTTCTGGACCTTTGCCGAATAGACGCTTTTGACTCCCAGGGCCATGGCGATGATCTCCGCGAGAGGTATCAGATGGAGGTATGGGGGACGGTGGTCGGGATGGACCGGATCGGGGCCGTCCGCCAGCATCTCCACCCTGTCTTTTACACCCAGCTTGATCAGACCCCCGCATTCGCACCTCCCCCTCCTATCGGTCATCTCTTGGGGTGAGTAATGCGTGTAGCATCGCGTACACGCGGTCCGGTTGTACTTCCCCTCGTCCGGCCAGAAGCCGACGTTCAACGTTGGGCGGCACCCGCCTTCGCGGGCGATCGCCCGTCTCAGATCCTCGAAGGATATATCCTTCATCTCCATCTGGTTGAACTCTCTTCCCAGCTTGTTCGGCCAAGGAGAGTGGGCGTCTGAGTTTGTTAGAAATGTCCTCTCCCTCAGCTCGGCTATCCGGTCGGCGTAGTCGGAGTCGGCGGAGAGGCCCAGCTCGACGTAGATGATCTGGTCAGCCCGATCCTGGTAGCAGTCCCCAAGGGACGGATAGTGGGCGTACATCCCCGTCCAGGGGGTGAAGGCGTGGCCTGGTCCTATGAGACAGCCCGCCTCCAGGGCGATGTCTGCGATCTCCGGCGGGGTCATCCGGAGGGTGGGCCTTCCGTCGGAGTCGAGGCTTGCTCCCCGGCCCAAGAACGCCTCCCGAAGCTCCGTAGCCTTGGAGAGGTCAGGGACGATTATGAGATGATGGACCTTTGCTGAGTCCTCCACCTCAACGGTGAGGACGAAGGCCGTCTCCTCGAGCCAGAAGAGCCCTTCTTCCTCGGGAAGCTCTCTCACCTCCGCCATCCATCTCGAATGGAGACAGTCCCCGGTTGCCACCACCCCGATCCCCTTCTTGCCGGCCTCTTTTGCGATGGTGGCGAGGTCCATCTTGCTGGAGGTGGCCGCGGAGTACCGCGAGTGGATGTGGAGATCGAGGTTGACTTTCATCGTCGGCTATAACAGCCGGTTCGGGATAAACCATTTATCCCCAGGAACGAAACATTGGGCGGTGACTTCTAACCTCAACGATATCCTTGAGAGATTCGCTCGCGGCGAGATCTCCCTGGACGCTGCCGCCCGGGAGGCAAACCTACTCTCCTATCGGGAGGTGGGGAAGATGGCCAAGATCGATCCGAGCCGGGTAGACAGGATCGGTGTTCCCGAGGCGATCCTGGCGGAGGGGAAGAGCCCTTCAGATCTGGTGGAGATAGCCCTCTCCTTCCTGGAGGCTTCGAAGATGGTCCTCATCACCAGGGTCTCATCAGAACAGTACGCAGCCTTGAAACGAGCCCCGCTCCCGGAAGGGTCTGAGATCAGATGGGAGGAGAGGGCGAAATCGGCGGTGCTGCTGAAAGAGCCTCTGCCCGGGCCTTCCGGGGGGAAGGTGGGGGTTCTTTCAGCGGGAACCGCCGACATCCCCGTCGCCGAGGAGGCGAGGGTGACCGCGGAACTGTTGGGATGCGAGACGGCGGCGGAGTATGACGTCGGTGTAGCCGGAATTCATCGGCTCTTCCCGTCCCTGGAGAAGATGCTTGATATGGATGCCCTGGTGGTGGCCGCAGGCCGGGAGGGAACCCTTCCGGCAGTGGTGGCGGGTCTGGTGGAGATTCCCGTGGTGGGGCTTCCAGTCTCCACGGGATACGGCGCCGGTGGCAGGGGTGAGGCCGCCCTCCTCTCCATGCTCCAGTCCTGTTCTGTTATGGCCGTGGTCAACATCGACGCTGGGTTTGTGGCTGGCGCTTTTGCCGCAAAGATCGCCAATCGTGCTGCCAATATGAGAAATATGTAATGGCAGTCTTGAATTAGTGGCCGGAAAACTATTTATACAATCAGCCAGAGGTATACACACGAGCGGGTAAACTGATTTTTCACTAACCCCCACTCCCCTACCCGCTCACACCTACTTTTGTCGGTGATAAGGATCATCCAAACCTTCGGTTAGCCATGCTGTTTTATTTATAAACTGTTCCTACTAAAATCCCGCGACATAGATATCTTAGGAACAATATTGATTAATGATTTAAATTTTATCGAGCCGCCGATTCTGAGGTGATCGTGTCACATCGAGTTCCTCCCGAGAGAGGATGATCTGTTCCGCCTCTATTGCCCGGGTCGGTGGAGTCGGTCAGATCGAATCGTCGCTCTTCGAGTGCTTCGGTTTCATCGCTCTTCGAGTGCTTTTCCGTTGATGACGGCGACCTCGATCAAGATTCCGCTCTGCCGGCAATAATCCTCGATCCGTCTCCTGGAATGCTCCACCATCCCACCGTTTGTGAGGATGAGGACCGCGTCTCCACAGAGGGCCCGAAGTATGGTCTTGTCTATGACGTTCGACGCTATATCTGCACAGATCCCATGCCTTTCAGCGAAGGCCCTGCTTCTGGTTCCCATCACCCCCACAAGATCGATCGTCCCATCCTCTAAAAGCCCGTCCAGCTTTTGATCGTCCTGGCGGTCGGTGTTGTAGACGATGACGCGGCCAATCCTCGTCGGTCGGTGCAGGGGCTCCACCACCGCTCTGCCCCCCTGGAGATGGATCACCCTCACCTCTCCGGATTGATCGAGGAGCGGATCGCCATTCTCGGTCCGGCCGGGGTATATCGTCTCTCCCACCTCGGTTCCGGAAGGAACCCTCATCCACCGGAGGTCCGGCGGGCGGAGGTGGCCCACCAGCTCGGGGACGTTCCTCGGCTTTTTCCCGGGTGGTGCCAGCTCTCTCTTCGAGATCTCGTCGTAGACCTCCATTATCATGGGCTGCCTGAGCCCCGATCCGAAGATCAGCCTCGAGTTTCCGAAGATCTCTTCGGGCCTCCCCTGATCTGCGACCTTCCCGTCGGCAAGGAGGTATACGCGGTCAGACCACCGGTAAGCCAGGTCGACGTCGTGGGTGGATATGATTATCGTCGTACCCCTCTGGTTCAGCTCCTCGAGTAGTTCCATCACCTCTTCAGAGCCTGCAGGGTCGAGGTTTGATAGGGGCTCGTCGAGGATCATCACCTCGGGGTCCATCGCCATAACCCCGGCGATGGCCGCCCTCTTCTTCTGGCCGCCGCTGAGGTGGTGAGGCGGCCTATCTTTCAGCCCCTCTATCCCCACGTATTCGAGGGCGAGATCGACCTTCTTCTCCACCTCGCTCCTGGCCAGACCGAGGTTTGCAGGGCCGAAGCCCACATCCTGGCGGACGGTGGGGGCGAAGAGCTGGTCGTCGGAGTTCTGGAAGACTATACCCACCCTCCTCCTCGTCTCCCGGAGGGAGCGGGGGTCGTATCGGATTGGCTTTCCACAGAAGAGGACCTCGCCTCCGGAAGGACGGAGGGTCCCGTTCAAGAGCAGAAATAGGGTGGACTTTCCCGAGCCGTTGGGCCCGACGAAGGCTATCTTTTCGCCCGTCTCGATTCTGAGGTCGACCTCCCGGACGGCAGGGGTTCCGTCGGGATAGGTGTAGCTGAGGTTCTTCGTCTCCAGAAGGCTCATCGTTTCGCCTCAGAACAGGCAGGTTCCTCGCGAGAGGTAGGCGAGGGCTGCGATGATGGTGACGTATCCCGAGGCGGCCAGAAGCTCCTGGATCTTTATGGGCCTATTCTCCTCGAAGAGGGAGAGCTTTCCGTCGTAGCACCTCGCGTCCATGGCGATGTAGAGCTTCTCGCCCTGCTCCCAGGTTCTGAGGAAGAGGGATCCCGCCAGGATGGAGAGGGAGTTGATAGAACTTTTGAATCCGTCGTATCCGAGCCTCATCGCCTGGGCGTGCCTCATTCTGACCGCCACCTCGAGGAAGACGAAGATGTACCGGTAGATCATCATCGAAAGCTCGACGAAGGAGTCTGGGACCCTGAACCCTTTGAGGACCGCAAAGATCTCGACCATGGGGGTTGTGAGGGCCAAAAAGAAGAGGCAGCACATCCCGCTGAGTGTCCTGGAGACGACGAGGAGAGAGAGTTCCGCCCCCGCGGCGCTGGCTCCGATCTGGTGGCCCAGGAGGTTGAAGGAGAATATATCCGGTCCGGACCCGAAGAAGAGGAGGATGATAGCAGCCCCGAAGAGGGCGAAGCTCAGGGGGGCGAGGATCAGCTCGCCGTAAAATCTGGCCGGGATCTTTCCGAATCGGATTGTGGCAAGGCTCATGGACAGAGCGATGAAGAGGGGGGCCACGGGCGAGGTCGAGGAGACCCCGACCAGGAGGGCCGCGGCCACAAGGGCTAGCTTCAGCTGGTTGTTATTGTTCCGGAGGGGGCTGTTGAGGGCGTAGTCGTCCAGGAGGGTGGCGGGCAAGGCTCATTCCTCAGCAACGTGATGCGGCTCGGCGGATTGTCTTCCCCGGTAGTAGCCGAAGAAGTATCCGATTATGATCGCTCCTATCGCCGCCTGGAGGCTGAAGAGGAGGCTCTCGATCTCGCCGCTCGGCGGCTCAAGTATCGGCTCAAACCAGGGCTCGTAGGTGCCACCGGTCAGCTCTTCGATCACCCCTTCCGCCTCGCCGTCGGCACCGCCCCATTCGGCTCCGGTGTTCGATCCGGCGACGTAGAGAAACGCGGCCACAAATAGCAATATCACCGTTCCGGCTAAGAGCTCTCCTTTCATGCCGAGATCACCTCCCTCAGCTTTCCGAGCCTCTTCTCGTCGATCACCTTCAGCCTCACCATGACGTCCCCCCTGACCTGGATTATGTACTTGAATACCAGGGCGGTGACGACCCCCTCAACGATGGCTAAAGGAACCTGGGTGACGGCGAAGACCGTCCCGAAGGCGTAAAAGGACCCGAGGACGCCGCCTGTAGCTGACGGGAAGGCGAGGGCCAGCTGGATTGAGGTGACGAGGTACGTCGCCCAGTCAGCAAGGGTGGCAGCGAGGAAGATCGAGACGTAGAAGTTGAGGTTAGCTCTCGCGCATCCCTTGTAGACCAGGTAGGCGACCACCGGCCCCGCGATCCCCATGGAGAAGACGTTGGCGCCGAGGGTGGTGATCCCGCCGTGGGCGAGGAAGAGCGCCTGGTAGACGAGGACTATCAGGCTAAGAACCGCGGTCAGGGCGGGGCCGAAGAGGATGGCGCCCATGCCGGTCCCCGTTGGATGGGAGCAGGACCCGGTGACGGAGGGGAGCTTGAGGGAGGAGAGGACGAAGATGAAGGCACCTGCGAGGGCCAGGAGGGGGAGGGTCTCCCTCCTCTCCTTCACGAGCCTGTTCATCCTGTAAATTCCGTAAACAACGACGGGGAGGGAGAGGGCGTACCAGATCTCCCACCAGGGATGGGGCAGAAAACCTTCCATGATGTGCAAATTATCACTTCCTACTCGGGGGGTGGTTCTCAACAGCGAGGTGGGAGATCATGCCTTATAAAGTTTGCTTGAGATGGGATCAATTAACTTTATTTGCGGCCGGATAGTCTGACGGGGACCTCGCCGATCAGTTCGATGAACCCGTCCCGGTAACGGGTGGCGAGGGCGATCGGCTCAACGCCGCCTGCTGCAGCGGCCCTGAGGGCGGCGCCGAAGTCTGGGTCGGTCTCGTCGTTGGGGATGAAGACCCTCGCGTCCTCCCTCTGGATGACGAAGACGACGGCGGTCCGGTAGCCCTGCCGGTGAGCCTTAAGAAGCTCCAATAGGTGGCGGCGTCCTCTCTTGGTGGGGGCGTCTGGGAAGAGGGCGACCCCGTCTCGCACCAGGGTGCAGCTCTTAACCTCCACAAGACAGAGCCTCTCGCCTGCGAGGAGGAAGTCGAGCCTGCTATTGCCAAAAGACGGTTCGGACTTCACGAGCTCGTATCCCGCGAACTCCTGAATATCTCCGGATTCGAGGGCGACCCGGATGAGTTGATTTGGAATTCGCGAGTCGACAACCACAACCCCGCCTCCAATAACGACGGCGAAGAGGTCGAACTTCGTCTTTCTCCGATCCGGGTTTTTCGCTGGCCGGAGAAGGAGCTCAGCGCCGGGTACGAGGAGCTCTTTCAACCTTCCGGGGTTTTGAAGGTGGCAATTGAGCTTTTCAGTTTCGTTTTCTGCTTTGGCCGGGCCTTCCGCCAGCTCGGCTCGGACTGAGAACCTGCTAGTCCTGGAGAGAAACCTCCCTCTTATCATCTCCCCTTCGATCTTCAGCCGAGCCGTCATTATTTTCGCCCTATGCCGAGAGCCCTTAAATATGGTGCAGTCCCTCTCGTTGGCCATTGGACCGAATATTCAACGTCAGCGAGCTGAACTCGCGGATCAGGGAGAGGATCACATCAGACCACCGGCTCTGCGACCTTTGGGCTCGGGGGGAGCTTTCAAACGTCGTCAACCACCGATCGGGCCACCGGTACTTCACCCTCAAGGACGGAGATGCCCAGATCTCCTGCGTCCTGTTCCGCGGCAACAGCGGCGGTCTCGACTTCGAGCTTGAGAACGGGCAAAACGTCCTCGTATTCGGCGACGTGGAGTTCTACCGACCTCGTGGTCAGGTCCAGATCCTGGTGAAGGTCGCAAGGAGGGATTCCGGCCTCGGCGAGAAGCACCTGGAGCTGGAGCTCTTAAAGGAGAGGCTCGCGGCCGAAGGGCTCTTCGACTCCGAGAGAAAGAGGCCGATCCCCGCCTATCCGGCCTGCATCGGGGTCGTCACTTCCGCCGACGGCGCGGCTTTGAGGGACGTTCTTAGGGTTATCGGGTCCTGCCCCGCCAAAATCGTCATATCCCCCGCGCAGGTCCAGGGGGAGTCGGCTCCGGCGTCCATCGCAGCGGCCATATCCGCCCTCCAGGGGACCGCCGACGTCATAATCGTGGGGAGGGGCGGAGGCTCGGCCGAAGACCTCTCGCCCTTCAACTCGGAGCAGGTGGCGAGGGCGATCTCTCAGTCCACCCCTCCCATAATCTCGGCCGTCGGCCACGAGACGGACGTTACCATAGCCGACTTCGTCGCAGACCTTAGGGCTCCGACCCCATCGGCGGCGGCGGAGATGGTCCGCCCTGACGTCGAGGGGCTGAGGGAGAATCTGGGAGGGATCGAGGCGAGGATGGTCCGGTCCCTCTCGGTGAGCCTGGAGCGGAGACGGGAGAGGTTCGTCGACCTCGAGAGGCTCCTATCGGGGAGGAGGATGCGGGGGATCGTATCAGAGAAGAGGCAGAACGTCGATCGGGCCCTCGACCGGCTCGCGTCGGCGGAGGACCGGTTGGTCGATCAGCTCGCCGGAAGGCTGGATCTGGCAGCAGGAAAGCTCGATTCCCTCAGCCCCCTCTCGACCCTCAGGAGGGGATACTGCATCGCCCTCAGCGATCGAGGCTTAGCGAGGCGCGCCTCGGATCTGGCCTCGGGCGAGCTATTTGAGCTGGTCTTCGTCGACGGGAGGCTACTCTGCCGGTCGGTTGGAGAGAGGGCGGATCGATGCAACGGGTTTTGACGGAGGTGACGGAGATGGCGGATTCGAAGGATGCGGGATCGAAGGATGAGAGGTCGGATGATCTGAGCCTGGAGGGGTCCCTTGAGGAGCTTGAGGGGATCGTCCGGCAGCTCGAAGAGGGGGACCTGACCCTCGAGGAGAGCCTGAAGGCCTTCGAGCGGGGCGTCTCCCTTGTGCGGAGGTGCAACGCCCTCCTGGACGGGGCGGAGCAGAAGATAGAGATCCTGACCGGGGAGCTCCCCGAGGATCTTTCACGGTGAGAAGAGAGAGATGAGCGACGGAAGCAGCGTCTTCACCAGGCGGACCGTATCCCTCCTGGAGGCGGGGGAGCAGGTCAGAATCGTCGTCTTCGGCGACTCCATATCGGCGGGGTTTGCCGTCCGGAAGGGATTCGATCACTTCTGGATGGGGATGCTGAAAGAAAAGTACCCCAAGGCCGATGTCACCATGATCAACGAGGGGGTATGCGGAGACACCAGCTTCGACGGCCTTGCTAGGCTCGACTGGTCGGTCGTCGCCCACGCCCCGGATCTCGTCACCGTCAACTTTGGTATAAACGACATGTATATGGGGGTCCGGCTCGGCGAGTTCAAGAGCAACCTGATCGAGATCGCCGAGAGGATCATCGAGGGGTCGAAGAGCGAGCTTCTCTTCCTCAGCTCCGAGCCCCTGACCACGCCCAGGTTCGATAAAATCGTCCTCAGCTACTACCAGGTCCTCGAAGACGTCGCCGAGGAGATGGGGGTGGGGTTTGTCGACGTCTGCGGAGTCTGGATGAGGCGGGTCGCCGATGGCGTCCCCCTCGAATCCCTGATCCTTCCGGGCCTCGACCACCCGAACGAGTTGGGGTATAAAATCATCGCCGAGGAGCTGATGCGCTTCTTCTAGTCATCCAGCTCTTCCGGCCCGCCCCCGGACCCCGGTGGTCCAACTCCACCCTTCACCCTCCACCTTCTCATCTCACGTTTTGCCTTCCATCTCGTCGACGAAGGAGTTCCACCTCTTGACGTCGTTCACCTTCTTCTTCACCACCTCCCGGCCCACGTCGGTCTTGTGCTCCTTCCTCTCCAGGATCTCCTTTAGGTCCATCAGGGTCCTGATGACGGCGGCGGTCTCCTCGAAGAGCCGGTGGGCCTCCTCGCGGGTCAGCCGGGCTTCTTTCAGCCTCTCCTCGTCGCGGGTCTCCTTCGCCTTCAGGAGCCGGATCAGCTCTTTTATCTCAGTCTCCTCCTTCTCGGTCAGGTCCCGCTCATGGATCAGCCTCCAGATCAGGTGGCGGAGGTCGATGACCCCTTTCGCCGGGTGGACTTCGGGCGGGAGGTCGCTCGGCTTGATCTGGATTTTTTCCATCTCCTCTCTCAAAAGGTCGGGGTCGATCTCGAACTTGTCGGGGTCCTGGACCCCCACCCAGACCAGGGTACGGTGGAGGTTTGCCAGGAGCTGGTTTCTCTCGCGCTCGGTGAGGAGGTTGGCGAGGCCGGGGGATTCGGGGTCGGGGTTGGGTTTTGTGGGATTCTGGGGCATGGCCATTATGTTCTGCTTTCTCATCATTTAACGTATCGGCGCGTTTTATGTCTTCTCCCAATCCTTTGGCCCATTTGAGGAGATATGCGAATTTGTTTTGGTAAGTTTTATCAATGGTTGAGCAGTAATGTAAGATGGCTCTTCGCTATTCCGTGTGGGTAACTTCGGGATAGCGATAATCGGACTCAATCATGCAAATGCCTGTCATGAGTCCTGCCAATAGGGCGGTAGGCAGCGATATATCTCATGAAGAGTATGATTTCAGGCGATCATGACGTCGTGATGACCTGACCATCGGATTTGCGGCCCCTTAAATTTACCCACACAAATCAGCGAGGAGCCTGTAAGGCTCCTCGCTGTTTTATGTGGGTAGATTGAACTTGAGTTTTCCTAATCTAAGATATATAGTTATAACAAAATTCTTTGTCGTCCTGAATCCTCTTGCGTCGTCTTTTGCTGATTGAATGAGGCTATTTATTGGCTCTTCGCTATTCCGTGTGGGTAATAGATAGCCATTTATCATCTCATGCTATCGAATAAAAAGCATGTCAATCTCACAAGAGGATCTTTTCAAGCAGGCACTGAACCTACAGCCTCCCTGGTTAATCGACTCAATCGACTTCGACGTGGAAGGGAAGCGACTCGACATCTACATAGATTTCGAACGTGGTGGCAAATTTCCATGTCCTAGATGCGGCAACTCTGAATGCGATGTTCATGATACAATCGATAGGACTTGGCGTCATCTAAATTTCTTCCAGTTTAAAACCTACCTTCATTGTCGCGTTCCCAGAACGAAATGTGAAACCTGCGGAGTCAAACTTGTCAAGGTGCCTTGGGCAAGGAAGGGTAGCGGTTTTTCCCTCCTCATGGATTCCTTGATAATCTTAATGGCTCAGCATATGCCCGTTAAATCTGTTGCGGACCTGATCGAAGAATGCGATACCCGGATATGGCGAGTCCTGGAGCACTACGTACTAAAAGCAAGATCGGAAGAGGATTTCTCAGAGGTTGAATCAGTAGGTGTTGATGAGACATCAAGAGCAAAAGGTCACAAATACGTATCAGTTTTCGTAGATTTGGATAAATCTAAAGTTTTATATGTATGTGAAGGAAAAGATGCTTCGGCAATTGAGTCGTTTAGAGATGACCTTGAGGATCATAATGGCTCTTTTAAAAATGTACGTAATTTCTGCTGTGATATGTCCCCCGCATTCATATCTGGAGTCACTAGGAACTTCCCAGAAACATCAATAACATTCGATAAGTTCCATGTTATGAAGCTGATGAACCAAGCAGTGGATCAAGTGAGACGTGAAGAGCAATCCCATAACAGCAACTTGAAGCATACAAGATATATCTGGCTAAAAAATCCTGAGAAACTCACGAAAAAACAGAGATATGAATTGGGGTCTCTAAGAGATATGAGGTTAAAAACCTTGAGAGCTTACAACATCAAATTGAGCTTACGAGATTTCTGGAACTTCAAAGACCCGTTATTGGCCGAAGATTATCTGAAACGATGGTACTTCTGGGCGACACACAGCAGGTTAAACCCGGTTATTGATACCGCAAAAGCGATCAAGGGGCATTGGAAAGGAGTTCTGAACTATATAAATACAAGGATAGATAATGGAATCTTAGAGGGAATAAATAGCCTCATTCAATCGGCAAAAGACGACGCGAGAGGATTCAGAACAACAAAGAATTTCGTCATAACTATATATCTAAGATTAGGAAAACTCAAGTTCAACCTACCCACATGAAACAGCGAGGAGCCAAGAAAATTGCGGATTACCTGGAGCTCGACCGTTTTCTGGGTGGAATTGAGATCGAATCTGATTGCGATGTGACCAAAGCCGGAGATCTTGAAGAACTTGAGAAAATAGTGGCTCCATTTGTAGACACGTTGTGGAGAAGTTCTAAAGACAATCCCACATCCAAATCGGATAACTTCTGGTATATGCTTACTATTTTGCGTGCCAAATTGAGCGGAATCCCCCTTGATATGCACCAAAAGCGAGAGCCAACGGAAGTGAGCAAGCTGTTCTCACGGGGTAAAGAATTGATGCAGGCATCCGCAGATAATCGGATCTGGAAGATTGAGAAAGACGACGATTCAATCCAAAGATGGATGGATCACTTCCTCCTACACATGAGAAATTATATTGGAAATGGTGACGATATAACTTTTGTTTATGGGGACACACATCATGGTGGCTGGGGGGAGCTTCCAATTGCAGAAGGACAACCAGACCGTTTTCGCATCTATAATTGCGGTGGTTGGGTTATGCATGGAGACGAGGATTACCATCCAGCTTGCCATCTTTTTGCAGTCGATGATAATGGCGAGGAATATCTACTAGATGTCTCTTTCAAGGGCGAAAATTTAAAAGTTGATGGGGTCCCATTGCTCGAATTGGCAGCACGTGACGCTGAAAATCGCCAAAATAATGTCAATCGTTTGGTGAGGAGAGTTCTACAAGGCCGACGGCGGTAGAAGTCTATCTGATATTCGCTAAGAAGGGCGGACGATTTTGAGGCCACCGCGAAGGCCCGGAATATGAACGCAAAGGCGCCGAGTCTTCGCAGACTTCTCTTTTGTTGCTGGCATCAAAGCTAGGTCGAGTGTTGGCAGCCGGCAGGACCCTGACCATACGTCAGATGCCGCTTCGGATATCGGCCACTGTTCTCAGCCTTGAGCGGATCTCATCGATCGCGAAGTTTCTGGCAGATTTTAGAAGTAAAAAATTATATATATCAATAAGACAGTTTAGTTCATCAGGGAGCAAGCAATGAGCAATGACACTGAGATAGCCTTCGGTGTCGATGACCAGGTAGCTGCCGCCGCCTGCTATCTTCATGCAAAGCCGGGAATAGGCGGACAGCCCCAGTTCTCGCCCGATCTCTGGAAAGATCAATCACGATCCGAATGATCGACGGTCGCCCCATCAAGGGCGTCCTCGAGGCTCGCAACAACTACGAACTGCATCTCGATCTGGGTCAGAACAAGAGGCTGATCGTCTTCAAGAGCGCCGTATCCTCGATCGAGCGCGAGGAGAAGCACGACTGGGGAAGCTCGGTGGCTAAGAGGACGCCTGTAGCCGATAGATTGTGAATCCTGCTCTTTCTGCTCCCCCTCACCATATTTGAAGCATGATCGGGATGGTCGAAATGACGGAGAGAACGTTCGAAATGCAGGACGGCGAAGAGTTCGCTCTCATCCTACAGAGCCTGGGCATGCAGAGGTCAGAGGCCATGATCATCGCATATCTGGCAAACGCCGGCGAGGCGACATCCAGGGAGATCGAAGTGGGGACGTCCCTGAGCCAGTCCGAGGTCAGCATGAAGATCCGAGATCTCCGCGGCGAGAAGCTCATCGACGAGCGGAAGGGTGAGATCCGGGGAAAAGGTCGACCTCCTGCGGTATATTCCCTGAAAACGCCCCTCGGCGAGATCATAAAGCGGATCGAGGACGAAAAGCAAAGGGAACATGCGTTGGCGATGGCCAAGATACGGAAGCTGAGAGGGCTTGCACTATCCTGATCCCGGAACTAGAGCGACGGCAGAAGCGGATGTCCTCGGATAGAGCGCGATGTGAATGGTGATCGGGACGGGGAACCCAGGTTGGTTGATGTGCGGATTAGCAGCTTTCAGCACCCTTCCTTCGAGGAGATGGCGATGATCGAGATCCGGGCCGAAGAAAGAGGGCACAGTCTAAGGGGGCTTCTTTTTTGATCTTCACCTCATTTTCGATGTTGATCTGATCTGGTTCTTGCGCCTTTGAGCCTCCGCCACCAGGACCCCAAAGAGGAAGGCAATTGATGACTTCTACCGACAAAAGCGTCCTCAAAAGTTCTGTTCGATAAAATATCATATAACGCCCATTTTTAGATGGGTGGCCCATCCAAACATCCGCAGTTTATGGAGTTTTAAGTATATATAGCCCGCTGCAAGGATCTTATCTGGCCACGCACTCGCTGAGCCTTGTATCCGCTTACCAGATCGCTTTTAAATCGAGCTTTAAAGGTGGAGGTTTTGGCCCTTCAAGCTCAGATCTTGACGATTGTGTCTGCCACATTCTGCACATCAGCTGCGGATAAGATAAATATCGAACTTTATGAAGTATTATGATGTATATTATGTCAAAATTGAGATTTATTAAAGCATTTCAGATCAATATGATGATTCATAATTTGTATTAATTTGTATTAAATTATCTCAAATACTTCCATATAAGCGAGAGAAGAAAAAAAGCCACGAGAGTTATGGGGAAATGTGGTAAAGCGAATATTTCGGGGGCGGCCATTTCGTCACCCTGCTGCAAGACGAATGGAATCGCCCTGTGCCGGATCGAGGGGAATCTGCGGCCTTTCTCCTCAGAGATCCCGAGAGTTATCTTGATCAAGGGAATGGGCCATGAACGATAACGATGGCTCCCTGGAGAGAGGACCGGAAAAATCCATCGTCACCATCTCCTTCGACCGCGAATCGGCCGCCATATTCAGAGATTTGAAGAAGGATGGCGGGATATCCCAGAGCAAGCTGATGAGAACGGCGCTGAAGTTTTATAGCATACATAAGGCCCTCTTCGAATCCGTCGACGTTGAGAAGATCTACATCTACTCGGAGATGCTATCGGAAGGCGAGCATATCATACTGGACATGGACCACTGGATCCTGTTCTTGAACTTCATCGAGTCGCATCCTGATAAAGAGAAGTTCTGGGAGATGCATAAAAAGGTCTCTCAGGCTCACGCCGAGGAGTTCATAAACAAGAACCACGATTTGGAGGCGGTTTTGCGGAGGTTGGAAGCCTGCAACCTCTTCAAGGTGAGCAGAACCTCCGATACGGACTTCACCCTCATCCTGGGATACGATATTCCTAAGAAGTTCATCAAAACCGAGCTTGAAGATATATTCTCCAGGATGGGGCGCCAGGTGGAGATGAGAGAGGATCTGTCGAAGATCAGGGTTAAGATATCCCCTTGAAATGAGCTCTTAAGGAGAGATATCATCTGGTCGGACGTCTATTCAAACACCGATTTTCTTTCGTCGAGGTCGAGTTGTTGGAAGCTCAAGAGACCTGACCTCCCACCGAGGCTCATCATGCCGGTTCGATCTCGGGCTGGATGAGATCTCATGAAAAACTTTGATTGGTTGGAGTTCATCGCCCCGCAACAAAACGGTTTCGGCCCAGATCTGAAGCAGATCCTTTCCTGCAGTCTCTCTCCTGGGCCTGAGGATTCCCAGGACCTACGTACGGATTTCACCAGTGATCCCTCTAGGCTGCCATCCAAAGGATATGCTGAAAACCTCGATCCTCCTTGAATAAGATCGGGGCATATCGCGTAAGCTCTTTTCATAACCCATATGAAACTGTATCAAATCTCTTTATAAATACCCAAGACATATTCTGCTCTATCGGTTAGTCGAACGCGTTGATGATCACGTTGATGGTCAATCCGAGTTGCAAAATTCAATAGTCAATTGGTGGTGAATTATGGTTTTAGACAGCGGTGATACGGCCTTTATCCTGGTCGCAACGGCCATGGTCATGCTGATGATACCGGGAGTCGGGCTCTTCTACGGAGGCCTCGTCCGGAAGAAGGACGTCGTCTCCATGATCGGCCTCTCCTTCCTGGCCCTGGCCCTGGTCAGCGTCCAGTGGGTGCTGGTCGGCTACAGCCTCTCCTTCGGGACGGATATAGCCGGCTTCATCGGAGGCCTCGACCTTCTTGGCCTCCGGGGCGTCGGGATGGATGCGGGGGATGGGACGATACCGGGCCTGCTATTCATGGTCTTCCAGCTGGTCTTCGCGGGGATCACCCTTGCGATCATAACCTCTGCCGTGGCTGAGAGGGTGAGGATCGGATCGTTCATAGTATTCGGACTTCTCTGGACGACCCTGGTCTACGACCCCCTCGCCCACTGGGCCTGGGGCGGCGGCTGGGCCGGCCAGCTCGGCGCCTTGGACTTCGCCGGCGGGACGGTCGTCCACATAAGCTCGGGCTTTGGCGCCCTGGCTCTCGCCCTGGTCATCGGAAAGAGGATCGGGTTTGGCGACCAGGACATGGAGCCCCACAACATACCGATGACGATGCTGGG
>JAXGJB010000041.1:0-23504 GCA_040770465.1 Methanothrix sp. | reverse complement strand
TATCACGGCGCTGATAGGCCCTTCGGGGTGCGGGAAGTCCACATTCATCCGCTGTCTCAACCGGATGAACGACCTCGTCGACATCGTCCGTATCGATGGCGAGGTCCTCTACAACGGCGTCAACATCTACGACAAAGATACGGACGTGGTGGAGCTTCGAAAGAACATCGGTATGGTATTTCAGAAGCCAAACCCCTTTCCCATGTCCATCTACGACAACATCGCCTACGGCCCTCGGATTCACGGAGTGAAGAACGTGGACAAGATCGTTGAAGAGAGCCTCAAAAAGGCCGCCCTCTGGGGCGAGGTCTCCGACCGGCTCGATAAGCCTGCCATGGGGCTATCCGGCGGTCAGCAGCAGAGGCTCTGCATCGCCAGGGCCCTGGCAATGAAGCCGGACGTCATCCTCTTCGACGAGCCCTGCAGCGCTCTGGACCCTTTATCGACGGGGAAGATCGAGGAGCTGATGGACGAGCTGAGAGGGTCGTACACCCAGGTGATCGTGACCCACAACATGCAGCAAGCGGCTCGGGTCTCCGACTACACCGCCTACTTCCTCCTCGGCGAGCTGATCGAGTTCGGCGAGACGAAAGAGATCTTCGAGAACCCCCAAAAGAAGAGCACAGAGGATTACATAACGGGCCGGTTCGGATGAGTTAATCGATGGAGTGGGGTGAGATGAGTCCCTATAGAGAGCGTTATCACAAGGAGCTTGAAGAGCTCAAGATAGACGCGGAGAATCTGGTGGATCTGGTCGGCGTGGCGGTGGCCAAGTCGGTGGATGCCCTCCGCGAGTACGACGTGGATAAGGCGCGAGAGGTCATAAGAGACGACCAGATGATCAACGATCTGAGCCTGAGGATAGAGAAGCGTTGCATGCAGCTTTTGGCCCTCCAGCAACCCATGGCAAAAGACCTCAGGCTGATCGTAACCACCCTTAAGATCGATATCGACCTTGAGCGGATCGGCGATCTTGCGGTGGACATAGCTCGGATCGTGGTCCACTCCAAAAACAAGGTCCACGTCAAGAGCCTGAAGAACATACCGAGGATGGCGGAGATATCAGGGCAGATGCTGGTCCATGCCAACCGTGCCTTCAAGGAGAACGATGCTGAACTCGCCCGGGAGACGACGAAATGGGATTACGAGGTGGATTCCCTCTACCAGAAGGTGAGAGACACCCTCCTCAAGATCATCGGAGGTAACCCCGACCTCATCGAGGATGCAACGCCCCTTCTCCTGGTCAACAAGCACCTGGAGAGGATCGCAGATCACGTATGCAACATATGCGAGAGCATCATATACATGGTCGAGGCGAAGCGGGAACATCTCAACTGATTGAGCGGGTTTTATGGAGACCAGGAAAGTTCAGCGGACGGGAAAGTCGACATTCATCGTCTCCCTCCCCAAGCTCTGGGCGGTAAAAAACGACATCCAGCCAGGCTCCTTGATCTACATCAACCAGAGCGAGAACGGCGCTCTCGTCCTAACCCCCGACAGGTCCGAGAGGGAGCTGGCCACCAGGCTTGAGATCGCCGACAAAGTTGGTGACGCCCTGGTGAGGGACATCATCGGCTGTTACGTCTCAGGGTACAGGACGATCGAGGTCGCCTCGACCCACATGACCGCAGACCAGAAGAGGGACATCCACTCGATCGTTCAGAAGCTGATCGGCCCGGAGATCCTGGAGGAGACGGTGAACAAGGTCCTGATACAGGATCTGATCGACCCCGAGGAGCTCCAGTCGGAGCGGGCCCTCCGGAGGATAAAGACGGTGGTGAGGTCGATGATCCAGGACGCCCTCGGCTCCATGTTGACCAACGACCGGGAGATGGCCGCCGACGTCATCCAGAGGGACGACGACGTAGACAGGCTTTATCTGCTCGTCTCGCGCCAGTTCACCGAGATCCTGAGGTCCGGCTCGGTGAAGCAGGAGTCCCTCGACCCCATCACCGCCTTCAACTACACCAGGGCCGCCACAAACCTCGAGCGGATGGCAGACCACGCTGCCAAGGTTGCGGAGATGATCCTCAAGTGCGACTGCACCCTTCCTGCCGACATAATCGATGAGATGAGCCGGATATCGCCGCAGCTTATGGGCCTCATCGAGGACTCGATATCGTCCCTTGTCTTGCTCAACTCGGTGAAGGCGAACGAGGTGATCGAGCTCTCCCGGCAGCTCCGAAGACAGATCAACACGATGGTATCGGCCGCCAGCTCATCGGACGAACACGAGGACGCCCTCCTGAGGATGGTGGCCACCAGCATCGAGCGTATGCTCGACTACATCAAAAACATCGGCGAGCTCGCCATAAACCTCAGCCAGACCGTCCCCTACACCGGGGCGAAGTAGGTGCCCTCCTCTCCGGCCCCCTCCGCCGAAGAGAGGAGGCGTTTATTCTCCCTCCAGGACGACGTCGCAGCCAGGGTCGTCCTGGTGGACCGGTTCTCCGAAGAGGTGATAGCCGGAGTCGACCAGGCCTTCATATCCAAAAACGACGGCGAAGAGCTGGTGATCAGCGGGGCCGTCGCCATAGGTTCGTCCCTCCAGCCTCCATCCAGATCCTGGGCGGTCATCGAAACGACTTTTCCCTACATTCCCGGTCTTCTCTTTTTCCGGGAGGGACCTGCCGCGGTGGAGGCAGCGAGGAGGCTCGACCCGGCCCCCACAGTCCTCTTCGTCGACGGCTGCGGGATCAACCATCCCCGGAGGGCGGGGCTCGCGAGCATGATCGGCGTCGCCCTGGACATGCCCACAGTGGGCGTCAGCAAGAACGTCCTCTGCGGCACCTTCGATCCGCCCCGTCGGGTGGGGGACGCCTCGCCCCTGGTCCATCAGGGAGAAACGGTGGGGTACGTGTTCTTATCAAAAAAGAGGTGCAGACCGATCGTGGTGGCTCCAGGTCACCGGGTTTCGGTCGAGGCCGCCCTGGACCTCGCCCGGCGGTACCTCCGGAACCACAAGCTTCCTGAGCCGTGTTTTTTGGCAGATCAGCATGTAAACGATGTGAAGCGCCGAATTCTGAGGGGGGAACTTTCACCATCCTGGGCGCGTCCTTCGCCCGTCTGAGACGTCGTCCCAAAAAGACTCCCTATTAGCCTCCCTATTTCTGGCAGATCTCCCTCTCGATCTCCAGAAGCCTCCGTTTCAGCTCGACGCCGGAACTGTAGCCTCCGATGCTCCTCGATCCCACCACCCTGTGGCATGGAATTATCAGCGGGAACGGATTTTTTCCCAGAGCCTGGCCCACAGCCCTCGCGGCTTTGGGCCTGCCGAGCCTTTCGGCCACCTGGCCATAGGTCAGGCTCTCGCCGAGAGGGATCCTGGACGTGACCTCCAAAACCCCCCTCTGAAACTCGGTGAGACCCGAGAGGTCTAGGAGGTCCCAGGGGACCTCCTCGCCTCCAGGCCAGCATCTCAGAAGAGCCTCTTCGTCCTCCGGCGGGACGGAGCCCCCCGGCCTCTCGGCGGAGAATCTGGTCTTCCCGATCAGGCCATCGCGCCTCTCCACCAGGAGATAGACGCCGAGGGGCTCAAGAAAGATGCCTTCTGTCATGCCTTTCGTCACGCCTCCACAAGATAGGCCACGATCCGCTCCCGTTTCCCGATTATGGACGCCGACCGGTCATGTCGAGGATGGAGGGGCGAGATCCCATCTCGACGATCTCCGTTGCAAGCGACTCTGTATCCAGGATCGCCACCGTCTTCCGGCCGGTGAAGTGGCCCCAGACCTCCCCGGGGTTGATCATCAGGGAGTCTCCAGGAACGACCCTCACGTGGTGGTCGTGCCCCCGGACGACGACGTCGTAGCGGCCCGAATCCACGAGAGACGTCACCAGGGGCTCGTAGGTTCCGTGGAGGAGGGCGATCGATCTGCCGTCGGCCTCGACCTCGCCGAAATCCTCGAGAAACTCGCCCCCCACCCGACCGAAGTCGCGCTTGAGGCCAGTTCGGTCGCCATCGTTGTTCCCGTAGACAAGCTTGAGTTCCCCAGTCCACCCCTCGAAGGCGTAGCACATTCCGGGGGCTATTACGTCGCCGGCGTGGAGGATCATCTCGACGTTCCGTTTCTTGAAGATCGCCACGGCCTCCAGAAGGCCGGGGAAGTTGTCGTGGGAGTCGGACATTAGACCAATCAGCATGATATCACAAACCTTTTGCCAGGAGGGAGGGTCTTTGGGCTTGACAGCCCGGAGAAAGACAGTGATCCTCGTTTATAGCTTTTGACGCTCCACTTTCAGAAACGGATATGCGCCAAGCCCATACTAATCGAAAGGGCTAAATACGAGAATGGCTTTGCATCGTTGGACCCGCCTTAACTCAGCCTGGTAGAGTGCGCGGCTGTAGTAGGTTTCGCGCCAGAAGGCGCACCGTGCGGCTACCGCGATGTCCCCGGTTCGAATCTGGGAGGCGGGACCTTGCTTTGAGTCCGGATAGTGTAGAGGCCTATCATGAAGCCCTGTCGAGGCTTCGACCCGGGTTCGACTCCCGGTCCGGGCGCTGAATGGGGGGCGCAAGCATCGAAACTTGCGCCCTTCTCTTCTGATCCTATATCCCATCTCCTGCCTCGAAGGTCAGGGACGTTCGACTTTCGTAGCAGTTCAATCGAAAAGTTTATTACTAAATGGTATGATCTCAGTTTGTCGTGTAAAGCGTTTCCATCTATCCATAGAAGAACCGCAACCGAGCCCGCCATCATGCGGTGAGACGCACGACATCACCGCTGCCTTGATGGCAGAGGAGGTGCCCCGACCCCTCGACGGGGCCGGGCATCCTCGACTCTTTTATGCGCCGTCCTTATGAGCATCCCTCATCGTCAGCATCTTCTATTGTCGGGCAATCAGGAGCCCGATCTCCTCTCAAGCTCCTCGATCCTCCTCTTCAGGATCTTGATCTTCTCATCGAATAGCTCCCAATCGACGCTCCGATTGGCGGTGAGGACTTCAAGAAGAGCGATCAGCTCCTGGGTGGACTCGTCCTCTGAGAACCACGGATGGACTGCAGATAGGCTCACGAGCCGTTCCTCCAGGGCTTCGTAGTTCTCGATCAGGCGGTCACCGGGTGATTCCCTGTTCTCCTGGAGGAGGTCGAGGGGCCTCAAAAGGCTCTCAAGGCACCTGTAATACTCGAGTAGGCCCTCTCTGGGAAGTATTGGAGGAGCCATCTCCACATCGAGAGGCTCGTAGGGCTTCGCGATTTGCTGAAGTTTCTCGCACCACCTTGCCCAATAATCAGTCATATGCCGGATTCCTCCAGCAATTAAGTAAGGCTGTAACGTACTTAGTTCTATCGGGCATCGTCCGAAACGCCTAGTCTTCTTCCCATAATTGGGATGAAGAAATCAGGGCGATCCCTCGGTGGCGGGTCTCAGCGGTTTGCGGCCTTTCCTTCAAGGGAACTGGCGGGCGCAGGTCCTGGTCTTGCTGGCGCAGCGGCTCGACCAGAGGGGGCCCTCCCTTGGGACCGGCCCCCGTTCCCCGAAGTTGTAGAGCCTCCATCCGATCTTCATGCCGTCTGAGACCGCGAGGCTATCGGGCATCTCCATTGGGATCCGCCAGCCAGCATCGCCCCGCTCGAAGACGTAGTAGAGCCAGGCGTGGTCGATGTCGTTTGAAAAACCGTCTATTACCGTCACCATCGATCCCAGGTGGCCGGTGGCGCTCTCGTCCGGGGTGGCGACGACCTCGGCCGAAGCCCTCAGGGCGTCGAGGACAGAGGCCCCGGAGGCAAGCTTAACCTTCTGGTGCCTGATCCTATCACTTCCATAGTTTATGGAGACGAAGGCCTTGATCTCGCCCTCGCCGCCTCTCTTCCGGCCGAAGAACATCTGGTGGTGGGTTGGCCCGATGATACAAGACCTTACCGGCTGGGGCCTCACGAGGCGCGGTCAGGCCGATGCCCTGAATAAAAGTGGTCGGGCCAAAAGGAGGTTTCTGGTCCAGACGCGTCTTTCCTCCCGAAACTTTTTGTACATAAAGATGTGTGGCATTTGGCAGGAGGGATACTCGACGAGATCGAAGCCGCTCATCGTCCTGGCGGTGCTGATGCTATCGGTAGCTGCAACCGCGCTGGCTCAAACGACGGGCAATGAGAGCGGCACAGGTCAGATGGGAGTTGGAAATGAAGATAACGTAACCTCAGCAAACCCAGAACCTATCGCTACAGCCAGCCCCAACAAAAGCACGCCTGAGGAGACACTGACGGAAAAATCCACCACAACTAAAACATCTGACTCAATCAAATATATTCTTAGTTGGGTATTAGCCATCATAGGTACCATTGGCGCTTTGATAGCAATTTATGAATTCCTTTATAAGAGACGTATCGAAAATAAACGGCTAACTACTGAAGAAAATACCTCTATAACTACTGAGTCAATTCGCAACATCCCCCTATCCCACAACCCCAACTTCACCGGCCGAGTGGACCTTTTGGAGAAGCTCCAGGAAGCCCTGAGGTCGGGAGAGCGCGCAGCAGTTACCGATTATCAGGCCATCACCGGCCTCGGCGGTGTCGGCAAAACCCAGCTCGCCCTTGAGTATGCGTACCGCCATATGGGCAACTACAAGGTCATATGGTGGGTCCGATCCGAGGATACCGCCACCTTAGCCGTTGATTACGCCGGTCTGGCCGTGAAGCTCGACCTCCCCGAGAAGACCTCTCGGGACCAGAGCGTAATCATCGCGGCGGTGAAGAGCTGGCTGGAGCAAAACGACGGCTGGCTCCTGGTCTTCGATAACGCCCAGAACCCCGAAGACATCAAGGACTACCTGCCCAAAGTAAGCGGGGGTCACGTGATCATCACCTCCCGGGAGTCCAACTGGGGCGGCACAGCAAAGACGCTACCCGTCGACGTCTTCAGCCGAGAGGAGTCCATCGAATTTCTCCGCAAACGGACCGGGGGGAAGGACGGGGCCGAAGCCCTTGCTGACGCCCTCGGAGACCTCCCCCTGGCTCTGGAGCAGGCCGGGGCTTACATCGAGGAGACGGGCATAACTCTCTCTGACTACCTCGAACGGTTCCAGGAAGAGCAGACGAAGGTTCTAAAACGTGGCAACCCCTCATCTTACCCAGCTACCGTCGCCACCACCTGGGAGATCTCTTTCAAGATGGTCCAGGACGAATCCGACGCGGGCGCTGACCTCCTCCGCCTCTGCGCTTTCCTGGCCCCAGACAACATACCCAAGCCACTTCTGGTGGCGGGCGCCGAGCGCCTGCCTGAGCCTTTAGCCTCCGCGGTGAAAACTCCGCTTGAGTTTGACGGCGCTGTGGCCGCACCGAAGCGATACTCTCTCTTGACCGTCGCCAACGATTCCATATCGGTCCATCGGCTGGTCCAGGCGGTGGTGCGGGACCAATTACCAGAGAAAGAGCGGAAAAGGTGGGCCGAGGCCGCGGTCCAGCTAGTGAACGACGCCTTCCCTCAGGAGGGCCTAGACGTTCGAACCTGGCCTGAATGCTCGCTTTTGTTGCCCCACGCCATCGCCGCGGCGGGGCATGCGGAGGGGCTCGGAGCTGCCAAGAAAGAAACACAGCATTTATTGAATCAAGCTGGACTTTACTTAAATGGGCGAGCTGAGTTCAAAGTGGCGGAGGCCCTTTATGAACGGGCTTTGCTTATCGCCGAGATTGTTTACGGGCGAGAGCACCAGGAGGTTGCCACCATAATCAACAACCTCGGTGGGGTCCTGAAGGACATGGGCGACATCACTGGCGCCAAAGAGCTCTACGAGCGGGCCCTCAAGATCGACGAGAAGACCCTCGGCTCCGACCATCCCAACGTGGCCAGAGACACCAACAACCTCGGTTTGGTCCTGCAAGACATGGGCGACCTCGAGGGCGCCAAAGAGCTCTACGAGCGGGCCCTCAAGATCGACGAGAAGACCCTCGGCTCCGACCATCCCACCGTCGCCATCAGGGTCAACAACCTCGGTGGGGTCCTGAAGGACATGGGCGACCTCGAGGGCGCCAAATTGCATCTCGAGCGAGCCCTCAAGATCGACGAGAAGGCTCTCGGCCCCGACCATCCAAACGCGGCCACGATAGCCAACAACCTCGGAATGGTCCTGAAGGACATGGGCGACCTCGAGGGCGCCAAATTGCATCTCGAGCGAGCCCTCAAGATCGACGAGAAGGCTCTCGGCCCCGACCATCCAAACGTGGCCATCAGGGTCAACAACCTCGGAATGGTCCTGAAGGACATGGGCGACCTCGAGGGCGCCAAATTGCATCTCGAGCGAGCCCTCAAGATCGACGAGAAGGCTCTCGGCCCCGACCATCCCCAAGTGGCCATTTATGCCAACAACCTCGGTACGATCCTGCAGGACATGGGAGACCTCGCTGGCGCCAAAGAGCTCTACGAGCGGGCCCTCAAGATCGGCGAGAAGGTGTACGGCCCCGACCATCCCCACGTGGCCACTTGTGCCAACAACCTCGGATTAGCCCTAAAGGACATGGGAGACCTCGCTGGCGCTAAAGAGCTCTACGAGCGGGCCCTCAAGATCGGCGAGAAGGCGTATGGCCCCGACCATCCCCAAGTGGCCATTTATGCCAACAACCTCGGTATGGTCCTGCAGGACATGGGAGACCTCGCTGGTGCCAACGAGCTTTTCGAGCGTGCCCTCAAGATCGACGAGAAGACGCTCGGTCCCGATCATCCCCAAGTGGCCAATTATGCCAACAACCTCGGTAACGTCCTGCAGGACATGGGAGACCTCGCTAGCGCCAAAGAGCTTTTCGAGCGTGCCCTCAAGATCGACGAGAAGACGCTCGGCCCCGACCATCCCAACGTGGCAAGAGATGTAAACAACCTCGGTGGGGTCCTGAAGGACATGGGCGACCTCGCTGGCGCTAAAGAGCTTTTCGAGCGGTCTCTCAAAATATTCCGGGATCGGATGGGCGAGAACCACCCCCGCACGGCGACGGTGCAAGGCAACATCGATGCTCTTGAACGCGAGATTAAGAGCAAAGGATGAGAGGAACATCAGGCGGGCCATAGAACAATAGCAGAGTTCTACCTGAGCGAAAGCGAACAGAGCGGAACAGATCATCTCCAGTCAATGACCCCCGAGGGCGCGACTGATGGACCTGAGCGTCTACACGGCGGAGAAGGTGAAGTCCACGGCGAATGGGGGGGCGAGGACCTACAAGTACCCGTATGCTTCCGCTTCCTGGTGGGAGGGCGACCGAGCCCGGAACGTCTACCCGGGCTCGAAGTCTAAGATCTGATGTACCTGTTCTTGAAGTAGGAGTACTCGCCGAGGGCCTTTTGGATAGTCTCCCTAGCCCTCTCACCTTCGGCCTCGCCGCCGCAGCAACGCGACGCCACCTCGCCCAGGAGCTCTTCGGGCTCATAGTTGAAGAACCGGAGGAGCTTCTCGCAGACATCCCCCCGAACGACCTTCGATATCCTCCAGCCGTCGTCCTCGTCCTCTACGGTGACGTGAACCTCGTTGACGCAGCCGAGAAGGTTGTGGAAGTCTCCCAGGGTGTCCTGGTACGCCCCAAGAAGGAAGGTGCCCAGGTGGTAGTCCTCGTCCTTTCTCAGATCGTGGAGGGCTATGAAGTCGGCGTTCTCTCCAGCAAAGGACCTGATCTCGCCGTCGGAGTCGCAGGTGATGTCTGCGATCGTCCCTCTCACCTTAGGCTCCTCGCCGAGCCTGTGAAGCGGCATGATGGGGAAGATCTGCTGGACCCCCCACATGTCCGGGACCGACTGGAAGAGGGAGAAGTTTCCGATGTACTTCTTGCTCAGAAGCTTCTTCAAGCTCTCAAACTCCTCGGAGTCGTTCTCGTCGGCCTCGGCGAAGGAGGCCACCTTCTGGCAGACCTTCCAGAATAGGAGGTCGCCCTTCGACCTCTCCTCAAGCCCGATGTTCCCCAGGTTGAAGGCGTCGAAGAGCTCCTCCCGGTAGTGGAGGGCGTCGTGATAGAACTCGGGGTAGTTCTCCAGGTCCATATTATCCAGGGCCTGGCGCATATCCTCTATCTGGACGGGGTCGTCCTCGGAAGGCGTGACTTCCAGCCCCTCCTTCGAGTTCTTCTTTCCGATCACCTTGAAGGCGAGGAATGAATGGTAGGCGGCGATGGCCCGACCGCTCTCGGAGACTATGGTGGGACAGGGGACCTCCTCCTCGTCGCAGGTCCTCTGGAGGGTGTAGACGACGTCGTTGGAGTACTCCTGGAGGGTGTAGTTGGCGCTGGCCGGAGTCGCGGTCTGGGTTCCGTCGTAGTCGACGGAGAGCCCGCCGCCGACATTGAAGTACTCCACGTCGGCCACCTTTCTCACCTTGGCGTAGATCCTTGCCGCCTCGTTCATGGCGATCTTGATCTTCCGGATGTCCGTTATCTGAGAGCCTATGTGAAAGTGGAGCATCTTCAGCCGGTCGATCATCCCGTTCTCCGAGAGGATCCGGATCGACTCCAGGATCTCAGCGGTGGAGAGGCCGAACTTGGATAGCTCGCCGCCAGACTCCTCCCACCGGCCGCTTCCCCGAGAGAATAGCTTCGTCCGCAGGCCCAGGATCGGCTTTGCGCCAAGCTCTTTTGAACACCGGAGAAGGTCGAATATCTCCTCGAATACGTCGATGACGATGACGATCCTGTTCGTCTCGCCGAACTTGAGGGCGAGCTTGAGGTAATCCTGGTCCTTGTAGCCGTTGCAGATGATCAGGGCCTCGGGGCCGAGGCCCAGGGAGAGGGCCGCGAGAAGCTCCGCCTTAGTTCCCACCTCCAGGCCGACGTTCAGCTCCCGTCCGCCGCTGACGATGTACTCCACTACCTCCTTTTTCTGGTTCACCTTCATGGGGAAGACGAGCCTGTACCCGCCCCGATAATCCAATTCCCTCATGGAGGCGAGAAAAGCGCCGTTTATCTCCTGGAGCCGGTCTTCGAGGATCTGGGGGAACCGGAAGAGGATGGGAAACTGGACGTTCCCCGACCTGTTGATCTCATCGACGATCTCCATGATGTCGACGGTCCCCCCCGCCTCTTTCCGGGGCGATACCGCGAGGTTTCCCCCCTCGGTTATGGTGAAGTACCCGTTGCCCCAGCCGTCGACGCCGTAAAGGCTGACCGAGTCGTCAACCGTCCACATCCATCCTCCTCCTGCAGATCCCGACCAGACCGAGCTGCATCCTTCTGATATCGTCTTCCATCTTTGACCAGCAATAACCGCATAATTTCGTCATAAGATCGTCAACCCCTGAGATCCCGCGTCCGAGTTTGTGATTCGGAGCTTCAATCGAACTTGAGCCTGGCATTGAGGGCCATCGCTATATATAAAACTTCGATGTCGACCTGTTTTATAAAAATCGCCCGAGGGTGACAACGTTTAATAGTCCTGGGGACGACCTTCGCCGAGCGGGATGAAAATGACGGCAAAAGAACACGACGATCGTTCAGAGGAGATCGAGGAGCTCGCCACCACCATGGGGATGGAGGATCGGAGCGTCCGCGAGCTTGCGCGAGATATGGCCAAGCTCGGGTTTCAGGCAGGCCAGCTCGGCCGTTCGGTGGAGGCCTGGGAGAGGATGCTCGCCGAGGAGGAGATCACCATATTTTTTGGCCTCGCGGGGGCGATGGTCCCGGCGGGCCTCCGGAAGCTCATAGCCACCATGATATCAAAGAGGATGGTCGACTGCGTGGTGAGCACGGGTGCAAACCTCTTTCACGACCTCTGCGAGGGGCTCGGTGTCGTCCACTATCGGGGCGATCCTCACGCCGACGACGCAACCCTGAGAGAGGAGGGGATCGATCGGATATACGACGTCTACGTCTCCGAGGCCGGGCTCCAGAGGGGGGACCGGTACATCGCCGAGTTCGTCAAGACCCTGGACCTCGGCAGAAGCTACTCCTCGCGAGAGATGATGGAGATGCTCGGCAGAAGGATGCCGGAGGATACGATCCTCGGCAGCGCCAGCCGGGCGGGGGTTCCCATATTCGTTCCCGCCCTCTCAGACAGCTCCATCGGGATCGGGATGGTCCTCGCCTGGAGGGAGGGGCACAGGATCGTCGTCGACCAGATCAAAGACGTCGACGAGATCAGCTCGATCACGGAGAAGTCCTCTCAGACAGGGGTCGTCTTCGTCGGGGGAGGCGTCCCCAAGAACTTCATCCAGCAGACGAAGGTCATCGCAGACCTCTGCGGCAGGTACCGCGGAGGCCACAACTACGCCATCCAGTACACCATCGACTCCCCCCACTTCGGCGGCCTCTCCGGCTGCACCTTCAGCGAGGGGGTATCCTGGGGGAAGATAGCGAAGGAGGCGAGGATGATCCAGGTCTTCGTCGACGCGACGATCGCTCTTCCTATCGTCGTCCACGCCCTGGACAAGAGCGGGACCCGGCGGAGGAGGCCGCCCCGTTACTCCTGGGAGGGGGAGGAGCTCTCCCTCGTCTACGAGGAGATAAAATAGGGACGTGCGGAAGAGCACAGAAGACCGAAGAGAGAAGGTCGAAGACGAATATCAAGTACGACAAACTGATCGAAGACGGTCAAAAGAGAAGGAGGGACGGAGCCCTCAGAGCCCCGTCGCGCTGGCGAGCTGGAGGCTCTCGGCGCGGTCGCCGTTCCCCTCCACCAGCACCACCCGGCTGCCGTCGTTCCAGATGTAGATGTATTTCAGCTCTTTTCCGACTTTATCCCTGATCTCGGTGACCTGGCGGCCGTTTACTACGGCGGTGCTGAACCGATCAACTCCAACGAAGGGTGGGTTCTCGAATTTGGGCTGGGCGATGTAGTTTGCGACGGCGGCTTCTGCCTTCGATTCACTCTCGCAGTCGATCACCGTAACCCTCGCGTCGTAGTCTTTGCCCATCTCGCCCCAGCGGTACTTGCCCACTGTCGCCTCGACGGTGCCGATATCCTCGTCTCCCCTGAAATCGGCGATCTCATCTTCCATGTCGATTCCCTGGGTCGAGTCGTCGATGACGGCGATGAGCGAGAACCCCTCGGGAAGGTTCTCGGTGGGCACCCCGGCCTCTTCGGCTCCAGCTCTCTCTTTGCTTAAGCAGCCGGCGGCCATAACCGCCCCGGCGATGAGCAGCATGCAAACCGCATACTTAAGGTTCATGAGAGCAAGAGACCAGCTTTTGGCTGATAAAGGCTTTGCTGAACGGGCGACGATTATGATCCCTGACAAAAAGAGCCATATTTGTAATCAGGGCTCAAGTTATTCGACGGTCATCACCGGCACAATCACCACATAGCTGACTTTAAACGGCTCACGCGATCATGACAGCGATCTCATCGCCCGCAATTAAGGCGATGATATCGATCAGAAAAAAAGTACAGACGGAAACTAGGCCGGCTCCAGGAAAGCCTTCTGGCTCGTGATGTTCACCTCGACTATTCGGCCTTTTGCCTCCTTCGTCCTGCCGAGGATGTCCTCCATCTGGACCTTGTCGCCTCTGGTGACGAGGACGACGACCCCCTCCATCAGGCACTCTTTCTCGCCCTTCATGTAAACTGATAGCTCGCACATGATAGATCCCTCGAAAAATGCATTTTAAACAAATTTAAGTAGCAGGCGGACCCGGTGGGATTCGAACCCACGACCCCCGGGTTAGAAGCCCGGTGCTATATCCTGGCTAAGCCACGGGCCCGCTACATAGCCGAAATCGAATCCAAATCGAATCGAATTAATTTCAGGCCGCCTCTGGCACCTTCTGGCCCAGTGACACCTTCAGCTGATCCTGGAGCTGGGTGAACCTCTTCTGGATCCGCTCCTCCTGCTTTTCGAGGGTCTTGAGCCGAAGGTCTAAGACCTCCTTTTTGTCCTTGAACTCCTCGATCAGCTTCGTCCGATCGGCCTTGAAGAGTACCTCGCCGACGCTCTTATAAATAACCGCTCCCTCGTCGCTCGCCTCAAGCTCCTTTACCGCGGACTCATTCTCCCGGATCATCATCTCTATCTGGTTTTTCTGGCCCAGCAGCGCCTGTGCCTGCTGCTGAAGCTGCTGAAGCTGTGCTATCTGGTTTTGTACCTGGGGTGGCAATTCGGTGCTCATACATTCACCATCTTGATTGCTATATCGACCAATCTGATCCACGTGTTCAGGGCGGCCCTGAGGGACACCACGTCCTCGCTCTCGATCTTGAGGCGGATCCCCTCCTCGCAGGCCGCAAGGAGAACCTCGCTCCTCGATATCCGGTCCTCGGCCTCGGGGACCAGGGCCGCGAGGACCCCAGCGGGCTGTTCCACCTCGAAGACGATCTCAGCTTCGCCCTTCATTTATTCATCCCGGCCCTCAGCCTTTCCTGCTCGGCCTGATCTGTTCAGCCCGTCCTGTTCAGCCTGAGGACCAGCTCTCTGCCGTCGAGAAACTCGATCTCGCGGTCTGATACCCTGATCTTCCTTCCCGCCTCGCCTTCGGCCGAAAGGTCGAGGCCGAAGAACTCCGCCACATCGCGGGCGTCCTTTCCGGCGCCCACCACCACGGGTCGGTCCATCTTCAACCTCTTCGACCCGCCCTCGACGGCGACGGTGAAACGAAGGACCGTCTCGTCGCCTCCGAACCGTTTGGCGAGGCCGGCGGGGTTTCCGTCTTCCTCGACGACCACCATCCAGATGTCCCCGTCGTCGAGACCGGCCTTGCCGCGGGTCACGTACTCGGCGCCGAAGAAGCCTGCCAGGGTTCGGGCAAGCCTCCTCGTCCGGGGCGAGGGCTTCCTCGAGGTGGAAAACCGCATCAGACCGCTTTCATCTTCTTGACGGTGGTGGGCCTCTCCTTCATGAGGATCCGATGGCCGCAGTAGGGACACCTGATGCCGCTGTACTCGTAGTCGACCTCCACGGTCTTCTTGCATCTGGTGCACCTGTAGGCCAACTTATTCAGCCTCCACAGCCCTCTTGACGGACCGGGCCACGGACTGGCCGACGGAAGTCACGGGTATGTAGGTTCCTCCGGCGAAGGTGTGACCGCACTTGGTACACCTCCAGATGCCGGTTCCCTCTCTCTTCACCCGGAGCCGGCCGCAGACGGGACAGTCGTACCTCTTCTTGCTCCTCTCCTCGATATCTGCGACCAGCTTTCGGATCTTCCTTCCGTACCTCGGCCCAAACCTTCCGGCGGACCTGGTCTTCCTTCCCTTCTTGAACTTCTTGACCATGATTTATACTTCCAGAAACTTCTCCCGGATCTCCCTAGCCCTCTCACATGCTATATCAACGATGCGGTAGATGTGATCCTGGCTGATAAATCCGGGGCCGCTCTTCTGCATTCCGCACACCGACCCGTCGGCGGTGGTTATAACCGTCAGCTTCGTGTCCGCCACCGACTCCTCGTCGGTGTCGGGATCAAAGATTGTGGCGCCGCCGAACTCGACGGCCGTCGTGGCTACGGGGACGTCCTTCACCGGCAGAGGGTAATCTTCGCCGAGGTTGTACTGGGCCGCGGGGACCTTTGCCGTCATCAGGGCCGCGATCGCGCCGAGGCTTGAGGCGTCCATGAGGTTCCCGCAGTCGTCGAGGATGTGAACGTCTATGAATACTATCCAGACCTTCTCACCAGGGGTTATGCAGAGGGCCTCAAGGTCGATGGCCCCAGACTCCCTGACGCCCCGATCGACGACCCGGGCGAGCTCGATCCCAAATTCGTTGGGTGGTCCTGGCTCGAAGTTGGGGGAGGCGAGGGGGACGAGCTCGGCGTTGGTGATGATAACGCCCTTGTTGGGAGTGTCCGAGAAGGGCTCTCCCGGCTGGATCTTAACGCCCACCATCACCTGGGTCTTTCCAAGCCTGACGCGAGCGCTGCCGTCGGCCTTCCTGATCGGACCGGTCTCGACATCGATATCTCTGTACTCGTCGAAGGCCCTGCCGTCGGCCCTCTCACCTTTCAGAACCAGGTGGTACAGATAGTCCTTCCTGATCTCCGCCATCACGACGTCACTCATATCTCTTCCTCCGCCAGGGCAGAAGCCTCATCAGAGCACTCGGACCCACTTATGGAGCTGTACCTGTCGATCAGAACCTTCCTCTGGATCTCGTAAATCTGCTGGCATCCGGTCTTGGCCAGCTCCAGGGCGCGTCTGAACTCCTCGGGGGTGAGCCGTCCGTCCATCTGCAGAAGGGTGATATCCCCGCCGGGGGTCATGGCGATGGGAACGTCCGCCTCCCCCAGGTTGTCCTCGATCTTCATGGGGTCGAGGACGATCTCGCCGTCGACCTTTCCCGCAGCGCAGGAGGAGATTAGGCTCTTCATGGGGATTCCGGCGTCCGCCAGGGCGACCGAGGCCGCGTTGATGCCGGCGGTCCTGGTGCCGGCGTCGGCCTGGAGGACCTCGACGAAGATGTCCACCACCGACTTTGGGAAGTAGGATGTCAGTATGACCGGCTCGAGAGCTTCTCGGCTCACCTTCGAGACCTCGTAGCTCCGCCGGTCGGGACCGGGCCTTTTTCTCTCCTCGACGGAGAAGGATGCCATGTTGTACCGATACCGGACTATCGCCCGGGTGGCCTCCTGGAGATGCCGGGGATGAACCTCCCGAGGGCCGTAGACGGCCGCTATAACCCTGTTGTCGCCCATCTCCATGTAGCAGGAACCGTCGGCTCGAGCCAGGACGCCCACCTCCATCTTGATGGGGCGAAGCTCGTCGGGCCTCCTCCCGTCGAGCCTCAATCCATCTTTGAAAAATGATACCTTATCTTCCATGCCGATCAACTTCTGGCCTCTTTCTCAGATCTCAGAAACTCCATTATCCTGTCGGTGAGCCCCGTAGTATGAGCCTCTTTCTCTATGATGAGGATCGTCTTCAGGGCCAGGTCCATATCGTCATCGTTGCCGTCGACCCAGATCCTGCCATTCTGCCCAACGAAAAGGTTACAATTCAGCTCCTTTTTGAGCATGTTAATCATGGAGCCGCCTTTCCCGATCAATCTAGGAACCCTGGTGGGGCTTATCTCAGCCACCCGTCCTCTCGTCAGGATGCCAAGCCGCCGATCGTTTATGGTCAGCTCGACTTTCATTGTGGAGTCGACGTCCTTGACCCTAGCCATCACGGAGCTGCCTATCCTCAGGTACTTGGACATCTCGTTCATCTCAATCTTTCTCGGCAGCTCGGATATATGGAGAAGACCCTCGTAAGGCGAATTTATGTTTATGATCCAGTTTGAAAAGACGATGTCTTGGACGGTGCCTATCACAGTGTCGCCCGGTGAGGGGACGTACTTTCCTGCGAGGGGTATAACTCGCACCTTATCCTTGTAGCTGCTGGCCATTCCGTAGAGGAGCGAGCGGACCCGTCCGTCCTTTACGTAAGTGCCCTCTCCCGCCTTCTTGGGGTCGTCGGAGAGCTGGTCTCCGGGCACAACCACGTTGCGGTCCTTATGATCCATTCTAAAATCCTCGATCAAATCGTCATCGTTTCAAAAGCTTCGTCTCCGCCTCGCCCTTCGAGAGCCGGTTTACGAGGCTGTAAAACTCGTTCTGAAGCCCGGCCGGAAACCGGACCACGCCGATCCACGACCCGTCGTTCTGCCACTGCTCTTTCTGGAGCTTTCCGAAGGTGGCGATCTCGCCGTAAGCTTTTGGGGCGTAGGACGGCGGTATCTTGACGGCCACGTCCACCTCATCGAACCTTATCGGGATTAGAGGCCTTATAGCCTTCATGGTGACGGTGACCATCTCTTCGACGGACTTGGTGGGGTCGATGTTGACGCGAGCCTCTTCCATGGCCCGCTCGATCCTGGTGGGGGGGTGAGGAGTCCCGGTCTGGGGGTTGATGGCGTTCCGAGCTATGAGGTTGACGACCTGCAGTCTCTTGTTCTCGATGATCCTCTTTCTCTGCTCTGAGGTGAGCTGGAGGTCGCCCTTCTTGATTATCTTGGCGGCTATCGTGAAGACGTCGGTCGTCTCGAATGCCCGGACCAGATCCTCTTCGGAGCTTCGATCGCCGCGGCTGGCGTTCTCGAATATGTCCTCGGCAGCCAGAATCTTCTCGACGTCCACCTCGTCGCCCTGACGATAGGAAAGAGCACCTTCAGGGTCCACCAGAACCTCGAAGACCGTGCCGTGGGTCTTGAGCCTGGCCGTCACCGCCTCCTCCAGGGTGACCATTCTCACGCCTCTCCTTCGCCCTCACCCTCACCGCCGATTCCGGCCTTCATCTCCGCCACCCGGGCGGCGACGTCCGCCTCGTCGAGCTTGCGGAATAGCTTCTCGTCGAGCTTGATCACTCCGATCTCGGTGGTGGAGGCCTCAAACTTCCCCTCGGCGGCCTTGTAGAGGGCCTCAAGGCCCAGGAGGATCGCCTGGTCGCAGGTCATATCCTCACGGTACTTCTCCTCGAAGATCTCCATGACTGCAGACCGGCCTGCACCGATCCCGGTGGCCTTGTACTCCAGGAGGGCTCCGCTGGGGTCGGTCTCGAAGAGCCTGACCCTCTCGTCGTCGGCGCCGACGATGAGAAGCGACGTTCCAAAGGGCCTGACGCCTCCGTACTGGGTGTAGGTCTGCTTGAAGTCGCAGATCCTCTTGGCCAGGACCTCGACCCCGATGCTCTCGTCGTAGACGAGCCGGTTGATCTGAGATTCGACCCGAGCCCTGTCGATGAGAACTCGGGCGTCGGCGACGAGGCCTGAGGTGGCGGCGCCTATGTGCTGGTCGATCTGGAAGATCTTCTCTATCGACTCGGGTTCCATCAGCCTGCTCGTGATCCTCTTGTCCACCAGGACCGCCACGCCGTCGACCGCCTTTATACCCACGGCGGTGGTGCCTCTCCTAACTGCCTCGCGGGCGTACTCCACCTGAAACAGCCGCCCGTCGGGGCTGAACACCGTTATAGCCCTATCATAACCCATCTGAGGTGCCATCTGCATCAATATCCTCTCCGCATAAATCAAAAGAGGTCAGTCCCACGTATCGTGTGCCTGATCCTTCAGTCATCTTCCGGTCGTCTGGACAGAGGTCGATCTCCCGACCAATAACGCGCACCACGGACCCAGAAACTGGACCTAAATCGACTCTTCTCTTATTTTCGTCGGGCTGTAAGGTCGATTGCGGTATATACTTTTCTGTCGCAGCCTTGATGGAACCTGAAATCCCTCTAACCCTTATCGCCGCCCTCGCCCCTACCACCGAGCTTACGGTGGCGAGGAGGGCTCTGCACTCCTCCGTCCTGGTATGATGGCATCGGAGAAGGCCGAACCTCCCGTCAAAGGTGATCATCCGGAGCCTGTTATTTGCCGCGCCCAGGTCTCCGAAGAGGGAGGTCTGAGCTGCCCTGATCTCGGCCATCAGGTCCCCTCCTCTGACCCGACCCTCGGCCTCCAGCTCGAAGGCGATGTACCTCCTCCGATTCCGGAGGACCGGAAGCCAGCTTCTCAAAGGAGCTCCACCCCCACCGACGTCCACCTCCTCCGGTTGAGGTCGAGGATCGTCTTCGGCAGGGCGAGAGCCTCGACGGCCCGGTCCCTCTCCAGCCCCAGAAGGCCCGCCATGGCCACCAGGTCTCGGGGAGACCGCAGGTCCAGATGAGACCGGGCGCCTGTGGTGATCATGATGTCGAGATCGAACTTCTCGATCACTCCCATGTCCCTTTTGACCGCCTCCATCCATCTGACCCTGCCAGCTCCCCGGAGCCTGATCATGGGAGAGAGGTCGAGGGCTATGGCCACCTGGTTGTCCCGGGCGGCCCGGGCCGCCGCCACTCCGATCCCGGCCCTTCCCCGGTGAGGGTGGGCGAGGAGGTCCACGTTCGGGTCCTCGCACGCCGCCCGGTTGATCTTCTCGTCCCCACCATGGACGGCGATGAAGTCGGCCCTCTCCCGGAGGGAGGCGGCCCTGGCGTGGAGGGATCTCTGGTCGGAGGCTGTGATCTCAGATCCGATGGCGACCTCGATCCCTGTCACAAGCCCCACGGCGTCCAGGCCGAAGGGCCGGCCCGATGAAGTGTGGTTTGATATGATGATCCCCGAGTAGCCGAGCTTCTTTGCGGCCAGGGCCATCCTGCTCGCCGAGTCCGAGCCCTCGGGAAGGCTGTGGACGTTGGGCTCGTAATAGATCATAAGAGGTCTCCGGCGACCAGAAGCGCCCTCTCCCGCCTTGCAGGATAAGATTCAAGATGGGCCGATACCGTTATCGCGTCGCCGGAGTCCGTCAGCCGGGCGTCGCCCCGATAGGCGGCCTGCTTGTCCAGACGGAAGTGGAGGTTGCACTCGTCGTCGACCCGCAGATCGATCTCCCGGCGAAGCCGCTCCATCTCCCCCTCCGGGAGGATCTCCCTCAGCCGGTCGAAGAACTTCAGCCCCTCCTTCTTTCGGAGGGACGAACTCAAAATGAGGATCTCGTTTCCATGGTGGCCTAGGGCCCGGGTTTCTGATACAGATTCCTGCGGCACGAAGAGGGATAGGGCCTCTCTCACCTTCCCATCGTCCTCGGTGGAGGCGACGAAGGCTCGAAAGGTCACCCTGATAATCAAATCACTTTCCTCTGCTGTCGTTGGCCCTTATGCTGGGACGGACCTTCTCGGCTCCGACGCCCTTCTTCCGCAGGCCCCTTCCCCGCTTTCCGGCGCTGGTCTTGCCCCGGTTCGCCCTGCCCCTGTGGCTTCCACCGACGACCCAACCGAGGTCGGAGTCGGAGGCGATGGCCGGATGGTTCGGGTCTACGAGGATCACCTCGTAATACTTCTGCTTTCCGTCTTCCCCAACCCAGTAGGAGTTCAAGACCTCCATGTTGGGGTGCCTTCGGCCGGCCCTCTCCTCGGCGATCCTCTGGAGGCTCTTGCCGGGGGTGATCTTGTTTGCGCCCATGTGTTTGGACCTTCTGCCGCGGATGTACCTGGACTTCCGGCGGCCGCCGCGTCTGACCTTGACCCTCACCACGGTTATGCCCTGCTTGGCCTTGTAGCCGAGGGCCCGAGCCCGATCGAGCCTGGTGGGGCGGTCTATCTTCTGGACGGAGCTCTCCCTCCTCCACCCTACGAGCCTCTCCTGTCTCAGCTCGCCGACGTAGCTATCGCTGGGAGTCTTCCACGCGTCACGAATGTATGCATAAAATGACTTCAATCGCTTCACCTCAGTCCGGTTCGGCCACGTGGGCCACATTCCGGACCCGAGCCCCTCTCGGCTTATAGGAGATAAACCTTTTCCGGCCTCAAGCCCGAGCATCTCCGGAGATAGAGATGGATCAAATCTACCAACCTACTCTTTCAGCCGCTCCGACAAAAGCCATCTTCGGGGCTCTTTTCCCTCTTCGAGGTCGAACTTCGGCTTGTACTTCCCCTTCACCTTCTCCCGCGAATAGACGAGCTGCTCGCCGTTCTTCGCCTCGATGATCGCGAGCAGCCCTTCCATCTCCTGGTCGGAGAGCTCGATCAGCCCCTCCCTCCCTGAAAGCCAGTTGAAGATCATAACCTCGTTTATATCCCTCACTCGCTTGAGGGATGAGGCGTCGGTGTCGCCATCGATCGGGACGCTCTTTCCTTCCTCCGGCGACCAGCCGATCCTCCTCTTCTCGGCGCTGAGGAAGGATATCGGTATCTTCTCGCCCTCCATGGGCTTGGGGTACAGCCCCGTCAGCCTCTTATCATCACCCCAATTAGGAGGGAGGGTACAGCTGGTCTCTATTCCTCGTCCTTCGGCTCTCTTCAGAGGTAGATCCTCGCCGCCTTCTCCAGGTCCCTTCATCTCGACGGATTCCTTCATCTCGACGATCCCCGATCCGATCTCCCGCGTTTCCTCATCACAATTTCGCATCCCGCCAGCAACCGCATCCGGTCAGGTCAGGTCGAACCGTCCTGATGATCAGACGACGATAAGCTGACGATCAGGTCCTCGTCTCGTAATCGATCCTCTTTTTGAGGATGCAGCCTCCGCCCCGGAGGCCCCCCAGAGGGTGCTTGGGGGTTCCCATGGAGTTCATGCACCTCGCCATCACCGCAGCGCCCCGGGCGAGGCCGTCGTCGACGAAGACGATGTTCTTCTCCGGCTGGTCGTAGAGGCCTAGCTGACCTATCTCCTCCAGGATAAGCTCCGGCTTGTTTCCGCTGATCCCCGCCCTCCCGGTGATCCCTATAGCCGTATCTTTGGTGACGAGGCCCGCGTCGATCGCCGCCTTCACGAGACGCCGGGCGGTCATGGCCGCGGCGACGTCTATAGCCCCAAAGAGGGTCTTCAGCCCCTTATCCTGGTGGATCTCCCGTCCGATCTGGGCGAGGCGGTTGAGCTGGCTCCCGTTCTCGCCGACGTCGCAGCCTATGAGGACGACCCCGATCTTCTCTGCGGCGGCGGGATCGACGGGGACGCTGCCGTACCTGGTCCTGCCGAGGGGGACCTTCTCGATCCTTATCTGCTCGTCGATCACCCTCGCGTATTCCCGGGCGGTCTTGTCGATCTTGACGTTCTTTCCGGAAAAGAGGTCGAGGGTCGTTCCGGTCTGAGGGTCGACGAGCCCCGTCCCCTGGATCAGGGCGTCGGGGATCGCTCCCGCCAGGCCGCAGAAGTTTCCTATGGTGTTCGAGTAGGGGAGCTCCGCAGAGGTGATCCTGCCGTCGAGGGTCGTCCCGAAGTCTAGAGACAGGCACGGGTTTCGAAAGTCGACGTCGGTCCACTTCGACCCCTCCTTTATCCCGGCGGTGGCAAGCTCGCCCTCCATCTCGTTTGCGACGATCTCAACGCCGGTCGAGCCCTTTGGGGGGAAGACCGAGGCGACGGGGCCGTTGAATACGATCTTCTCCATCAGGCTGTAGGGCCGAAACCGATCGGGGATGTTGTAGATCGCCATCGCCGGGGTCATCAGCCTCGGGGGGACGCCGGCTATGAGGCAGCCGTCGGCGAGGGCCTGGATGAAGGTGCCCACCTCGTCGGGGGAGGAGAAGCCGGCGACGACTCCCGTCGATCGGACGACGAAGTTCAGGTCGTCTTTGATGGAGAGCCTCGCCTTGGCGTGGCTCTCAAGCAGCGTGTCACGGACGAGCTCTGAGACCGACTCCCGGGTGAGGGGGGTGCCGCAGAGGGTCTTTGCGAAGACGTCCTCGCCGATCTTCGGCTTGCGCACGTCTCTGGTCATCTTCACCGTCTTGTTGACGATCCGGGTCTGGCCGTTCTTCATGTTGGTGGCGGTGAGGATGCATTTTGTGGTGCTGTTGCCCACCTCCACGGAGGCGACGATGTAGTAGGGGTCCTTCTTCAGCTCCAGGATGTTCACCGGAGGGCTCTCGGCGATTCTCGGCTTGGGCTTCGATCTGAGGAGACGGGCGATGCTCATATTTCTCGGGACGAACTTTCAGACGATAAACTCTTCGGGTACCGCCACAGAATGAGTCCCGCCGTCGAATCGAAAGTTTGATCCCTTTTGGAAAAGAAGCCACCAACGTGTATTCAGCAGCGGTGGTGGGCGCAGGTCCCGCCGGGAGCACCGCGGCCCGCTTTCTCTCGGAGATGGGCCACGAAGTCATCCTCATCGACCGAAAGGAGGTGGTGGGAGTCCCCAAGCAGTGCGCCGAAGGGCTCTTTGCAGCCTGCTTTCCGGAGTTCGAAACTTCCAAAGGCGACTTCATCAC
>JAXGJB010000040.1:0-23956 GCA_040770465.1 Methanothrix sp. | reverse complement strand
ACCCGCGGGCGTCAAGATGCACTCGGGGGTCTTCGCCATCAGCCCAAAAGCAGCGAGCGATCTGATCCGGGGATACCTGGAAGGGGATCTAAATGTGAGGGAGACCGAGATCGTGGACGTCGACGAGGAGAAGTACCGGGCCGGGACCCTCGATACCAAGATCTACGGGATAGCAAGGACCCCCTACCAGCCCGCCCTGGTCCAGGAGAGAAAACAGATCTATTCCGCCAGCTCCGAGGAGGAGTTCAAAGAAGAGATCGCGATCTTCGCCTCGGAGTTCATGCGAGACGGCTCGGCTTACATCCTGGGGGCTGGTACCACCACCGCCAAGATCGCCGAAGTCCTGGGGGTCAAGAAGACCCTCCTCGGAGTGGACGTCGTGAAAGACGGCCGAGTTATCTGCCGCGACGCATCGGAACGGGACCTCCTCCGAATCATCGACGAGGTGAGAGAGGTTAAGATCATAGTCAGCCCCATCGGCGCCCAGGGCTTCGTCCTGGGGAGGGGAAGCCAGCAGATCAGCCCCGAAGTCCTCCGAAAAGCGGGGCCAGAAAACCTCATCATCGTCGCCACACCTCACAAGCTGAAGGAGACGGACCGCCTTTTCGTCGACACTGGCGACGTTGATCTCGACGAGACGATCTCAGGAAAGCGGCAGGTGATCTGCGGCTACAGGATCGCCCAGCGGAAGGAGGTTGTAGCCTCCTCAAAGGTCGGGACCGATGAGAATGATTGAGTCGGATAGTCTGAGGCAGTTAAGGATAATCGATCTCTGAAATTATAAAACTAAAATTTTTGATATGTTTATTACGTCTACATCCGTTACAGGTTAGATGGTATAGAAGGCTTTGCACCTAAAGTCGCGTTTCCACCTAAAGTATGAAGTATGCACCTAAATTCGGGTCAAAAGGTGAGTTTGGGTGCAAAGCCGGTAGAGAATAAAAGTTCAAATATCAGGTATTAGTTCTCCGCTTTTAATTAATTGAAGTTTATTCATTCTTTCTTCGAACTCATCTTGACAACGCACTACACTTTGATGAGTTACAGGAATGACAAGCAGCAACAACATTTCTATAGCTATTATCTTCACCGTTTGCTTGGGCTTCGATGTGATCGAGACCACTGTTTTCAGTTGTTAAATCACGAAGACAATAAAAACATCGACCACCTTCACGGTCAAAAATTGCTTTCCTAAATCTTGTATCTGAATAGAAATCAATAACCTCAATATCAATAGGTTTATCCGGTACATCTTCGGGCAGCGCGCCAATGATTTCAGAAGGTAAAAATACTGAGATTTTCGTCCCAGCCCAACCAGTATCTATAGTATTGATTAGACCTTTTTCAGCAAGCGATCTCAATCGACTTTTTATCGGGCTTTTAGAGCAATTAAGAGCTCCCGACAATTGTGGAATAGATATCACAGTTTCATCTTTTCCGATTAATCTTGAATGTCGCAATACATAATAATAAATGCTCTTTTCATGAGCGTCGAGTTTGAGTCTTGGGGTGAGGTAGTCTTCAACCTGCTTTATCAATTGCGTTCCTAAGTCTTGATCCATACATATATCCTCTTGTGCTATCCAACAACGAGCTTAGCGGTTGAACGATAGGACAACCAACTTGAGAAGTTTCTTCTTAGGTCTCTTTATTATATCTTACGGATTGCTTAGCGCAAACGAGAGTGATAGTTTGCACCATGCGTTCAGCAACTTCTGCTTCGCAGACAAGTTATCCTCTGTCGTCGCCACAGCTTAGCCGCAGGTGGAACACCATTTAACAGCATCCCCTCCGGCGTTTCGATCAGCGGCCTTCATATAATATCACACTTCATAAAAAATAGGAGTTGAGCGAACCTGGTCCCCGAGCTGGTTGGGGTTTCCAGGTCCACCTCATCCCTTCGTCACCTCAGCGAGTTCCAGAGGGCGATCAGATGATCGCCGTACAGAACGTAAATGAGGACGAACACCCCGAGGAGCACGTACAGGTTCGAGATGTACACGAGCCACTGTAGCAGTCGTGCCTTCTTCTCGGGGGTTCCAAACCACTCTTCTGCCTTTCGTTCAAGCAGGTTGGGCATATATCAACGCCGAACTTAAGCCGCCTCTGTCTTGGGCAGGCCCTTCGACTTTCCGCTACCCGGCCCCATGGGCTCGGTTCCGGATCCCTCTATAGCTGCCCTCTTGGCCTCGGCCTCTGCTGCCTTCTCGGCCCTCTGGGCCTTGCCTTTCAGCATCTTCAGCTTGACGAGGTTGTCTCTCTCCATCTCTTCCAGAGCGAAGCCGATGAACCGGACTGTGTCGTGGATGTCGGGGATCACTTTGAACTCCAGAGCGTTAACTCGTCTCTTGGTGGCGTCAATGTCTTCCACTAGCTTAATCAGTGCGGTCTCCACCTCTGCAGCGGTGATGATCTTGTCCACAAGGCTCTCGTAGGCCTCAGCAGCTTCGTCGATGGCAGCGCTCGTACCGATGATGCCGTATCCACGCTCGAACATCTGCTTTTGCACAGAATCTGCCGTAATCTTCGGCACAACGACGCCCATGATGTTCCTGCTTTCCAGCTCTATAGCCGGTTCTTTCTGGAGGGCGAAGGCGACGCTCTTGATCGCGAGCGCGCCCTCAGAGGCCTTGGCCATGTTGAGGCTCTGCTGAGATCTGATGAAGTCCTCGACCAGCTCCTGACGGATCGTTTTCGCCTGGGTGAGGACCTCAAAAAATTCGATCATCAGACCGTCACGCTTCATTTTCAGAAGATTGTGACCCATCTGAGCGACCTTGATCCTCCTCTTGAGGGCGATAAGGACTGCCCTGGTCGGCTTCGTCCCTCTGATTACGGCCATGATCTCACTCTTTCTTCCTGTACCTGGGGTGGTACTTCTTGATGAGGTGGTCGTCGATCCTGGTGAGCATCGTCTCGGGAAGGGCCTGGAGAAGGTTCCATCCGATGTCCAGAGTATCGAAGATCGTCCGGTCCTCGTCTCTGCCCTGGTTGACGAACCTCCGCTCGAAGGCGTCGGCGAACTCCAGGACGAGCCTGTCTCTCTCAGAGAGAGCTTCCTTACCGACGATGGCCACCAGGCCTCGGAGATCGCAGCCCTCTGCGTAGTAGGCGTAGAGCTGGTCTGATACCGCCCTGTGGTCCTCTCGAGTGTGACCTGCACCGATACCGGAGTTCATCAGCCTGCTGAGGGATGGTCTGATGTCGATGGGCGGATAGATGCCCTTTCGGTGAAGCTCACGAGATACGATGAGCTGACCCTCGGTGATGTAGCCGCTGAGGTCAGGTATCGGGTGGGTGATGTCGTCGCCGGGCATGGTGAGGATGGGGAACTGGGTGATTGACCCCTTCTTGCCGGTTATGATTCCCGCCCGCTCGTACTGGATGGCGAGGTCGGTGTACATGTAACCGGGGTATCCTCTTCGGCCGGGCACCTCTTCACGAGCCGCTCCCATCTGTCTCATGGCCTCGCAGTAGTTGGTCATGTCGGTGTAAATGACCAGCACGTGCATGTCTAGGTCGAAGGCGAGGTACTCGGCGGTGGTCAGCCCCAGCCTGGGGGTGAGCAGCCGCTCGACAGCGGGGTCGTCAGCCAGGTTCAGGAAGACGACGGCCCTCTCCAGGGCTCCGGTCCTCTCGAAGTCGGCCATGAAGTGCTGAGCTTCCTCGTTGGTGATCCCCATGGCGCAGAAGACGACGGCGAAGGACTCGGCCTCTCCGAGGGCCTTGGCCTGACGGGCGATCTGCAGAGCCACGTCGTTGTGGGGAAGACCTGCGCCGGAGAAGATGGGCAGCTTCTGGCCACGGACGAGGGTGTTGGTCCCGTCGATGGTGGAGATTCCAGTCTGGATGAAAGCTCTGGGCTTCTCTCTAGCGGCGGGGTTGATGGCCGCACCGGCGATGTCTCTTGCCACGTCGGGGACGATTGGCGGGCCGCCGTCTCGGGGCTGGCCAGATCCGGAGAGAACTCTCCCGATGATGTCGGGAGAGAGGGGCATCTTGATCACGTCTCCGGTGAACTTGACGGAGCTCTCCTTCCCGAGGCCGCCGGTTCCCTCAAACACCTGGACGACGACGACTTCGTTGGAGGTGTCCAGAACCTGACCTCTCTTCATCTCACCAGTCTCGGTTCGGATCTCCACAAGCTCGTTGAAACCTATGGGCTCGGTCTTCTCGACGAAGAGCAGAGGGCCCTTGATCTCGTTAATTGTCTTGTACTCCTTGGTCATTGATAACCACCCTCATGACATCGTCTTGAACTCGCTCTCCATCTGAGCCAGCACCTTCGCAAGCTCGGGCTCGTAGTCCTCAAGCAGCCTGACCTTGGCCAGGGCGTCCTTTGAGGGAGTTCCGAGGATCACATCGGTGGGCACGCCGCGGGCAAGAGCCTCGAAGGCCTGGTCCCTGAACGAGAGGATCGCCTTGAGGAGGTCGAACTGCTTCTTGTAGGGACAGAAGGTGTCCACCGGGTGGAACGCGCTCTGAGCCAGCCAGAAGTTGATGATCATCCTCGCGACCTCAAGGGTCAGCTGCTGATCCTCTGGCAGAGCGTCGGACCCGACCAGCATCACGATCTCTTCCAGCTCGGCGTTCTCCTGGAGAATCTCCATGGCACGCCTCTTGTTCTTGTTCCAGTCGGCAGATACGTTCTCAACGAACCAGGGCTCGAGGGTCTGGTCGTAGAGGGAGTAGCTGTCCAACCAGTTGATGGACGGGAAGTGACGCCTCTGAGTGAGCTTAGAGTCGAGGGCCCAGAATACCTTGGTGATACGGAGGGTGTTCTGAGTGACGGGCTCGGTGAAGTCTCCGCCGGGCGGGCTGACAGCACCAACTATGCTGACGGAACCCTCGGTCCCCTCGAGAGTGGTCACTCTGCCGGACCTCTCGTAGAAGTCGGCGAGCCTCGCTCCGAGGTAAGCGGGATATCCTTCCTCACCAGGCATCTCTTCAAGACGGCTGGAGAGCTCTCTCATAGCCTCGGCCCACCGAGAGGTGGAGTCGGCGGTCATCATCACGTCGAATCCCATGTCTCTATAGTACTCGGCGGTGGTGATCCCGGTGTAGATTGAAGCCTCTCTCGCGGCCACGGGCATGTTGGAGGTGTTGGCGTAGACGATGGACCTCTCCATCAGGGGCCTGTCGGTCCTGGGGTCCACAAGCTCGGGGAACTCATGAAGCAGGTCGGCCATCTCGTTGCCGCGCTCGCCGCAGCCGACGTAGACGACGATGTCGACGTCAGACCACTTGGAGAGGGTCTGCTGCATTACAGTCTTCCCGGTGCCAAACCCGCCGGGGATGGCTGCAGTTCCGCCCTTGGCCAGGGAGAAGAACCCGTCGATGACCCTCTGTCCAGTCCTCAGGGGGATGGACGGGGCCTCTTTGGACCTCGAAGGCCTGGCTCTTCGGACCGGCCAGTACTGTATCATGGGAAGCTCGGTTCCGTCCTCAAGCACGCAGATCGTCTCATCGACGGTGAAGTTTCCGGACTTGATCTCCTTAACCGTGCCCTGTTTGCCCGGGGGCATCATGATCTTGTGCTTGATGAGTAGTTGCTCCTGGACCGTACCTAGGGTCTGTCCGGGCTCAACCTTGTCACCCTTCTTTGCGACCGGAGTGAACTCCCACTTCTTCTTGTGGTCGATACCATCAACGAAAAGACCTCTGCTGATGAAGTTTCCAGAAGCCTCCACCAGCTGGGGGAGAGGTCTCTGGATACCGTCATAGATAGAGGTAAGAATTCCTGGACCGAGTTGTGCTACCAGCGGTGCTCCCGTCTCCTTGACAGGCTCGCCCGGCTTAACGCCTGCAGTATCCTCGTATACCTGAATGACGTGTTTGTCCCCGGCGATGCCGATGATCTCGCTCATCAGCCCCTCTTCGCCGACCAGGACCAGGTCGTACATGTGAGATTTAAGACCTGTAGCCTGCACCACCGGCCCGGCAACTCTATGAACTTTGCCCGTGCCTACTTCCATAAATCAACACCTATTGCCCTTTTAATCTTCTCTCTCATCTCTGTGCTCTGCTCAGTTCCGATGGCTATCACCGTTGGTTTGACGGATTCGGTCAGCGTTCCCCTCAGCCTGGAGGGAAGGTTGTTGAAATCAGCCTGCCCCAGGACGACGATCCCGACCTCGGGATCCGCCATAACCGCCTCTATCTTCGAGATGAGCTCCTCCTGTGTAGTGGCCTCGTAAGCCTTTCTTATCCCGGCCAGGGTGAACCCGATTACAGAATCACCACTGCCGATAACAGCTATCTGCATTACGCCACCACCTGTTCTTCAATGAGCTCAGCAGAAAGTCCCGCCTCCTTGCCGCGGACGATCTTTCTGATGTTTGAAACTTCAGTATCCTTGCTGACGATGTAACCCAGCACCGGAAGGATGGAGAGCGGATGATAGTTCGACAGTGCCCAGGCGTACCTTACGAGGTATGCCCGGAGGCGCGCCTCTATCCTGCTCACACTGCCCCCCTCTGCCACGACGTCCGAGATAGCGCTCCAGAAGGGATAGCCCTCAAGTCCCCTGACGAACTCGTTGTAGGACTGGCCTGCCATCCGGCTCAGCTCTTCGTGGAGCTTTCCGCCGGGGATCAGGTTCTCCTGTATTACGCTTGCCTCTATTCCGGCCTTGTTCATCCGGAAGAGGGTGACCAGGTTCTTGACGTCTATCTCCTTTCGGACGTACTTCAGCAGGAGACCGCCTCCAACGGAGAGGGTTCCGCCTACAGCACGCTCCATCCGGAAGTAGTAAAGCTTGTCCAGGGCGTTCTCCACCGAAGAGAGCATTTGTCCATCGTAGTGGGCCAGAGCCTCGTAGTAGTCGGTACCGTCGAAGGCAGAGATGACCTCCTCGACCCGCTCCTTCTTGACAAGACCCTCAAGAAACTCCATATCCAGCTCGCCTGCGGGCACCAGGTACTTCATGATCTCCTCTTCGCTGGCCCCATAGAACTTGCCTCGGAGTATCGTCTTGATGTTCCAGATGTCCCAACGCCTCAGGTACTCCAGAATGAGGAACTGAGGTTCATCGATCGAGACCTCCAGGAGTTTCCTGTAGGTCTTTGCAAGATTGGCAAAGGTGGCGTACTCCACGAGTTCCGCGCCGGAATGGTCCTTCGCCATCGAGTCGATCTCTTCCTTGTATTGGGTCTCCTCCAGGTACCGCGCAATCTCTGGTATATCCATGCCCAGCATTCTCTGATACATCTCGTGGGGTATGAGTTTGGTCTTCATGGCCCGAACTCTGCCCGTGATGTATGCGTATTTCACCGGTTTTCCGAACTTCGGCAAACGTAGTACCGGCATGGCCTCACCCAAACAGGATCTTGGAGACGTCTTTCATGGACTTGCTGAATGCTTCGCTCGCCAGAGTTTCGTAGGTGTGATCGTAGCTCATCGATCCATCTTCGCTCTCTATCACAACGCCGCCGACGGTATCAACAGTCCCGCCATAGTTGGGGGCTAGAGAAGAGACGAAGGTCTGGTCCTTCTTGCTGGACCTTACCTTCATCTCCTTCAGGTTGTAGGGCTTGACGATCTCTTTGACGAGGTTCTCGTTCTCCTTTTCGGGCAGCTTTGATACCGCCTCGACGAGCTTCTTACGAGTCTCCTCCATGAGATCCTTGCGCACGTTCAGCTCAGCCCTCTTCACCTGAAGATGAGCGCTTGATACTACTCTGCGCTCGAGAGCCTCTACAGCGCTGTCTGCCTCCCCCTCTTTTTCGGACTTGATTGCCGCGGCACGGTCTCTGGCTTCATTAAGTATCCTTGCAACCTCTTGCTCGGTCTCGGCGTTTATCTCCGCGACCTTGCTCTTGCTGGTTGCAAGAATGTCCTCTACCACTGCGTCTAGTGCCATTCCTCTCGACCTCGCTCAGGATGGCGAATTCACGCGAAGGGCGTCCAGGCGAACATCAGGATCAGTGAAACAGCAAGACCGAAGATGATGAGAGTCTCGGGCAGAAGCATCAGGAACAGACCCTTGCCCAGGAAGCCGGGCTCTTCTGCGACGACGCCCACCACAGCAGCTCCGATACCCTGCTCACCAACACCCGCACCAATACCGGCAAGTCCAGTCGCAAGACCGGCGCCAACAGCCAGAAGTCCGTACAGTATTCCACCGTCAGTTATTGTTTCTACTACCATTTCCTTATCCCTCCGTTAGCTAATCCTAATCTCAATCTCTCAAGAACCTTCGGACACGTCCGAAGGGCGAATACTCAACTCCACCACCATGCTGACTGTAGAACTTGGTGAACATCTCCACGTAGTGCAACCTGAGAGGGTGCATGAACGGAGAGAGGATTCCAAGAAGCAGGTTGATGAAGTGAACCATGATCAACACAACTATACCAACAACGATCGCTATCGTCGTGAACCCCTCGGTGGCTCCGCCGCTCAGCATCGGCATCAGCACGTAGAAAGCCAGCTGGTTTGCAGCGAAAGCAACGCCCACCGACGCAAGGCCAATGGCCAGAAGTCGAAGGTAGCTTATCAGGTTGCTCACAAAGAACGGTATGTGAGTCGCGCCCATGACACCTTCAGGTCCCTTTACCATCATGATGATGGATATGACGATGACCAGCGCGCTGAGCAGAACCAGGGGGTTGCCCAGACCACCGACGATCAATCCCAGAAGGCCGAGGCCGAAGAAGACCTGGAAGAGAAGCACAGGAAGCCTCTCGAAGTAGGCATGCCTCTTCTCGCCGTAGGCGAGTTCGGTCTTGACGCCCAGGACAGAACCGATGCCGGTGTGGACGACGCCGATGAAGATGCTAACGCCGATCAAAACCAGAACAGAGGCCGTCGCCAGCCTGTACATGGGGAACATCGCCCCAGCGAACCCGCCAAGGCCGGAAGGCCCAATCCTCCCAAGAGGACCGTAGAACCCAGCGCCGAAATCGATGCCGACTTCATGCGGATGAGCCACAGTTCCCAAGAGGCCCACGTGGTGAGCACCACTGAATATGTAGTCCCACAGGCCCAGAGGCCCGAAGATCTCGCCGAACAAGAAGCCGAATATTATCGCCCAGACGCTCGCTATGATCACGATGTTGATCAGAGACTGCCAACCTGGAGTCCTGAACTTCCGCTTCAGCATGAACATCACGATCAGAGATATCACGCCGTAAGCGACATCGCCCAATATCAGGCCGAACATCAATGGGAAGAATATGAATATCAGCAGTGTCGGGTCGAACTCTTTGTACTCGGGAATGGCGAAGAGACGGGTGATCAGCTCGTAAGGCTTCACTATGCCGGGGTTGTTCATCTTGGTGGGGATGTCCTCACCGGCCTCCACCAGCTTATCAGCCTCGGAACCGTCCAGCTTCTCGATCTGGATTCGTCCACCTGCCGCGCTATCGAGCTCGCTCTTCAGCGTCTCGTACTGACTGGTCGGAACCCAACCGTCGATCACGAAGGCGTTGTCGGTTGAAGCGAACCTCAGAGGCGACTCCGCTTTCTGGGACTTGATCGAGAGGTGTTCGTCGATGGCCAGAATCAGGTCCTCATGCTGGGCACTGACGTCCTTCAGCTTCTTCTGCAGCGGCGCCTTCTCGCCCTCCAGCCTCTTGGCATCGGACTCGAGGGTGCTTATGGCTCCGGCGATGCTTCCGGTCGGTCCCCGGGGTACGGATATCTCGGAGAAACCGTGTTCGGCGAGAACGCCAGAAACTTCGCCTGCTTTCTCCACAGGCACGAAGACTGCCACCGCATTGGTTTTGCCAGTGCTGGCGGTGAAGACCTCATTGACGTACGAGACCTTTGATACATCGGCCTCGACGGGAGAGGCGGCAGTTCCCACAAAGGCTGCAAGGGTGTTGTAGCCGTACAAAAGCTCCAGATCGATCGGCAGCCCGGCCAGGGGCTTCAGGGCCTTGGCCTGATCCTGCTTGATCTTGACCTCGTTGTCGATCTCAGCAATCCGCTCAGCTGTGGCGATGACGTCATCGCCGACGCTGCCGAGGATCCCATCCATCTGTGAAAGGACCTGAGACTCGGGAAACTGTTTGTCAGGCATCTTGTCACTGATGTCGAGATACCTCTCGATGGACCGGAGCTTTATGAGCTGTTCGGCGTATCCAGACGCCGTTCCCAGGGGCTTGCCCATCTCGAAGGCTTCATCCGCACCAGAATAGTTTACGAGATGCAACAGATTAAGCTCGTGGAGCTTCTCTATGACTGGCTCTATAACCTTATTCGACCCGGCGACGACAACACGGCACATCTCAACGGGTCTAAGCATGCAACAACCCCATAAACTCCTTTAACAGATGTTCAACTGCAGCGTCCACCTTGCCGCTGGCGCCGCTCTTCGTTGCGTTGACTTTTTTCATGCCGTCGTCGATGATCGCCTGCTTCTTGGACTGAACTCCCTTCTCGGCATCGGCAAGACGCTTCTCATAATACTCCTGAGCTTCAGCCTCAGCGGTTCTCACAATGTTCGTTGCTTCGGCAGTGGCATCGGCGATTCGCTTGTCACGCTCCTGTTGGGCTTGCTCGATGCTGGCTTGAGCATCGGCTTCCGCTTGCTTGATCTTCGATAAGATCTCGTGTCTAGTCATCTGATCCCTCTACCCTCACTACATCCTTACCGTTTTCAGACAGCGCTACCATCACTCAAGCTGTGATAAACGTTCTGATCTCATAACATGTAACAATATAAACTCTTCGGTTTTGGGGATATCGCCTCCCGATCTGGAATCTCTCATCAGGACCAGAACTTCAGAGCCGCCTCCAGCTCTTTGTGGCTCTTGGCGTACTCCTCCGCCGAGACCCCCGCCTTCCAGGCCTCCACCGCCTGGACCATCGCCCTCGCGCCCGCCGTGGTCCCGGAGGGGTGGCCGTGAACTCCGCCGCCCGCCTGAACTATGCAGTCGATGCCGTACCCATCGAGGTTGGGACGAACTTTGCCGGGATGGACCCCGCCTGAGGCTACGGGGAAGACGGGACGCAGGCCGTACCAGTCGTCCCGGAGGGCGTCTCTGCACTCGTCGTTCTCCTCTCGATCTCCGGCCATCTTGCCGAGGTAGCTGCCGGTGTGGAGGTTGGTTCCCCCGGCCATCCGAACGAGCCTCGATATGGGAACCATCGAGATGCCGTGACCTCTGTCGCGGGTGAAGGCACCGTGCATCGTCCTGTGGACGTGGATCGGGACCTTGACCCCCCGGGAGAGGACCTCGAGGGCCGAAAAACCAGCGGTTAGGACGTCGACCATCACCATGTTGGCGCCGCGATCGATGACGTCCTCGGCCCGCTCCAGGATCTCCTCGGCGCCGCAGGTGACGTTGACGGCGTAGAAGGCCTTCTTTCCGGTCTCGTCCTCGACCTTCGAGAGCTCCGCCATCACAGCCTCCACCCTCTCATCGATGGGGCAGAAGGACTGGTCGGTGAGGGTCTCGTCGTCCTTGATCAGGTCGAGGCCACCCCTCACCGCCTGGCCCGCCACCACCGCCGTGTCCTCTGGGCTGAGGCCGACCTTCGGCTTGATGATCGTCCCCACCAGGGGTCGATCGAAGACCCCGAGGATCTTGCGAGCCTCCTTTATCCCAAACCGCGGGCCCTTGTGGGCGTTGACCAGGCTCTGAGGGAATATGACGTCCAGCAGACGGACCTTCTTCAGGTCCCCAAGGCCGAAGAGGTTTCCGGCGACGACTGAGAGGTACTGAGGGATGTTCCCCGGCTCGAATAGCTCTTCGGGAAAGCCGATGTACGCGAAGTTCCCCTCGGCTTTGATCACCCTCGCGGCGAGGTCCCTTGCCAGCTTCTCCCGCTCCACCTCGGTCCAGGTCCCAGTCGACTGCTCTGCGGCTATAGCCTCTGCGGCCTTCTCGATCGGAAGGTCGGTCTCGACGCGATATTTTGCTATGACTTCCATAACCTCGAACGCTCCTCAACATCACCGATGGCGCTCTCCTGTAATAAACTCTCTTTTGCGCGAGGCGTATCCGGGCCCAAGGCGAAAACAAAATCGATTATATCGCCACAGCAGGACTCTCCGGGACACCGGGTTACAAAATTGGGATACCGGGTTACAAAAACGGAACCGTAACAGGTAAAAGGCTGCAAGTATAGCGTGATGCAATAGAATCACCACAGCCGGTTGGCAACGATCCGAATCAATGCTCCCCCGTCGGTCGTCGGCCAGGGGCGGAATGGTCCTGATAGGTGCCGATTTCGATTCGAGGGGTCGACCGGATAGAGGGGATTGTAAATGAGCAAAATCACTATCAGCTTGATCAAAGCAGACGTCGGCGGATGGCCCGGACACGCCACCGTTCACCCCGCACTGAAAGAGGTTGCAGAATCGGTTCTGGCCCAGGAGAAGGCAAGAGGAAGGATCATCGACTTCAAGGTGATGTCCGTCGGCGACGACCTCCAGCTCATGATGACACATCTCCTCGGCGAGGACAACGCAGAGATCCACGGCCTCGCCTGGGACGTCATGGTCAAGGCGACGGAGAAGGCCGAGGAGCTGAAGCTCTACGGCGCGGGCCAGGACCTGTTATGCGATGCCTTCTGCGGCAACATCAAGGGGATGGGGCCGGGGGTCGCTGAGATGGAGTTTCACGAGCGAGTGGCAGAGCCGGTAGTCGCCTTCATGATGGACAAGACCGAGCCCGGTGCATTCAACCTGCCGATATTTAGGATATTTGCCGACCCCTTCAACACCGCCGGCCTCGTCATCGACCCCAGCATCCACCAGGGGTTCATATTCGAGGTCTGGGACATCATGGAGCACAAGAAGGTGATGATGCAGTCCCCGGAGGAGATGTACGACATCCTGGCCCTCATCGGCGCCAAGAGCAGATACGTCATCAAGAGGGTCTACCCGAAGCCCGGAAAGCTTCCCGAGGACGAGCCAGCCGCCGTCGTCAGTACCGAGAAGCTCTACCAGACCGCAGGCAAGTACGTAGGAAAAGATGACCCCGTAGCCCTGGTGAGGGCCCAGTCGGGGCTTCCAGCCCTCGGCGAGGTCCTGGAGCCCTTCTCCCTCGGCCACCTCGTCAGCGGCTGGATGAGGGGGAGCCACAACGGTCCCCTGATGCCCTGCGCCTTCGAGGACGCCTGCTGCACACGGTTCGACGGTCCCCCGCGAGTCATTGCCGCAGGGTTCCAGATCGCCAGGGGGATGCTGATCGGCCCCGTCGACCTCTTCAGAGATCCGGCATTCGACCTCACCAGACGGAGGGTCCAGGAGGTCACCGACTACATGAGAAGGCACGGCCCCTTCGAGCCCCATCGACTGCCGATGGAGGACATGGAGTACACCACGCTGCCATCCGTCCTCAAGACCCTGGGCGAGAGGTTCGAGGACGCCGAGTGAAGACCAGGAACCTGGGAGGGCGCCTTAGCCTTCCCATCAGAACCCATTTTAACCGTCAATTCGCATCTTGTCCGAAAAACAGCCACTTCTTCGAAGACCCATCCGTCCTCGAACCCGGCCGTTCTCCACCCCCTCGTCTAATCTCGGGTATCCTGACGAGAAATGATTAATAATTATGCGAACTAATTTTTAGATCGTTCTGATGGCGAAACTGACCATCCGGTTTTGCCCTTCAGGAAGAGACGATCTAACTTGGACCGATCAAGATCGAGGTTGTGAGCTGGTTTGGAATCGTCTGCAATGCCCGACGAACTGGAAACGGGAGCAGGACCGATGAGCAAGGCCAGTGGAGAGGCTGGCGTCGAATCGAAGAGGGCGAAGCCTGAGAAGGCGAAGAGAAAGAGGCGGAGGCTCAAGGTCGCCCACCCGGAGAGGTGCATCGGCTGCCTCTCCTGCATGTTCGCCTGCAGCAGGGTAAACACGGGCCGGGCGTCCCTCTCCAGAAGCGCCATCAAGGTGAAGACTCAGGGTGGGCTGGAGGGCGACTTCGCCGTGGTCGTCTGTCACGCCTGCAAAGACCCCCCGTGCGTTGAGGCCTGCCCCACGGGGGCCCTCGAGCAGAAGGAGGACGGACGGGTCGTATTTCACCGAGAGCTCTGCGAGGGATGCGGGGCCTGCTCCGACGCCTGCCTCATCAGGGCGATCTCCCTGGACGCCGAAGGAAAGGCGATCAAGTGCAAGCACTGTGGGGCCTGTGTCGCCTTCTGCCCCCACGGGGTCCTGGAGATGGAAGAGGTAGAAGATTGAGGAGATGATCGGAGGTAGACCGGATGCTGAGAAGAGTTCTCTACATCGATCTCGACAGAGGCGAGAGCTTCGTTGAGGAGAGGGACGACCTCTTCGAGGAGTGGCTCGGCGGGACGGGGGTAGCCACCCGGCTCCTCTTTGAGGAGTGCGCCGAGGGGACCGACCCCCTCTCCCCGGAGGCCCCGATAATATTTTCCATCGGACCCTTGAACGCCCTCTTTCCGGCTATCACCAAGACTGTCGCCACCTTCAAGTCTCCCCTCAACGGCGAGCTGGGGGAGTCCTACGCCGGAGGGAGGCTAGCCATGGCGATGAGGTTTGCGGGCCACGAGTCGATCGTCATCAGGGGCGCAGCCGACCGGCCCTGCTACATATCCATAACCGACGACGACGTCCAGATCAAAGATGCCAGGTCGATATGGGGGATACCCGCCAACGTCGTCGGTTACATCCTGCGCGACGTCGAGACCGGCGTGGGCCGAAGGAGCATAATCAGGATCGGACCGGGCGGAGAGAGGCTCGTCAAGTACGCCGGGGTCGTAGTCGACACCTACAGACACTTCGGAAGGCTGGGGCTTGGGGCCACATTCGGGTCGAAGAACCTGAAGGCGATGGTGATCTCTGGGACCGAGGACGTTGAAGTTCCAGACCCCAGAAGGTACAGGGAGATCTACAACAGGCTCTACAGAACCGTCGTCCAGACCGACGCCATGGAGAAGTATCACGACATCGGAACCCCCATCAACATCAACGTTTTAAACCAGCTGAAAGGGCTTCCCACCCGAAACTTCAAAATGAGCAGTTTCGAAGCGGCCGATAAGATCAGCGGCGAGATCCTCGCCGACGACTACCTCTTCCGGAGGGTATCCTGCGCCCACTGTCCCATAGGCTGCATCCACATCGGGATGCTGAAGACCTCCTTCTCCCGCCAGCACGAGTATGAGATCAGAAAGATCTCTTACGATTTCGAGCTGATCTACGCCCTCGGGTCGAACCTCGGCGTATCCTCCCCCCAGGGGGTTTTGGAGCTGATCGAGGCCTGCGAGGGGCATGGGATCGACGCCATCAGCACCGGGGTCGTCCTCGCCTGGGCGACGGAGGCCCTCGACCGGGGGCTCATAACCACCGAAGATACCATGGGCCTGTCCCCCAAATGGGACGACGTTGAGAGCTACCTGGAGGCGATAGATAACATCGTCAAGATGCAAAACGAGTTCTACGCCGCTCTGGCCCAGGGGGTCGAGGTCGCCTCTGAGAGGTACGGCGGCCGGGATTTCGCCATGGCCCTCGGCAAAAACGAGGTTCCCGGATATCACACGGGCCCCGCCTCCATCGTCGGCCTCACCGTGGGGGTGAGACACTCCCACCTCGACAACGCCGGGTACAGCATCGACCAGAAGGCGGCGAAGAAGAATCTCGGTCCCGAAGAGATGGTCGACGCCATAATCAAAGAGGACGACTCGAGGGGAGTTTACAACTCCCTCGTCGGCTGCCTCTTCGCCAGGGCGGTGTACACCAACGAAAACATAGTAGAGGCCCTGGGATCGGTGGGGATCGAAAAGACGGCCGATGAGCTGGAGCTTCTCGGCCGAAGGATCTTCGACGAGAAGTACAGGTTCAAGCGGCGGGAGGGGTTCGACCTGAAGACGTCCAGGATTCCGGGAAGGTTCTTTGAGACCATCTCCACCATGGGGATGGTCGATCCCGAGACGATCGATACGATGATGGAGATTTACCGAAAGCGGAGAGGATGGTAGACCGACGGGCGCGGCCTAGAGCCCGGCCGCGCTTTTGCCGTCCTAAGCGAGATGTGCGATATTCCAGAAATTCCTGAGAAATCCAAATACGGCGGTGTCATGATTGATCTACACCATAACCCTCAACCCAGCACTGGATCGGACCCTCTGGATCAACGAGATTCGAGAGGACGTATCAAACCGGATCATACGAGAGGAGAGCTACGCCGGAGGGAAGGGGATCGACGTCTCCAAGGTCCTGACTGCCCTGGGAGTTGAGAACAGGGCTCTCGGCTTCATCGCGGGCTTTGCCGGCCGGCAGCTGGAGGCCCAGCTGATCAGGGACGGAACCCGGTGCAACTTCATCCCCGTCTCCGGCGAGACGAGGATCAACATCGTCATCCACGAGCTGGTCACCGGGAGGCAGATAATCCTCAACTCCGCCGGCCCCGAAGTGAAGCCCTTCGAGCTTCTGGAGATAACCGACGTCGTCAGGAGTATTGAGGACCCAGAGTTTGTGAGCATCGGAGGAAGCCTTCCGCCGAGAGCCCACCCCGATATCTACCGGAAGATCATCGAGACGGCGCGGCTCCGGGGCTCCAAGGTGGTCCTGGACGTCGATCGGGAGGCCCTGAAGATGGGGATCGGAGGAAGGCCCGACGTGATCAAGCCGAACATCCACGAGCTTTCCAGCCTGGTGGGAAGAAAACTTGAGAAGAGGGACGAGATCCTGGAGGCTGCCCGGGAGATCAACAGGAAGGGCGTTGAGATCGTCCTAGTCTCCATGGGGCCGAGGGGGATCCTCCTCGTCTCCGACGGGAAGGCCTACCAGGCGGTGCCCCCCTCGGTAGAGGTGGTGAACACCATCGGGGCGGGAGACTCGTCGGTGGCAGGGTTCATCTGCGGCCAGGTCTCAGGAAGAGACCTCAAAGAGTCCCTGATCCTCGCGACCGCCGCCGGGACAGCGACTACCTTGCGGCAGGGGACCGCCCTCGCCCAGAAGGAGGACGTCGAGACGATCGTGCCCCAGGTGAAGCTTGAGATCATCTCGGAGGAGTGAAAAGTAGGGAGTGAGGATCATGACCATCAAAATCGGACCTGAAGACGTCTTGGTGCCCCAGGACGTGCCGCCCGAAAGGCGCGACGATTACGTCGACAACTACCTCAGGATTACAAAGAATACCGGCCGGCTGATGCTCTTTGCTGGAGACCAGAAGGTCGAGCACCTGAACCGGGACTTTTTCGGCCCCGGGATCAGCCCCGAGGACGGCGACCCAGAGCACCTCTTTCGGATCGCGAAGCGGGGGAGGATCGGGGTCTTTGCAGCCCAGCTCGGCCTCATCGCGAGGTACGGGATGGACTACCCCGAAGTCCCCTACCTCGTCAAGCTGAACTCCAAGACAGACCTCGTCAAGACCGACCAGATGGACCCCGTCAGTCGCCAATTGGTCGACGTGGACCAGGTGGCAGACTTCGCCGACGACAGTGGCCTCGACGTTCTGGGGGTGGGCTACACGATATACCTGGGAAGCGAGCGCGAGGCAGAGATGCTCCGGGAGGCGGCTCAGATCGTCTATCGGGCCCATCGCCAGGGCCTCGTCACCGTCCTCTGGATCTATCCCAGAGGCAAAGCCGTCATTGACGAAAAAGACCCCCACCTGATCGCGGGGGCGACGGGGGTTGCCGCAGCTCTCGGATCGGACTTCGTCAAGGTCAGCTACCCCAAAAAAGAGGGCGAAATGTCCGAGGAGATCTTCAAGGAGGCGGTGGCAGCCGCCGGGCGGACGGGAGTCGTCTGCGCCGGGGGCGCGAGCCGCGACCCGGCATCCTTCCTCCAGCAGCTCCATGACCAGATCCACGTCAGCGGCGCGGCCGGCAACGCCACCGGGAGGAACATCCACCAGAAGGACCTCGACGAGGCTGCCAGGATGTGCGACGCCATAAGTGCGATCACCCTCGACGACGCCTCCGTCGAAGAGGCCCTGAGGATATACAAAGGAAACTGATGGAGACAAGAGAGTGAGGCAGGCCATAGTTCTCGCGGCGGGGGAGGGGAGACGGTTGCGGCCCCTAACCGCCACACTTCCCAAGGCGATGCTTCCCGTCGGCGGAAAGCCCATCCTCGAAAACATTCTGGAGAGGGCGAAGGAGGCAGGGGTCGAGAAGTTCGTCATCGTCGTCGGCCACAAAAAAGAGAAGATCATCGACCACTTCGGCGACGGAAGCGATCTCGATGTCGCAATCGAGTACGTCGTCCAGGATGAAGGGCTCGGGACAGGCCGCGCCCTCCTTTCTGCCGAGGAGCTGGCAGAGGATCGGTTTCTGGTCATGAACGGCGACGTCCTCTGCGACGCCGCCTCCCTGGAGAGGATGGTGGAGGAGGGGGGGCCCGCCGTCGCGACGGCTCGGGTCGAAGACCCGGACCCTGAGAGGGACTGGATCTTGAAGATTGCGGATGGTTTTCTCAAAACGGTGGACGGGAAGGAGAGAGCTCCCTCGTCCGCCCTGATCTTCGCCGGAATCTCCCTCCTCGATCGAAGGATCTTCGACGCCCTCCGAGCAGTCATTCCGTCCTCGGATGAGGGGCGCCGGGAGCTGGATCTGATGGAGGGGGTGCTCTCACTTCTCGCCGATGGTGTCCAGATCCGGGCGGTGGAGGTTGAGAGCTGGATCGAGATCGTCCTTCCCTGGGACATCCTAGAAGCGAACGAGACCGTTCCCCCGGAATCCCGCGGAGTCCTCGGCGAGGTGGACGGTGGGGCGACCCTCTCCGGCGAGGTCGCCGTGGGCAAAGGGACGGTGATAAGGTCCGGCTCCTACCTGGAAGGGCCGGTGGTGATCGGGGAGGGGTGCGAGATCGGCCCCAACTCTCTCATTACAGGACCGGCGTCGATGGGAGACGGCGTCCGGATCGGCACCGGCGCGGTGATAGAGAGGAGCGTCATAATGGAGGGGACGGAGGTATCCCACCTCTGCTACGTCGGAGACAGCGTCGTCGGCCCCGGATGCAGCCTGGGGGTCGGGACGATCGTCGCCAACAGGCGTCACGACGGGTCGGAGGTCATATCTTACGCCGAAGGGAAGAGGACCAAGACCGATCGGAGGACCCTCGGTGCCGTCCTCGGCGAGGGGGCGAAGACCGGCGTCGGTACGCTCGTCTACCCCGGTACGGTGATCGAGGCCGGCCGGTGGGGACGTCCCGGAGAGGTCCTCTGGGGGCGCGTCGAGGCGGAAAGAGGCGAAGACGGCATGGCAGAAGAGGAGCACTCCCCTGATAAAGCCGGAGCGGAAGATGGGGTGGGCCGCCCCACCGACGAGAGAGAGGCTGAAGAGAAGGCGGGGGCGGAGAAGGAAAACGACAAGACCTCCGCCGCCGGAAATATCGGGAACCGACCGGGTGATATCGATGGGAAAAAAGAAGAACCGACTGGCCTTTGAAGTGAGCCCCTACCTCCTCCAGCACGCGGAAAACCCCGTTGACTGGCGTCCGTGGGGGGAGGAGGCATTTCGGAAGGCGAGGGAGGAAGATAAGCCGGTCTTCCTGTCAATAGGCTACTCCACCTGCCACTGGTGCCACGTCATGGCCCGCGAGTCATTCGAGGACGAGGATGTGGCGAGGCTCTTGAACGCCAACTTCGTCTGCATCAAGGTGGACCGGGAGGAGCGGCCCGACCTCGACGGGATCTACATGAAGGTCAGCCAGATGATGACCGGGGGAGGAGGCTGGCCCCTGAACGTCATCCTCACCCCCGACAAGAAGCCCATCTTAGCGGCCACCTACATCCCGAAAGAGACGAGGTACGGGAGGATCGGGATGCTCGACCTCATCCCCCGGATCAGGCTGCTGTGGAGGAACGAGAGAAGCGAGCTTCTCAGATCGTCGGAGGAGATAACAGCCGCCCTCAGAGAGCCGCTCCCGGAGATTCCGGGGATGAGGCTCGACGAGTCGGCGATCAGGTCGGCATACCAGAACCTCGCAGCCCGCTTCGACGCCGCAAACGGCGGGTTTGGGGGCGCGCCGAAGTTCCCCTCGCCCACCACCTTCCTCTTCCTCCTCCGCACATGGAGGAGGACCGGCGACCCCGCCAGCCTTGCCATGACCGAGATCACCCTCAACTCCATGAGGAGGGGCGGCATCTTCGACCAGGTGGGGTTCGGCTTTCACCGCTACTCCACCGATGCGGGGTGGCTTCTCCCCCACTTCGAGAAGATGCTCTACGACCAGGCGATGATCTCCCTCGCCTGCCTGGAGGCGCACCAGGCGACGGGAAAGGCAGAGTACGGCAGAATCGCAGAGGAGGTCTTCGCCTACGTCCTCAGGGATATGACCGCCCAAGAAGGGGGATTTTACTCCGCAGAGGATGCCGACAGCGAGGGGGAGGAGGGAAAGTACTACCTCTGGACCCTGAATGAGCAAAGAGAGATCCTCGACGAGGACGAGGCGGACCTGGTGGCGAGGATCTTCGAGGTCCGGGCGGAAGGCAACTTCTGGGAGGAGGCTACGGGCCGGCTCACCGGAAAGAACGTCCTCCATTCAAAGAGGCTCATGGCGGATCACGCCCGAAATCTGGGGATCCCGGAGTCCGACCTGAGAGAGAGGCTGGAGGTCGCCCGCAAAAAGCTCTTTTCTGCTCGGGAGAAGAGGGTTCGGCCCAACAAAGACGACAAAATCCTCGCCGACTGGAACGGCCTCATGATCGCTGCCCTCGCCCGGGGTGCCCAGGTTCTGGACCGAGAGGACCTGGAGGTCGCGGCGTCCCGGGCCGCAGACTTCATCCTCGAAGATATGAGGGATGGGAAGGGCCGGCTCCTACACCGCTACCGGGAGGGCTCCGCAGGGATTCTGGGGAACCTGGACGACTACGCCTTTCTGATATGGGGGCTGATCGAGCTTTATGAGGCGGGCTTCAAGACCAGATACCTCGAAGCCGCCCTCACCCTCGCCCGAGATATGGTGAGAAGGTTCGGCGACGGGGAGAAAGGAGGCTTTTACTTCACGCCGGAAGACGGCGAGGATCTGATCCTCCGCAAGAAAGACGGCATCGACGGAGCCCTCCCATCCGGGAACGCCGTCGCCGTCCTGGACCTTTTGAGGCTGGCTAGGATGACGGGCGACCAGAGGCTCGAAGATGTCGCCTCGAATGCCTTGAAGGCATTCACACCTCAGGTGAGGGGGCTTCCCGCGGCACACCTCCACCTCCTTTCTGCCCTGGACTTCTTCCTGGGACCGTCGACGGAGGTGGTGATCGCCGGAGATCCGGGTTCTCCGGAGACGGCGGCGATGATAAAAGCCCTCAGGTCGAAGTATCTGCCGAGGATGGTGGTCATCTTGAGGCCTGAAGGAGAGCGCCCAAAGATCGCTGAGATAGCCGACTTCACGGCGGATATGACGATCCTGGACGGCAGAGCGGCCGCCTACGTCTGCTCGGGGAACGTCTGCCAGAGGCCGACGACGGATCCTGGAGAGGTGCTTGATATCCTAGACGGCGCAGCCGGGGGATCTTAGGGGCCAAATCCGGGTTTTTGAGCTATGAAAAGCTTATTAATATGGTTGGACGAAATTAGTGCCCGGCAGCGGGGTGAAAAAGCTGCCATCATCGGAGTGGGAAAAAAGAAGGTGTTAGATTGAACCTCAGACGTATTGCTCTATCGATGCTCATCGCCATCACCCTCATATCAGGACTTTCACTGGCAGAAGATGCCAACGTATCGATTAACGAAAGCGAGATCGCTCCGGCGGAAGGCGTCGATGCGACGGCTAATGCAACCGATGCCGAGTCGTCCGCATCAGAGGACGTTGCAACCCAAACGGCCCAGTCCCTCGAAGGCTCCTGGATTCTGACGATGGACGACGCCCGGGTCTCCATGGTCTTGTACCAGTCTGGTGCCATCCTATTCGGCGCCGCCAACTCCGACTCCCCCGAGCCCTGGAACGCCGTGGTCTCCGGATCGATCTCCGGTGACGTAGCGAACCTCAGGATCTTCTCCATCCAGGACGGCTTCCTCGTCTCGACTATGGTCGCCGGGACCGCCCAGGACGGCTCCTTGACTGGAAGCTTCGTCCAGTCAGACAGCCAGGGTAGGGTCAATCAGGGAACCGTCACCGGCTCTTTGATCAGCCCTGACGCCTCGGGATACGAGCCCGCCAACGTCCCCGCCGCAACCACTGCCACCACCGCCGCCACCACCACCAACACGATAGCTGCGGCCGCGACGACGGAACCTGCAGACACAGGAGACGCCACCGCAACCGAGACCTCCGACGAGGAGACCAGTATACTGGACGTGACCACAGTAGCGGACACCATAACCAGCACCTGGACTGGATTTGAGATCTGAAGTTGCGATTCCCAGGAGGGACCGCAACCTCAAACTCATTTTTGTGAGAACTCCAATTTTTGCGTTCATTTTTGCATTCCGTTCGTTTGCATTCTGTTCGTCATATCTCCGTGGATTTTGTGCCCCTCTTTGTCCGAAAGAATTTTAATCTCGCGCTGCCAATAAAAGAGCATGAGACGATCATTGGCGGTTATTCTGTTGATGCTCCTGGCAGGTCAGGCCGAGGCCTCGGTCTTCTTCAAGATCGTGGATACGCCGACGATATACGTCAGCCCCGGAGGGGAGACGGGCTTCAACGTCTCCGTCCATAACCTGGGGAGCGAGAGCACCTATGCGGGCCTTAAGTTCACCAACATCTCTCAGGGGCTCTCCATAGTCGGCCCCCGGTGTACGAAGTGGGTCGATGCGGGAACGATCCTCGAGTTTGACTGTCAGCTGAAGGTGGAGGCGAGGGCCATCCCTCCGGGAAACTACACCTTCGAGGTCGGGATCGTGGCCAAGGGCGCCCCCCCTGAATGGACGCCGGTCCAGGTTGTCGTGAGCGAGGATAGAGCCCTACCCGACGAGTCCGAGGACGGAGAGGCGGGGCTGGCAGAGCCGGAAGAGGAGTATCCTCCCTGCCCCATAGTCAGAGATGTTGGAGGAGACGGCGGCGAACCCGTTCCCGTGGAGGGAGAAGAGGAGAGTGAAGGCATTCCGGGCTTCGGGATCGGCGCCGCCCTGGGGGCGGTGGCCCTCCTGGTGATCTCGGGGAGGATCAGGAGACGGTAGGAGTGGTCACAGAATCCGGCCTTCCATCTCCCAGCCCAGCATCTCTTTTATGATGAGGTAGCTCATCTCCGGCGGGATCGCACCCACCTCGGTGCAGATGACGTCGATGTACTGGTGGGGGGTGACGTCGAAGGCCGGGTTTCTCACCCGGACGTGCTTGAGTTCCGAGATGGCGGGGTAGACCTCCTCGGCGGCCCTCATCTCGATGGGGACTAGCTCGCCCATGAGGGTTTGGGGGCTGAACTTGTAGGTCTCCGCCGCCACCATGAAGCTCGTCCTCGCTTCGTGAGCAGCGAGGGCGATCGCGGCGGTCCCGATCTTGTTGACGAGGGAGCCGTTCGCGGTCACCACGTCCGCGCCGACGATCACCTCGTCCACCTCGTTGATGACCGTCCTCACCGCCGAGTCGACGACGAGCTCTGTCTCGATCCCCCAGCCGTCGAGGGCCTTTATCGTCAGGTGGCCCTGATACCTGGGGCGCGACTCGGTGGCGATGACCCTTATGTCCTTGCCCGAGTCGAAGGCGGTCTTGATGATCGAGAGGGCGACCGAGGAGTTGCAGTGGGTGAGGATCGTATCGCCGTCTCTGACCCTGCGGCTTCCGATCTCGCCGATCCGCTCGACTGCCAAAAGCGATCGCTCCACGAACAAATCGGCGTTATCGGCCAGAGACCTTCGGGCAGACTCCAAGTCGTCCCCCTGGTAGCGCATCACCATCCTGATGGCGTTTGATAGCGAGACCGCCGTCGGCCTCGTATCGAGCAGGATATCGGCGGCCCTGCCGACCTGGGAGTTGAACTCCTCGATCCCGGCTGGCTCGATGGAGAGGGCAAACTCCTTCAGCGCCCCGGCCGCGGCCCTGCCGATGAGGGCGGCGCCCCGGATCTCCATGGACCTGATCTTCTCGGCCGTATCCAGCAGATCTTCCATTGGGCGGGTCATGTCGTGGACTTCCCCGTTCAGGTCGAGGCGA
>JAXGJB010000039.1:0-26240 GCA_040770465.1 Methanothrix sp. | reverse complement strand
GCTTTTTTGTTCCTTTGATTCCGCTTCGTATCCTTATTGCTTCCATTTCCCTGTAAAAATAATCATCTGCTTCTTTTTTGTTTCCCTGATTTTCCATCTTCCTTTTTGCTATTCTACATGCCACTTCTTGAGACACGGGATCGACAAATTTCGTATCTTTGAAAGATACATCATTGTTAAACTGGTCGTGATCGAATTCGGCATTCCCGTCAAACTCAGCTAGATTGAAGCTAACATTCTCGTTAAACTTGGCTCTCCGAAAGCTGATATCCTTCCAGAACTTGTTCTCCCTAAAATCGGTATTCCCGTCAAACTCAGCTCGCTTGAAGCTAGCATTCTCGCTAAACTTGGCTCTCCGAAAGTTGGTATCCGTCCAGAACTTTGTCTCCCTAAAATCGGCATTCCCGTCAAACTCAGCTCCCTCGAAGTAGACCCTCCCACCGAACACTGTTTCCCAGAAGCTGACATTCTCGCCCCTGAACTTTGCTTCCGAAAAATATGCAACCGATCTGGTAAATTCGGTTTCCTTGAAATGGGCAATCCCATTGAACACTGTTCCCTTGAAGCTGGAATTTTCGCCGGTGAACTTGGCCTTACTGAAGTTGGCAATCCTGCTAAATTCGGCTTCCTGGAAGTAAACATTCCTGCTAAATTCGGCTTTATTAAAGGTGGCAGCTCCGCCGAATTTGACTTTACCGAAGCTGACTCTTTTACCAGTGAACTTGGTTATCTGGAAATAGGCATCCGCATCAAATTCAGCACCTTTGAAATCGGTATCCCTTCCGAATTCGGCTCCCCTGAAGTCGGCACTCCCACTAATGAATTTTGTATCCCGAAAATCGGTATTTCCCTCGAACTTCCTGTTGAACTCAACTCTCCGGAAGTCGGCATTCTCGTCAAATTCGGCTCCCCTGAAGTTAGCATACCTACCAGTGAACTTTGCATCCAGGAAGTTGACCTTACCTTTGAACTTAGTTCCCTCGAAGTAGATTTCCCTTTCAAATCCTGCTCCCTGGAAATTGACATCCCTGCCGAACTCTACCCCTCTAAAGATGATCTTGGCTTTGAAGCAGGCATTGCCAAAGTTTACATGTCCCTGAATCTCAGAATTAGTGATGATAATTTGTGATCTGACAACTTTTATATCGTCGGATAAACCGCGCTTCACTTCAAGCTCTGTTCTGTCCACGTGCTCAGTGCGCAGGTCCAGCCTGCTCAGGTCTAGATCACCCTCAATTTTAACGGGGTAGTCGTACTCGACGTCCTCGCCTCGCTCTATCTTGGCCAGGATCTCGCTCGCCTGGATCACAGGGCGCGGGTCTGAGCTGGTCTCCGCTTCCATCGCTATTACCATTCAATGGCGAGGAATTTAAAAACTCGCTCTCGACGGCCCCACCTCACCGTATGATCTTCCTCGCCAGCACCACCACGAAGAGCGCGAGGAAGAGATACCCGAGGACGCCCTCCACCATCACCGCGTACTTGCAGAGCCCCACCGGATGCAGCCCGTCGGGGGTCCCGCCCGTCAGCGCCGTGAAGCTGAAGTAGAGGCACTCGCCCCACGAGGGGGAGGCGGCGCCGTCGCCCGAGCCGAAGGTGAAAAGAAGCGTGCTGTTGTTCATGGCCTCCATAGTGACGGTCGAGGGTCCGGATTCTGCGATTCCACCGTAGCTTTGGGGCAGGAGATTGTAGAGGAGCGAGAAGCCGAAGACTGAGCCGAAGACCCACAGAATTATGGGCTGTATCTTGACACCATATCCACAGGAAACGAAGCCGATCCAATCGAAAAGCTTGGACCAGTTAAACCGATGAATCCAGGTGAATGGAGGGTAGTTGTTTATCCAACTAAGGTATTCAGAGATTCGCTTAATGTTAGAGGCTATCCAGCTGTAACAGCGGGTAAGAAAATCAATTAATCTATTCTTTTCGTTGTACCATTCCTTCTGATTCTGGCTCGCTTTTCGATAAGCATAGTAGCAATCATCGGCGTCTCCAAATTGCTCAATTACTTTAAAGTTTTTTATTAATGCTAAGTAAGCAGGGCCATCATAAACAAGATTATCTTTAATCGAAGCCCAATTAATATATAAAATATTAAACTTTAATCTAATGAAACTTATCTGTGCGTCAAATTTTGCACCTGAGAAGTCTGTTTCTTTGTGGAAAGTAGCCTCTCTAAAGTCCGTCTTTCCACCGAATTGGGCATCCATGAATTTGTTATCTCTGCAGAAGGTTGATGTTATAAAGCAGGAATCCCCTTTGAATTTAGTTTCAATGAAGTCCGTATCTTCTCGGAACACAACTCCTAAGAACCATACTTTTTCTCCAAACGTAGCTTGTTGGAAGTTGGCCTTTCCGCTGAACTGAACTTCCCCAAAACCCGCATACTCAGTAAACTCAGCGAACATGAAGTTGGCCGTCCCATTGAACTGAGCTCCTCCAAAGCGGGCCTTCCTTCCGAATTTAGCTTGCAGGAAATTAGCCCCTCTGCTGAACACTGATTTCCAGAAGTAGACATCTCCTTTGAACCTGGTTCCACCGAAGTCGGTTTCCCCTGTGAACTCTGTCCACATGAAGTTGGCATAATTGAAGATAACTCCTGCAAAATTGACATTTCCATCAAATTGTGCCCCTCTTAAGTCTACATCATTGGTAAACTCAACTCTTTTAAAGCTCTTATCTCCCCAAAAGCTGACAGTCTTCTGAAAGTGTGCATTACTGAAGTTTACCTTACCCCGAATTTCTGAATTGATGATTGTAATCTCTGAGGCTATCACTTTCAGCTCTTCAGACAATCCTTGCCGCAACTCTTGTTTTGTTCTGCCTACTTGTTCCGTTGGAAGATAGAGGCCGCTGAGATCCAAGTCGCCCTCGATTACTTTGTAGTCGTACTCGACAGGCTCGCCCCGCTCGATCTTGGCCAGGATCTCGCTCGCCTGTATCACTTGGCGCTGGTCTGAGCTGCTATCCGCTACCATCGGTGTTAGCATTCAATGGCAAAGAATTTAAAAACTCGCCTTATCCCAGATTCGGCATCTCCGGCGGCCGATAGATCCCCCGCTCGGTGATGATCGCTGTCACCAGGTCCAGGGGCGTGGCGTCGAAGGCCGGGTTGTAGACTCTGACCTCAGCCGGGGCGAGCTGTTTGTTTCCTAAACGCCTGATCTCGTCCGGGTACCTCTCCTCGATCTCGACGTCCTTTTCTGAGTGATCGAGGTCGAAGGTGGAGATGGGAGCGGCGACGTAAAATGGGATTCCGTGAGCCTTCGCCAGGACGGCGTGGGAGTAGGTCCCGATCTTGTTGAAGACGGCGTCCTTTGTGATCCGGTCGGCGCCGACGATCACCTTGTCTATTTTGCCCTGGCGCATGGCCATCCCGGCCATGTTGTCGCAGATGAGGGTGACGGGAATGTTGTCTTCAGACAGCTCCCAGGCCGTCAGCCTCGACCCCTGGAAAAGCGGCCTCGTCTCACAGGAGTAGACGCTGATCCTCTTGCCGTTGGCCCAAGCCGATCGAATGACGCCCAGGGCCGTCCCCCAGCCGACGCAGGCGAGCCTCCCGGCGTTGCAGTGGGTGAGGACCACGTCCCCGTCAGCGAGGAGCGACGCGCCGATGTCGCCGAGGGCCCGGTTGATGGCCACGTCCTCCTCGGCGATCGATTCCGCCTCCGCCAGGGCCGCCGCCCTGATCTCGTCGGCGTCGGCAGATTCTTTGATTTTGTTCAGGGCTCCCATCACCCGGTCGACGCCCCAGGAGAGGTTGACGGCGGTGGGCCTCGCCGCCCGGATGATTTCGGCCGCCTTCTGGACTTCTTGGAGGAGGGCCGCCGGGTCGGTCGCCGCCGACTGCGCCGCCGCCAGGGCGACGCCGTAGGCCCCGGCTGCGCCAAGAGCCGGGGCCCCCCGGACCCGGAGCGCGAGGATCGCCTCGCATAGCCCCTCGACCGACTCGATCTCGATCGTCTCCAGCCTCTCGGGGAGGAGGGTCTGGTCGATCATCCCGATGGCCCGGCTCTCAGAGCTCCACCAGATCGTCCTCAAGCCCTCACATCCGGCGGAAGGTCTTGACCGCGCCGTCGATGACCACGACCAGCTCATCGACGTTATCGAAGATCCCGTGCTCGACGACTCCGGGAATCTCCGATAATTGGGCCGCTAGGCCGCCGGGGTCCTCGATCGTCCCGAAGTCGGCGTCGATGACGAAGTTTCCGTTGTCGGTGATCACCGGTCCGTCCTTCATCTTCGCCTGCCGGATTTGGGGTGAGCCCCCCAGCTCCTCGATCCTCCTCTTCGCGAGCCTGGAGGCGAAGGGAAGAACCTCCACCGGGACAGGGTGGCTGAGAGAATCGACGTATTTGCTGGAATCAGCGACGATCACAAACCACGTCGCCGAGTGAGCGACCACCTTCTCTCTCGCGTGGGCTGCGCCGCCACCCTTGATCGTCGTGAGATCCCTTGCGATCTGATCCGCCCCGTCTATGGCCAGGTCCAGGATTGGGTCCTGGTCGAGGCTTGTGAGAGGAATCCCCGAGGCTATCGCCAGCTCCTGAGCCTGGTAGGAGGTGGGAACCCCCAGAACCTCAATCCCATCCTCCACCAGCTCCCCGATCCTCTTTATCGTCCAGGCGACGGTCGATCCGGTCCCAAGCCCCAGAACCATCCCGTCCCTCACCATCTCCGCCGCGGCCTCCCCCGCGGCCCGCTTCTCATCGGCGTTCGAATCCGGCGTTCTGACCATGACGATCCTCCTCCAGCAAATTCCCGATTCCTAATTCTCAAGAACTAATACTAATCGACGACCTCGCTTCTGATCGTCGTGAAGACCGGCCCCCGGACGTCGATCTTCCTCTTCCTGCCGGTGATGTACCTCTCAAGAGCCGGATCAAGCTTCAGGTTCACATCCCCTGGGCTCCTCACGATCCGGGCTCTCGTCTCCGACCCCTCTCCTTTCAGGGCCGCATCCTCCGCCTCCCGGGCCGCCAGCTCCGCGAAGGAGTCGATGAACCTCATCCCGGTGGTGACCCCGTTCTCGAAGGCCTCCTCCCACTTGGATGTGTGGGGGATTCCAAGGATGTTCTCCTTGTAGACGATCACCTCGTTCATGGCTGCGGGACCGCAGAGCTTGGTGTTCTCCTCCGGCTCCACCACCTTTACGACGACTTTGCAGCCTGAAAGCTCGCCCCTCCACGCCTCAAACTCGCAAGGTGAGGGGGCGTCACCATTCTCCTCGCAGGTTTTGACGATTGATCTTGCGATCTCGATCCCGGCCTGGGTCTCGGGCTCCCTCTCGACTCTGATCATCATCGCCATATCCCTCGCTGAGAGGTCGGGGTCGGTCTGGAACTGGGGGTAGGTGAGGGCGCGGAGGTCGGTGGCGTCGTAGAGGATCATCGCCAGCCTCTCGACCCCGAGGCCCAGGTTCATGACGGGGTAGGGGACGTCGTACATCGATAGGGCGGTCGGCGAGTATATCCCGAAGGTCGCAACCTCCACCCAGCCCGTATTGTACTTGGTGGACGACCCCACCAGGCCCGGATGGTAGGCGTAGACCTCGATCTGAGTGTCGGGGACGTAGTACTTGCTCCTCTTGTCGTCGGGGAAGAACCTGAACTTCTCAAACCCGAACTGGCTGAGGAGGCCGTCTGCGACCATCTTCCCGTCCTCGACGGATAAGTCCTCATCCATGATGACGCAGCTTGCCGAATGGTAGGTCATCAATCTTGCCGCATCCTCCGACTGCTCCCGCCGGAAACAGCGGTCGATGGAAAACAGCTTTACCGGAAGGGTCGCCCTCTCGGCGAGGCTCCCCAGGGATATGAACCATCCGGAGGTCATGTGGCTTCGGAGGGTCTTGGTCGTGGCGACGGGCGCGAGAGCCTTGAACTCGGGGAAGACCTCCTCGATGAGGGTCGAGACGAGAGCGTCGGGTACATCCAGGGCCGCCGAGATGTCGTGGACCAGGTCGTCCCCCTCCACCGTCCCCTTCTTGTAGCCGTGGAGGATCTTCCGGACGCCGTCGACGTCCTCGGCCGAGAGGTCGCGGTCGAGGAGAGTTTTCATCTGACTGACTCGCTCATCGGAGATCCCGACGTCTGGTCGAGGGAGGCCTGCGAGGTAGAAACATCGATCCAGAACCGCAAGAGCCTCGCTTCCAAACTGCTTTTTTACCTCCTGATCCTCGACGATCAATGGGTTCATCGCCTCGTCGAATCCGAGACGGAGGTAGGCCTCCCGGAGCCTGTGAATGACATCGAAGATGGGATGAGGCCTGCCGTAGGAACAGACGCGCCTTGGATAACGTCGGTTCAAGGGCGGGACCTCCACGTACTCCTTTCCCTGCTGCCAGGCGAGGTTGAAGTCCTCGGCGGCAGCCTCCCGAACGCGGGCTGGATCGAACTTCATGAGGGCGGGATTGGACCGCCCCTCTTTAAGACTTTTGGGAGCGGGAAGGTCGGATGGTTTATACGTCTCGATCCCGTCTTGGCAGATAGAGTTGGCATAAGAGTGGTGGGATGGGCCTTGAAGTGGCTGAAGAAGATCTTTTCGAAGGAGAAAGCCGGACCGGGCCAGCAGGATGAGGCGGAGACGCCCTCAAAGCTGGCCCTGTCTTACGTCGAGGAGTGGCTTGCGGTCCGGTCCCAGGAGCCGGAGTTCGACGAGAGGGTGAGGTCCCTTTACGCCGCCATCGAGAGGGTGGCAAGAGAGTTCGATGGCGACCTGTTGGCCCTGGAGAAGGCAGTGCCGAGGGAGGATGCGCCGCCCCGGCTCCTCAAGGCCGGGACAGCCACCAGGGAGACTGTAGCGCGGCAGATGAGGGTCCTCTCCGAGAGGCTCTCTCCTCCTGCCAGGGCGGACCTCGCTTCGGCGAAGGAGTACCATTCGGCGATGTTGAAGCAGCTTCAGAACACCGTCCAGAAGCTCGGCCGGGCTCAGAAGTACACCGCCGCCCTCTTTTCCCAGGAGGCGGATGCCATCAACTCCGACCTCGGAGCCATCAGCCGCCACCTGGCGGAGATGGGCGAGGCAGTCCAGGAGCGGGAGGCGAGCCTCGGCGCTTTCAGAGAGGCCGCCGACCTCGCATCAAGGGTCCAGGGGGCGCAGGATCAGGCGGAGGCCCTGCTGGCGGAGATATCCGAGGACGAGGGGATCCTCGCCGTCTTGAGGGAGAGGGAGACGGGCCATCAGAAGGAGATAGAGACCTGGACCAGAAGCGACGAGGGGAAGAGGACCCTCGACGAGAAGAGGGCTTTCGAGCAGAAGCAGCGGGAGATAGATCAGATCGAGATGAGCATGGCTGACCTCGTAGCCCCCCTCACCAAGGCGCTCTCCAGGGCGGTAAAGCAGGATTCCAGCGACAGGATCGCCCTCCAGCATCGGGATGTCTTTGAGCTTCTATCCGGCTCCCCGATCAGAGCCCTGGAGGGTGACGTCTCGGGGGCGCTCCTGGAGCTGAAGTCGAAGGTGGACCTTCTGGGCCTCCGGGACAAGAAGCGGGATCGGATCATCGAGCAGATCGACCACCTCCTGGAGGATAGACCCCTTGAGGTCCTCAAAGCCCGCCACCAGGCCCTCTCAAGAGAGATCGAAAAGCTCGAAGAAAGCCTCTCAAAAAGCGGCCGCGAGACGGGAAGGCTGAGGGAGAAACGAGACCAGGTTCGCCAGAAGATCCCGGCCCTGGAGGCGGAGCTCGAAGATCGGAAAAGGAGCCTCGCCGCCCTGGAGGAGCGGCTCTCCGGCGACCTCGCTGATCTCGAGAGAAAGCTTGAGGAGATATCAGAGGGACCGGTGGAGATCGACCCTCACAGGTGAGGGTATCAAGCTTTCTTTCATCCTATCCTCCCCCGGCCCTTCCCCGCTTATTCCTCCTCTTATTCCTCCTCTCAGGTCCATTTCAACCGCCCGCCAGAGGGAATCGGTCCCGGTTCGATCCGCCGGGAATTTCGCGGCCGACGTCGCAGATCCCGTCGCCGTCTTCGTCGGCGCAGCCCTCGGCGGGCTCGTCGAAGTCGCCGTACCTGTTTCCGACGGTGTCGTTGTCCCACCGGTTCGTCCCGTCGTCGAAGGCGTCGCCGAGGAAGTTGTCGATAAGTAGGTTGCCCGTGATCAAGTTCCCGGTGCAGCCGTCCAGCCTCACCCCGAACTCCAGGTTGCCGCAGGCAGAGTTCCCCTGGACGGTGCTGTTGTTGCTACCGACGAGCCGGATTCCGACATAATTGTTGCTGGCGTCGTTGTTTCGGATGACGTTCTCGTCAGAAAGGACGAGAATCCCGGATGAATTGGGGCCGCCGTTCAGAAGCCTCATCCCCTCGACGACTACCCCGTCCGCGGATATGGTGATGGGGCAACCGCTTCCGGTGGCGTCGAGAATCGGCATGCTTCTCCCCGAATCGACCCCTTTAACGGTGATCATTTTATTGATATTCAGATGATCGTAGTACCTTCCGCTCTGGACAATGACGACGTCTCCAGGGGCTGCGGCGAAGACGGCGGCCTTTACGCTTGAGTAATCGCAACCCTCAGAGCAGACGGTGATATTCGCCCCCTGGGCCAGGGGCAGGGTTGCGGCCAGATAGACGGCTAGAACGGCTAGATAGACGACCAGAATCAGCCTCCAGAAATTCGTCTCAGACATCAGACCACCCAAATCTCCAATATTCAGAGGTAAGCCTCGGTGACGTACCTTCTCATCATCCTGTGGCTGTTGAAGTAGTAGGCGAGCATCCCTATCGAGTTGTTCATCATCCTCACCCAGTCGTCCTTCCGATTATAGAAGGTGGGGACGATGATGTACTCGAGCTTGCTGTAGAGGTCGTCGGTGTCCCTCCGCCTCGCCTCTTCAGGGGTCAGATCCTCGCCGGGCTCGGGGCCGATCGACCAGCCCGTCACCCCCTCGATCCACCCCTCGATCCACCAGCCATCGAGGACGCTGAAGTTTATGACCCCGTTGTGGGCCGCCTTCATCCCGCTGGTCCCCGAGGCCTCCCGGGGCCGCAGCGGCGTGTTCAGCCAGACGTCGACCCCAGAGACCATCTTCGCCGCGAGGCTCATGTCGTAGTTCTCAAGGTAAGCCACCTCGATATCGCCTTTGAGGTTTTTCGCGAAACCGAAGATCTCCTCGATCAGCCTCTTTCCCTGGAGGTCTTTCGGATGGGCCTTCCCCGCCATGACGATCTGGATCTCGCCCCTTGAGCTGATCCTCCGGAGCCTGTCGAGGTCTGAGAAGATGAGGGTAGGCCTCTTGTACTCCGTAGATCGTCTCGCAAACCCCAGAGTCAGAACCTCGGGGTCCATATCAGCCGCCGTCGATCTGTTGACCTCATCGATCAGCTCCCTTTTGGCGGCGGCGTGGGCCTCCACCATCAGGTCGTCGGGGATGATGTCGACTCTAACCAGAAGCTCCGGCTCGTTCGCCCAGCCCGGAAGGTAGCGGTCGTAGAGCTCTCGAAACGAGGGGCAGGTCCAGGCGTAGGAGTGGACGCCGTTTGTCACCGAGTGGATGACGTAGCCTGGAAACATGGCGCTGGAGACGTCCCGGTGCTTTTTTGCAACGCCGTTTATGTAGTTTGAAAGGTTGAGGGCGAAGAGGGTCATGTTCAGCCGATCGCCGCCTCCGAACCTCTTCAGCATCTCGATCTTGTCGCCGTCCTCGATCAATTCGCAGGCGAGATCGTAGGAGAACTTGTCGTGACCCGCCTCCACCGGGGTGTGGGTGGTGAAGACGCACCTCTTCTGGACCGCTTCGGGATCACCACCGGCCCGATCTAGAAGCTCCAGGGCGAGAAGGCTTGAGTGCCCCTCGTTCATGTGGTACTTTCTGATCCGAAACCCCAGAGCGTCGAGGACCCTCACCCCCCCGATTCCGAGGACGATCTCCTGCTTCAGACGGTACCGTTCATCCCCACCATAAAGAACGTCGGTGATCGCCCTATCCTCAGGGTCGTTCTCCTCAAGGTTGGTGTCGAGGAAGAGGACGGGCACGCTGCCTCCGGTGGGGCTACTAAGAATGTACTGCCAGGCAGCGATGTCAACGTCCCTCCCCCCGATTCTGACCCGCGCCCTCTCCGGCAAAAGATCGCAGAGCTCTGAGGGGTCCCACTCCGCCGGATGCTCGATCTGCCTTCCCATCGGGTCAAGCTCCTGCCGGAAGCTCCCCTTCCTGTTCGCAAGGGTTACGGCGACTAAGGGAAGCCTCAGATCGGCGCCGGAGCGGACCGTGTCCCCGGCGAGGGTTCCAAGCCCCCCCGCATAGGTGGGGATCTCCTCCACCAGGCCGATCTCCATCGAGAAGTAGGCGATCGTCTCTCCTCTCAGAGCTCCCTTCATATTTTCCACCAAATCACCCAAAGCCGATCCACCTCCGCCTTTCTCGGCGGCGAGGACCGCGCGCCCACCTGCGTTTTCATCCCGCCATCATCTCCCTAACTCTTGCCATTCTTTGGCGTTCAAACTACTTAATTCGACCCCTTCAGCAGAAACGGTGCGAGCAAAGGGTTCCGGATGGTGGAGTTCTGAGGGGCGGATCGGTCACCTTCCTGATCCTCACCTCTTCGATCGCCAGATTAAAGTTAAACAGTTTCAAGGGTTGTTTGGATGACGGTCCTGGATGAAGATCCTGGGGATAAAACGCATGACAATTTTTGCCGGTCTTTCGGAGGTCGGGAGATCTCCATGAGCCGGAGGAGGACGGGCCTTCGTGACGAGCTCTCCGGCATCGTACCCGGCGAGATGCTGGACCTGGCTCCGAGCCGCTTCTCCCTCGTCGGTGACGTGGCCGTCGTCTCGATTCCTCAGGAGCTGGATCGGCTGAAGAGACCGATCGGAGAGGCGATAATCGCCCGTCACAGGAACGTGAAGACCGTCCTGAACAAGGTCTCAAAGCTGGAGGGCGAGCGGAGGGTCGCTGAGTTCGAGGTTCTGGCGGGCGGCGGGACCGTCACCTGCCACCGGGAGTTCGGCTTTGTTTACCGCCTCGACCTGGCCAGGGTCTTCTTCAACCCCCGCCTCGGCTCCGAGAGGATGAGGGTCGCATCGAAGGCGGTTCCCGGAGAGCGAGTGATCGTCCCATTCGCCGGGGTCGGACCCTTCGCCATACCGTTGGCCGCGGCGGGGGCGAGGGTCCTGGCCCTGGAGATCAGCTCCGAGGCTTGCAGGTGGCTGGCGGAGAACGCGAGGCGGAACGGGGTCGACGGCAAAGTCGAGATCGTGAACTGCGACGCCTTCGCCTTATGCCGGACCATGGCGGGGAGATCTCAGGGCTGGAGCGAGGGGAAGTCGAGGCGTCCGGAGCAGAAGTTCGATCGGGCCATTGTCCCGACGCCATACGGGAGGGACGAGATCCTGGACTCCATAAGCCCCCTGGTCAGGCCGGGCGGCGCGGTCACCTTTTACACCTTCAAGCGGCACAGCCAGATCGGGGGGCTGATAAAAGAGTTCGAGGGGCGGGGACTGGCGGTCGATTTTAATCGGCGGTGCGGGAACGTCGCCCCGTCCGTCAGCCGGTGGGTCTTTGACCTCACGAAACTGTGAAGCTAAGAACTATGAAGGATAAACGTTGAGGATAAAAAGGAGGCTGAAGCTTGTGAAGGTCGTGAAGGTCGTCGTTCCCCTGGCAGAGGGCTTTGAAGAGATCGAGTTTGTCACCATAGTCGACATCCTGAGACGGGCCGAGGTTGAGGTGGTGACCGCAAGCCTCGGCGAGAGAAATAGAGATAGAGCGGCCGGGGAGGGAGGAACGGCCGACGAGGATGAGGTCGGGACCGTCCAGGGGTCCCACGGGATCAGGATCGTCCCCGACGCTGTCATCGACGAGATCGACCCCGAGGATTTCGACGCCGTCGTCCTCCCCGGAGGCTATCCGGGCTTCGTTACCCTCGGCAATGACGAGCGGGTCCTCGACCTCGTCCGCCGGATGGATGGGCTGGGAAAGTACGTTGCCGCCATCTGCGGCGCGCCCTCGGTCCTGGTGAAGGCCGGGGTCGTGGGGGGCAGGCGTGCGACGATCCACCCCGCCGGGCGGAAAGACCTGACCGACGATCAGTACGTCGACGATCGGGTGGTGGTCTCGGGAAAGCTCGTCACCAGCAAGGCAGCGGGGACGGCGATGGAGTTCGCCCTCCGGCTTGTGGGGGAATTCGTTGGGGAGGAGAGGATGAGGAAGCTCGCGGCGGAGATCCTGGCGGAGTGCGAGGTGTGAGTAATTATTTCACATATATTTATTCACTGTAATGCTCCTTTCCCACCCTCTTTTAATAAAAATATTTTTAATAATTATAAAGAATAGTCCTTTTTATTGATTTAATGTTGTAAATGTGAACCACTGAATAATCACTGACTATGGCTTTATTCATCTATATGTCGAGATCAAGTTCAAGATGATTTTTTAAAAAAATATATAAAGATATGATTTCTTTGGTCGATCTCTAGGACAGGCAAATAAGAACCAAACGGCACTATTGATTCGAGGATATTCTAGAGACTTGCAACACTAGTAGCCTTCTACCTATAACGAAGATGAAAAGTGAATGTAGAAGATCTTTCTAATAAACTCTCAAAAACTATATATAGTACAATTGCATGAATAATTGTTATAATTGAATAAAGACGGAGGGGTAAGAAGATGACAGAGGAAGACGTGGTAATATCCGATATCGAGAAAGCCAAGATTGTAATGGGGAAAGTTGATCCCGTACTGCTATCAGCGGCGCTTAGTGAAATGATGATTGAAGCAGATAAAGCCGAAGAAGCTGATGATGTAGCGAGAGTAAAAAAGGCTATCAAAGGCGTATACGACTCAATCCCGGAAGGCAAAGATAAGGCAAGCATAATGTCAAAAGCCATCGCGGAATTTGATGCTGACGTCGTTGATAAAGAAATCGCGATCATCAAAGAAAAGCTTGCAGGTATCGCCCTGGAAACGCTAATGGATGCCGCGACAAATTACGTTGGTGGTAGGGGGATTATCCACGACCCGAAAAAACTGCGCTCTTACTTTACGTGCGCAATCTATCGCGTATATGGGGATTCTTGCACATCTAACGTATGCAAAGGGTCTGACTTAGTGCTCGGGGACCCATATATACTGTGCAAAAGTGATTGCATACTCTTTGGATTGAAAGCTGGTTGCGTGACACTCATAAAAGGAGAAGAATATTGCGCGGCAGGTATAGGAATAGATTTCGATCTAGATGTCCTAGAGGAGCGAATAACCCAAAATGTGATTCAAAGGCCTGAATTATCCAGAGCATTGAAGAAGATGGTCGACCAAATGAAAAAATAACGGACAATGCTGACAGGAGATCTCATTTTCATTTTTCTGAAGCTATTACGAACTAATAGGGCGAGGTGAGAATATGGATAGAGCCTGTGCACAATGTGAACAATCAGCAAACAATTCCCAAAAACTGGATGATTCCAATATACCCATTATGCATTCATTTATGGTCTTGCGTGAGGAACACTTCGGTGGATTTATCTTCAATCCGTACCTTCCTCCTGAAACGAGATTGGATCACGTCAGGTTTGGGATTGCGGAGATGTGTGACGGAACTTACACAGTTGGTGAGATTAAGAAGGTCGTTAGCGGCAAACTTAATCATTCCGAAGAATATATAGATATGCTCGTTGATAAAACGATCAATTCCTTTAAAGACACATACGCCATTCGTTTGCATGAGGAAAAGCTCAAAAAGCCGATAGATTTTGGATTTTTAGAATACAATAATATTAAATCAAAAGATATATTATCTGCACCTCTGTTTGTGATCTGGGAGATAACAGGTGCATGCAATCTTCGGTGTGAGCATTGCCTATCAAGTGCAGGAAAGCCATTACCAAATGAATTAACCACACAGGAAGCGATGAAGCTATTAGATCGCCTTGAAGCTATGAAAGTTTTTAATATAAATCTATCTGGTGGCGAACCTCTGATGAGACCAGATATATTTGATATTATTGATTATGCTTCAGAAAAAAAGTTTTCAGTTGATCTATTAACAAATGGCGCTCTAATAACAGAAAAAGTGCTGACTCGTTTGGAAGATAGCAATATATTTAACGTTCAGGTGAGCATCGACGGGATCGGGGAAACCCATGATAGCTTCCGAGGCAGGAAAGGAACTTATGAACGCGCTATCAATGCAATAAAGCTTCTAAGAGATGCAAACTACAATGTTTCAATTAGCTCTACAGTCACAAAACAGAATATGTCCGAGATCCCTCGAATTATTGATATGGCTATCGATCTGGGAATATCCTCGTTCAAGACAACGCTTTTTATGCCTGCGGGTCGTGGAAAAAGCAATATAGACAAATACGTCTTAACACGCCAGGATACCAAGGATTTTACCTACATGATGATCGAAAAAAAGAAGGAAGTAGGCAATAGTATAATTATCAACAGTGAAACGGATTATCCATGGCTTGTTAAGGGCTTGGACAAAAAGGTCCTCGAATCGATGAAACTTGACAATTCATCAAAGATAGGTTGCACTGCTGGATCCTCAAGCTTTTATATAACCCCTGATGGAAAAATTGCACCATGCCCATTTCTACGTGAGCTTGTAGCGGGTAATGTGAGAGAAAGCGATTTAAAGGAAATATGGGATAATTCACCTACATTTGATATCTTCAGAAATATTACACGAGGAAGTCTTAAAGGCAACTGTAACGATTGTGAATATCTTGGGATCATGTGCTATGGCGGGTGCAGGGCTGCAGCCTTAGCGCATACAGGTGATCTGTATGCAGAGGACCCATTGTGCTGGAAAGAGCTAGCATGAATTGTACGTGTTAGCATCTCCAATTTGTCCCAAGATGCTGTTTTTTCGAGCATATAGATCAGGATTATCCCTGAAGCCGGAAGAACAAGCCAAGATCAGATTATCTGACTCCACCTATAATTCTCCCTCGGAACCGATATCTCGAACCTCGCCCCCCGCCCTTCCTCGCCGGTCTCGGCGATGGTCATACCGGTGATCCCCAGGATCTCCCGGCTGAGGAAGAGGCCGTAGCCGGTGTGCCTCCCGAAGGCCTGATCGAAGATCCGGGCCTTCATATCCGCCGGTATCCCCACGCCATCGTCTTCGACGACGATGACCCCGCCGCCATCATCCCTTCGTTCGAGGAAGGAGACCCGGATCTCGGTGACGCCGCCACCGTGTCTCGCGGCGTTCTCCAGGAGGTTGAAGAAGACCTTCTCCAGCATCGGATCTGCGAAGATCTCCAGAGGGCCTGTGGTGATGTTGAGCTTGATCTGCTTTTTTCCGATCTCGACGGGAGCAGACTCTGCAGCCCGCCGGACCACCTCTTCGACCGACTGCCATTCGGGAGCAACCACCCCCATGTCCTGATAGTCCCGGGTGAAGGCTACCTGTTTTCTGATAGTCTCCGTCAGCTCCATGACCCGGTCGATGTACTTTCGCATCGCCCGGTCCTCGGGGAGGATCTCGCTGAGGAGGTGGGCGTATCCCGATAGCCCAGCGATCTGGTTTTGGATGTCGTGGCGGGTGACGCTGCTGAGGAGGTTCAGCTTCCTGTTCGCCTCCCGTAGAGCCTCCTGGTTCTGCCGGATCTCTGTGATCTCCTGGGTGATCCCCGCCATTCTCAGAGGGCGGCCGGCCGCGTCTCTCTCCATCACCTCGCCGCGATCGTGGACCCATATCCACCGGCCGTCCTTCCGCTTCAGCCGATAGTCGATCTCGTAGTGAGGAGTCCTCCCATCGAAGTGGTCGTTGAGAGCGGAGATTACCTTTTTAAAATCATCGGGGTGTATCATCCTCTCCCTCTCCTCGATCCGACCTTCCAGCTCGTCTTCAGGGTATCCGAAGATCTCGACGAGCTGCCGATTTCGGACCACCTCTCCGGTCTCAACGTTCCTGTCCCAGATCCCGAGGTTCGCACCCTCGATGACGAGCTTCATCCTCTCCTCGTTCTCCTGAAGCGCCATCTCCGTCTCCTTGATCTCGGATACGTCGCGGATCGACTCGATCGCCCCCACGACCTTGTCCTCCTTATCGAAGAGGGGAGAGGCGGTTCCCCAGACGTAAAACCCTTTTCTCCCTCTGGGGGGAGATACGAAGGACTCGGCGAAGAGGGTATCCCCCTCCCTCTTGACGTGGCTGTAGAGGGCCTCAAGCTCTTCGTCCCTCGAGAAGATCAGGTCGATGAGGACCGGCCTTTTCGTGCCGTAGAAGACCTCACCGTAAGCGTAATCGCCCTTTCCGATCATCTCCTTCCCGGACACCCCCGTCATCTCCTCGATCGCCCGGTTCCAGGCGATCACCTTCCTGTCCTGGTCGATGACGAAGGTCGGGTCCGGAAGAAAATCGATGATGTCCAGCAATCGCTTGTGGGATTCGATGAGCTTTTCCTCCGCCCGCTTTCGCTCGGTTATGTCCTGGCCCTGGATGATCGTTGCAACAAGAGTTCCGTCCTTCTCGGAGTGGATGTTCGCCGAGTTCCAGAGGACGATCCTGACCCCACCGTTCTTGCAGCGGACGGGGATCTCCACCGACTCCCAGCACTCTCCCTCCAGGGTGAAGTAGATCTTTGCCAGGGCCTCTTCTCGGACCTCATCGGGCAGGAGGATCGATGCCTCCTGGCCGACGACCTCATCGGCTGCGTAGCCGGTCAGCCGTTCAAAGGCCCTGTTGAACCGGATGATCTTCATGTTGGGCCCCCAGACGGCGATGGGGGCGTTGGCGTAATGGAGGAGACTGTCCAGATAGTCCCGGGTCTCGCGGAGGTCCAGCTCGGCCCGCTTCCTCTCGGTGACGTCCCGGATCGATTCGATGGCTCCTGCTATATTTCCAAACTCGTCGAATAGGGGTGATGCTATCGTCGAGATGTAGGCCCCCTTCCCCCCGTAGAGGTGAGGGACGAAGACCTCGGCATATATCGCATCTCCCTCCCGGCGAAGGTAATCGTACTCCATCTCCACCTTTGCGTCCTCTGAGAAGATCGAATCGATCAAGATGGGCCTCTCGAATCCGTAGAAGGGCTCGGCGTAGGAGCGGGCGCCGCTTCCGATGATATCTTCTTTGGGAACGCCCGTCATCTCCTCGATCGCCCGGTTCCACGCGATAACCTTCCTGTTCTGGTCGATGACGAAGGTCGGGTCCGGAAGAAAGTCTATGATGTCAAAAAGCTGCTTGTGAGCCCGGCAGAGCTCCTCGTCCATCCTCCTCTGCTCGGTGATGTCGGAGAAAATGGTCGCGAACCGTCCTCTCCCGATGGAAAAGGCGGAGATTCTGAAATAGCGGCCGGTCAGGGGGAAGAACGTCTCAAACTTTGCGGAATATCCCGTCTCGTCCACCTTCGAGTAGATCTCCAGAAATGGGGGCGTCTCCGACCGAAATATCTCGGTCGACCTCTTTCCCATAGCCTCCTCCGGCTCGACGTCGGCTATCAGGCCGATCAGGGGGTTTGCGTCCTTGACGACGTAATCGGTCGGGACGCCGTCGGGGTCGCGGACGAACTCGTAGAGGACGAAGCCCTCGTTCATGTTCTCAAAGAGGGCCCTGTACTTCTCCTCGCTTTCGCGGACGGCTCTCTTCGTCTTCTGCCGTTCTGCCGCCTGGCGGATCTGGTGGGTCAGCTCTGCGTAGAGGACCCTGGGGTTTGCGTCCTTCTGGAGGTAGTAGTCGGCTCCGTTGTTGAGGGCCTCGATCACCACCTCCTCCCGCCCTTTTCCAGTGAAGAGGATGAAGGGGACCTCCGGGTCCCGGCTTCGGACGAATTTAAGAAATGATATGCCGTCCATCTCGGGCATCACGTAATCGGAGACTATGACGTCGTAGTGCCCGTCATCAAGCCTCTTCGTCGCCTCTTCGGCCGATTCGACGGCATCGACCCCGATCTCTCCGGACCTTTCGAGGAATATCTTGGTTATCTCCAGGACCGCGGGATCGTCGTCCACCATAAGAACTCGAATCATCCCCTCACCTCCAGCTGGGCCCTATCGCATCAAGAATGGGTTCAGGTTAGGTTTGGTTTAGTTTTAGGCTAACATATTCTCCTCAATGGCTATAATGCCTTATGGGTGATGTCGTCAGAAACGAAGTCTAGCTGGCTGAAGGCTGTCGGATCAATTTCGAAAAGCATCCTAATCCTTCACAATGCCGCTTCTTCAAATTCATGCTGGTATCTTTCTCTGCAGCCGGTTGTTTCGGGTCATCTCATTCGCAAAGCAGAATCCATCAGGCATATTCAGGGCATATAAACTTAAGACGAATTTTATAGAAATAAGACTTGAGGTAAATTTATATAGTCATCTCAGATACTCAGTTTTCATTAAAGGATATTGTTTGTTCCTAGGATTGAAGCGTGATCAAAAAACGATCTCGATGGGGAAGGTGGTGATGGATTTGAAGAAGATAAGAATCGACAAGGGATCCAGGCCGCTGCGAATTTGGGCGATTTTAGTCTTCTTGCTGGCGGCTTTTGCGACGTCGTGGCTTGCGGCATCAGCTGATGAGGAGATGACGGAGGAGAATTCAGCAGCAAGCTGGCTCCAGAAGGGGCATGAGCTGTTCATAAACGGCAGCATGGATGAGGCCCTCCGGGCCTACGACAATGCGCTGGCGATCGATCCGGGCAACGCCACCGCCTGGCTGGACAAGGCTCTAATATGCGATATCCTGGCCAGGCAGGCCAACATGAAGGCCGTCGCCTTATTCGACGAGGATCTGGAAGAGAGCCCAACGGATCCTCTCGCGTGGTGGGGGAGGGGTGTCGCCCTCAACGGCCTTGAAAGGCCAGAGGAGGCGAAAGAGTCCTGGGAGAAGGCGCTGGCGATCTACAACGATACTCTGAAGGAGGACCCTGAGGACGCCGAGGCCTGGTTTGAGAAGGCCGAGATCTTGATCAGCCTGGGCCGGAACGAGGAGGCGATGGAGGCCTACGACAAGGCCATTGAGCACAACTCCACCAGAGCCTTTGATGCCGCGATGATCAAGGCCAACCTCCTCATGCAGATGGGAAGGTATGATGAGGCCGTCGAATCCTATAACAGGTCGCTGGAGATGGATCCAACGGATAAAGAGGTCTGGTTGAAGAAGGGCGATGCTTTGGATGCGGCTGCATATCAGATGCAGGGCCCTGAGCGGATCGGAGCCTTTGAAGACGCGATCGTCGCTTACGACGAGGCCATCAAGATCGATCCGGATTACGGGAATGCCTGGATGAAGAAGGGCTATTCTCTCGGTTCCCTGGCCGCGTTCAACAGAAATCTCAGCAAATACGACGAGTCTCTTGAGGCGTTTGATAGAGCTATCGAGCTGATACCTGACAATGATACAAGAGACCTCGCACTGGCCTGGGAGGGCAGGGCCATCGCTCTCACGAACATGGGGAGCGCCCTCGAAGATGCCGGCAGGCAAGATGAGGCCAGAGCCAGCCGTGAAGAGGCTTTGGTCTCCTATGAGATGGCCATAGAGCTTGATCCGAGCTTCACGGGCCTGGAGGCCCGGTTAAATAAAGCCGGCGTTCTGGCTGAGCTGGGCAGGTATAACGAATCCATTGATGCATTCGATGAGATCATCGAGATGCTGCCTGCCGACGATAGCCTGTATGCTGCCGCAGTCCTGACGGAGAAGGGCATCGTTCTCGAAGAGATGGGCGATTATGAGGGGGCTATCGATGCGTTCGATAGAGCTCTGGAGCTTGATCCATCCAACATGTATGCCATGCAGGAGAAAGGTTTCGCCCTCCAGGCGCTCGGCAGAAATTCTGAGGCAGAGGCCGCTTTCGCCAGGGCCAGAGATCTGGGGTACTAGGAGTGAAGTCAAAATTTTTTTGTGATCATATCCAGGTGAAAACGTGGAGTGGGTTGATGTGAAAGGAAAAAGTGGACCATTGGAGGCCCTCAGCTGGCCTTCGAAGTTGGGAGGAAGGACCAGGCTCGCCTTAGCCTTAGCGGCTCTGGCTCTGCTCTGCGTTCCCGCCTTTGCGCAGGAGGAGACCGTAGACTACTGGATGAATAGGGCCCAGGAGCTGTACCAAAACGGCTCCATCGAAGAGGCGATCACCGCTTACGATGAGGCCCTGAAGATCGATCCTGAAAATGAATCGATCCTCATACGAAAGGCCTTCGAACTCGCGGTCATGGGGAAGGTGAACGAGTCCGCCGAGACCTACGAGAAGGCCCTCGTCCTTCTGGATGAGGACCTTGAGGATGACCCAAGCGACGCCGATGCCTGGCAGAACAAGGCGCTAGTTCTGAGACGTCTGAACAGGCCGGAGGAGGCCGAGCAGGCTTACGAAACGGCCCTGGACGTCTTCGACCAGAGGATCGAGGCGGACCCGAACGACGCCGACGCCTGGATGGGGAGGGCCAACGTTCTTTTGAACCTCGGCCGGTGGGAGGAGGCTTCCGAGGCCTACGACAAGGTCACGGAGCTGAAACCCCTCGACTACAACGTCTGGTGGAGAAAAGCCGAGGTGATCAGCTACATAGGTGACATGAACGAGTCCGTCGAGGCCTACGACAGGGCCATAGAGCTGATACCCGCAAACGACACCGCGGAGCTGGCGCTGGCCTACGCCGCCAAGAGCGAGGATCTGGCGGCTGCGGAGAGATGGGAAGACGCTCTGGAGGCGGTCAACAGATCCCTGGAGCTGAACCCCAAGAGCGGCACGTGGTGGCACTTCAAGGCCTTCGTTCTGACGGAGCTGGGGAGGAAGGAAGAGGCTCTGGCGGCCTTTGACGAGGCGATCGAACAGAATCCCGACGACGTCGAAAGTTGGCAGTGGAAGGCGAGCCTCCTCGTCGAGATGGCGAGGTACGACGAGGCCCTGGAGGCCTACGACGAGGCCATCGCGCTGATCCCGGAGAACGAGACAGAAAAGCTGGCACAAACCTGGCTTTCCAAGGGAACGGCCCTGAACAAGGCCGGAAAGCAGGAAGATGCGACGGAGGCCTTCAAGAGGTCGCTCGCGCTCTACGAAGAGGCTATTTTGAAAGATCCCGGCAACATCGACCTGCTGCAGATGAAGGGGAGAGTTCTTTACGAACTCGGCAGGTACGACGAGTCCTTAGAGGTCTACGATCAAATCCTCGAAGCCTCTCCAGGAGTCGAGCCTTACTTAGTCGATACCAATGCGTGGGAAGGCAGGGGAGATGCTCTATTGGCACTTGGCAGAAACGAGGAGGCTCTAGAGGCATACAACAGGGCTATCGAGCTGGGCCCGATTTCGAGCAACGCTTGGCATGGAAGGGGAGAGGCCCAGAGGGCGCTGGGCCAGGTTTACAACGCCACCATGTCATCTCTGGTGGCAGAAAAGCTGGGGTACGAGGGTTGACGCCCCAGTTTTCCTAATTTTTCTAACTCTCTAATTTTTCTAATGGGCTGGCGCGGGTTTCCGGGCAGAAAGAGGGCGGGAAGGGCATGATTCAGAGGAGGGTCGTCTGGACACTCGAATATTCGGACGAGGTGGCAGGACTGAAGAGAAACTCGCCTTTTGGATCGTGGCTTCGATACCGCTTGAAAGCCAGATCCCGGTGGAGGACGGCGTAGCAGTATGCGCAGCCGGAGGGGCAGGTGTCGTACTCGCCGATGTCCGTCGATGCGTAGCACCCGCAGTCGGGCCGGTTGCCCTTGAGCCGGGCCCTGACGGGCCGCCCTCCCATCGCGGCGAGCCGGCGGGCGTCGACGCACCGGGCTGCCGCCGCCCCGGTGACGACGTACTTTCGCTGGGAGCAGACCGAGAGCTTCATGCCGTGGGATTTCGCCATCTCCACCAGCTTTGCTTCCAGGTCCAGCTTCGTCTCGTCGGGCGGGTCCTCCCAGGTGAATCCAAACTCGCGGGCCGCAAGGTCGAGGTTCCGAGCGGCCTTCCTGTAGATCGTGGCGAAGGATATCACCACCTCGTCGGTCGCCCCCTCAAGAGCCCCGGCGAGCCGCTCGAAGTTTTCGAGGTGAAACTCCCGAGGCGTCAGGGACGTGAAGAGGATCGGGTCGTACCGCCAGACGGCGGCCCGGGGACCGTAAGCATCGGCGACGGCCCGCAGGTGCCGGACGGAGCGGTCGGCGTCGACGACGGTTCGCTCCAGCTCCCGAGGGTAGCCGGTGATGGTGTACTGGATGGTGAAGGGGCGGCCGAACTCTGCCACCCGCTCAAGCCTGCCCATGAAGGGGCCGAGGTTCTTGGTCCAGAAGACGAAGCCGTCCACGTCTTCCCTCGCCAAACTGACCCGGCGGACCTGGCGGCGATTGTAGGGGTTGGCGACCCAGCAGTATCCGGCATCGAGCCGGTTTTCAAACCAATGGCCGTAGAAGGCCGGGATGTCCGTCTTGTAGCTGGCGGAGATGATCATTTATCTCATTTATCTCATCTTACAGTCCTTTTGGTAGTGGGGGCACCGCTCGTTGGTGCAGACGTTCTCGCGGGTGAGGGCCACCAGCTCCACGTGGAGGAGGTCGAGCCTCTCCAGGAGGTCGGGAGCGAGGTCGCGAAACTCGGGCCCGGCGACGATCTCGCCGATTTTGTCCTTCAGCTCGACGGACCGCATCCAGTCGCTGTGGAGGGCGGCGAACTCCCGCTCGAAGTCGGAGACGATTTTTCTCCAGGTCAGGGGATCACGTTCGAAGATCCTCCTCATATGGCCACCGACCAACGAGGGCGACTGTCTGGTTTATGTCCTTTGGGCCAGAGCCGACTTTCTACCCCCTTCCCACCGAGAGGCCCGAGAAGGGTGGCCACCTTTACCTGTTGGGCCTGGAGGCCGCCGAGGGTGAGGTCGTTACAACGTGATGTGAGCAACAGACGACATTCTGTCAGCTTGGGCTACTAGTCCTGATCGAGGCAGGCCCCCGGACGAAGATGATCTATTCTCTGTTGGCTTTAATATGTGATTTTAGCTGTGAGGTCCGCCAAAGGAGAGGCGTCGGTTATCTGGTTGTTATTTAGGTTCAGTTTTTGCAGGTTAGTGAGGCTCGCTAGAGAAGAAACGTCGGTTATCTCGTTGCTATTTAGCCACAGTTCTTGCAGGTTAGTGAGGCCTGCTAGAGGAGAGACGTCGGTTATCTCGTTGCCACTTAGGTCCAGATGTTGCAGGTTAGTGAGGCCAGCCAGAGGAGAGACGTCGGTTATCTGGTTCCCCACTAGGGACAGGTATTGCAGGTTAGTGAGGTCCGCTAGCGGAGATACGTCGGTTATCTGGTTGCTACTTAGGTCCAGATTTTGCAGGTTAGTGAGGTCCGCTAGAGGAGATACGTCGGTTATCTGGTTCCTAACTAGGGACAGATATTGCAGGTTAGTGAGGCCAGCCAGCGGAGATACGTCGGTTATCTCATTCCACCCTAGGGACAGGTATTGCAGGTTGGTGAGGACCGCTAGAGGAGAGATGTCGGTTATCTCATTCCCCCATAGGGACAGATTTCGCAGGTTAGTGAGGCCCGTTAGAGGAGAGACGTCAGTTATCTGGTTCACCCATAGGTTCAGTTCTTGCAGGTTGGTGAGGTCCACTAGAGGGGAGACGTCGTTTATCTGGTTGTACGGTAGGTCCAGTTTTTGCAGGTTAGTGAGGCCCGCCAACGGCGAGACATCGGTTATCTGGTTCTCCCTTAGACACAGTTCTTGCAGGTTAGTGAGGCCCGCTAGCGGAGATACGTCGGTTATCTCATTCCACCCTAGGTCCAGTCCTTGCAGGTTAGTGAGGCCCGCCAGCGGAGAGACATCGGTTATCTGATTCCTCCACAGGGACAGATTTTGCAGGTTAGTGAGGCCCGTTAGAGGAGATACGTCGGTTATCTGGTTCACCCATAGGTAAAGTTCTTGCAGGTTGGTGAGGCCAGCCAGCGGAGATATGTCGGTTATCCGGTTCAGTCTTAGGTACAGATATCGCAGGTTTGTGAGGCCAGCTAGAGGAGAGATGTCGGTTATCCCGGTGCTACTTATGTCCAATTTTTGCAGGTTAGTGAGGCCTGCTATAGGAGATACGTCAGTTATCGGGTTCCACCCTAGGTACAGATATTGCAGGTTGATAAGGCCTGTTAGAGAAGAGACATCAGTTATCTCATTCCCCCATAGGTACAGTTCCTGCAGGTTTGTGAGGCCAGCTAGAGGAGATACGTCGGTTATTTCATTCCACCCTAGGTCCAGATATTGTAAGTGATTACAATACTCCAGCCCGGTAAGATCTCTGATATCACTTTTATTCGCCCCAAGACGATCGATCTGTTCTAGATCTGCAGCATAGATGGGACCTTCTGGTTTATCGATCGTGTCTCTTATGGCATCCTCAAGGTTCGGATCGGGGAATACGACTGCCGTTTCCACCTCATCCGCCACGGCTGGCATTGATAGCGATGATAGCATCAACAGAATGTAAATTAGCTTCAGTCTCACCTTATTCACCCTTATTAGTTAGTGTGAATGAAACAAGGTAAAAATGTTTCGATGATTTGTCTTATGTGAGGAACGCATCGAATAGTACACTTATGCAAAGTTGTCGAAATTCTCCAAAAAAGCCAAGTTTACGCCAGTTAAATGATGTGACTCAGCTACCCCAACACCCTCGAATCCACCCGAAGCCCCAGCACCTCCCTCGCCCCACTGTACACATCCTCCGCGATAAGCGCGCATCCGAGGGCCGCATCGCAGCTCTTCAGCGGCAGAACCTCGCACTCCAAAAGCTCCGAGACCCTGCCCGCGATCCGGGGGGCGGGGTCGCCCGCCAGGTACAGCGCCGGATGAGAGGCTCCGAGGTCCCTCAGGAGGACGCCCATAGCGGCGAGCTCCATGGCGGCGTAGAGGGCGAGCGCCTCGAAGGCCGCCTCCTTTTCTTCAGGGGTGCAGCTCTTGAGGGCGAGGCCGCGCTTCCGGAGGATCCCGCTCCGGGTGAAGGCCTCGTTGGCGGTCATCTTTCCGGCGTCGACAGCTCGGATCGCGGCGACGTCCAGGGGGCCGTGCAGGAGCCCCGGCGCGAAGATGGGGGCGTCGATGGCCCCGGCTATGCGCCCAGCGGCGACGCCGATGGTGACGACGTTGGAGCTGGCATCCGAGATTATGAAGTCCCGTTTGCCGTCTTTGAAGACCTTGTAGGCGAGCCCCACCTTCTCGGGGCTCGCGCCGTGGGAGAAGACCTTCATCCGCGGGTCGACATCTGACCGGTCGTGGATTCCGGGCAGGAGGATCGCAGGGCCATTTCGCCGCGAGGACGGCGTCGAAGACGTTCGTCCCGCCGCCGACGTGAAGGCCGGCGCCCTCCTGGCTGATGACGCCCCGGTTCTCGGCGTCCTCGATTCTGACGATGTCGGTGATCCCGTCGCCCATGGAGTAGCAGAGGGCGAGAAGCTCAACCTTCTCGGCGCCGCTTGTGCCGGTGCCGGTGTCCAGGCCGAAGGCCTCACTGATCCGATCGATGATTTCCGAGGGGGCGAGGCCGCCCGCCTCCTTTCTCGGGATGACGTAGCATTTTCCTTCGGAGCTTGCAAACCTTATCGCCCTCGTACCGTGATCGACGCCGATGAACACCTCAGACCGCCTCCGTCTCAGCTTCCTCTTCCCCCGCCTCTGCTTCCGCTCCCGTCTCCGTCTCTCCATGCAGGATATCAACGATCTCCCCCGCCACCCTCAGGCTGTCTCTCTCGTCCTTCATGACGGTGTCGAGCCGGACAGCGGGCCCCCGATAGTCGCTTTCTGGGCTCACCACCATCAGGTCGACGCACCCGAGGATGTCGGCGACACCCTGGTCGCTGACCGGAAACCCCCAGGCTCGCATGAAAGCGGCGGCAGGGCCGCTGACGGGCTTTCCGCCTACGAGAGGGCTTATGGCGACGACCCGGCTTTTCCGCCCCTCTCTTCCTCTTTCTCGTCCTTTCCTGCTAATCTTCTTCAACAGGTCCCGAACTCCCCTCAGCGCCAGGATCGGCCCGATGCTGGAGACGGGGTTACTCGGCCCTATCAGGACGGGCTCGCCAGCCTCAGCCGCCCTCTCCAGGGCCGCGAGAAACCCGAGGCTCGGGAGGGCGTCCTCGATCCCGCGGAACCGGATGGCCGTTACGTCGGGGCGGCCCCCCCGTCCAACCCAAAACTCCTGAAGATGCATCTCCCCCTCCGGCGTCGAGATCATGGTGGAGACGGGATCATCAGTCATGGGAACGACCTTCGCCTCGACCTTCAGGGAGCGGCACAGCGTTTCTGTCGCCATGCTGATGGTGAGCCCCTCCCGGAGGAGGTCGGACCGGAATATGTGGATGGCACGGTCGAGGTCTCCCAGGGCGAGGAGCTCTTGATGGCTT
>JAXGJB010000038.1:0-26294 GCA_040770465.1 Methanothrix sp. | reverse complement strand
GGAGGGCGTCCTCCAACATCAGGACGGCGTCCGACCCCGGCGGCGCCGGCATCCCCGTCCTCACGGGAACGCACCTTCCCTCCCCGGCTTCCTCGGCGATATCGAGGTAAACGGGGGCGAGAGGGGTGGCGCCCCTGGTGTCCGCCGCCCGAACGGCGTACCCGTCCATGGCGGCCCGATTGAAGCCGGGAAGGTTTGCGGGAGAGGTCACATCCTCGGAGAGGATTCTGCCTCTGGCTTCGGCGAGATGGACCGTCTCGGCCCGGTCGACGGGCCCGCACCTTTTTTGGAGGGCTTTCAGGGACTCGGAAGCGCTGGCCAGCTCTTTGAACATGTTCTGGGCTTATTCACGCCCCCTTTGTGTAATTTTCCGTTCAGGGGCCTCGCAATTTTACGAATCCGACCGTCCTCGTGAAAACAGATATATACGGTATCACCTGCATCTCCCCGCAAACAAGCTCATTCAGAACATTTCAGAACGAATGTGTAGTTTCCTCGGGAGAAGGTGGTTATCCAATGGCTGCTGTTGTTTGGCTGGAAGAAGTCGGAAAAGACGACGTCTCCGTCGTCGGGGGGAAGGGCGCAAGCCTTGGCGAGATGATAAACGTTGGCGCTCCCGTGCCGGGGGGCTTTGCGGTCACCGCGCAGGCTTATCGAGATTTCATAAACCGATCAGGAATCGCGGACTCCATCTTCGAGGCGCTGAAGGTGGACGTCAACGACCCCACGGCCCTGAACGCGGCCGCGGATAAGGCGAAGAAGCTGGTCCTCGAGGCAAAGGTCCCCAAAGACATCGAGAAGGATATCAGGGATCGGTACCGGGAGATGTCCAAGCGCGAGGGAAAAGAGGTCCTGGTCGCCGTTCGGTCCAGCGCCACCGCCGAGGACCTCCCCGACGCGAGCTTTGCAGGACAGCAGGAGACCTTCCTGAACATGTTGGGGGAGGACCAGGTCTTCGAGGCGGTCCGGAAGTGCTGGGCCTCCCTCTACGGCGCCAGGGCCATATTCTATCGGGTGGAGCAGGGCTTTGAACACGAGAAGGTGAACATCTCCGTCACCGTCCAGAAGATGGTCAACTCCGAGAAGTCCGGGGTGATGTTCAGCTCCCACCCCAGCACCGGCGAGCCAGAGGTTATCATCGAGGCTGCCTGGGGTCTGGGCGAGTCCGTTGTCAGCGGGAGCGTCTCTCCCGACAACTACGTCGTCGATCGGACTCAGAAGACGATCAATAGCAAGTTCATCGCCGCAAAGGAGATCATGATCGTCAGGGACCCGAAGACCGGAGAGACGGTCACAAAGAAGGTCCCCGCCAAGATGAAAGAGAAGCTCGTCTTATCCGACGAGGAGATCCTCAAGCTCGCAGCTCAGGCCGAGGTTCTGGAGAAGCACTACGGCATCCCCCAGGACATCGAGTGGGCCTTCGAGAAGGGCAAGATGTACATCCTCCAGTCAAGGCCCGTCACCACAATCAACAAGTCAGGGGCCGGAGCCTCCGAGTCGAAAGAGGGCGGCAAAGTCCTCCTCACGGGGCTTGGCGCATCCCCGGGCGTCGCCACCGGCGCTGTTAAGATAGTCACGGGTCCCGAGAACCTCGCCAAGATCACCGAGGGCGACATCATGGTTACGGTGATGACCACCCCTGACATGGTCCCGGCCATGAAGAGGGCAGGCGCCATCGTCACCGACGAGGGGGGCATGACCTGCCACGCCGCCATCGTCAGCAGAGAGCTCGGCTGCCCTGCGGTAGTCGGGACCAAGCAGGGGACGAAGACCCTCTCCGAGGGGATGCTGATCACCGTCGACGGAGGCAAAGGGAAGGTCTACGAGGGCAGAGTCAAGAAGGCTAAGGAGGAAGCTCCGGCCCGGTCAGTCGTTGCCGCTCCATCCAAGCCGATAACTGCGACCGAGATCAAGGTGAACGTCAGCATGCCCGAGGCGGCAGAGATGGCCGCTGCGACCCTCGCAGACGGCGTCGGCCTCCTCCGGATCGAGCACATGATCCTGGGGCTCGGCAAGACCCCTCGCTACTACATCAACGCCGGCAGGGAGGATGAGTACATAGAAGAGCTGGTCGGTGGCGTCAGGACCGTCGCCGAGGCGTTCTACCCCAAGCCGGTCTGGGTGAGGACCCTCGACGCCCCCACCGACGAGTTCCGGGGGATGGAGGGGGGCGAGAACGAGCCCCACGAGCACAACCCCATGCTAGGCTGGAGGGGGATTCGAAGGGACCTGACGGAGACCGACCACTTCCGGCTGGAGATGAGGGCCTTCAAGAAGCTCCACGAGATGGGCCTTACCAACGTCGGGATCATGCTCCCCCTCGTCCAGCACGTCAGCGAGTTCCGACGGGCAAAGGCCCTCATGGTCGAGGAGGGATTGAACCTGGAGAAGATCGACGTAGGAATCATGGTCGAGACCCCAGGAGCCGCCCTCACCATAGAGGATTTCATCGATGACGGGATCGACTTCATCTCCTTCGGCACCAACGACCTCACCCAGTACACCCTCGCCGTCGACAGGAACAACGAGAACGTCGCCGACCTCTACTCTGAGCTTCACCCGGCGGTCCTGACCCTCATCGAGTTCGTCGTCGAGCGGTGCAACAAGGCCGGCGTCACCACCTCCATCTGCGGCCAGGCCGGGTCGTATCCCGAGATGGCAAAGAGGCTAGTCGAGATCGGGATCACCAGCATCTCCGCCAACATCGACGCCGTCGCCACCGTCAGGGAGACTGTGGCCCGGGCCGAGAAGATCATAATGCTGAGGGCGCTTCGAGAGGAGTGACCCTCGGCAAGGCAGTATTGAGAGACGGATCTGACAAGCAGACGTTCGAGGCTCCTTTGGATTGAGATAAGGCGAGAGAGGTTTGAGATTTGAGAGAACTGGGCCTTTCCGAAGAGGAGGTCATGAGGGATCTCCAGGAGATGAGGGCGAAGGATCTGAGCTATGATCGGATCTTCTCCTCCATGTGCACTCCGCCCCACCCGATAGCCCTGAAGGCGCATCAGCTGTTTCAGGAGACGAACCTCGGCGATCCGGGGCTCTTTCCCGGCTCCGCCGAGCTGGAGCAAGAGGCAGTGCGGATGATGGCGGAGCTTCTCGGCCACCCCGAGGCCGTTGGCTACCTGTCGACGGGGGGGACCGAGTCGAACATCCAGGCGATCCGGGCGGCAAGAAACGCCCACGACTTCTCCGACGGAAACATCGTCGTTCCCCGGTCCGCCCACTTCTCCTTCGACAAGATCGGCGACCTCCTCTGCCTTGAGATCAGGAAGGCCGACCTCGACGACGACCTGAAGGTGGACGTCGGCTCCGTTGAGGACCTCATCGACGATAAGACGGTATCTTTGGTGGGGATCGCGGGGACGACGGAGTTCGGCCAGGTCGACCCCATCGACAGCCTCGCGAAGCTCGCCCTCGACGAGGGCATACACCTTCACGTCGACGCCGCCTTCGGAGGCTTCGTCCTCCCCTTCTTGAAAGGAGACTGGAGATGGGACTTTTCGGTCGAAGGCGTCACATCCATCACCATCGACCCCCACAAGATGGGGATGGCGACGATCCCCGGGGGCGGCCTCCTCTTCAGACATCCCGAGGACCTGGAGAGGCTTGCAGCCTACGCGCCGTACCTGACGGTGGCAAGGCCCAAGGCCCTGACGGGGACGAGGAGCGGCGCCGCCGCGGCCGCCATCTGGGCGGTGATGAACCATCTCGGCAGGAAGGGATTCGAAGCGGTCGTCGACCGGTGCATGGACCTATCGCGGCGGATGGTGGCGGGGGCGAGAGAGATCGGAGTTGAGCCCGTCATCGAGCCGGTGATGAACGTGGTCACCCTCAGGATGGATAATCCCGAGGAGGTGAGGGCAGACCTTCTCGAACGCCGGTGGAGGGTCTCGACCACCAGAAGCCCGAAGGCTTTGAGGCTGATCCTCATGCCTCATTCGACCATCGAGAACGTGGACCTCTTCCTTTCGGATCTGGAAGACGTTTTGAAGCGATACGTCTGAAATCTGAAAAATAAATGGGTTGTCAGCCCTTATGGGCTGAATCTTCGTTTATGACGTCGCAGTCGCGCTCGCCTTCAGACCTTGTGGCCGATGGCAAACCTTCGCATAACTCGGTCAACGGCGACCGTGACGTGGTCTCCGACCTTCGTCTCGGGGACGAATATTACGAAGCCCTCGACCCTTGCGATCCCGTCGCCCTGTTTTGCGATGTCTTCAATCTCGACGTCATACTCCTTCCCGACCTCGACAGGAGCTGTGGACTCAAAGCTGTCGTCACGGAAAGATCCTCTATCACTTCTGAACAAAAACTTCACCGTCCTTATTAAAATGGAGAATGGTCCTGAAGTTCAGGCCTTGTGGCCGATGGCGAACCTCTGCATGACCCGGTCGATGACGACTTTCACCTGGTCGCCGACCTTGGTGTCGGGGACGAATATTACGAAGCCCTCGATCCTTGCGATCCCATCGCCCTTCTTTGCGACGTCCTCAATCTCAACGTCATACTCCTTTCCGGCCTCAACGGGCGCTGAGGGTGCGAAGCTCTCGCCTCGGAAAGAACCTCTATCATTACCGTACAAACACTTCACCGTCCTTAGCGAAAAACCGCGAAACAGTTTGCCGCATTGCTCACAGATCGTTACGACTATTAAATCTTTGTGCTCACAGGTGGGGCAATGCACTTTGAATAAAAACGGTCGGAATCAATTAGGATGTAAAACTCAATGCGAAGTGTCTGTAAGGCCGAAGCTTATGGCCCAGAGCTGAGAGCTTGTCCCTCATGGAACGCGTTCTCCTCAAGGGCAAAAGGGTCGAAGGGCTGGCGGCCCTGGCTTATCTGCCCCGGTGGACGGCTGAGAATATATTCTATAAACGCAAACTCGCGGCGCATGAAAGGTCTTGAGAGGTACCGGGACGTGGTCGCGGATTTCGATGGGATGATGGAGGCGATCGTCCGCCCCCTTCCCGTCACCGCGAGGATAAACACCCTCAAGACCGACCGGGATCGTCTCCTCTTTCGCCTGAGGGTGGCAAAGGTCCCCCATCGTCCCTTCACCTGGTATCCCTTCGGCTTGAAGCTCGATGTAGAGAAGCCCGGAAACCTGATCGAGAACCTGATGGGCCACATCCACGTCCAGGAGGAGATATCTATGGCGTCTCCGATCGTCCTTGACCCGAGACCAGGGGAGAGGGTCCTCGACCTCTGCGCTGCTCCCGGCAGCAAGACCACCCAGATCGCCATGATGATGGAGAACCGGGGGCTGCTCGTGGCAAACGATCCCGCCAATACCAGGGTCGCCTCCCTCAGGTCCAACTGCGAGAGGGCGGGGGCCATAAACGTGGTGGTGACGAGGTACGACGGCCGCCGGTTTCCCGCGAGAGAGTTCGACCGGGTCCTCGTCGACGCCCCCTGCACCGGCCAGGGGATGGCAAGAAAGGACATCAGAGTCCTGGACCGGTGGAGCCTTAAGCGCTCCCTCGGCCTTCAGCGCCTCCAGCGCGCCCTCCTCAAAAGGGCGACGGATCTGGTGAAGCCGGGAGGCACTGTCGTCTACTCCACCTGCACCTTCGCTCCCGAGGAGAACGAGGCGGTCGTCTCCTGGGTCCTGGACCAGGTTCCAGGGGTCTTCCTGGAAGACGCCTCGATCGGAGGGCTTGAAGGCTCTCCGGGTCTCTTGGAGTGGGACGGCTTCCGATTCGGAGACGAGATGGAGAGATGCGTCAGGTACTACCCCCACCAGAACGACGCGGGAGGATTCTTTGTCGCAAAGCTCATTAAAGAATAAGTCCCCCTTCCAGCCGCTTGATCGGGCCGAGGTGGCGGGGATGATGCAGTCCAGGTTCGGGATCGCACCTGAAGCATTCGAATCCGTCAGCTTCTACAGGAGGGGTCGGAACGTCTGGGCCTTCAGCCTCCCCGAGATCCCGGACCTCGGTTGCGAGTCGGTGGGGCTCCGGTTCATGTCTGTCCGGGGCCGGGTCCCCAAACCCACCACCACCGCCCTCCAGCTCTTCGGACGCTACGCAACGAAAAACGTCGTCGATCTCAGCTCCGACCGGGCGGAGAAGTTCGTCGCCGGGGAAGGGCAGAGGCTTCCTGCCCAGGTTGAGGACGGTTATGTGGTGGTAACTCACCGTGGCGACGTTATCGGCTGCGGTCAATATCTGGATGGAGAGCTAATCTCGCAGATTCCAAAGGAGCGGAGGATAGGAAACGATGGAGCTTGTAACGGCTCATCTGGGGGTGGCTGTCGGTGATGTTGTCTGAGGGTCGGGAATTTCCGGCTTCAGAGGATTCTCACCTCCAGCGGGACGGCTGGATCGATGGTCCCAGTCTATTATCCCTCTACAACGAGCCGCTCCGGCTTTTCAGGCTTGCAAACCTCTATCGGGAAGAGTGCTCTGGGGATGAGGTCTCCTTCGTCATCAACAGAAACGTCAACTTCACCAACCGGTGCGTCGGAAACTGCAGCTTCTGCGCCTTCAGGCGGCATGACGGCTACTTCCTATCCGAAGAGGAGATCCTGGAACGGGTGGAGGCTGCAGAGAGGGTTTCCGCCACCGAGATCTGCATTCAGGGGGGGCTTGCCCCGGGGCTGGTCCTGGAGGACTACTGCCGGATCCTGGAGGCGGTGAGGGAGAACTACCCGAGGATGCACCTTCACGCCTACTCTCCCATGGAGGTATTTTACATGTCTGAGAACTCCGGCGTCTGCCCCGAGGACTCCATAAGGGAGCTGAAACGGGCGGGCCTTGGATCGATGCCGGGGACCGCGGCCGAGATCCTGGTGGACCGGGTGAGGCGGGAGATCTGTCCATCCAAGCTGACGGCGGACCAGTGGCGGGATGTGGTCACCACGGCCCACAGCCTCGGGGTTCCCACCACCTCCACCATGCTCTACGGCCACGTCGAGAGGCTGGAAGATCGGATCCGCCACCTTCTCTTCCTCCGAGAGATCCAGGCCGAGACCGGCGGGTTTACCGAGTTCGTCCTCCTCCCCTTCATGCCCGGGAACAACGACCTGGGACCCCGGTCCCGGAGGATGGGGAACCTCGAGAACCTGAAGATGCACGCCCTGGCCAGAGTCGCCCTCCACCCCCTCATCACAAACATCCAGGCGTCCTGGGTGAAGCTCGGAAGGGAGCTTGCCGGCCGGACCGTCCTCTGGGGGACAAACGACCTCGGTGGAACCCTCATGGAGGAGAACATATCCCGGACCGCCGGAGCCTTCGAGGCTGAGGGGATGACCCCTGACCAGCTATGCGACCTGATCGAGAGGAACGGGAGGGTCCCGGTCGAGAGGACGACCCTCTACGGTCGGGTCAGGTGATATTCCGGGCCGAAACGGCCGTTATCGGCCATGCGCCACTGGACTGGCGACGCCTTTCCAAATACCGCCTTCTTTATCCCCAATCACCCGGCAGGGGCGTTGAAGGAGATCCTGGGGCCGTTATCACAACAAATATCATATAGTACGAGTAATTCTACTTCGGGGAGTGATCTGACGACCAAATTGCCCTCTTTGATGCTGATCTGCACGATTGCGGGACTCTTCGCCCCGGTCGGGACCTCCTGGGCTTCAAACGGCCTGGACACCGTGACCGTCACGGGATCGACGACGGTTATGCCCCTGGTGGAGACCTGTGCCGAGAAGTTCAACTTGATCCAGGATGATGTCGTGGTGACGGTCAGCGGCGTCGGAGGTTCCGGGGTGGGGATAAAGAACGTGGCCAGCGGCTTCTCCGACATTGGGATGTCGTCCCGGAAGGTCAGGGCCGACGAGATCGACCTTTACGGCGACAACTTCACCGAGCAGCTGATAGGCTACGACGCCATCTGCATCGCCGTCAGCCTGCCGGTCTACGATTCGGGGGTCACCAACGTCAGTCGTGGCCAGCTCCGGGCGATATATGACGGGAACCTGACCAACTGGAGGGAGCTTGGAGGTCCCGACGAGGAGATCTACGTCGTGGCGAGGATGGTGGGCTCGGGAACAGGCGATATCTTCAACGAGATGGTGATGGGCGACCTCCAGACCGAGACCCTCGGCGCCGACACATACGCCCAGAACAACGCCGAGGTGAAGACCGCCGTAACCAAGAGCGATAAGGCTATCGGCTATCTCGGCTTCAACTACGTCCAGGACGGGGACCTCCGGCCCATAGCCTACGAGGGAGTCGTCCCCACCGTCGAGAGCATAAGAAGCGAGGCCTATCCTCTCAGCCGTCCCCTCTACGTCATAACCTGGGACGAGCCCGACGAGGGGGAGCAGGCTTTCATAAACTTCCTCCTGGGCGAAGAGGGCCAGTCCATGGTGGAGGAGATCGGATTTCTGCCCGTCGGATGAAATGAAATTCCGAGTTTAAATGATCTGAAAATTCCGAGCTAAAAAAGTTGGAGGGAGCGGCGCTTGGCCTTATGGCGGCAAGCGCCTCTCGTATACCATCGTGATGTTTTTCATCAACAGTTCCTCTCAATACTGAGCCTTGGAGGTGTCGTTCCAGGAGTCGCCCCAGGCGACGTCGCGACAGGTGCAGTCGAAGATCTCTTCCTCGCCCCAGCGCTTGTCGTAGTCTTCCATGTTTCCATAGCCGCCTATGCAGCAGGAGAGCCAGTCATTCCTCGGTTTATTTCCAGAGCAGCTGGTGCAGATCTCCATGTTCTTGGTGATCTTGAAGGTGCCGATGTAGTTCTCATCGATCTCGATGAGGGGGTTCTTCCAAGCATCGTTTGATTTGCAATTCGTCCCGTCTTTTGTCATGAGCTGGCCGATGTGCACCGTCCCTTCAGTGACCTCCTCCTCGATCTTCATTTTGGTGAGGCTGGAGCCTTTCGTGGTGTCGAAGCTGTAATAGCCCTTCGGTGGCCATTTGTCGATGTTCTTGAGTGTAACACCTATGTCCTTGTTGAACGCCGAAGCGTATTCAATCTGGTGGACCATCGAGACAGCCTCTCCATAGCACGAGCCATCGTAGTTCTTGCCCTCGGTCCTTTCCTTCAGCTTTGAGTTGTAGACTATAGGGTTCTTAGCGTAGAATCCCGTGCCGTAGACCATGGCCACAGGAGAATAGACCATTTCGTTCTGCTCTAAAAGTGATATGTTCTCTGCATGACCACTATCAACGTCACAACTGTGACAGCATCCATCTTTGGTTGGATATCCGTCTTCAAGTGTGTTTCGATCTACGACGTCCCCGCTTACGCTAGATTGATTCGAGTAAATCAGGAACGCCGCGTCCATGGTGCCGCTGCCGTGCAGGTAGTTTTTGAGCTGTAGGTCCTCGGTATTCACCTTCTGGTAGACCATGACGAAGCCCTCTCCCTCGACGTCCTGCTCGAAGACTTGCTCGTTCTTCACGTAATATCCGTCCGGGTTTGTGCCCGCCCATGCCGGGCCCGAGACCACCAGCATCAACAGGAGCGCCGCCCATATTTTCATAATCGTCCCTACACCTCTCATATTCATCTCTTCTCCGAATTTCATGCTATAATATGCAGTGCGCATGGCATTTTTTGCTATATATGTCTTTCTAAATCTGAATTAAACTTAAAAATGAAAAAAAGTTAATACTAAATATTAAATTATTGGCTAATTACTCTACTAAAGGCGAGATTTTAGCCCAAAAGAAATCCCGCATTGAAGCCCTCCGATCGTCCTGGTGGCCCACATTGTGCATTTAATCAAATTTTTTTACTTTATAGCAACACTATTTGATACAAATGATTTGCCTTTATTTAAGCTTAATTGATTAATGCTCCGAATAGAGCAAAGTTAGAGCAAAGTTCGGGCTGCCCAGTCCCGGGAATATAAGGTCAAGACCCGGTCTGAGAGACCGTGAAATTGGAGGGATATTTTTTATCCGGATGTATACTTATCACAACTTTAAATTAATTTATAGTTATACATCAGATAATACATTGAATATGTTTCTGCTCTAGCATTTCACTTATCCGGGTAATGATGGCCTTTTTTTCGATTAATCGAATAGATTAGCAAGATAATCGTCTATGAAAAAGTATATATTCATGATATGTTCATGTAACTTTAGTTTGGAGGATTGAAACCGTATGTTCAGCAAGTATTTGTTCTGTATTATGATCGTCCTATCGATCTTCTCGGCCGCCTCTTCGGCGTCGGCTCAGGAGGGCGATCTCCCAGAGACCGCCTCGGCTTCTGGCGCGATCATCGAGACGGATCTTGAGAGCGGGGAGGACTCTGGAAACGATACGGCCCCAGCCGAGCTTCTGCCGGAGGAGATCGTCGCCGTTGTGAATGAGACTTCCGCGGCCGAAGGATGTTCGATGACGATCTTGCCGGCTGTCGAGGATATATACTTGGACGCGACAGAGGAGATGGTCTACAACGACGATCATCTGGTCTGCGAATATGTGAAAGGCTACGGGTACGAAAAGGACGAATTTCCAGGGATGGTGATGGTCCAATTCAATATAACCGACCTCAATATGAAGGAGGACGACGTCGCCGTTCTTGTATTAAAGGCGGAATCAATGGAGAAGGTCGGCGATGAAAATGTAGGATTGGTCCTAATGCCTATAACGTCCGAATGGTCTGAAAATTCTAGTCTTACAACCCTGGGATTGAATATGCTGTCTATAATTGCCATGATGTCCGATGGCGATGATCTTGACTTCAGTGGTCTTGGCATGAGCTTTGGCGGCGACGAAATATTCGCCTTCGACGTATCGGAGCACCTGAAGGCGACCGAGGATGACAGGATATCCTTCCTACTGATGGTGGCCGGAGACACAGACTACAAGGTCAGCTTCAAGTCCAGGGAGACGGGGGAGGGACCTGCCCTTCTGATCATGCCCTATCCTACTGTCCCGGCCGCATAAAGATCGAGATCTGAAGACTAAACGAGGTGACAGAGAGTCTTGTTCTCTCTGTTCACCGCTAAATCACAAGCATCTTCTGATGCAAACGTCGGATGCCCCGGACGGCTGAGGCATCCATCGTCTCTTTCTCCAGGATCCAGCCACCGAGGCGCCATCGCCACCCCCGGCGATCTGCATCACCACCGATCTGAGATCGGCTCGGACCAGATCGCAGCTTAAAGCCAGAGTCAGAAAAGTCACAAGGATCTGAGGGGGGAATGCCAGTCGGGTCGGGGCGTCTCGGCCCCTGCGACGACTCCCCCCGTCGACGCCCGCCCCCTCCATCGACTGCCAGAGGCCTACTTCAGGATCAGCTTCAGCGCCCTCTGGGGACAGGCGGTGACGCAGGTCCCGCACTGGACGCACTTTCCGGCGTCGGCCACCACCTCCGACCCCTCGAACCGGAAGGTCCCCGTAGGACAGATTGATATGCACGCCCCGCAGTGGACGCACTCGTCCTCGTCTTTTATGATGGGGTTCTCCAGGAGGACGACCCTGACCCCCATCCTCTCGAAGGCGGCCTTCACCTCGCTGCACCGATCGGAATCGACGTCGATGACGATCTCGCCGGAGACGGCGTCGACCTTCGCCCGCTCGATGTTTATGAGAGCCTTCGTCTCCAGGATCACCGAAGAGACGATCGGCTTTCGGACTATCCCGGGAGCCACGTGGAGCATCAGCTTCATACAGAGCGCCTCCTGCTGTAGAGCCTGCTGAGGTGGTCGCTCGTTACCATCCCGATGACGTGATGGTCTTTATCCACCACCGGAAGGGCCGATATCTTGTGGTGGTGGAGCTTTCGAGCCGCCAGCTCCAATGGCTCGTCGGGGCTTGCTATGAAGACCTTCCTCGTCATCATGTCTGAGATGTGAGAGGTCTTGCCGCTGGCCACAGCCTTGGATATGTCCCAGGCGGTGACCATCCCGATCAGCCTCCCCTCCGCCGATACGACCGGCAGATGGTCGAAGGGTCCGCCGACGATCATCTGGGACGCCTCCTTGATGCTTATCTCCTCGCGGACCGTCGCCACATCGGAGCTCATGACGTCCCCCACCAGAAGAAACTCCCGGGTCTGCTTCATGGGGTTGTTCCGGCCCGTGGTGGGGAGGCGCTCGGCCGGGGCCGATAGAACGAACTCGCCCCGTTTCATGGAGTCGCCCAGGGCCCTGGCCACCTTCCTTGCGACATGGCGGCTGGATAAGGCCGAGGTCTTCACCTCGACCCCCTCTATGTCGACGTAGCCGGAGTAGAGCTGCTCGTAGTTCACCCTCCTCACCGTGGGCCGACCGCGCCGAGGAATGCCGTAGTCGACGATCTCGGTGACGATATCTCTATCCCGGACGGCCGTCTTCTTCGCTATCCCCTCGTTTAAGACCGGTATTGGAACCCCCAGGCCGACGTAGAGGCTCGGGCCGTAGTCCTGTAAGGTGGCTGCCCTCAGAAACTCGGGGTTCATCTCCTTCAGGTCGCCCTTCACCATCAGGGTGGAAAATCCATTCTGGGGGAGGTGCTGGGTCCCCGAGCCGACGATGAATCCCTGGGCACCGCAGAGGAATATCCTGGTGCCTACTCCGATCTGCTCGAAGTCGGGGTCGTTTGGTATCGGCGATAGGGCTCCGGCCCCGCTGTAGCTGACGTTCCCGTAGCGGGGAAGGAGGGTTCCCATGTAGGTGTGAAGCGTCCTCTCCGTCGAGTTTGCGGCCGCCGCGTACCTCTCGTAAGAGTTTCGTGGGTTGACCATTATCGCCTGGTTGAAGTCCTCGAGCCTCAGTGTCGTCTCCAGGTCGTAGCGGGGGTAGCAGTCGGTGACGGCTCCCTGGGCCCGAAGCTCCACCTCTCTTCCGCAGATGAGATCCTCCATGACGTGGGCTCCGCCGTACTCGTTCCCACGGTCCTCGGACGGCTGAGTGGCTCCAAGAAACAGGTCGACGGCGGCGATCCCGCCGTAGGCCTCCACCTTGTTCAGCCAGGCTTTGGAGATCTTTATCGGCGGATCGCTGTGGCCGGTGTTGAGAAAGACACCGGACGAGCACATGGCCCCGAAGGTGCCGGTGGTGACGACGTCCACCTCGCGCACCGCACCATCGGTGCCAAGCTCGTCCACCAGGTCCGGCATCTCCTCCGCAGTGACCACCCGAACGCTGCCGTCCCGGATGCGTTCGTTGATCTCCGACAACGATTTCTCCTGCACAAACCTCCACTCTGAAAGCGAGGGGTATTAAGGCTTGTGGGATGTTGGTTGGCTCAACACCGTTATCTGGGATCACGGCGGTGATGCCAAAAGATGTCAGGCAAAAGGATAGTCCTCACCAGCGACGCCACCATGATGAGCAACTACAACGGGGGAGTGATGCTCGGCTTTGCGGCGATCCTCCCGGCATCGATGATCTCCGAGAGGATATTCAAATGGCTCTTCTGCCCGCCCGTCGAGGCCGGACCCGACGGGTCCGCCCTCCTCGCACCCTGCGGGATGAGGAAGATCGAGGCCGCCCTCCTGGAGGCTGGTTTTTCAAGGGACGAGGTGATGGTGGCCCATCCCGACCATCTCGACGAAGCCATCGGTCCCGATACCGAGATCGTGGGGATCGGCCACGACGACCCCATGGGCAAGATCGCCGTCCGGGAGATCGAGGAGATGATAGGGAGGGGCGCTCCCTACAACAGGACGAAGTTTCTGGAGCTGGTGGGCCACCCCTTGATCAAAGAGCACAGACCGAAGGTCGTCATCGGAGGAAACGGCTCCTGGGAGCTCCGGGGCGAGGATGCAGGGGTCGACCTCATCTACCTGGGGGAGGGGGAGAGAACCTTCCCACAGGTCTGCAAGAAGATCGTGGCCGGCGAGGACGTTCCGAGGGAGATCGAGGGGGAGACCGTCCCCGGCGACGAGATCCCCGTCAACAGGGGCGCCACCGTCGGAGGGATCGTCGAGATCGGACGAGGCTGCTGGCGAGGCTGCTCCTTCTGCTCGCCGACGATGCGAAAGCCCCGCCACCGGCCCGTCTCAAATATCCTGAAGGACGCCGAGGTTAACATCAGAGCGGGGCAGACAGACCTGATCCTCCACTCCGAGGACGCCTTCACCTACGGCTCCGAGGGGTCGGAGCCGAATCGTGAGATGCTCCTCGACCTATTCCGGCGGGTGAAGGGTTTGGGCCCTCGGACCGTCGACGTATCTCACGTTAGCCTTGCATCGGTCTATTCCAGCCAGGAGCTTCTGGCGGAGATCTCCGAGATCGTCGGGATCGGGACCGACCAGAAGTACATGTCGGCCTGGATCGGGATCGAGACGGCAAGCCCCCGGCTTCTTGCAAAGCACATGAAGAACAAGACGAGCCCGGAGCCCCTGGAGCTGTGGCCCGAGATGGTGAGGGAGTGCTACGGTCTCTTCAGCGACATGTCCTGGCTTCCGGTGGCAAGCCTTGTCCTGGGGCTTCCGGGCGAGACCGAGGAGGACGTCGCTCTGACCACAGAGCTGGTCGAGTCTTTGAAAAGTCACATCGGCCTGATACTACCTCTCTTCTTCACCCCCATCGGGGAGACGAGGCTTGGAAACGCGAAGGGCTTCGGCCGGGATCGGGCGAGGCCCGAGCACTGGGAGCTGGTGGGGACGTGCCTTGAGTACAACCTCCGCCACCTCAAGCCCCTGCACCGCTACTACAGCGAGAGGATGACGGTGGGGTTGGGGCAGCATCTGGCCCTCCGGGGGGTGAACCTCCTCGCAGACCGTGCCCTCAAGAAGTATCTCTCAAGGATGAAGCGGGGCGAGCCGCCAAACTGAAGAAAAATCAGTGGCTATCGAATCAATGCCTAATTGAATCAATAGCTATCTAGGACTGAGCTGACGATCAACTTGTGATCTGGTTTGAGGGAGTAGACGTTGTGATCCCCTGAGACGTCGATGCTGAGGATTCCGAGCCTGGTGTTCATGAGGCCTACCATCGCCGAGACGCCCCGGTAGCTGACCTCAAAACCCTCCCGGTCGAGATAAGTGTAGACTTCCTCGGTGGTGAAAGACCTGTCATGCAAGAACAGCTTAAGGACTGCCTTTCGGATGCCCATGCCGTCGCGCTTGAGGTAGTTTTTCAGGCGCTCACGGATCTGATCTTCATGTTTTCGAACGCTAGCCTCCATCCTGTAAGCTCACCGCCTCTACATTTACAGCTTTGGACTTATAAAGGTATTCTCTCCACAACCGGCCCGCCCTCGATCGGGTACCTCTCCTCCAGGGCGAGGTCGCACCCAGCCCCGTCGAGATCAGGAACTATGTCTTCCAGAATCCATCCGGCGATCTCGATCCTCCCCTCGGAGATGGTGTACATCTCCTCCGGCACTCCGAGCCCTGCCAGCCGTTCGACGGCTAAACTGAAGGCTCCGGCCTCAGCCCCTGACCCGGAACGATCGGCGGGCTCGATGACGCCGCAGATCAGGGTCCCGTCCTCGGTTGCAAGGTCGAAGGGGCGGGCCGTCCTCTCCGCCCGCCGCTTCAGCCGCTCCCGGAGCTGGACTGCGTCCTTGAAGGCGGAGGAGCAGTAGTGGACCTTTAGCCCCTCGACCTTGAACTGATCGGCGGCAAGCTCGCTCCCAACGGCACCGCAGCCGTATTCCTGGGATTTGAACCCGAGAGCCTGAAGGGCCGACTGGTTCGTCTCGGAGAACTCAAGTTCATTCAAATTCAGGAAGGCGTCTGCCTTCATGACCGCCTCCACGATGCCGGGCGCGGGGCCGATGGCTGGGATCTCGACTCCGGCCAGGAGGCCTGCGGACTTCGCGTCCCGCAGCCCTTTGCCGAGCCATCCCGGCTCAGACCACTCCGAGGCGGGCGGGTGGAACCTGATCTCGTCGAGCCCCGCCTCTGCAAGCTCCCGAAGAGAAGATGAGCCGGGCCTCGCTCCGGTGTAGAGGTGGATGTGATGGTCCTCCCCGAACTCCCGTTTCAAGGCCCGGATCGACCTGAGAACGAGATACCGCTTCAATAGTGGCTCGCCCCCGGTGATCCCCGTCCCCAGGGCGCCGATGGCGCGGGCCTCCTCGATGATATCCAGATCGGACCCTGCCCGTCGCTCGTTGGCGTAGACGACGTCTTTTCCGCGCCGCTCCGTCGACAGGGGGCAGTAGAAGCAGTCCCTCTCGCAGACGCCGGTTACGAACAAGACCAGGGATGCTCCCTGGCGGCAGATCCGGCAGCCCGGCGAGAGGTAGCTGCTGAAAGAGCCCGTGAAGTCCGATTCCCACTCGGTCATTTCCCGCGCAAAAGCCCTCTCCTCTGTTAAATAGGTTTGTAGCTAGCTTTGATCAGCTACCATTGATCATCGTTTAAGGATTTTAAGCCACATAATCTTGCAGTTGCTCGAACGAATTACGAGCTTCGTAGATGGCATTCGATTTCAAGAACGATTAGCTACAACCTCTTGATAAAACTAATTTCACTGAACTTGCTACTGAGATCGTTGATGAATCACGATTCTTGCCTTAATCTTATCCATGACTGCTTATTGAATGAATACAAACTGATCATGTATTTAGCGAACTTCGTATCATGTGATTTAAAGCTATTAGAGACATCCAAAGAAGTGCAATATCCTTTTATAGTTTATAATCACTTTGCACAGAGCGTATGGATTTCATAAATTTTATGGGACCGGTTATTACAGGTATTTCCGCTATCGCGCTTGCATTATTTTTATTTTTTATTGTTGATAGTATTCAGCCATTTTTCGCTCGGTTAATAAAAGCATCAAGCACGCTAGATCTTGTATCGTTTTTAGATCTTTGGATTTCATATTATTCTCAATTTATTTTATATCTATTTATAATCATTAATACCGGTTTATATTCGCTTGATGAAATGTATCGAAAAGGGGTCGAGCCGGTAATTCTCGCCATATTGACAATATTATATTTTGGTAGAATTGTCTCAAAGAGTAAGGGTGCATTTTATGGAAAGCTTCACTTTACTGCTTTGATAACATCGTCTTTGTTCTTGATTATATTGAAATACGCTAATAATGCTCTTAATCCTATATTGTCGGGTGAATTTGTAATAACTCACTCATACAGTACGATCGCAGATGCGATGAATGAGGATTTCGAAAAACCTAATTATCGTAATGTTTAAATAGTATTAATTACAATTAATTGTTATGAATACTTTTTCGGCCTGGGCGTTCCGAGAAGTTTACAGTAAGCAGAAATCAGAGAACCGGCTCTTGCAGATAGTTGATATCATAGACTGGAAACCTATTCGCGAGCTACTTGAGGAGATGTACCGGAACAAAAGCGAGAAAGGTGGGCGACCTAATTGCGACGTTCTGATGATGTTCAGGATTCTGATACTTGAGGAGTGGTACGGTCTAAGCGACCTTGAAGTTGTGAGACAGATCAAGGATCGTGTGTCGTTTATGGGATTTCTTGGTTTTCCGGAGCGGGTCCCTGATTCCAGCACGGTATGGCTGTTCAAGGAGCGGATGATAGAGACAGGAACGTACGATCGAGTCTGGGATGAATTCAGACATCAGTTGGATTCTAAGGGACTAATGGTGAAACGTGGAACAATCCAGGATGCTACATTCATTGAAGCTGATCCTGGTTCATCTAAAAAACCTCGTGGTGATCAAGCTAAAACTCGCCGAAGCAAAGATGGCACGTGGACAAAGAAGGGTGAAGAGCTTCACTTTGGGTATAAACTTCATTCTAAAGTAGATTTGGACTATGCACTTATCCGTGAGATAGATACGACCACAGCAAAGGTCCACGATAGCAGAGTCGATCTTTCCGTTCCAGGAGAGGTGGTGCTTAGAGATAAGGGATATTTTGGGGTGCCTGCGAGGGGTGAAGATTTCACTATGAAGAGAAGGACGACGGAAAGACCGCTGGATGAACTCGAAAATGAACGGAATCGGCTGATAAGTAAGCTGAGATCACCTGGAGAAAGACCCTTCGCGGTTATAAAGCGAGTTTTTGGAGCAGGCAGGGTTCTGGTTACAACTATGAAAAGGGTTCATGGTAAAATGATAGTTGCAGCCATCGCGTATAATCTGTATCAGCTATACACACTAAAAAGAGCGGAGGTTATCTGAAGATAGCGGAAGCTATCTAAAATTGCTGAGAATTAGGCCAAATTAAGAAGATATGGCGCGTGAGCGGGGCAAATATGACGCTGATAATTGGATTTGGGGACCAAAACGCGCTCTCTCAACCAGTAAATCGAAATCCTCGAATATTCTATATTATGAAAATTTGGATATTAAATCGTTGATCGGCGTTACTATATTATCAACATTTGGTGAAATGGCCTTATCGAGATTGCATCATCCACCAAAATCATTTCTAGGGATATCCGACTACATACCAACTTTTTTTACAGTTATTGGATCGGAGAGATTTTCGAATATAATCTACGATATATTAGAGGATAAAGGATTAAAAGAGATCAAAATTACAACAACATCTCTTTGGATAACTGAGAAACTATTTTTAAAGCAAAAATTTCCCAAATTTAAATGTAAATTATTAAAATCATCTAGAGAAAAGCCGTTATACTCTTATTTTGAACTTATATCAAGTTTCGGTCCGACTCTTGGAACAATGTTTCGTTTTAACGATATGTCGAACAGATTTATCGAATTATATGAGAAAAGACTCAAACAGCTAAATTATTATATAAATTTTAATATATTAAGTATTAAGGAACTCGATTTCGGAGTGTGCAATTATGTAATTTTTAAATATCATAATAAAAATAGTAAATTAATAATAGTAATATCTGACACATCTAAAAAGGATAAAATTGGATTACTAATTGAAGAGCCTTTCATAATAGATATTTTTGAAAGTGCTTTTGATAAATTATGGGATAATGGGAATCCATATTGCCCAATTACAGCTCAAATTAATAAAAATAGGCTCAATCTAGATCAAAGGCCGTGGTGGTGGCAATAACAGTCCTCGAGGTCTTTTATGGTGTCTGTACCCCGGCAATTATGATGAAGAATTTAACAATGGCTGAGTTATATAATCCTCCGAGAGAATAGATTCGCGTCAAAATTTCAGATCATACGACTATATTCAATGGAAAAGTTGCGGAGACACTTTAGTTCAGTATCTGATTCAAAGACGCCCAAGATTTAAAAAAATTAGCGGAGAAAATGGAGACGTCGCGACGGCCTACATCCCGCCGCCCATCATGGGGCCGAACTTCTTCATCATCCGCTTCATCCCCATCTTGTTCATCCCCCGCATCCCCTTGAGGGCCTTCTGCATCGCCTTGTGGGATTTGAGCAGCTCCCGCACCAGCTCAGGTTGAGTTCCGCTCCCTCGGGAGATCCGCTTGATTCGTGAGGCGGTGATGATCTTGGGGTCCTCGAGCTCCGCCTCGGTCATGGAGGACATGATCACCCTGTACTTGTCGAGCCGGTCCTTGGTGACCTGGTACTCCTGGTCGGAGATGTCAAGCCCCATCCCGCCCAGGGGGAGCATCTGCATGATCTGCTTCAGGGGGCCCATCTTGTTGATCGCCTCCATCTGCTTGCACATGTCCTTGAGGGTGAACTTGCCCCGCATCAGGGCGTCGACGTCCACCTCCTCCTCCATCTTCGTCTCCTGGGCCCGCTCGATCAGGGTCTTGATGTCCCCCATCCCCAGGAGCCGGGATATGAACCGGTCCGCCTCGAACCGCTCCAGATCATTGGGGGTCTCGCCGACCCCGATGAAGGCGACCGACGAGTTCGTCTCGGCGACGGCGGACATGGCCCCGCCACCCTTGGCGGTACCGTCGAGCTTGGTGATGATGACGCCGGTGATGCCGACGGCATTGTTGAAGGCCTTCGCCTGCTCGCTCGCCTGCTGGCCGAGGGCCGCGTCCATCACCAGGAGCTTGTGGTCGGCGTGGACGACGGCGTCGATGTCCATCATCTCCTGGATCAGGTCCGCCTCCAGGGCGTGCCTCCCGGCGGTGTCGACGATCTGGACGTCGTACTTCTTGCTGGCTTCTAGGCCCCTTTTGGCGACGGCGGGGGCGTCGGGGTTACCCTTCTCGCCGTAGAAGAAGACCCCCTGCTTCTCGCAGAGGGCCTTCAGCTGGTCGTAGGCTCCGGCCCTGAATGTGTCGGCGCAGACGACCGCTGACCGGAGCCCCTTCCTCTGGAAGAATGTGGCAAGCTTCGCCGCAGTGGTGGTCTTGCCGCTCCCCTGAAGGCCGACGAGCATTATCGTCTGTTTCTCGAGGGTTACGGGCGAGCTTTTGCCGACGAGGCTCAAGAGCTCCTGGTAGACGATGTTGATGACGTGCTCTCGGGGGTTCATCCCGGGGGCGGGCTTCTCGGAGAGGGCCCGATCCCGGATCCTGTTTGAGAGGTTCATCACCAGCTTGACGTTGACGTCGGCCTGGAGGAGGGCCCGCTGGATCTCCCGCACCGCCTCGTCGACGACCTGCTTATCTATCCTGCTGGCGGAAGCGATCTTCTTCAGCGCCCCCCTCAGAGACCCGCCAAGGTTATCCAGAACCATGAAAACCAAACATCCATCAATTCATCTATCGATTCGTCCAACGATTCATCTATCGATTCATCAAACGATTCGTCCATCGGTTTGAGAAACGTCCCGACCGGGATTCGAACCCGGGTCTGAGGCTCTCTGCGCGAAATTCCTGCTCCGCAGGCCTCTAGGATATCCACTACCCTATCGGGACACGATGGCCGATAGACGGTTATGGTAATTAAGCCTGTTGATTTGAGTAACTCCGACCACGACATGCCTGGAATGTCCTTATCGCCCTCAGAAACTCGACCCTTCCGAACTGGGGCCAGTAAGGGGCGCAGAAGTGGACGGGACAGCTGTTCCCGTTCGCCTGCCAGGGGAGAAAGTTCGAGGTCCGGACCTCGCCGCCGGTCCTTATTATCAGATCCACCTTCGGGAGGGTCTCGCCCCCATGAGGGTACAGATGAGACGCCACCAGGTCCTGGTCCAGGTCTCCAGGGTCGAGGCTTCCTGCTCTGACATCGATGGCCAGCGCCCGTGCGGCGTCGGCAAGCTCGCTCTTTCCACCGTAGGCGAGGGCCAGGTTGAAGTGCATCCGGTCGTAGTCGCAGGTGGCAGCCTCCACCTTCCGAATAGCTTCCTGCAGGGGGCCGGGCAACAGGCCGATCCTGCCGATGGCCCTCACCCGGATTTTGTTTTTGTGGACCTTATCTGAGGCCGCCAGCTCCAGAAGCTTCCGCTCTATAAGCTCGAAGAGGTACTCCTTCTCCGCCTCGTCCCGGTCGAAGTTCTCGGTGGAGAAGGTGTAGACGGAGAGGTGCTTTATCCCCAGCTCCAGACACCAGTCGGCGACCATCTCCGTCGTCTCGGCGCCCCGGCTGTGGCCTTCGAAGCTGGATACGCCCCTCATCTTTGCATACCGGCGGTTTCCGTCCTGGATGATGGCGACATGCCGGGGGACGCACCCTCCATGCGCTCTCACCTTCAACACCCCTCCAAGGAGGGATATGAGGGGGCCGGGCGATTCGGGTCCCGGGAGCAGTCGGCAGAGGCAGAGATCCATCCCCACCACCTCGTCGAGTTACTATTTAAAGGGTCCTATAAACGCCCCATCCCGGCCCGATCCTCCGGAGGATGTCGAGGAAAAATACTAAATAGGCATGGAGTCGTGGGTTGGAGCTGAGGGCCCGTGGTCTAGGTGGTTATGACATCGCCTTCACACGGCGGGGATCACGCGTTCGAATCGCGTCGGGCCCATCGGCCTCTTTTGGTCACAAGCTTTAATTATCATATCCGGCCATTAGCACAGCTGAATGAACTTCAGGTTATCTGCCCCTAAATGTCGGATTTGATGCTTGATTCGTTCTCCAGAGGTGATACGCTGGCAAATTATGCAAGTACGAAGAGGAAGAGGGATGCACAAGGTCCGGAGATCGTAACCCGGGTCCGCCTTCCGCGAGGGTATGACAGAGAAGTGTTTGGATTCGTGGAAACCCTCCTCGGCTCCAACAGGCTGATGGTTAGATGTCTCGACGGCAAAGAGAGGATGGCGAGAATCCCCGGCAAGATGAAGAAGAGGATCTGGATCCGGGAAGGCGACGTGGTCATCGTGGTCCCCTGGGATTTCCAGGACGAGAAGGCTGACGTCGTATGGAGGTATACCGGGCCTCAGGTCGATTACTTGGTGCGAAAAGGGTACCTCAAAAGGTAGGCATGACCGAGGATTCCAAGAAGCAAAGACAGCTCGATAAGAAGATCGACCTCTCGCGGGAGCGAATCAAAGATTCTGACGACCTGAAGGTACAAGACGAGGTCTTCGACCGGCGCGCCCTGATGGACCTTTACGCCCTGGCGAGCAAAGGGCAAATCACCTCCCTCGGCGGGTCTGTGAGCACCGGCAAGGAAGCGAACATCTTCCGAGGCAAGGGCGAAGACGGCGCCGACCTCGCCATAAAAATATACCGCATAAATACCAGCAACTTCAAGGCGATGCAAAACTACCTCCAGGGCGACCCCCGGTTCGGAAGCATCAAGGGGACCAAGAGGGCGGTCGTCACGGCTTGGACGAGAAAGGAGTACAGAAACCTCAAGCGGGCCGAGGAGGTGGGGGTGAAGGTGCCTCATCCGATCGCCATGAGAGAGAACATCCTCGTCATGGAGATGGTGGGGTCGGAGGACGCTCCAGCGCCTCAGATCAAGGACGTCGTCCTGGATCAGAAGGAGGCAGAGCACGCCTTCGAGAAGATCGCCGATTACGTATCCGTCCTCTACAACAGAGCGAACCTGGTCCACGCCGACCTGAGCGAGTTCAACATCCTCTACGACGACGGCGAGCCCGTGATCATCGATATGGGCCAGTCGGTGACCCTGGACCACCCCATGGCCAGGAGCTTTATTGAGAGGGACATATCAAACCTCGCTCGCTACTTCAAGAAGAGGTACGGCATCGGCACAGAGGAGTTCATAAAAGAGAAGATCCGGGCCGGAAAGGAAGGCTGAAGCTCCGGGCCGGAAGTGAAGGGCTGAAACTTCTATAATACGAAACACGACCAGATGAATTGGATTCGCGGAGACTGATACTTTTGCACATCAAGATTCCAGCAGATCGAATTGGGGCTCTTGTAGGCCCTTCGGGATCGGTCAAGAGCATGTTCGAGGAGAAGACCGGCGCAACTCTTGATATCGACAGCGAGACCGGCGCCGTGGAGGTCATCGCCGGAGAAGACCCCATCATGGCGATGCGCCTCGCCGAGATCGTCCGGGCGATAGGCAGAGGCTTCTCCCCCGAGAGGGCCTTTCCGCTCCTCGAAGATGAATTGATGATGCTGGACGTCATAGACCTCTCCCGGGTCTGCAACACCAAAAGCGACATGGCCCGGATCAAGGGAAGGATAATCGGCAAAGACGGCAGGACCCGAGAGATCACCGAGAAGCTGACGGGGGTCGGGATCTCGGTCTACGGAAAGACCGTCGGGATCATCGGAAACCCCGACCAGATCCGGATCGCCCGGACCGCCATCGAGATGCTGATGGACGGTGCTCCCCACGGAGCCGTTTACGGCTACCTGGAGAAGAAGAACCAGGAGCTGGTCCGATCCAGCATCGGCGACCTCTGATCGTTCCAGGGTGACCATATCCTCCCCGACGCGGACGTTCATCCCGGCCTTTCGGGCGGAGACCACCAGGGCCATGCCCCTCTTCTCAGCAGTCCCGACGGCGAGGGTTGTTACCTCCCTCCTGGTGGCAAAGAAGGGCGTGCCGAACCTCTCCGACTTATCGACGTTGGTCGCCAGGTTAACCGGGGTCCGTCCCCTGAGATCCAGGTGCAGAAGGTGGACCGCCACACTTATCAGAACCGGAACGATTTCACAGAACTCGAACGCCGGAGGACGAAAATTTGGAATTTAGCCTGGAGCTGACCATCTACGACTGGCTCTTGATCGCGATCCTCGCCCTGAACCTCCACTGGGTCCTGGCCGTGCGGCTGAGCAGGGTCCGGGGCTTCGGGGGGCTGAATATCGGGAACTGGGGTCCGGTGATCATGATCAGAACCAACAGGTGGCTGGGGTTGATCGACCGGCTCAGCGGCCCGAAGAGGTTCTGGAGGCTCGCCATCACCGCCGGGATACCCCTCGTCGTCCTGGGGATGTTCTCGTTTCTCGCCTTCTTCCTCCTGACGACCCTGGCTGTTATGCGGGCGCCACCGGAACCGTCCGTCTACACAGCCCCTAGAAACGTCCTTCTGATACCGGGGATAAACCAGTTCATCCCCTGGTTTGCCTGGATCGCCCTCTTCGTGACGATGGCGGTCCACGAGTTCAGTCACGGCATCCTCTGCAGGGCCGAGGGGATCCGTGTCAAGTCGATGGGGATCGCCCTTCTGATAGCACCGGTGGCAGCCTTCGTCGAGCCGGACGAGGTGGAGCTCTTCGGGTCGGAAGATAAGAGGGCGAAGGCGACCCGGGCCGCCCGGGTCCGGATCCTCTCGGCGGGGGTGATAGCAAACTTCGTCGTGGCGGCTCTCGCCCTCGCCCTATTCTTCGGGCCGGTGATCGGGGCGATCGCCCCCGTCGACAGGGTCGTTGTGGTGGACGTGGCCCCGGGCTCCGACGCGGACCTGGCCGGCTTTGAGGAGCAGATGATCCTTCTTGAAGCCGACGGCGTGCAGATCGAGAATCTTGATGGTCTAATTGGAAACGAAGGTGGGCCGACGAGACTCAAGCTCCTCCGGGGCGATGAGACCGAGACCGTGGATCTGGACGCGGAGGGGCCGCTCCGGCGGGGCGTCGTCGTCTCCTACGTCTTCGATGGGTCGGCGGCCGAGGAGGCTGGCATGGTCTCGGGGGTCACCATCTCCGAGATCGACGGCGTCCCAACCCCGGACTGGAATTCCTTCAGGTCGTTCATGAACGGGACGCGAGAAGGAGAGACCGTCGCCATCGGGACGAACCGGGGCGAGTACAGGGTCAACCTGACCGCCAACCCGGACGGATCGGGGACGGGGTTCATCGGCGTCGGATTCTTCTGGGGCTCGGCGAACGCCGTCTACTTCGACGGCGCCACGTTCCAGGAGTTCCCGGCGGGGCCATTCCTTGCGTCCCTCCAGGAGATGCCAAGGTCCGGCCTCGATGGCTTGATATCTTTCATGTTCCTTCCCTTCTCTGGGATCTCCGGCTTTACTGAGATGGGCTTTCCCGGCTTCTCGGGGTGGATAACCCAGCTTTACGAGCCGACCGGCTGGGCTGAGCCCCTCGGCGGCAAGATCTTCTGGCTGGCGAACTTCCTCTTCTGGGTCGGGCTGATCAACCTCTACGCCGGCCTCTTCAACTGCCTACCGGCGGTGCCTCTGGACGGAGGCCACATCTTCCGGGATTTGCTGCACATGGGGTTTGCGGCGATCTTCAAGAACGAGGCGAGGGCGGAGAGGATGACGAGGGCCGTGGTGGCAACGATGGCCTGGCTGATCTTCTCGTCGCTGATCTTCATCATCGTCGCCCCCTACCTCGCCCACGGGTTTGGGGGCTAGACCTCAACCCCAAATCTCCAGAAGACGGGCCACGGCGTATGCGGGGAAGACGTCGGAGACCGATCTTCCATATCTTTGCGAGAGCCGAACGCATTCGAGATCCAGCTTGCGGGCCGCCTCCTCGATCAGAGCCTCGCCGATCCCGGCGGCGACGACCTGGTCCAGGACGTGCTCCTCTGCCAATCTCTGGATCCCGTCTGTCAGGAGCCTCTCCTGCCGGGCCTTCGCCTGGCGGGCGATCGCCTCGACCACTTCTGTGCCGATCTCCTCGGGGTCTGCGCAGACGGTCCGAGCGAGCCTCCTCTCGGCCGAGATCCTGTCCTTACCGGAGCCGTCGGGGGTCTCGACGGTGTACTCGCCCTCGGCGATATCGCCCATGACGAGGTGGGCGTCGGCGGCGATGGCGAATAGCTCCGAGGATAGGGGAACGCGTCTATCTCCGATCTCCACCTCTCGGAGAAGGAAGGCCAGGTTCGTCCTCAGAAGCCCCGAGTATATCAGCTCGCCTCGGGCCAGCCGCTCGAAGTCGGTTCGTCCGGCCTTGGGCCCGGACTTTATCGGTATCAGGTCGGTGGTGGTGGAGCCCATGTCCACGAAGATGCAGTCGCCGATCTCTTTTGAGACGAGGCTCGCCGAGGCGGACCAGTTGGCTGCGGCGAGGTCGGCCGCGTCGGTCCACCGGAATCCATCGACCCCCCAGAACCTGACCGGGCACGAGAAGGACCGCTCGACCGCCCCCTTGATGAAGAGGACGCCCGACCTTTTGTTCGAGAAGCAGTCGGCAAGCTCTCCGGTCATGACGACGGCGAGGGCCTCGGGCTTTGCATCATTTGAGATCCGGCGGAGGAGAGGCTCGAGGGGGGCGTCTTTCCAGAGGGGGAGGTACTCGATT
>JAXGJB010000037.1:0-29197 GCA_040770465.1 Methanothrix sp. | reverse complement strand
GGCGATTGATTGGATGGGTGGTGCAGGTCAGATCCAGTTCGCCTTACCGAGCGGTTTGAGGAATGATCCTTGCGGCATTTATCGTATTTCCGCTGCAAGATGCCACCCATCATTGGCGCAGAGCTTTGCACCTGCTTTTGAGCGCTAATAAAGGCCTTTTGATCCATCCTCAGTTTCCTCCTAAACCGACCTGCGCCCCTATCTTGGATGCTATCGTTCCGCTTTGCTCTCCTGCATGCAGACTCTACATCCTTCGAGATCGTTTGGCACTCGCATCCAGCTGAAATCGTGGCCGAAGCGTGGTTCCATGAACGCTCGTGTGTCTGCATCCAGCGGTTGCCCTGGCGAGCGCAGCACCTCGTACATGATGGGCGGGGCAGTCTCAGGAGCTGAGCTGACGGCTGAGCGCTGCGATGTCGGCCTTTTATTGTAGCACTTGTAGTATTTCTGTAGCAAGATCCCGCTGCCACTAGACGCTGAATTTCCTACTTTCTTCTTGACCTGGGCCGCAGCTCTCAAATTTATCTTCAATTCCTCCTATACAACCGCTGCCGTCGTTTCTTCATCGCAATTGGCGCATTCTCGCGGTGTGAAGATCGACCGGTTGGCATTGATTATAGAGCATAAATCAGAACGGTTTAGTGGATCCGGCAGGGCAAAACCCAGATTGATCATGCGTGTGTCTTCTGGAGGATCCCATCTGGCGTTGGAGTCAAGCTGGGCAAACTGCGATCCGAGCTTCAGTGCCAGTTCAGTCCATCCGACAAAGCGCCCAATATGAGCATAAAACAGGTTGCCAGGAACATCTGCGACGAAGCAGTCTGATACAGAACTGGGACACAAAGTGATGGTGTTGGCACAATTAATTGGGCAGTGCTCCGAAGTCGGAGACTGCATGGTTCTTGAATCGTTCTTGAAGTCGTATTTCGCGCCCGTCTCAACGAGTCCCTTCCAGGTGAGCGCAGCGCCGCGAACCGCTGCCAGCACCAGGGCCTCAGGAGCGCCGACAATGGGCACAGTAGCAGCGACCAACGCCCTCGAAAAAGCCTGCTGCCCTGGTACGGAGGCAGCAAGTTGTGAACTAGCTTCAGCTGTACGGGTGGGCGATCCGGCGCGTGCTTCTTCAGCTAGAACCCGACGCGCCACTGCGCCCTCAGCGATGGCCTCTGCCGAGAAACCATACCTACGGGCGACTCTCTCTGCCCCTGCCAGTCTGGCTTGCAGGGCAAGAATCGTCGCATCCGTTTTTGCGGCATTTACTTGCCGAATAAACCAGTTTGTTGCGTCAGGTCCACAGACGGTACGCTCAGCTGGCTGGGGAGTTGTTCTTGAAACAATGACGCTGCGCTGCTGTGTTGCTTCTCCTATGGTCCCTCCGTGATTGAAAACCAAGATGGTGGCCGAGACGCCACGCTCAGCCAGCGCGGCCTCGATGACCGCCTTTGCTCGCAAAGCTCGGGCGCATGAAAGATGTAGATTGAACGTGGGATTCCCATCGATGCTGGCAAGCCCGTGAATCTCAACCGTCTCGCCTGACTCTATGCGGCGCGCATCAATTCTCAAGTCTTCTTCATTTCCGCGCGCAAATTCATCACAATTGACATTGAATAAGTACCTGGAGCCGCTCACATCGCTGTCAAAGGGCGTGCAGCCCGTGGGCTCGTCAATTGCCACCGGGCCGCAGGCGCGCTGAACCGTTTCTGGAATAGAGCTTATGTGAGGCACTCCTTCTGTATTTATATACATCACTTGGTGGGCAACCTGGTCAGCTTCGCGGTCATAGACGTTCTCTTTTTTATAGATAGGAAGACTGCTTTGCAGACTATTGCTGCCAGGCTGCTGTTGCACAACGTGTGTCAGCTCATGTGCCAGTAGTCGTTGCCCCTTGCTCGTCTCAGGCGTATATTTTCCTGTCCCAAAGACTACATCCTTCCCCACCGTATATGCGAGTGCATTCACCGCCCGCGCCGACTCCGCCGCCCTGGCGTCCGTGTGCACCCGCACACGGCTGAAGTCATGCCCAAATCGCGGCTCCATGAAGGCTCGCGTCTCTTGGTCAAGCGGCTGCCCTGGCAGGCGGAGCACCTCGTGGACGATGGGCGGCACGGTCACCCGAACAGAGCCAGCGGCTGAACGCTGCAGCAGCGGCTTCTTCTTGCGGCATTTCCGCTGCAAAACTCCCCCCGTTGATGCCGGAGCGCTTTGCACCGGCTTTCTGGCTTGAGCAGCTGCCATCTGGCTCATCTTCTCATACCATAACCGATCTAACTATCCGCCGCCCATCTTGACCGGGCTATATCCGTCAAGTCTGATTTTTATGGGCCGTACCGAAGGCACCGCTTAGCCCGAAGCCAACTCCTGGCCCAGCCATCCCTCGGCAAGCAATCGCATCATTTTTGCCTCCACTGCTACTCCAGTCTCCCCAAAGGGAGCCCTTGCAACACTAGCGCTAGATATCCACCCTAATATCCATAATCATTCTCTTTACAGGCGGCAGTCAGCTTCCACGATGGTCTTCTAAGACTTTTGGGGGTGACTGGTGTGGCCGTCATCGGGTGTGGCTCTCACAATCATGGCCGTCGCCTCTGAAGCCTTCGGTATCTCTGCAATTGCAATGGCGAGGATAACAGCCTCTACGCGCTGCGTCCTTGGCTCTTCGCGTCGCCTCTCCGCAGTTAATGTTGGATCTGCCTTCTACTCTGCGTACCGTTTCGCCATTGCACACCTCACTACACCAAGCAGTACATTGGTATCTTCTACGAGCTGCCGTCGATGATGATGTTCCCGTGGCCGGTGAAGGCCGTTCCTGAGTTCCAGGAACGGTGGCCTCAGAACGCTCTGGTTCCGTTTCCCCTGTTCTAGGCTCCGGAGAGGGGCGACTTTCCCAGCGGAGCAAAAATTGGGCCGCAGCTCGGGCGTAGTTCTCATCAGGCATGGCGACTATGGCGTAGGAAGACGCGATGTCGGCGTCGGCATAGATGTGTGAACCGATGAACACATCGACCTCATCCACCGTGTTGGACACATCATGGGCGGTGGATAGCGGTTCGGCAAAACCGGCAAAGTCTCCCTCGTCCACGGTTGTGATATTGAAGGTGAGCCGGGCCGACCCGACCTCACCAACCGGGATTTCAAGTTCGACTCTGCCCAGGCCGCGGAGCGTCGCCGCTGAGACGCCCCCGGCAGTTTTGGGCCGAAACAGTTCCTGGTAGGGCGGTGTTGGATTAGCTGCAGTTCTTTCGGCAATTCGGCCCCAGGTGACGCCATAGGCTTTGGCGTGCATCCTGTCCTCAGCCTTGGCGGTTCCGTCGATGTCGCCAGTAATTCTCAGTTGCATAAAGTGGCTGTCCTGGCCATCGTTTCTGAAGATATAATGCATGCTCAGTCGGCGAGAGACTTGGGCTTCGCCGCCCACCTCAGTCCGCACCCAGCCCTGCTCTTGCCAGGCTCTGGCACTTCCGGTTACCGTAGCGCCCATACCAGTGACTAAGGCCATACTCTGGGTGGTTCCATTTTCATTGGTGAAAGAGTTATCCGGGCCTATGTCAGGCGTCACCCGGTCCAGGCGCCATCTTCCCTGGAGGCGCGGGCTGGTCAGGCGCTGGGCGACAAGCGAGGGCTGAGCCGGGTTGCCGCCGGTCTGCTGGACTACGTGGGTCAATTCGTGAGCCAAAAGGTGGCGTCCGGTAGGGGTATGTGGAGCGTACTGGTTTGGGTCAAAGACAATATGGTGACCCACAGTGAAGGCGTGGGCGTTCATGAGCCGGGCTGCTTCACTGGCCCGGTCGTCAGTGTGAATGCGGACAACGCTGAAGTCATAGCGGCCTTTAGATTGGGGGTCAGGCAGATGGGTTATCTGCCCGGCAACGGTGTCTGCCTCGTGTTCATACTGACCGTATGGCCCAACGACGGCTAAGCGCCCCGGCACTGGGGCAGGAGGGGTACGGGCGTGGGTTTGCACTGTGCTGAAATCGTGGCTGAAGCGCGGCTCCATAAACTCTCGCGTCGCCGCATCGAGCGGCTGGCCAGGCGAACGCAGCACCTCGTGAACAATTGGCGGCACGGTCTCCCGAGCGGGACCAGCGGCCGCACGCTGCAGCCGCGGCTTCTTCTTGCGGCATCTCCGCTGCAAAACTCCCCCGGTTGATGCCGGAGCGCTTTGCACCGGCTTTCTGGCCTGAGCGGCCGCCATCTGGCTCATCTCCCTATTCCTCCGTACACTGACTTCGCAATCTGCGTGCCGATCTCGGCCGGGCTCTTTCCCGCCGAATTAATACTATCCGCCCTCACCGACGGCACCGCTCCTCCAGCTGCCAGCTCATGCCCAAGGCCGCCTTCGGAGAGCAGCCTCGAGAGCTCCGCCTCCACTGCAGCCTGAACCAGCGGCCCCTGGGCGCGGGTGACGGGCAGCCCATCCAGCACCAGCCTCTCGATATGAACCTTTATCATGAAATTCTCTCGATTTTTCTTTCAGGCCTTGAAGTCTCCCTCTATGACAGGCTTCTCGGACTTGCGAAACTCCGTTCTGGCGGCATCCAAAACCAGCTGCATGGTGACCGGCGTTTTTGCCTCGGCCGCCAGGAAGGCCGCGTTCAGGGCGATGTTGTGGATGCTGCCACCGGTGAGGTTCAGCTTAGCCAGGCGATCGTAGTCGAGGCCCTCCACCCGGGTCTCCGGCGGGAAGACCTTCAGCCAGATGTTCTTTCGCTCCTCAGGGCCGGGATAGGGGAAGTCGACGATGAACCTCAGCCGGCGAACGAAGGCCGGGTCCAGGGCGCTCTTCATGTTGGTGGCGAGGATGGCCAGGCCCCGGAAGGACTCCATGCGTTGAAGAAGGTAGTTGATCTCGATATTGGCATATCGATCGTGGCTGTCCTTCACCTCGCTACGTTTGCCGAAGAGGGCTTCGGCCTCGTCGAAGAAGAGGATGGCTCCTCCGTCCTCGGCAGCATCGAAGAGCCGAGAGAGGTTCTTCTCCGTCTCGCCGATGTATTTGCTGACAACCTGGGAGAGGTCGATCCGGTAGAGGTTCATCTGCAGCTCATTGGCGATCACCTCCGCGGCCATCGTCTTTCCGGTGCCGCTCTCTCCAGCGAATAATACTCCGATCCCCAGGCCCCGGTTCATCCTCCGCCGGAACCCGCCTTCATCGTAGACCTTTCTGCGGTTTCTGACCTGGGATGCGATCTGCCGCAGGAGATTGATCTCGGTGGGTGAGAGGACGATCTCCTCCCAGGTGGCCTTGGGGTCGAGCCGCTTTGCCAGAACGTCCAGCCTAGGCCTCGTGCTGACGAGACAGTTCTTCCAGAGTCGATCGTGAAGGTCGTGTTCATCATCTCTTTCTGCAAATGAGTTGGTTGCGATCTGCCTTATCATCGACAGATCCAGGTTGAACTGCCCCGCCAAACGTCCCGGGCTCTCCCCGGCATCCTCTCCCAGAGCCTCAGCCCATGCCTCCTCCTGCTCGTCTGTGGTCGGCTTCATCACATCGAAGGCGTCGGCTCTGGCCAAACCGGGCAATGGCTCCCTCGTATCAAGAAAGAAGACGCCGTGGCTGCGGGCCAAGAAGCGGTTCAAAGATGCAGTGTGCCCTTCAGGGCCCGTGCCGTCTTCAACCGCGTCCAGGTACAGGCAAACGGGAAGAAGGAAACGTTCTCTCTCCCAGAGGATCGCCAGGTCATCAAGATCGACGGCGCTTGCTGGCAGAAGATCAGCCGGCATACGGTAGAGATGAAGGCCGAGACTCTGTGCCGCATGGGAAGCGATGAGCTGCTTGCTGTACTTATCGGGGCCGAGCAGCTGAATGACGGGCAGAGATATCGATCCTGAGAACTGTTCCATGTAGCTCACGATCTTGTCTGCTACTCTTTGCTGAGAAGGCGTAAGCCGCGTCTCGCCAGGTGCGACGTCCAGCGGGCTTAACATCGGAGCCAGCCGAACGTCTGAGTAATTAAGCCCCTTGATATAGTCCAATATCCTCTGATCCAGATGCAGCGGACTGGATATCATGGGCTGTCCCGACGACTGGTCGATCTCCAGCATCTTCCAGTAACGCAGCTGCCTCTCGGGAGAGATGACATCCCAGGCAGGCTCATCCAATAGGGTGAAGGCAAGGGCCAATGTGGGGTAGTTGAGCGCCGGGTCCCTCTGTGCCCGGGCGCAGAGGGCCGGGATCCGCGTATCCAGCTGTTGGGCGGCACATAGGAGCAGAAGCTCCCTCTCGAAACGGGAGAGCCCGAAACGCTGGCTCAGTATGAGAAGAGCTGGCGGAGGATCCAGCTTCTCTGCCTCTTTTACGGATGCCTTGGCTTCGGCCACCCTCTCCTCAATATCCGACCTGGGCTGCGCCACTTTTACATGCTCTGAAGACGGTCTCGGGGAGGACTTACCCCTTATCCGGCTTATCCAGGTTCTATCTTCACGATCCAATCCTCCGGCAGACGGGGGTGGGGAAGGCTGAACATTCACGACTGGATCTGCCGGAGATACGTCCTCTGAGTCGAGCAGCTCCAGCATCAGCCTCAACCAGGCCAAAGCAGCTGTGAGATACTCGTCGTTTCCCTTCTGCCAGTCCGACAGATCGCTCATGTGATGGTCACCTTCTGGCTGGGGTCAAACTCCAGCTCGGGCGGCGTTCCTGTTCGAATGACAGGAAGGCTGTCAGCCCCATCTATCCGCAGGCGCACCAGGTACGAGCCCGTCTTGACGTCAGGGACGATGAAATTGAGGGTGGTTGGAAGAGACTCATCAGCCGGATTGATGACGGTCTGAACTTTCACCTGTGATTCGCCGAAGAGCAGGATGATCCGCTGACCATCTCTTATCCTCGGAGAAGACGTGACCGTCAGAGAAAGGTCACCTTCGGTACCTGTATTCGGCGATATTTCGATCGTTGGAGCCAGGGCAAATGGAACTTCGTTGGAGGTCCAGGCTGGCATATCCGGCCTTCTGATGACCAGCGACACGGTATAGAAACCCGGAACCCATCTGGCCATGGCTCCAGGGTCCTCGACCTGATCGTCCAGATGGACCGTTATCTGACCGGCATTCCTTATCTGATCGGCATTCCCGTTCTGCAGAGGCTCGATCTCGATGTAATCATCCAGGCGCAAGCTGCTGAAGCGAACCATGAGCCCCTGGACGTCCAGATGGCTTCCTTTGAGGATCAGATCATCACCCAGTCGTGCTCCGGGCTGAGAGTTGGGCGGCAGCACCTCGTTCAGCAAAGGCGATGGCGATGAAACGACATCTGGACCTCGATCCTCGCTGCCGCGTTTCAAGACCGGAAGACTCGACTTCACCGGTCTTGTGCTCTCTATGAGGAGAACCGCAGCCTGATACGCCGCCGAGATGCGATACTGGGTCTGAAAGATCATCCAAAGCTTGGACATCTCATCCAGAGTCATGGGCGTGGGCGTCAGCCGGACGCGCTCTGGCTGCAGGTCCAGACCGCTCTCAGAGAACAGGTCCCGAATCTCCGTCGGGCTGAGCAGGTCGGAGGCCGCGAGAACGGAATGGTCGTGGAGTATCCGCATGGCTCTTCCCAGGAGACGGTGGCTGAGGGTGTCTTCATTGTTCCTGCCGTAAGCTGTGATCAGATAATAGAGGTTCAGGGCTAGTGGAGGAAAGCTGGACTCCCCGGACCGCACCTGTCGCGGCATATCCATATTGCGAAGGGCAGCATTGACCGCCGTCTGGTAGAGGAAGAGGTTGATCTGGTTGTTGGTCCTGGTGTTTCTTGCTCGATCAGGCGGCTGGGTCGTCACCTCCAGGTCCGTCAATTCCGGGTCCTGATCTCCGGTGTCCATCAATTTGGTCCCATCCTCGAGCAGCTTGCGTAAAGCAGAGGTGACGGCTTCGATGGCCAACGAGTTGCTCATAAGCGTCCTCTCTTATTTTTCAGATAATCTTCCAGACTCATAGCCGGAGGAACGGTCCGTCTTCTTTGAGGCGCGGCCACCTCCGAGTTTGCTCTTATTTCGATGCGGCCGATGGTTACTATAACTGGGGGATCCGTCTTTGGTTTTGCCACGTCATGGGATGCTTCATTTTCTTGTGGTCCAAAATAGCTCTTGATATGAGGCCGAGCACCTATCATTCCTGAGGATACAAGCGTCTTCAATGGATCTTTCATAATCGGCTCGCCGGATTTATGCCTGATTCCATATTCCCTGAGGATACCGTTATTATCTTCTTCAACAACAGTTGAGGGGACGATTTCTTCTTCGGGACCGGGTTGCGGTCGGTCCAATGCCTTGAGACCTTCCTTCTTTTCCATCGATCCCCGGTTTTCTTGCCCGGATGCACGAATAGCATTTTTTTCTGACCGCTTGTCCTCCGATTTATGGTCTATCGGCTTATGCCCATAGATCGGCTCCCCCAACTCTTCTTCCCCGGATGCGAGTGGAACTTTTTTTTCTGACCTCCCGCCATCCAATTCATCTCCTATTGGCTTGCTCCCATAGATCCGGTTATCTGGCTCTGCTTCACCGGATGCGAGTGGAATATTTTTTTCTGACCTCCCGCCATCCAATTCATCTCCTATTGGCTTGCTCCCATAGATCCGGTTATCTGGCTCTGCTTCACCGGATGCGAGTGGAATATTTTTTTCATACCGCTGTCCAGGTAATTTATCTCGTATCGGCTTTCGCTCATAGATCGGCTCGCTTAGCTCGCTTATATTCTGTATTTCATCAATCGGACAAAAAATCATAGATTGTTCCGGAGAGAGCTGATATTCCGGCTGATCTCTATCCATAACCTTACTATCTTTTTTGAACTTTCTATCGCTTGCCCCACCAGAAGACCAGGCACTAGATAGTCGGTCGGATGCTGTTTCTTCCGGCACAGATGCAGATTCGTGAAGGGTCTCTATCTGGTCCGGCATGGTGGTCTGGGTTTGCCCCCGTAATAAAGAGATGTTAGCGGCTTCAGACGTTGGCTGGTCTCTGTTCTTCTTGCTCTGCTGGCTTGCAGTTAAGGCTCCTTGGGTTTCAGCCGGAGCTCGACGGGAAGGAAAGTCCGGGTCTCCTTCCACGAAGACGGAATTATTTGAATGACGACCTTGATCAACACCATCTCTCGCATTTGAACGCATGTTGCCCAGGTTTGAACTTCTCCAGTCACTCGAGGGCGGAATATAATGTGTCTCAGCTTCAAAGCGCGAAGTCAAACGAGGCTGGATTACATTCGTCTGATGGAGATTCCTTGCCACAACATTTTTGAGATAATGGTTCATTGGCTCACCAGCTCAAGATAAGCACGCCTTCTGAGGCTGCTTATGGACAGAATCTCAGCTTCGCTCCAGCCGTAAGCTGAGGCCAGGATATGGACCTCTTGAAGTGTATGAAGGGCCCAGGCTTCTATCTCCCTCCACAAAAAAGATAAAATGTCAAAGGCCGCCTGCCATTTATGCTCGCATTCCGGACAGGAGAGATTTAGCTGGATATCTGCCTGCGGATCGCACTCGTTCATCCGTTTCAGTGCCGCCTCAATAACGTTCTCTGGAAGCGCGTCGACGGATATTCTCTCACCCTTATGGTTGGCCCCAAGAAGGCAGCGCTCTATCAGGACTTGAGTGGCTCTATCCAAGTCTTTCAGATCGGAGATCGCCATCAAATCCAGGGAGTTGGCCAATCTAAAGTCGACCACATACTCGCCTATGCTGACCGAGAGATCTTGGGGCTCAGCCTCAGCCCTGGGCATTGCTCGGATCTCCTCCGAGCTGAAGCTCATCTCCAGCCTTTGGCCGCATCTGGGACACGTGGCAAGCCCTGAAAATTTTGGGCCAAAGATCTGTTCTCGCAGGGACAGCAACAGGTCGTCGCGTCGACCTATTGGCAGGCGGGCCAGCTCGTCAGGTGTTTCTTTTGGGCAAAACGCGCCCAAGAGCATAAGACCGCGCCGCAACTGTGTCTCAGCCTGTCCCCGCTCCCATATGCTCAAGAGCTCAGAAGAGGAGGGCGATCGTGTATCCAACTATCTGACCTCAGGTCAGTGTCGGCTCGGTCGGCTCCGGAACATCGAGATCCCTTTCCCAGCCCTCGTTCTCCAGCTTGATGGTCTGGATGGCGACGGCGTTGGCATTGGCATCCAGGTCAGGCAGGGCCTGAAACTCTGAGACCCAGGTTCGATAGACTTTGTAGGCCAGAGCCAGCTGGCCAGCCTCGTTGTAGACCTCGATGATGATGTCTTTTCGGAAGTCCTTCAGTGAGACCTCACTGCCAAGCCCTGCCTGGAAGTTCCAGACTTTCTTGGCCCAGTTTTCAAATTCCGGGTCGTGGGTGACTCCACGCTCCAGAGTTATGGCCTCGTATTCCGTCCTACCGGGTGATTTTCGGCTGCTGCTCGGATCTCCCCCCTCCCGGTGTTTAACCACTTCAGTAGTTCGTTTGAGAGATCCCACCTTGCTTATGCCAGCCACGTAACGTCCATCCCATTTGACCCTGAACTTGAAGTTTTTGTAGGGATCGAAACGCTCAGTATTGACGCTGAACTGTGCCATTTTCATCGCCTCCTCATGTCTGGATCTGACCTGCTATCTGCTGGATCTTTATCACCACGAACTCCGCCGGCTTCAGCGGGGCGAAGCCCACGATGATGTTCACGATTCCGAGATTGATATCGTTCTGAGTGGTGGTCTCTTTATCGCATTTTACGAAATAAGCTTCTCTCGGAGTGCCTCCCTGGAATGCTCCCTGGCGGAATAGGTTGTGCATGAATGCGCCGATGTTGAGCCTTATCTGAGCCCAGAGCGGCTCGTCGTTGGGCTCGAAGACGACCCATTTCGTTGCCCGGAAGAGGCTCTCCTCGATGAAGAGGGCCATGCGCCGAACGGGGATGTACTTCCACTCCGATCCAATCTGATCATTGCCTCTAAGGGTCCTCGCCCCCCAGACGACTGTCCCATAGACGGAAAAGTTCCTTATGCAGTTTACAGCCATCTGGTTCAGCACACCGTTCTCATCATCTGTGAGGGTTTGTGTAACTCCCAGAACTCCTGTAAGGCTTGCATCGATTCCGGCAGGTGCTTTGAAGACGCCTCTGCTGGCATCAGTCCGGGAGTAGATGCCGGCAACGAAGCCGCAAGGCGGGATCTTCTTTGGCCTGTTCTCCTTCAATGGATCGGGCATCATAAGCCAGGGGAAATAGAATGCGGCGTTGATGGCATCATCGCCGGTCAGATTGGTGTCTGGACCGTCATCCAAGTTATCAAACGTAGCATTTTCGGCACAGTCCGCAATCAGGAATGCGCGATGATCTCGACAAAATGCTTCGAGAGTGGAAAGCGTTGCCGGTGCAGTCTCCCCAGGAACACACAGGAGATTGAAGAGGTCGACCCTCTCCAGTAGCCGGTAGCCTCCTGTGTCGCTCATAAGTCTCGTCTCAAATGGGCCTGAATTGGGTTCAAGTACTGAACCATCATTGCCGCCAATAAGTCTGGGAAGAGGAGAACCGGTTTCTGGGGGATCATTTGGATCAGGCGTTCCCACCAGGGCGGTTTTGATGATGGCTGAATCCTCATTGATCACCTTCACCGCATACCTCCGGTCGTTCTCGTCCATGGAGAGGTTCTCAAAGGACTCCACTACAGCTCCCTTCTCATCAGTATCGTCGACTTTTTTGAAGAACAGTACCTGCAGCCGAAACCTCGTTGTGTCATCCGATCTGGGCTCTGTCTTGAATCCATAATGGTTTCCCCATTCTCCTGGACTAACCGCGGTCAGAGTGAGCTTGCCGTCCATCTCCCGTTGAGCTGCGACTGCAGAGTTTTCACCCACGGCTTCTTCTCCAATGGGTTCGTTCGCCAGTCGGATGACGTAGGCATCTCTTCCTCCATTTGCGAAGAAGTTATAGACGGCATAGCCCAGGAGGCTCCTCGAATCCATTCCTCCAAACTTGCGCTCAAAATCCGGCCAACTCAAGATGCGCTGGGCCTTATCTGTTGGCCCCCTATTCGCCCAGCCAACGAACGCTGCGATCGACGTGGCCACGCCAGTGATGGTGCGAACACCGCTGGGGATCTCTTCTATATACACTCCAGGATATGTTAGTGCAGATGGCATATTCTTCACCTTCTTTCCTTCCCGGTGGTATTTTCTTCACAGGGCACGAGTCTCTAAAAGATATTCTCTTTCTTTTCGTGGGGTTCCCCCACTTCTAAAATTTCATCGATTATCCTCTGATATCTGTTCTCTTCTTAAATGAAGAACTTAAAGTCCAATACCTTAACTTTAAAATTGACTTAATGCTGAGGAAAAATTATTACTATTGGTGAGAATATATCGACTAGTATCTAATTTTATGTATTCGCCTCCATGAATTAAGAGAATAATTTTCAAAGATATTTTCGTATGCCTTCATCAGTATTTCTACATCCTCCATAGTTCCCCGGGATTTTAATCTATCCACTTCCAGCAGGAAAACTTCCGTGACCTCATATTCAAACTTGTTTTTTTCTGCAAACTTCAAAGCCAGGCTCTTCAGTTCCTTCTTGGAAGAATATCGTTTTTGATACTCACCATCCACGAAATTGAACACCAGACCGCATCTGGTATGTCCTATGGTAGGTGTGGATGGGTTGACTTTTGTCTCTATATAATCTTTAAAAGTATCTCCATCTACAAACTCTCCACATTCACATAATACGACTCGCCTAATTTATTTAACCCCCTTGATTTAAACCAAATTTTTAACCGCAAGCTACATTCAGGAGTATCATAGCCCGGTGCTCGCTCCATTATCTTAAAACCCTTATCCGATGAAATACACTTTTACAGTTTATCAAACTCATACCATAAATAGTTTGCTTGAAAAAATATAACAATTAATAAATAGTTGCTAAATATTACTAACAATTCTGCGGTTCTATACAAACTATTAATAATAATCTACTAAAACAAATCTCAGAATTTTTTAGCGAGACTGCCGATATATCGCTCTTTGATCGAAAAATTGGAGGATCGATAAGTCGATCATCTAAAAATGCTCATACCATCCAATCGCAAGGTATTTGCTAATTTATACACCAAGAGATTGCAGAGATGATGAGCAGGAGGGATCTGGATGGTTGCGCGGGTGAGCAAGTTCGAAAGAAACGTCGTAGAAGCGTTCAAGGGGTCGGTAGAGGACTTCAGGAGCGGAAAGATCGAGACAGAGGAGGACTTTGGAGCATCTCTTTATCACAACCTCCGAGCCCATACGGATAAAAACAAAATAATGACCATGCTTATAAATCATCCAGTGGGCGAGTGCAGACCAGCCATCTCGATCTTCAAGGGAGATGAATGCATTGTGGTCATAGAGTTCGCGACCATCACAAGAGAAGGAGGTAAGACGATGACCTATGATCGATCGAGGATAAAAAGCAGTATGGAGAAGCTGAAGCTCTGTGCACCTCACTCCGAGAGGGGCTTTTTGATACACATCGATGAGAGGGATCCGGGGTTCGATGACGGATTTGCGGAGTGGAAAGAGGATTACTACAGAAACCTCTGGCACGAGATCGAAGATGAGAAGACCTACATCTTCGAGGTCAAGAAGGGGCGGACCAACAAGCGGAGAGTTTAAGAATGCCTGCAATTTCGTGCAGATCTTCATTCAGACTTTTTGAGAATCGAATATGAACGAGTTCTACATCTCAAGGATCGCGGGCGAGCTCGGCCTGAAAGGCGGCCAGGTCCGGGCTGCAGCGTTGCTCCTGGACGAGAGCAAGACGATCCCCTTCATAGCTCGGTATCGAAAGGAGGCTACAGGGGGGCTCGATGAGGTCGCCATCGCCGCCATACGTGACTCAATCGAAAAGTTCAGCGCTCTTGACCAGAGACGGAGCACGATCCTGAAGTCTCTTGAAACGAATGGAGAGCTGACCGCTGACCTGGAAAAGAGGGTCCTGGCAGCGGAGACGATGGCGGTCCTGGAGGATATCTATCTCCCCTTCCGCCCCAAGCGAAAGACCCGGGCATCCGTCGCCAGAGAGCGGGGGCTTCTGCCCCTGGCGGAGAAGATCCTCGATCAGGGGAAGGCCGACCCCAGAGCCGAGGCGGCGAAGTTTGTCGATCCCGAGAAGGGGGTCGGCTCGGTCGACGAGGCCCTGGCGGGGGCAAGAGACATCATCGCCGAGAGGGTCAGCGAGGACCCGGAGGCGAGGTCCAGGATGCGAGACCTCTTCTCAAGACAGGGGATTTTGCGCTCTAAGGCCGCAGGAGCCCTGGAAGGGGACGGCTCCAAGTACCGGGATTACGCCGACTGGTCTGAGCCCCTCTCCAGGGCCCCGTCTCACAGGGTCATGGCGATCTTGAGGGGGAGGAAAGAGGGGTTTTTGACCCTTCACGTCGAGCCGCCTCTGGAAAAGGCATCGGCAATTCTTGAGTCGCTCTTCGTGCGACGGAAGAAGACGGGGCCCAACTCTCCCGCCGCCGATGAGCTCCTGCTGGCTCTGCAGGACGGCTACAAGAGGCTTCTTGCGCCGTCGATGGAGAGGGAGAGCCTCTCAGCTGCGAGGGAGCGGGCCGAGGATAGGGCGATCGAGGTCTTCGCCGAAAACCTCCGCCAGCTCCTCCTGGAGCCTCCCCTGGGGGAGAAGACGGTCATGGCCATCGATCCGGGGTTTCGGACCGGATGCAAGGTGGCCGTCCTCGACCCTCAGGGCTCCCTAGTCGCAAAAGACGTCATCTTTCCCCATCCGCCCCAACGAGAGGTCCGGGAGGCTGCCAAGAAGATCCTCGACCTCTGCGAAAAGTTCGGCGTCGAGTACATCGCCGCTGGAAACGGGACAGCCGGGAGGGAGACCGAGGAGTTTCTCAGAGGGCTCAGCTTGCCGTCAGACGTTCCGATCGTCATGGTCGACGAGGCCGGAGCCTCCGTCTATTCGGCGTCGAAGTGCGCAAGAGACGAGTTTCCCGACGAGGACGTCACGGTCAGGAGCGCCGTCTCCATCGGCAGACGGCTGATGGACCCTCTGGCGGAGCTTGTGAAGATCGACCCAAAGTCGATAGGCGTGGGCCAGTACCAGCACGACGTCAACCAGACGGCCCTGAAGAGAAAGCTCGAGGACGTCGTCGAAACTTGCGTCAACGCCGTCGGGGTGGACCTGAACACCGCGAGCATCGAGCTTCTCTCATACGTCTCGGGGCTGGGGCCCAAGCTAGCGGCATCGATCGTCCGTCGCAGAGACGAGGACGGCCCCTTCAGATCGAGGGAAGATCTCAAAAGAGTTCCCGGCCTCGGTCCGAAGGCCTTCGAGCAGGCCGCGGGCTTTCTCCGAATTAGGTGCGGTGACAATCCCCTCGACGGCTCTGCAGTCCATCCCGAGAGCTACGGGATCGTGGAGGCGATGGCAGAAGACCTCGGCGCCACCGTCGAGGATCTGATGAAGGACTCCCGCCTCCAGAGAAGGATCGATCCGGAGAGGTACGTCTCCGAGAGGGCGGGGCTTCCCACCATAAACGACATCCTCGAAGAGCTTTCAAAGCCGGGCCGGGATCCGCGCCGGGAGTTTGTGCCCTTCAGGTTTTCGCCCGGAGTCACGGCGATCGAGGACCTCCGGCCAGGGATGCGGCTATCTGGGATTGTGACGAACGTCGCCGCCTTCGGCGCCTTCGTCGACGTCGGCGTCCATCAGGACGGGCTGGTCCACATCAGCGAGCTTGCCGATCGCTTCGTAAGGGACCCGGCGGAGGTGGTGAGGGTCCACCAGAAGGTGGAGGTCACCGTCCTCAATGTGGATCTGGACAGAAAGAGGATCTCCCTCTCCATGAGGGAGAGGCCTGAGATCGACGGGCCGGACGGCGAAGGTCTGTGAATGAAGGACGAAGTAGCTCGGTCGCTCTAGCCAGACCCTATATTCTTCGTACCCTCATATTATCCTCATGCCGAAGAAGACCGGGAGAGCCGCCAGTATAGTCGGAATTCCAACGATCGCCCAGACCAGTCGGCTCCCCCTGAAGATCTTGGCGCCGTCGAGGGGGCCTGCCGGTATCATGTTAAACCCCGCCAGGATCAGGTTGATGAAGAACCCAAAGTGAGCAACGCCCATCAAAAGCCCGCCCGTGACGATCCCGCCCTTGATGAGCGAGAAGAAAAGGAGGGTAAGCAGGATGTTCGTCATGGGGCCAGCGAGAGATATCCAGAGCTCCTCGCGACCTGGCATCATTTCCATCCCTTCGATAGAGGAGTCTCCTTCGGGGCGATGAAATCCGATCGGATTGTAAGGGTCTTTTCGGATCACCACCGCTCCGGGGGCTGCAAAGATGAAGCCCATGAAGGCCATGGCGATGAGGAAGACGAGCCCCATCCGGTTCGCCCTGTACTCGGCCTCGTAGCCGTACCGCTGGGCGACGACCTTGTGGGCCATCTCGTGCAAGAGGAATCCCGACCCCACGCCCATGGCCGATATGAAGATTATCTCGGCTCCGGGCACGCCGCTTTCGCCGATGATGATTGAAAAGGCAAAAGCGAGGGCTGCGAGCGACAGCAACAGGTCGAACAGCTCCGTTCCTCCCATCCTGCTCGAAGGACTCATGGGACTACCTTGAAGGAGACTGTGATATTAGCTTGTTGATCCAGCTCCCAAATATCGATTATTTATATCGAGAGCTGAATCTTTTGGCGATGAAATCTCCTGACGAAGGCTTCGCCGAAAAAACCCTGCTGGAAGAGATCGCACCCTCCTACGACGGCAAAGACCCCGCCCACGACTTCTCCCACGCTCTGAGGGTCTACAGGAACGCCATCGTTATCGGGGAGGCGGAGGGGGCGAACCTGCAGGTCGTCGCCTTTGCCGCCCTCCTTCACGACGCCGGTTCGGGGACGAAGCTCCAGGAGAGGTCGGCCGAATCGGAGGCGAAGAAGCTTTCGGCCGTAGATGAGCTTCTGAAGAGGAGAGGGCTTTCAGAGGATGTCATCGGCGGAGTTCTTTACGCCGTGAAGGTCCACAGCTTCTCGAAGGGGATAAAGCCCGCCACCCTTGAGGCGAAGGTCCTCCAGGACGCCGATCGGCTCGACGCCATGGGGGCGATAGGGATAGCGAGGGTCTTTCTTACGGGCGGAGCCCTCGGACGGCCTCTCTACAACCCCGAGGACCCTTTCTGCAGGAGTCGGGAGCCGGACGACGGGAGGTGGAACCTGGACCATTTTTATAGAAAGCTCTTGAAGCTTGAGGACGGGATGCACACCCCGACGGGGAGGAGGCTCGCAAAAAGGAGGGGCGAGGTCTTGAGAAGGTACCTGGCGGACCTGGAGGAGGAGATCTCGAAAGGGATATAGGGACGAAGCGCCGACGCAAGACGGAATAAGTAAACGAATAGAGAAGGGAAGAGAAGGGAAGAACGGGACGAAAAGAGGAGAAAGGGGCAGAATAGAAAGATGATAGCAGAAGGAAGAGAAGATAGAATAGGAAGATGATGATCGGAAGGGGGAGGAGATAGAATGGAGCTAATTTTGCACCCGAAGTCGGAGATCGATGCGAGGACGAAGAACCTTCAGAGCAGGATGGAGGACCTGACCGGAGCGATCCTCTTCCAGTCCGTGGACATGCTCTACTTCTCGGGGACGGCCCAGGACGGGCTCGTCTACGTCCCGGCGGACCCGGAGGCCGAGTCCGTGGTCATGGTGAGAAAGAGCCTGGATAGAGCGAGGGCGGAGTCGCCCCTGGAAGTCAGCCCCTTGAGGAGCCTGCGAAACCTGAAATCAGACCTCGGAATCCCCTCGGGGGCACGGATCGGCCTTGAGCTGGACGTCCTTCCCTTCAACAACTACGCCCGGGTGAAGCAGGCCCTGGGGGACGCCGAGTTTGTGGACGTCTCCGATCGGATCAGGCATGTTCGGTCGGTCAAGTCGAAGTTTGAGATCCGGCTGATAAGAGAGGCGGCTCGGATCCTCGACGCCGGTATCGGCTCGGTCCCAGACCACCTGGAGGAGGGGATGGCCGAGATCGAGCTGGCGGCGAAGGTCGAGGCGGAGATGCGGGCCCTCGGCCACCAGGGCTCCCTTCGTTTCAGAAGGTTCAACCAGGAGCTTCCCATGGGCCATCTGATGGCGGGGCCGAACGGCGCGTATCCGAGCTTCGTCGCTTCGCCAACAGGCGGAGTCGGCCCCTCCCTACTCCAGCCCCAGGGGCCGGGGTTCCGGAAGATCGGGAAGAACGAGCCGATCCTCGTAGACTACGGCGGGGTCTACAACGGCTACACCGCCGACGAGACGAGGATCTTCTCCATCGGCAGGCTTCCGAGGGAGCTGGAGGACGCCCACCAGGCGGCCCTGGAGGTGGAGAAGGCCGTCGCCGAGTCTTTACGCCCCGGAAACTCCGGCCGGGAGATCTTCGAGATCTCCGAGGCCAAGGGCGAGGATCTGGGCTACCAGGAGAGCCTCGGAGGCCCCGTCGGCGCCAAGTGCGGCTTCGTCGGCCACGGATTGGGCCTGGAGATCGACGAGTACCCGATACTGGGGCCCGTCGACCACGAGATCGTGCCGAACATGGCCGTCGCCTTGGAGCCGAAGATGATCTATCCTGGGGTCGGGGTCGTTGGGATCGAGGACACATTCCTCACCACCGACCGGGGCCCGACGAGGCTGACCAGGCTTTCCCAGGAGATATGGCGGGTATGACCCTGGTTCAGATGGGCCAACAAATATCTGAGCTGAGAGATAAAAGAGAAAGATGAGATACGCGAGACGAGAGGGCTCACTCGTCGAAGTAGTCCAGGATCGCCGGGAGTAGCTCCCCCCGGTCCACCAGGCCCTTTGCGATATGGCGGAACTTGTTGTACCCCTCCTTCTCCTCAGCGGTGGCGAGGTCGGGCCTCTGGCCGGTCTGGAGGAGGAAGATGAAGGATCGCAGCGCCCTGTTGTACTCCGAGATCCTCTCGATCTCCTCGGCGGGGGCGCCTTCCCTCTTATTGTGGACGAGGAGGTCGTCGGTGGCATACCCCTCCTTCAAGATGGTGGTGAGGACCTCGTGGTAGGTTAGGTCTCTGATCGCGTCGATGAAGCTGTCCAGGTCGCAAGATTCGGATATCATCCCTCCTCCGTGGGGCATGATGCTTATAATCCTCTTCGTCTCCCGGCAGCTCAATCGCTGGACTAAGCGGACACGATCGTCATTCGGTTGAAGCTTCCAGCTCCGCCAGCGCTTCCGGAGGGAGCGCCTTGACCACGTCGATCTTCTTCGCGCAGTGGGTCTTGACACCGTACTTCTTCGCAATCGGCCTCAGATCTTTCATCGAGCACTTTCCGGCGATCTCTTCAGCGTCCATGATCTTCCTTTACGCTCAGAGGATAATTAAACGTTTTCAAGAATCGGAACTATCCGGGCTAGCTGGATCAGGTCCACCGGCGGAATGGGCCATGAAAGATGGGCTCGGATGAAGGGGCTGGATGGAAGGACGGAAGCGATGAACGGTGGCCGGATCCCCTGGAGCCGGGCGCAATAGAGGCAGGCTGCGGCCGACAGCCGAATCCCGCCTCTAGCCCTCTTCTTCTTCCTCTTCGCCTCTCGAATCCTCAGGAACGGGCCAGACGTAGCAGAGATCCTTCGGCTCGATCCAGCCGAAGGCAGAATAGTGGTCCTGGTCCTTTCGGAGGAGATTTGACCGATGAGAGGCGTGAAGCTCCTCGGAGCCGAACCACGACGGGAGAAATCCCTCCTCTCGTTCCTCGTACCTACGGCGGAGCTCCTCCAGCTCTGCGCCGCCCATCTCCCGGTTAGCGGCCAGGATCTTCTCCTTGCAGGTGTCCCTGTAGCCCCGTCTCGTCCACTCCTCGCAGATGACGACGCCGTAGAGGGCGAGAGCCTCGGGGTTTTTGGACCACATCTTCCATATGGGGTGATTCCTCCACCGGCTCTTGCCGTCCCGGCAGATCCGGAGGAGGACCAGGGCCTCCGACCTCTGCTTTCCCAGACGCTGCCTGTCCAGCACCTCGGCGGACCTCTTGAAGTCGGGGTAGGGGAGAAAGGTCTGCATGCTTCGACCAACTGATTTCAGTCTTCCACGGACTTTGAGGGCTGACGATCGCGGGTCAGGCGCTCGTGGATCGACCTTGCGGCCCTCCTCCCGGCGCCCATCGCCTCGATCACCGTCGCCGAGCCGGTGACGATGTCGCCGCCAGCCCAGACCCCTTCGATGCTCGTCTTTCCCGTCTCGGGGTCGGCCACGATGTAGCCCCAGCGGTTCAGCTCCAGCCCATCGGTGGAGCGGGTCAGAAGAGGGTTTGCTTCGGTCCCTATGGCGACGATGACCAGGTCGCAGGGGATCTCAAACTCCGAGCCCTCGATTGGAACCGGCCTCCGCCTGCCCGAGGCGTCCGGCTCGCCAAGCTCCATCCTGATGCACTCCATCCCCACCACCCGGCCATGGTCGTCGCCGAGAAATCGGGTGGGGTTTGTGAGGAGGAGAAACTCGACCCCCTCCTCCTCGGCGTGGTGGATCTCGGCGGATCGTGCCGGCATCTCATCCCGGGAGCGGCGGTAGACTATCCGGACCGAGTCGGCCCCGAGCCTCAAGGCGGTCCGGGCCGAGTCCATGGCCACGTTTCCCGCCCCCAGAACGACGACGTTCTTTCCCTTTGGTATGGGGGTGTCATACTCGGGAAACTGGTATGCCTTCATCAGGTTTGCCCGGGTCAGGTACTCGTTGGCGGAGAGTATCCCCACCAGGTTCTCGCCCGGGATGTTCATGAACTTGGGAAGTCCAGCCCCGACCCCGATAAAGATCGCATCGTACCCCTCTTCGAAGAGCTCATCGATGGTAATGGTTCGGCCGATGACGGTGTTGCACCTGATCTCAGCTCCCTGCTCCTCAAGAGATTCCACTTCGTCGGCGACGATCTCCTTGGGCAGCCGAAACTCCGGGATCCCGTAGACGAGGACGCCGCCGGGCTTGTGGAGCGCCTCAAAGATCGTGACCTGATGGCCCCTGGCGGTCAGGTCAGAAGCGGCGGTCAGGCCCGCGGGCCCCGACCCGACGATGGCGACCTTCTTTCCCGAAGGCTCGGGCTTGGGCGAGCTGTCCTTCGCGCCCTTTTCGCGAGCGAAGTCGGCGGCGAACCTCTCGAGGTTTCCGATGGCGATCGGCCGCCCCTTCTTTTTTAGGACGCACCTTCCCTCGCACTGGCTCTCTTGAGGGCAGACCCGGCCGCAGATTGCCGGCAGCCGGTTCTTCTCCCATATCTTCCTGATCGCCTCGTCGAACTTCTCATCTTTTATGAGCCTGACGAAGGCGGGGATATCGATCTCCACGGGGCAGCCCTCAATGCAGGTTGGCGATTTGCACTGGAGACATCGGGACGCCTCCTTCACCGCCATCTCTGGAGTGTACCCGAGAGGGACCTCCTGGAAGTTTCTCCTCCTCTCGTCCGGCTCCTGCTCGGGCATGGCGACCCGGTTCTTCTTCTCGGTTACATCCTCGTTTTCCGCCATAGCTCCCCTTAATTCAAATACAACTTCAGATCGGACCAAAGATCGGCGAGCTGATGAGGCGAGCTTTTGAGCCCCCGTCGCCGGTTACCTGTCGAGCCTGCACTTGTGAGCCTCTGAGCTCTCCCTCTCCTCCGACTGATAGGCCCCGAGCCGCTGCATGAGCTGATCGAAATCTACCTTGTGGCCGTCGAACTCGGGCCCGTCGACGCAGGCGAACTTGTTCTCTCCATCGACCAAAACCCGGCAGCCTCCGCACATTCCCGTCCCGTCGATCATGATGGGGTTGAGGCTGACGATCGTCTTGACGCCGCGGGGCCTCGTAATCTCGGAGATGAGCTTCATCATCAGGACCGGCCCCACTGCGACGGCGAGGTCCAGGGTCTCCTCCTCCAGAACCTCCTGCAGGATCTCGGTGACGAAGCCCTTGCGACCTCGTGATCCGTCGTCGGTACAGACGAAGAGATCATCGGAGACGGCCCTCATCTCCTCCTCCAGGATTATCCGGTCGGCGGTCCGGGCTCCGATGATGCTGATGACCCTGTTGCCTGCCCTCTTCAGGCCCCGGGTGATGGGGTAGAGGACGGCGACGCCCGTTCCCCCTCCGACACAGGCGACCGTCCCAACCTTTTCAAGATGGGTCGGCTGGCCCAGAGGGCCGACGGCGTCCTGGTAGGAGTCGCCCTCTTTCAGTCCCTTGAAGAGCTCCGTGGACTTGCCTACGACTTTGTAGATCACGGTTATGGTCCCACGTTCCGGGTCCGTATCGGCCATGGTGAGGGGTATCCGCTCTCCCCTCTCATCGGCCTTGAGGATCACGAACTGGCCGGGCTTCGCCTTCCTGGCTATCAAGGGCGCCTCGATCTCGTTCAGGATCACGTTCCCGCTCGCCATCTCTTCTCGCCTTACAATCTGATGCATCCGAACCCTCCGCTTTCTCCTGCTCTCAGCCGACGCTCGAAGAACTACTTTCGGCTATAGATTATATAATTGTTAGCAACCGATCCGGCGATATTAACTCAGTTATTTCGGCTCGATAAAACGGATTTCCTCTCTCTTTGATGGCGACGCGAAGCTTTCGGATCAAGGCCTTCGCCCCGCCATCAGGGCGAGGCAGAGGTACTGCCAGAGGACGTGGACCCGATCGAACCCCGCCTTTCTCCACCAGACCGTCTTCTGGTCCTTGCTGGTGTAGTAGTGGATCTCCTCCTTTGCCCGCAGCCAGGATACGAAATCGGAGAGCTCAGGGTCATCGATCAGCTCTTTTCTCGCCTCCATCAGCTCGGAGAACCACCCCGCCATATCGCTCTCTTCTTCGGCGTAGCCCTCGACAGCGATCAGCCATCCTCCGGGCCTGAGAAGGTCGAAGCACTTTCCGATGGCGGCTCTGTAGCTCTCGAAGTCCAGGTGCTCAAGGACGAGGGTGGAGACGACGGCGTCAAACTCGCCGGGGGCTAGGCCCAGGTCTCGATCCCAGTCCTCGGCGGCGATGTCTGCGACCTTTGATCCGATCACCGATCCCGGCGAGGTCGCACCGATCTTCTCTTTCGCCGCCTCCACCATGGAGATGGAGCCGTCCAGAAGAAAGATCTTCGCTGCCGGCGACCTCTTCAGGATCGCGGCCGAGGCGTTCCCGGTGCCGCATCCCAGGTCAAGAACCCGCGGGCCGCTGCCGAGGAGCCGCTCCACGATCAGGGCCGTCGTCTCTATGGCGGTCTCGTACTCGGGGACCACCGTCGACTGGTAGAGGTCGTAGGCAGCAGCTTGGCGATCGTAACATCGGATGGTGGAGTCTTCAGGCATCTTTGTTCCCTCGTTTCTTACTTTCTTAATTCAGATCTCGTATTCGATTCTCTTCGAGTTCTTCGATCGCCTTTACTTCCTGATCGCTTTTCTCATGCTCGGTCTTCGGTACTCTCCCTCTAATCCAGGTTCAAGCAGATGAAGATTGGGGGGCGACTACCGAAGACGAACTCCGGCCGAGGCTTATCAGATTTTCCAAGAATCTTCCATAAAAAGAGATAAAAGGTCCCCGACCGAAGGCCAGGGATCTATCTTTTTGCTCGGACGGCTGAGAAGGGATCTTATTCCTCGTCGACCTCGCTACATGCCGGACACTGATGTTCTCGGATGTACTCCAGCTCCGTCCCGGGATCGGTCTGGACCGTCTCATCAACGTAGACGACCCCATCCAGCTGGCGAAGCTCCTCGATCTCATAAATCCTTGGGCCGTACTGATACCCGGTATCGTTGAGCCACCAATTCGGGTATCCTCCAAGGACGGTAGTCTCGTTCTCGAAGTCGTTGATCATGCCGTTGCTGTACTTGACGATGAGCCGGTCTGCAAGGGCCCACCAGTCATCGAGGACTGAAAGAGCATTTTCTGTGCAATTGTCTGTCAGAAACTCGCAAGACGCCTCGATTCCATCTATCTCGAGCAACTCGAGGGCTTGCTGGTCAATCGCGGCCTGGTTTGAAACCTCTTCTGCCTCTATCCGTCTCTGCTCAATCTGGATATCCTCTATCATGGAGTCGTAGCGGAGGCAGGCCCAGTTGGTAACGAAGTTGAAAGCCCACCAGGCAGAGTTCCTGTCGAAGACTGACCTGTTGCCGTAGCTGAACTCTTCTGGGATGGAGCTGACCCCTGCACGGATTGGCATGTAACAGGTTTCGTAGGGCTGGGCAAATCCGAACCAGCAGACTCCACCTATGGGGTCGGGAAGCCAGCTTCGGCCCTGGGTGACGTAGCTGTAACTGCAGAAGAAAGCAGACACCGGTCGGGGCCAGACACCTGGTTTTATCTCACCGGGCTCGAATTTGTCGTGGTCATCAAAGGGTCCACGGTTTCTGTATGGGTTCCCGTAAGGTCCTGCCGCCATCCCTGTCGTCAGGTCGAAGACTGTGCCCTCGTAGTGGTCCCGGAAGATCAACAGGGCGTCTTCAGTTCCAAGCTTCTCATCGGGCCTCACCGAGAAGGGGTACTCCTGCGACCACGTCTCCTCGACGTAAGGGCTGAAGTTTCGGGAGGGGGCTATCCGATTGTAGACGCTCCAGACGCGGGCTAGCGAGTAGTAAGGATGAGAGTACTCACCAGTGGAGACGGTCTTCAGCCAGTCGAGGGGACCGTCCTCAGGATTCCACCAGTGGTTATCCTGGGCCACCTGCATCAGGTTCTCTGAGCAGAGGATGTCGGGATCTGAGGTGTTCACCTCCCTGATCCGGAAAATGTTTGGTGCCGCGAAGACCTCCCCGTCGACCACCTTCTTTGCCACCCAGAGCCCTCCGCCACTGCTCTTCGGATCGTAGGCGGTGCCGCTAGCGTTGAGGTCATAGCCGCACATCTCGATCACCCACGCCTCCTCGGGGTCGGCGAAGAGAAGAGTCTCTCCGGTTCCGTAGTATCCGTAATCGTCGATGAGGGACCCCACCAGCTCGACGGCCTCTTTCGCGCCGGTGCACCTCTCAAGGGCGATGTTGGAGAGCTCAGAGCTGTAGAAGATCCGTTTTTCAGGCTCGTAGTTCGGCTGGACCTTTGCGTAGTCGGTGCACTCGCTACACATCAGCTGTCGTTCATTCATAATGCCGTAGCTGCCGGTCAGGTAGCCGTAGGTGTGATTCACCTCTGGTATGTAGACAACGTCTGGATCATCTGTGCTTGCACTGTGCGTCGGCTCGTCAGACCCAGAGTTCGGGTCGAAGCGTACAGCTCTCTCAGAACCGTTCGCGTGGTCTTCCGCCTGCACGTAGATGACCTTGATGTCGTCATCGGTCAGGTTGTGGCCGAGAACGCCGCGACCGTATCCGTCGTTGGTATGGCCAAGGTACATCGAGCCGTCTTTGCTCGCCCCCGGAGTTATGATGAAAGTTGTACATCCCTGAGATGTTACAGACAATATCAGTAGGATCGCCAGGAAGGCTGACGATCCGAAGAATCTCCATCCTGATGTCATTATTTCACCTTTTTTTCTTGATGATCTCCGTCCATTCTCCGAGATCTTTGGATATCGAACCCGTTGTTCGACAAGATTCGATTTAGGACGACGAACGGTTATGGAACCTCCTCTGAGCTATTCGAAAACGAAAATTCACGATCGTCGAGCTGCGGGTAGATGTAGCTCACCCAGCATAGGGCGACCAGGGACGTTCCGTAGAGGTTCTGGACCTCAAAGCAGTTGACTGTGAAGTTCTCATCGAAGAACTCGTACTCATCGCTGCTATAGCGCCTGTTGCACTCGCCCATCAGGGAGATGTTCAGCATCTTCAAAGCTTCCTCTTCTGCCTCTTCTACTGATATCGTCTCGTTGCCGGTGTACCTCTTTTCGTACTCTGCCGCAAATCCTCCAATGTGCTCGTCGTCCGATATCCTCCTGACATGAATCCTTCCGACGCCGGTGCAGAGCATGTCGCCCTTCTCACCGTTGACAGAGGCCATGATAACCTCGATGGCGGCTCCGTGATGGAAGAAATTCCGGGCCTCGTCTATGGGGATCTCCACCGATTCTGGCGGCAGAACAGACGTGTAAGGGATGACGTTGAAGTTTGCGATCCCGGCGGCCAACAAAGCGAGATCGTAAGATCCCGTCTCCCAGGGGTCGTCGCCGGGGCCGATATCCGTGTCCCCACTGCCCGAGGTCACAAAGTAGTGCTTTGGTATCCTGTTGCCAAGCAACGAATCTGATATTGTCGCGGAGTCGTCGCTCATCTCCACACTGTCGGCAAAGGCCTGGTTTGCGATCAGCAGAACCAGGAGAGCCATCGATAACCGGAGCGTTAAGCCCCTCATCCGTTCCATGAGTCTCATCCTCCAATATTTGGTTTCGTAGGTGATGATTAATAGCCTTTTGGGTATTTTTCCGATATATCGTCGAACTGGCGATGGCATACACCGCGGCAGGCTGCAGTATTCATTTTAAACCCGTCTTCAAAATCTAGGCGGTCTCCGAGTAGACCACGATCCAGCAGCTTTTGGTCGAAAGGACGATTGAAAACATCAGTTCTGCGGCGGGATCGATGAGACGATTTTGAGGGGAGCGATGGAAAAAGAGATGATATCTCATTTAGATCTCAGCATTTTTCAGATGGGGGCGTTTCCTTCTTCTGGCTAATATGGACATCTCCAACCGAAACCTTTATATTCGACGAATACCGAAGTATAGTACGGCATGTGACGTGCCATTTCCTCCCTCCTTTACCCTCTATTTTTTTATTCATCCCTTCCAAGCTTTCGTCTCTTTGAATCGTCTCCCTCTTTCCCCCCTTTTCCCCTCTTCGTCTCCTTTAAATAAGACCAGATCCCCCTTTTCGAGCATATGCCAGACCCTCTGCGGAAGATCGACGACTTGGCCCTTGCCCTGGAGGAGCTGCGGCTTCACGTCGGTCCAGCCGACCTTTCGGTTGGCGACCGGAAGGTGAACGGCCTGCTCTACATCTCCCTTGCCAACGCCTGTCTGCGAAACCGGGCGGCCCTCCTCTACGGCGGGATGGGGGCGAACAAGACGACCCTGGTGAACCTTTTGGGGTCAGCCTTCACCGGCTTATCCTTCGATGAGGTCGAGAACCTGATGATCACAGGCCACCCCGAGCAGACCGAGGAGAAGATGGTGGGGTTCATCGACCCCCGGCAGTGGTCCTGTCCCCCTGCGTCGTCGCGGCCGTCGGGTTCGGGGTCATCGTTCCTCTCCGAAGATGGCGGCGCCATAAAGGTCCTCTGGACCCCATGGGCGAGGTCCCGGTGGAAGGTGATAAACGAGATCAACCGCTTTCCATCGGGAAAGCAGAACCTCTTTCTCGAGCTTCTCCAGAAGAGGAAGGTCGGCTACGCAGGAGAGACCCTGGAGATTGGGGACACCTGCTACTTCGCCACCATGAACCCCGACTTCAGCTCGACCTACCCCCTGGACGAGGCCCTCCTCGATCGGATTTCGATCTCGGTTCCTGCGACCCAGCCCGACTTTCTCGCAGGCCTCGCCCTCGCCGAGAGGAAAAAAGAGGTCTGGGAGCTGGCCGAGTCGCTGCCTCGGCTGACCATCGAGGAGTTCGATGCCCTTCCCGGAATGGTCGCTTCGGTCAGCCTGGACAGCCAGGTGGAGCTTGCGATAATCTCGCTGTTGAGGGATTTCACCCTATGCGAGAGGGCTCCAGCCTTCGATAAGACCCAGCTCTCCGGCGGGTCGAAGCCGAGCCGGGGGCTATGCGCCGGATGCCACTACTTCAACAACCCCGAGGTCTGCTGCTGGCAGGTCGACGAGGGGCTCTCCGACAGGGTGAGGCAGGACCTGCGGTCTTACACCAGGGCGATTTCCTTTCTTTTGGGCCTCGGCAGCTCGGAAGGCAAGATCGAGGTTTTGAGGGCCGTCGCCCCCTACGTCATCTGGCACCGGGTATCCCCCAACAGGACGATGCTGGAGCGGCCCCCCTACTACGGGGCGAGGCGCCTCGAGTTTGTTAAAGATCTCGTCGAGAAGAGCATCAACCGGACCCTGAACGAGCGGGGCGAGATGAACATGATCTTTGCCAGGGCCGTCGATGGCGAGATCTCGCCGAGGGAGGCGGCCGAGAGGCTATCGGAGAACGACGACCCGATAGCCAGGCTCGACTACATGAGAGCCCTGGAGAGGATGGTTTGAAGCTGTCGGGGTTCATGGACCAGGCCTACGGCGGGAAGGTCCGAGAGAAGAAGAGGCTCGACGAGAAGAGGGGCGAGTTTCTCCTGGGATTTGAAGATCTGGCCAAGAGGCTGAAAGAGAGGCCAAAGAGGGCGGAGGTGGAGGAGCTTGCGCCCAAGGAGGCGGGCTCGATCGTCGACCTGGTCGTCTCGGCCACGCCCAAAGGGAGACGAGAGGAGACGATCTGGGGGATTCTTTCAAGCCTTGCGGCCGAGAGGCTCCCAGCGCCTCTGGTCATACTGCCACAAAACTATGCCGGGCTGGAACTCCGGCGGGGTACGATAATTCTGGACGAGAACGCCCCGGCCGCCGGGCTGAAGGCGAAGGGCTCGGATGGCGCAGCCAGGACTGCGAGGAGGAGAGCCCACCACCTGGGAGAGAAGATGTCGGGAGGGAGGATTTTTGTCCGCGGCAGCGCCGGCGACTACCTGGGCCAGGAGATGAAAGGCGGAGGGATCGTCTGCTCCTCCTGCGGCGACTACGCCTTCAGGAATATGGCCGGCGGCTGGGGTGTCGTAAAGGGAGACGCCGGAAATTATCTTGGGGTCGGAAACTCCGGCGGCAGTCTCGCGGTCAAGGGGAGGGCCGGGGCGAGGGCCGGCTGGCTGATGCGGTCGGGACGGATAAGGCTCGGCAAAGATGCCGGCGAGTACCTGGGGATCATGATGAGCGGCGGCGCCATCTCCGTCGAGGGCCGGACCGGAGCCAGGGCGGGCTGGAGGATGAAGGGCGGCCTTATAGTGGCCGAGGACTACGGCGACGAGGCAGGAGCTGAGAAGGTTGGCGGCAAGCTGCTCAGAAGAGATGCTCCTTGAGATCTGGGAAAAATCCAGGTCCAACTGGCATCGGCCCCAGCTCCCAAGGCCCATCATCGACGAGAGCGAAGATGGCAGGGGCTTCCCCTTTCGAAACTATCGGATAGTCATCGATTCTGAGACCATCGCCAAAGGCGACCGGTATCTGGAGAACCTCTTCGACCATCTGATCGTCCACTACCTCTTCTGCCCCTGGTCCCTGGAGATGGCGGGAAGGCTAGCTCTTGCGGCCCTGGAGGGGCTCGCCATTCGAAACAAAAGCCAGGCGAGGCGGATGGTGACGATCTTCTCCGACATCGTCGTCG
>JAXGJB010000036.1:0-30820 GCA_040770465.1 Methanothrix sp. | reverse complement strand
TGGGCTCCTCCCCACGATCCACGCCGAGGATCGGGAGGTGATCCGGGAGAATACAGAGCCCCTGAGAGATCGGCGGGAGCCTGAACTCTACTCAATGGCCAGGCCGAACCGAGCTGAGGCGGCAGCGATCGAGAAGGTCCTGGCCATGACCGATCGGGTCCACTTCTGCCACCTCAGCACCACAGAAGGGATGGAGCTGGTCAGAGCTGCGAAGAGGGGAGGAAAGCGGGTCAGCTGCGAGGTGACGCCTCATCACCTCCTCTTCACCAAGAAAGATTGGAGAAAGCAGGGGACCTTCTTGAAGATGAACCCGCCCCTCCGGGACTATCGGGACAAGGACGCCCTCTGGGATGGCCTCCGGAGAGGGGACATTGACGTCGTCGCCTCCGACCACGCCCCCCACCTCCCCGAGGAGAAGAAGGACGAGATCTGGGACGCGCCGCCGGGGGTCCCCGGAGTCGAGACGATGCTCCCCCTCCTCCTCATAGCCGTTCGGTCCAACCTCATCACCCTCGAACGGATGGTGACCGCCCTCTCCCGTAGGCCCGCCGAGATCCTGGGGCTCTCGGACAAGGGCGCCATCGCCGTCGGAAAGGACGCGGACCTCGCCATCATCGATCCGAGGGCTGCCTCCGACATCAGGGCCGACCGGCTCCACAGCGGGGCCGAGTGGACCCCCTACGAGGGTAGGCGGGCATTGTTCCCAAAGATCACCATGATCCGGGGCGAGGTGGTCTTTGCGGACGGGGAGCTATTCGCAAAGCCGGGGTTCGGGAAGAACCTGCCCGGACCCGGCAGGAAGAAGATGGTGGGGATGGCGTCCGAAGAGTGAAATTGGCGAGGATGACATCTGAATAGTTAATTCGCTAGACAAAATTTGCGAAATTTCGAGGTGTTTTGTATGAGAGAGGATGCGGAAAGGATGGTGGGCAGAGCCGTGATGGAGTCGATGAAGAGGTCGGTTCAGGCGAGAGAGGTCTTCAAGAAGATGCTGGGGGACGTCGCCCTCGACCTGCCGGAGGCCGGGGACGTTCCCGCCGTGGACGTCATCGACTCACCTGAAGAGCTGATCGTCTACGTCGACCTTCCGGGAACGAAAAAGGAGCTGATCGATCTCGGGGTGACCGAGGACGCCGTGACCGTCAAGGCGAGGTTTGAGCGGCCGGCTGGAACCTACACCCTGCGGGAGAGGCCGGAACTGGAGACGAGCCGGCGGGTGAAGCTCGCAGCCGAGGTGAAGCCCGAGCAGGTGAAGGCCAAGTACGAGAACGGCGTTCTCGTCGTCCGCCTGCCGAAGCTGATCGTGGTGAAGCCCCACTCGGTCCCGATCGAGTGATTCCGGAAGAGACTGGGCTTAAAAAAATCGGTGGCGTTGGCGGGTTTATTTTTCGCCCGCCATCACCTCTTTTGTCACGACCCTGTAGCTGTACTCTATCGTCACCTCTTCGCGGGGCGGAACCTCCAGGACCCACTCGAGCCCCGTCGCCGTCATCTCAGAGGGCTCCGGCTCCGCCGAGATCAGCTCGGCGTTCATGGGCTTTGTGTCCGAGACCTCGGCGGTGGCGTTTCTATCGACGTTGCTCTTGAGGCTGAGCTGGTAGGTCCAGGTCTCCGTCGTCACCTTCATCGCCGTGGTGGTGTTTCCGGCTCCGGGAACCGTGACGATCTCCTCCAAAGGAGTGTAGTTTGCAAGCTTCCGCTCGACCTTGAGGTCTGCTGAAGACCCCACCTCGATCTCTGCCTCGGTCCCGACGGGGGTGTAAGGGATCTCCACATCCGAGACGTACTCGCCGTTCTTGTAGAGGAGGGCAGAGCCAGCGGGCCAGGGGTCTTTCATGGTGTTGTTCGCCTTGACGACCTCTGTCACCGGCCCATCGCTGTTGTAGTAAGCGTTCCAGACGTAGCTCCTCGTTATGGGGGCGGTCTCCTCGAAGAGGGGGAAGCCCACCTCTTTGTTCATCTCAAGGTCCTTTCTTCCTGCCAGCTCGTAGATGTAGAGGGTCTCAAGCTCCCCGGTGGCAGGCGCCGGGGCTGCCTTGGGGGCGTAAGCCGCTGGCGCTGCTGCCTCTTCCATCGCGACCTCAGCTACGGCATAATCGGCGAGGCCCGCCGATCTCAGGAGCGCCAGAGGCTCCGCCTGAGGCGGACCTGCGACGAGCTTCAGGGTGACGCCCTCCAGGTCCTCGCCGAAGTTGCTCGATACAACGGCCTGGGCCGATACGACCACCGAGTCCTCCTCGAGGTGGACCGAGTAGGTGGGCACCCATTGGCCGGCTCTTGGCATCAGGTAGACTAGCTCAAACTTCTGGACCCCGGTGGACGAGACGTTGAGGGTGTACTCGAGGTTGTCGTCGTAGACCACCTTCTCTACAGTGGAGTTGGTGACGGAAAACCTGACGGACTCCATCCTCACCGACGCCGGCAGGTCGATGACGAACGAGTGGACCCCCTCCGTCACCTCCATCTCCCCGGTCCTCTTCACCGTGGCGAGGCCGTCGGGATATATGGTCACCGAGTCTACGGGAAGGCTGAGGATGGTGATCGCCTCGATCTCGCCCGACCCGTCATCGGCGGCTGCGGCTGTGGCCGCGGTGAGGGCCGAGACCATCACGAGAAAAGCCAAAATCTTCTTCATAATCGATACCCCATCTTTCTCTAAGACTTATACACCGACTTATTATATTATGCTTTTCCATCTGCTCCATCGACAGGGGGGCTTCCCCCTATCAGGCGTCGCAACGCTTATATCGGTATATCGAACTTCCCTGCCCTGAGTCGTACGGTGATGTTCCCATGTTTCTGGACTTCTGGAGAGATGTCGAGTCGCTCTTGCGCGACGCCTTGGATCGATGCGGGTTCGTGCTGCCCGAGAACGACGGCAAGGTCGATGGAAACGAGCTTCTGCTGGAGACAAGCCCCCACGCCGACCTCGCCTCCACCATATCCTTCAGGCTCGCCCCCGTCCTCAAGAGAAATCCCGCCAAGATATCCCAGGAGATAAAAGAGGCGATGGTCGCCGACGAGATGGGGACCGTCGACCGGATCGAGGCGATGGGCCCCTACCTCAACTTCAGAATAAACCGCAGGTTTCTCGACTCGGTCGTCCGAGAGGCCGAAGGCGACAGATGCTGGACGGGGTCCATGACCGATAGGGTGATCGTCGAACACACCTCCGCAAACCCCAACGGTCCCCTCCACGTAGGCCACATAAGAAACTCGGTCATCGGCGACAGCCTGGTGCGGATCCTCCGCCGGGCGGGCTGTGAGGTGGAGGCCCAGTACTACGTAAACGACATGGGCCGGCAGATCGCCATCGTCGTCTGGGGCTGCGGCCGCTACCCCCTCGACAACTCGAAGGCCGACCACGCCATCGCCAAAGTCTACATCCAGGCGAATAAAGACCTCGCCGCCGAGCCGGATCTGAAGGCGGGAGTCGACCGGCTGATGCAGCTTTACGAGTCCGGCGACCCGGAGACGGCGGCGAAGTTCAAGTCGGCGGTGGATTACGCCCTCTCCGGGATCGAGGAGACCCTGAGGAGGCTGAACATCTCCCACGACTCGTACCATTGGGAGGGCGAGTTCGTCCGGGACGGATCGACGGCGCGGGTCGTAAAGGCCCTGGAGTCGACGGGGCTGACCGAATGGGATGAGGGGGCCCTCCAGCTCGACCTCACAGACCACGGATTTGAGAAGAAGCTCGTCCTCAAGAGGTCTGATGGGACCTCCCTTTACACCACAAGAGACCTGGCGTACCATAAGTGGAAGGCCGAACAATCCGACCGGATGATCGACGTCCTGGGGGCCGACCACAAGCTCATTTCAAGCCAGCTGAAGGCCGCCCTCCGCCTCATGAGGGTTCGGGAGCCCGAGATCGTGATCTTCGAGTTCGTATCCCTCCCCACCGGGTCCATGAGCACCAGGAAGGGGAAGTTCATCTCCACAGACGAGCTTCTCGACGAGGTGGAGGCCCAGGCTTATAAAGAGGTGACAGCTCGAAGGCCTGAGGAGTCCGAGGAGTTCCGGAGGGCTGTTGCAAAAGACGTCGCCCTCGGAGCCGTCAGGTACGACGTCGTCAAGGTCTCGCCGGACAAGGCCACCGTCTTCGACTGGAAGGCGGCCCTGGACTTCGAGAAGCTCTCAGCCCCCTTCATCCAGTACTCTCACGCGAGAGCCTGCAGCATCCTCGATAAGGCGGGCAGCCCCGGCGAATTTGACCCCGGACTTCTCACCAGCCCCGAGGAGGTCGATCTCATCAAGAAGATATCCCAGTTCGATCTCGCCATCGAGATGGCAGCCCGGGACCTGAAGCCTCACCTGCTCGCCACATACGCCCGGGAGCTGGCCGAGATCTTCAACCAGTTCTATCGGTCAAGCCCCGTCCTGGACGCGGAGCCGGGGCTCAAGGAGGCGAGGCTCGGCCTCGTCAAGGCGGCCCGGAACTGCCTCCGGGCGACTCTGGAGACCCTGGGGATCCCGGCCCTCGAGTCGATGTAAGACCGAGGAGAATTCCCGTTCAAGATTGGAATAGCCGGCGACTTAAGATTCAGCGGCACAGAGATCATTCGTCTCCAAAGCTGATTCACTCAGTCGACGAGCTGTTCCCCTTGGCCAAAGTCTCCAAAACTTTTTGTACTATCAGGGCCATAGAGGAGATTGGGGGTATTCCTCTTGAGCTTGAAAGCGGCATTAATTTCGCTACTGATAATCTTCTCAGTCGGGGCGGCCATCGCAGCAGATGAGTGGAACGAAGTGCTGATGACCGATTATAACGAAGATGGGTTGGGTCAGGGAGAAGCCTACAACTACGCTGGGGACGGGTCTTCTGCGATGGTATATAGATCGACCGGAGGCACTGATTCCTTTGGGACGACGGGAACCGGTGGGACCTCCAGGCTTGCGGAGACCTACTACAGCACCACCGCTCCGACCTCCGGCGGGAGCGGTGTCCAGCAGTACATGATCACTGGGCATGAGCCAACCACCGTCTACTTCGGGGGGCAGTCGACCTCATACTCCACCTACACCACAGCCTTCGGCGGCGTCAACTCCCTCTGGATAATGGGGTCATGGAGCTGGACCCAGTACGCCACCTGTCCATTGGGCGGCTATCTCCAGCTTCTCACCTACACCTCTGCCGGCGGATCGGCGGATTTCTACGAGATATACCCCAGCGGCAGTGTGGCCAGAGATACGTACGGCTTTTGGCCCGGATACAACCAAATAAACTTCCATGCTGACGCCATCGGCCGTCACGTCCTCCTCTTCATCACCAACAACCAGCCGTCCAATGCAGTGATCATCGACGTTTCCAGCGGCGGATGGTCGCCAGGTCCGGGACCATCCCCCTCCTACGCCAGGGTGACGGTCAGGTCGAACTGGCTTTCAGGGTACAGCGTCAGCGTAGACGGAGCCCAAAGCTACAACGACGTCTCCGACGGCAGCCTCGACGGGGTCGTGAGCTTCTACGTCACCGGAAATCAGTACCACAACATCGAGGTATCAAGCCCGGGCTTCATGAGGACGTACTACAGGTTCTTCAGGAGCGGCTACGCCTACACCCTGACGATGTGATGGAGAAGGCCGGAACGAAGATGGAAGTGATGGATTCGGGGAAGGGTGAAGGGCCCTTCTCCGGATCGGTGCATTTTTCAGGGACTTTTTACTTTTTCCCAGATAATCCAGCATAAAGCTCTTGAATCGGGGCCGATGATAAACCTGTAATGACTGTTACGCTAATGCGTCTTTAGGCCTGAGGCTATTGGGGCTGGGTTTTACCTTAAATTAAGTCGCAACGGAATAATCGATCGGGTGCCACTTTATCCAACTATTTTTTTATTGTATTTTAATTGTATTGTTGCGCCGCTGATATTGGTTTATATTTGAGTTATCCCTTTCGTTTGCGAGCCATCTTATTCTGCAACATTTAGAACAACTGGTATTCTCCCGATGGTCTTCTGCTCACTTCTTCCTGATATCACGGAAATATTTGCCTTTATATCGATGAATCCACGATATTCTCCTCGAGTCAAGTTTTTAGCATCGAGAGTAACCTGAAATAATCCGATCTCGTCTTTCGCCAAATTAGTTTTGGATACGCTACCTGAATTCAACCAGACCGTACTAGCAGGCGATCCTAACCACAGAATATCTTGTGAATCGAATTCCAGAGATGAATTTTCAGAATCATTTACAGGATCTCCAACGAGAATGGTAACATTTCCAGGATTAATAATGTGTACCCATATATTATTTACGCTCGTATTAAATTTGATCGCCCGAGTTCCACTTGTATCGTTTATTGTACTGCAATTAAGGAGCAGAGGGCTGCATAGCGGTACAGAGTCATGTTGATTAGGCGTAGTAGTTATATTTCCCAATTCCGCACCTAGATTACTTATCGAAATTATATCTACAATGGACTCCCCTGCCGAAATATTTTCTGCAATTTCTGGAGGATCGACGACGATTTGAATTGGAGGGATAACCCATAGCGATAATAAGAATATAAATATCAATATTAAAAATCTGCCTGTGAGCAGAAACGTATTTTCGGAGATAAACGCTAAAGATTCTTCTTTAAGATTATGTGAGGTAGTTTTGATGTTCGTATTTAATCTGCAATTTGAGCTAATTAAAGATATAATGGACGAATCCCAAATTATAAAGCACAAAGCTTCAATGAATAACAACGATATAACTAATATAAATATATATAACTTATTATATAGTATATAAAATGTGGTGCCGATAGACAGGATTTGCAGAAAGGATGAATTCATATTAATAAATAAATATTTTTTATCTTTGCGGCTGTATACGAGAATAATATTAGCTGACAAAATAAAGATAATAGCAATTATAAAAGGTAGCAATCCAAAACACATATTTACTCATCACCTTCAATAATCACTTCGATCTTACAACATTTTCCGGCAGACTCACCCTTTTTGGGTTTCGTAGTATCATTTTTAGTATTAATATATCCAAAGATAGCCGAAAATAATGCCCTATTATACATCCAGTAGGCCACATAACCGCTGTTTAAGCAGAAGCAGGCGGAAAGAAATGCTATGATGCCGATAAATACACACAATCCCCACGAAATTTGAAATATATCGAAGAGATAAAAAGGAACGATTATCGAAAAGGGAACCAGCGCAATAAACGTATTCGAGTAAAATCTCGCATAACAATAATACGAATTGATTATATTTTGAAAGATAGTGATCGCTTTCTCCTCCCCCATCTGCTTGATGAAATAGTGGTGCGACAACTCCTGGTGCGACAACTTCTCTTCATCTCCTTCAGGAGATCCCTCGAAGCACCCAGCCTTGAAGCACCTGGTTTTAATCTCACCTTTATAAGAGTTCACGCCTTCAAACTGGTCAAATATATTATCCGCAATTACAGAATGATAGACTCCGTCAATTATAATCCCTAATATCGAGCCTATCAAAAGCACAAATCCGATGAAAGTTCCCAAACCTGTTAAATCTTTAATCACTAGGGCTGTGAGGTTCAGAGGGCTCCAGACATCAATAAGCATGAAATAGGTTATGGCTGAGAAGAATCCCGGAAATGTATGGGACATCAGGTGCTCAAAGGTGAACTGTGTAGGGATATCGACCATTTTTGCATCCTCTGGCTCAAAGCCCGTTTCCGATGATAGACAGAAGCTCATATGCACTGAGGTGATGCTTAGACATTATACCAATTTTTGCTATAAATATCTTTCCTTGAGTTCTTTAAATTGGGATGTTTTCAACCTTTGAATACCATTACAAAGCGATTTATTTAGATAATGACGCGATTAAAATTCGAAATTCTACGTTAGATTTCACTAAATATCAAAATATCTACTTTATTTTAAAATGAATACCCCGCAGCTTGCTGCGGTTGGGATGGTCAAGAAAACGTCTTAAGGATTGTTGCCTATTCAGTATGGATGATCGAGCTGAGAAAGGCAAGTCATTGCGCGTATAAAATTCGTTATCATATGGTCTTTTGTGTCAAATATAGGCGAAAGCTCCTTAGAGATGTTGATCGTATTAATTATATTAAACACATTTGTTATGAACTAGGTGAAAAATATTGGTTCGATTTTGATGCAATAGGAACAGATGGAGATCATGTACATGTTTTTGTTGGGGCTGCACCAAGATATTCGCCGTCAAGGGTCATGCAGATAATAAAAAGCATAACTGCAAGGGAGTTCTTCAAGCAATATCCAGAGATCAAGAAACAGCTTTGGGGAAGTGAATTTTGGAGTGATGGAGGATACATCGGAACTGTTGGAGATGGTGTGATGTCGGACATAATTCGCAATTATGTTGAGACACAAGGAACTCCCGAAGAGAAGGAAGGCTATAAGCAGATGAATTTGTTAGAATTCGAATAGCTGATGACCGGCGCGAACATGCCCCGCTGCTTGCAGCGGGGTGCGCTGTTTGACTTATTCAGTAAGTTCTATTTTAGCCGCATGAATATTTCGCCACCATAGTCCAGATAGCACCGATTAACTCCATTGCTGGTGCCTTAAAAATGGCCTTGAAGGATTCGATCTCGAAGATCCCGACGGACCGCCTCCTATCCCAGCTTCGATTTTGAGGATGACGATAAAAAGGGACGAAAAGAGAAGAGGGAGACGAAGACGGCCACTCGAGACGCCAGTTCATATCCTCGCCGTCACCTCGATCGGCCGCGCCTCCATTATCGCGGCCTTCATCCCACGGATCAGCTCTTCGAGCCCCGCCAGGTCGCCCTTCGAGATCAGGTCGACGCAAACCGATCCGACGATGGCGGCGTCCGCTCCCGCCCGGACCACCTCGGCCGCCTGCTCGGGCGTCGATATCCCGAAGCCTACGGCCTTGGGCAGATCGGTCTTCACCCTCTCGATGAGGGACTTCGTCGACGAGAGGACCTCGGACCTCGCTCCGGTCACCCCGGACCGTGCGACAAGATATAGAAAGCCGCTGGAGCTCTCGGCGATGTAGGGGATCCTCTCGGCGGGGGTGTTGGGGGCGACGAGGTATATCAGGTCGACGTCGGCCCGCTTGCAGGCGGCTCGGAGGGGGGAGGCCTCCTCTGGGGGGAGGTCCGGGACGATTAAGCCTGTGATGCCGCTATCCGCGCAGTCCTCCGCGAACCTGTCCAAGCCGCGCTGGTAGATCATGTTGTAGTAGCCCATGAAGACCAGCGGGATGTTGGCCCTGATCCGGGAGGCCATCTCGAAGTAGACGTCGGTGTTCATCCCCGCCTCGATCGCCCTCTGGGCCGCCGCCTGGATGACTGGTCCGTCGGCGATGGGGTCGGAATGAGGGAGGCCCAGCTCCACCACGTCTGCCCCGGCCCTCGCCAGAAGCTCTGCGATCTCGACCGTAGACTCGGGGGTCGGGTCGCCGGCGCAGATGTAGGCGATTAGGAGGGGGCGGCGCTTGAAGGCTTCAGCGAGCTTCATCTTCCAACCCCCCTCTCGTGCTCCATCACCGTCGCCAAATCCTTGTCTCCCCGACCCGACAGGTTGATGATCGAGACCTCGCCCAGAGCCTCGGGGTTTTTGAGGGCGTAGCCGACGGCGTGGGCCGACTCCAGAGCCGGTATGATCCCTTCGAGGACCGAGAGCCGCCGCAGTCCTTCCAGGGCGGTCTCGTCGTCGGCGATGGCGGGAGTGACCCTCCCGATCTCCGCCAGGTGAGCGAGCTCGGGTCCGACTCCCGGATAGTCGAGGCCCGCCGCCACGGAGTAGGACTCGAGGATCTGGCCGTAGGGGTCCTGGAGGATCTTGGTCATGGCACCGTGGAGGACCCCCTCCTCCCCCAGGTTCAGACACGCCCCGTGATCTGCGATCTTCTCGTCGTGAGAGGTCCCCCTCCCTCCGGCCTCGACGGCTAAGAGCTTTACATCATCCTTCAGAAAACCCGAGAAGATCCCCATGGCGTTGGACCCGCCGCCGACACATGCCGCGACGGAATCCGGCAGCCTCCCCTCGGCCGCCAGGATCTGCTCTCTCGCCTCGGTCCCGATGACGGACTGAAGCTCCCGGACCATCAGAGGGTACGGGTGAGGCCCCGCCACCGTCCCCATCAGGTAATGGGTGTTCTCGTAGCTTGCAGCCCAGTCCCGAAGAGCCTCGTTGATGGCGTCCTTGAGGGTCCTAGATCCCGACTTCACCGGGATCACCTTCGCTCCCAATAGCTCCATCCGGTAGACGTTCATCCTCTGCCGCTCGATGTCCACCTCGCCCATGTAGACCTCCGTCTCAAGGCCGAGGTTCGCCCCCACCATCGCCGAGGCGACGCCGTGCTGTCCAGCCCCCGTCTCGGCGATGAGCCTCGTCTTTCCCATCTCCTTTGCAACGAGCCCCTGACCCAGGACGTTGTTCAGCTTGTGGGCCCCGCCGTGGACCAGGTCCTCCCTCTTGAGGTAGACCTTCCGGCCCAGCTCTCGGGAGAGGGACCTTGCCAGGTAGAGGGAGGTCGGCCTTCCGGCATAATCGGCGAGAAGGCCTGAAAGCTCCCGCCTGAACTCGGGGTCCGCCTTCAGGCGTTCGTAGGCACTGGCCAGCTCCTTCAGGGGCTGGATCAGGGTCTCGGGGACGAACTGCCCGCCAAACCTCCCGAACCTCGTACTCGACGTATCGGTGATCTTAATCAACTGTCATCAGCTCCAATTAACGTACTACTCAGCTCTTTTTAAACGAGACTCTTTTTAAACGAGACCATCCGTTCAGGGACTTCCTCCGCCGTTGAGGGATAGAAGAAGCTCCGGCCGTTTCATCAGAGAGGTTCCGACCAGAAGGGCGTCGGCCCCGGCCGCCTCCATCCTCAAAACGTCCTCTCGGGAATAGATCCCGCTCTCGGCGACCACGAAGAGCCCCGACGCCTTCGCCACCGGTCCCAGCCTCTCGAAGGTCTCAAGGTCGACATCGAGGGTCGCAAGGTTCCTGTTATTTATCCCGACGATCCGGGCGTTCGTACCGAGGGCGGCGGCCAGCTCCGCCTCGGTATGGACCTCCACCAGAGGCTCCATGTTTCTTGAGCGGGCTGCCTCCACCAGATCGTCCAGAGGCTTTGAGAAGGCGGCGATGAGGAGGACGAGGTCTGCGACGACCTCGTCGAGCTGCCTCTCGTCCAGGACGAACTCCTTTCTGAGGATGGGGACGCATACCTCCTCTCTCGCGATCCGGGCGTTATCAGGGGAGCCCATAAAGTAGGTGGGCTGGGTGAGGACCGAGATCCCGCAGGCACCCATCTCCTCGTACCCTCTGGCGATGGTCGCCACCTCATCGGGCGATAGGAATCGATTCAGGATCCGGGGCTTGATCTCGGCTATGATGGGGCTGACCCCCCTCGACCGCAGGGACCTCGCCCGGGCCGTGATGTCCCTGGGATCCTGGACCATGATCCGATCCTCGGGGCCGGCCTCGGGAAGCTCCGCGAGCCTCGCCTCGGTCGCCCTCAGGATCTCCCTGACGACCTCTGAGGTCACCTGCCAAGTCCCTCCAGCCAGTTGATTATCAGCCTCTTTCCGTTGGGAGTAAGAACCGACTCGGGGTGGAACTGGACCCCCTCTACGGGGAGGCCGACATGTCTCACCCCCATCACCACTCCCTCGGCTGTCTTGGCGGATATCACCAGAGGTGGCGCGAGCCGCTCGACGGCGAGGGAATGATATCTTCCCCCTTTCAGGGGGTTATCTACCCCCCGGAATACGCCCTGGCCGTCGTGGAATATCTCGGAGGCCTTGCCGTGGACCGGGGTCGTCCTGTTGATCGTACCCCCATAGGCGAGGTTTATCGCCTGGTGGCCGAGGCAGACCCCCAGGATCGGGGTTCCTTCAAACCGTTTCATGATCTCGATGCAGCTTCCTATGTCCCTCGGGTTTGCGGGATGGCCCGGTCCGGGCGAGATGACGATCCCCAGGGGGTCGATCTCCTTCACCTTATAGGGCTCGATCCTGTTTGATACCACCTCGGTCTCCGGATGGAACTGGGAAACGTAGTCGACCAGGTTCCAGACGAAGGAGTCCTGGTTGTCTATGAAGAGGATCGTCTTTCTCGTCACAGCTCCACCCCCAGGGCCCGCTTCATGGCGGCCATCTTCCGCTCCGTCTCCAGAAACTCCCGGTGGGGGTCGGAGTCGGCGACGATCCCGGCCCCCGCCTGGACCACGGCGACGTCTCCCTCCAAAACGACGCTTCTGATGGCGATGGCGAAGTCGGCTGACCCGTCGGCGGAGAAGTAGCCGACCCCCCCGCCGTAGATCCCTCGCGCCGACCCTTCCAGGTCGTCGATGATCTCCATCGCCCGGATCTTGGGGGCTCCCGAGAGGGTTCCCGCCGGGAAGATCGACCTCGCCGCGTCGAATTGGTCGCACTCGTCTCTGAGGGTCCCCCGGACGGTCGTCTCGATGTGCTGGACGTGAGAGTACCGCAAGACTGCCATGAAATCCTCCACCTTAATCGATCCGGCCTTTGAGACGGACCGGACGTCGTTTCTTCCCAGGTCGACGAGCATCACGTGCTCTGCCCTCTCCTTCTCGTCCTCCAGCATCCTTGCGGCGAGGAGGTCGTCCTCCTCGCTGCTTCCTCCTCGGGGACAGGTTCCTGCTATGGGGTTTGTCGTGACGATCCGGTCGCAGAGGGAGAAGAGGGTCTCAGGGGACGCCCCCACCAGAGAATGGTCACCGAACTCGAAGATGTAAGTATAGGGGCTCGGGTTGATCTCCCTCAGCCTCCTGTAGAGGATGACGGGATCTGGGTTCCCGAGCCTCACCCTGGTCTTCCTTGATAAGACCACCTGGAATATGTCGCCGTCGAGTATGTGCTCTTTGGCCTTTAATACCGATTCCTCGAAGGGCTCGGCGGGGTCGGCCTCGACTGACAAAATCTCAAGATCGCTTGCTTTGGGCTCTTTTAAATCGAGGTCTCTCAGCTGATCTATGGCGCGAGAGGCGATATCTTCAGGGTCGTCTTCGGGGGTCAGAGGCGCCACAGCCAGGCAGACATTTCCCGTCAGGTGGTCGAAGACGAAGCTCTTCGAAAAGATCCCGAACTTCGCGTCCGGCGTATCCGAGGCGGAGGGCCTCTCAATCCTCTCGGCGACGAGGTCGTAGGCGAGGTAGCCGATGCCGCCTCCGAGGAAGGCCTGTCTTCCGAACTTCGAGGGGCCACAGCTTGAGGGGATGGCAGACCGGAGGAGGTCGAAGAGGTCCATCCCCCGTCTGATCTCGCCGGAGAGGACGGACCCGCCATCTCCGGCGCCGTCGACGGAGGCTGAAGCCTTCAGCCTTCTTTTCAGAAGCACCTCAATCCCGTCTTTGCCGTCGCGGATCTCGATCTCAAACCGTCTCCCTTTCACCGTCACCACGGCGGCGGGGTCGGCTCCGACGAAGGAGAACCGCGCTCTCTGCCCCGACTTCTCTACAGACTCCAGGAGGAAGGGGAACCGCTCCTTCCGGAGGGCGCAGTAGAGGTTGAGGGGAGCCTGGGGATCGACGAGATCCGATACCTCGAAGAGCCGGGGGACCGACCCCATCTCAAGCCCTGCCGAGATTTCAGATGCGGCTACGGCTGACGGCAACTCTTCACCTCCTTGAGGAAGGCCTCGATCTTCGCTGGGTCCTTTGTCCCATCGGTCTCGACGCCGGAGGATACGTCCACGGCGTAGGGCCTGACGGCGGCTATGGCGTCGGCGACGTTTTCCGGGCCTAACCCGCCCGCCAGGATGACGGGAAGGTCGATCTCTCGCACCAGATCCGCGCTCAGGTTCCAGTCGTGGACGGTCCCGGTTCCGCCGAGCTTTCCGGCTTCGAAGCTGTCGACGAGGAGGGCGTCGGCGACCTCGGCCAGCCGTCGGGCGCGATCGAACATGCCGGAGCTTGCCGGTACCGTCGCCACAATCCTCTGGGGCACCATCTCCTTCAGAGCCGCCAGGTCATCGAAGCTGAGGGTGTCGTTCACCTGGATCACGTCGGCCCCGGTGTCGAGGGCGAGCTTTGCCGCCTCTGCCGCAGACTCTGGCTCCGTCACGATGACGCTGGAGACGAAGGGCGGAAGGCCCCCGATCAGCCGTCTCGCCTCCTCTCGGCCGATGCATCTCTTCGACCTTGGGATCTCAACGACGAAGCCGACGGCGTCGGCTCCTGCAGCGACGGCGACGTTTCGGGCTCCGGCGTCCCTGATCCCGCAGATCTTGGCACGGGTCACAGAAACCTCTCCAGCTTCGCCGGGTCGCCGGCGGCAACCATCTTCTTCAGCGTCTCGAGGGCCCGTCCCGAATCGATAGACTCCTCCGCCATACTCGCCCCGTCGAAGAGGGTCTCGGCGACCCCGCTGACGTAAAGCGCTGCCCCCGAGTTCATGGCTACGATATCCCTTCCCGGGTTTCGGGAGCCCGAGAGGATATCGACGAGCTTCTTCGCGTTCTCCTCGGGACTGCCTCCTCTGATCTCGTCCAGGGAGGCCTGGGGGTAGCCGAACTGCTCTGTCGTCATGGTGTAGGTCTTGACGCTCTCCCCATTCAGTTCGGATATCCTGGTCGGGCCGGTGTTTGTGATCTCGTCGAGCCCCGAGCCGTGGACGACCATCGCCCTCTCCGTTCCCAGGATCTTGAGGGCAGATGCGAGCTTCTCGCAGAGCTCCGGGTCATAGACCCCCATCAGCTGATACTTCGCTCCGGCGGGGTTTGTAAGAGGTCCGAGGATGTTGAAGACCGTCCTCATGCCGAGTTCCCTTCTGATGGGGGCGACCCGCTTCATGGAGGGGTGGAAGACGGGGGCGAGCAAAAAGCCGATCCCCAGGCGCTCGATGCTCTCACATACCCGCTCGGGCCCCGGGGCGACCTCCACCCCCAGCTCTGAAAGGACGTTGGCGCTTCCGCAAGATGAGCTGACGGCGTAGTTTCCGTGCTTTGCAACAAAGACGCCGCAGGAAGCGGCGACGATCGCCGCGGCGGTGCTGACGTTGATGGTGTTCGTCCCATCCCCGCCCGTGCCGCAGGTGTCGACGAGGGGCCCCGAGACCCTCGGGCTGATCCGGACCGAACTCGCCCTCATGGCTCTCGCGAGCCCCGCGATCTCCGAGACCGACTCGCTCTTCATCTTGAGGGCGATGAGGAGCGCCCCGATCTGGGCGTCCGTCGCCCCTTCGAAGACCTCGCGGAGTAGGGCCTCCGCCTCCGAGACGGAGAGGTCCCTCCCCTCCACGATCTGTTGAAGATACTTCATATGATCACCATAATGTATGATTTTGTACTATAATGTCTAAATATCGACGTTATATATAAAGATTGTGCATTCCACCCCGTCGACAACCTTCAACCCCACAACCACCCCATCGCCCCCCGCTCCTCCACCCAAGAAGCCCCTGCCGGCCAAGCACCCCAAGAAAAAAAATCTCCTGAGCCGAAAGCTTTCGATAGATAAATGGCTAGAAACCCGTATAGCGCCATGATCAATAAAATTATATATACTAGTGGGATCATATAAGGGACCAAAAATAGTCCTTGGTGGTATAAATGTTGAAGTACGAAGTGATCGACAAGCTGGCGGCTCTGATAACCGCCGCCTTCGGCCTGGTGGCAGCTCTCGCATGGAACGACGCCATAAAGTCGCTCTTCGCTGAGGGAGGGGCGCTTTATTTCATGGCGGCGTACGGGATATGGGGATATGCGATCCTGGTCACCATAATCGCCGTCTTCGCTACCATATGGATCGGAAGGATGGCAGAGAACGCTAAAGCGAAGGAGGAGAATACGTAAAGGTGTATTGGTAATCCTTTTTTTGTCAGCCGCTAAGCTGATCTGTCTCTCTCCAGTCGCTTTAATGAAACTGGCGAGTTGTTCGTGATTCCTGCTGCATCAATATTTTTTGAGGTTCCCCATTATCCACCCATTTGCCGGCCGAGGATCTGCTGGGAGATGAACAGCTGCGGAGATGCCGTTTGACAAAGCGGGCGGCAGAGCTCTCCTGCCAGTCCGGCGGGATCGTCAAGTCCGACCTCAAGGCCTTCGACGAGATCCTCAGCCTCTCCCTCGCTCCCCCCTTGACATCCCCCCTGGAATTCCTCACCTGATACCCCTCACCTGACATCCACCATTTGATCGGGCGACGGTCGTCCGTCGGTCTTGGGAACCTAAAACCGAACGATAGTGTGAAATAGTCCGTCGGAGAGAGGGCTTGCCACATGAAGAAACTATTACTGTTATTGGCCTTGATGATCATCGCCGTCTCCGGATGCGTCGAGGAGAAGGTCAGCCCCGAGGAGCTGAAGCCGATGATGATCGAGTCGGTGGATGATGTCGATACCTACGCCTTCACCATGGATACGGATCAGAGCATAAAAATGGTCAACCACTCGGAGACGAACAGGACCCTTCAGACGATGAACTTCGAGACGATATCGGAGGGCGAGGGCGTCATGAACGTATCGGCCCGGGCTTTGAAGATGACCATGACCACCACCACCACCAGCTCCGACGAGACCGGAGAGGTCGTCACTGAGATGGAGATGTACATGAAGAACGACACCGTGTACACCAACGTCGACGGGAACTGGACGAGGATGCCGGGGATGCCCGAAGAGATGTTGGACCAGCAGAACCAGGTGAGAACTCTGGTGGAGCAGCTCAACGCATCCGAGATCGAGCTTGTGGGCTCAGAGAAGGTCAACGGCGAGGCCGCCTACAAGGTGAAGGTGGTCCCGGACATGGATACTTTCATGATGATCCTCAATCAGCAGATGGGATCGATGCCGTTTAACGCCTTTAACATGACCGAGATATTCGAGGAGAGCGAGATGGAGTGGACGACCTGGATCTCCAAAGAGTCTCACCTCCCCCTGAAGAACGAGGTGTCCCTGGAGCTGACCCTCACAAACGACCTGATGAACCTTCCCGTCGGCGAGATGAGCGATATCGAGATGACTATCAAGTCCGAGTCGACGGTGGTCTACTCCAACTACAACGAGCCGGTCGACATAGTGGTGCCGGAAGAGGCGATGGCAGCTCCCTCCTGGCTTGAGATGCTGATGGCGATGATGGCGCAGCCTTCTGGCGAAGCTCCCGTCGAGGAATAGACTGGATCGACTGAATATAGACCTCGGACGGAAGCGGGCGTCTCCGGGCCCGAACAGATGAGAACCACAGTCGAGGTGAGGAGCGCGAGGGCTTCTAGGCCCCTCCCCCGCTCCCTCTCTTCCTCTTTCTCCCCACCATCACGTCCTCCGACCAGGCCCTCATCACCTCTCCTACGGACCAGGCCTGGGATATGCAGCCTCCGGGCCGGTGGGGCTCGTCGCCGTCGAAGACCTCGCAGATCGTCCCAACGCCGATCTGGCCTTCTTGGTCCATGAGAGGCCTCAAAATCTCCCTAGCCTCGTCCCTCTCCTTCTTCGAGTGGCGGCCCGACTTCAGCCGGGCTGTTATGTACGGCCCGATGAGCCAGGGCCAGACCGTCCCCTGGTGGTAGGCTCGATCCCTCTCTTCAGGTCCGCCCCCGTACCGTCCCAAATAGGCCGGGTCTTCCGGCGAGAGGGTTCTCAGGCCGTATGGGGTGAGAAGCTTCTCTGTGGCAACTGCCACCACCCCCCGGATCTCGTCGGCGTCGAGGGGGGTGAAGGGAAGGGATGCAGCTATCACCATGTTCGGCCTGACGGCGGGATCGGTCTCTTCGATCAGGTCGAAGAGGCATCCCATATCGGGGTTCCAGAACTTCTGGTAGCTGTCGCGGACCCGTTCCGCGAGACCTCCGTCCGAGATCTCGCACGTCTCGAGATCCATCTCCCTTTCAAGCTCCCGGCTGAATAGCTCCACCACCTTCAGGGCGTTGTACCAGAGGGCGTTGATCTCGCAGGCCTTCCCGGCCCGTGGGGTGACAAACTCACCCCCCACCTTCGCGTCCATCCAGGTGAGGCCGGGCTCTGAGACGATGAGGCCGTCCCCGTCACAACGAGACCCCGGCGTCTCCCGGGAGTATCGGTCGACGATCGCCAGAAGGGACGGGAATAGCTCCTCCACCAGGCTCAGATCCCCGGAGTAGGTCCAGTATTTGTAAACCGCCTCGAAGAGCCAGAGGGCAGCGTCGATGGTGTTGTACCCTTCGGCCCCGAAGTCGTTGGGGAGGAGGCCGTCCTTCATCGCCCCGGCGAAACAGGCGAGGACGGCTCGGGCTTCATCGAACCTGCGGGTGGTGAGAAGAAGGCCTGGTAGGGAGATCATGGCGTCCCTCCCCCAGTCGTTGAACCAGTGGTACCCGGCGATGATGCTCTTTCCTGCGCCCCTCCGCACCAGGAACTGGTCGGCTGCGGCCGCCAGTTGCATGAACCTCGGGTCGCGCCTCCCGTTGGCACGAAGCTTCTCGACCCTTCCCACCTCTCTGATCAGGAGCTCCTCGGTCCACTCCGGCGAATCCCGACCGACGGAGGCGACTATGCTGAAGGAGAGAGAGCCGTCGACCCGGACCTCGAACCAGCCTGGGGAGAAGGCGTCCTCCCTCCAGGCCAGCCCCCTCTCCCTCTCGACCTGATACTCGAGGTTGTTGTACCATACGCCCCCTCTGACGTAGCGGGCCCGATCCGAGGCGAGGGTGAACTCGCACTCCGACCGGAGGCGGACTCCGCTACCGCCCCCCTCGATCTTCAGCGCTGACTGCTCCATCGGAGGTGACCGGGATGCTACGTGAAAGCTCCTGCAGTTGACCAGGGGCACCACCTTGAAGAGGCCGGACCCATCGATCCGATAGCTCACGACGGTGGTGTTCTCCCCCTGGACCATGAAGACCCTCTTCTCGACGGAGGCTCCGTCCTCGGTCCGGTATAGAAATGTGGGGATCGGATATCGTCGAAACTCCTCGAGGTGGCGAAAGCCTTCGGGGTAGATCACGCCCGGATACTGATGGCAGGCGAGCTGGCTGCGATGCGATTCGGAGATCAGCTCCTCGTCCAGGGACGATAATATGAGGGTCCTCTCGGTGGGCGGATTCAGAGCCGCCACCAGAAGGCCGTGGTAGGACCTGGTGTTCGCCCCCAGGATCGACGAGGATGCGTAGCCTCCAAGGCCGTTGGTGATCAACCACTCGCCCCTTGCCCCCTCGTCATAGCTCCTGGGGTGGATCTTCTCCTCGAAACTCAACTCATCTACCTCCCGTTTTTGGGGCGGACCTCTTCCGGCCCCCTTTCTTTTTTCCCGGATCTGCGCGCCCCCCGGTGGGGGCGATTTCGGTCTTGGAGCCGTCGTCCAGACGGTCCGATCCGGCTCTCCTCGGCGATCCCCTTCCTGCGGCCTCGGCCGCCGCAGCCAGAAGCGCCGCCCTCAGCCCATCGCCCCGGAGGGGTTCGGCCGCCTCGATCTTCTCGGCGAAGGCTCCGTCCCGGAGGCTCCCTCTCACCCAGGCCGAGAGGTCGCCCCTCCTGGAGTGGTATTCGAGGGACTCGATCTCCACCTCCTCGATCGCCTCCGCAAGGCCCCTCGGCCCCCAGGCGGCGTCTCCGGTGAACTGGTCGATACCGACCGAGAAGAGGAAGGGGTCGTCGGAGGCGTTGACCCAGGACTTCACCCGGTGGTGGAGGTCTGCGAGGACGGCAAAGAAGGTTATTGCGGCGTCGTAGGGGCTGCCGTAAGGGCTGAAGTAGTTGTGGACCTCGCCGGGGCCGCCACCGTGGGTGAAGGCGTAGTAGAGGTGGTCAGAGAGGCCAAGAGTCCTCCAGATCTCCAGAAGGCTCCGGTCCCCGCTCTCCTTGACGGGGCCCTCAAGCCTCCGGTGGTAGGAATAGCAGGCCCACTGGAGGGCGTTTCCAAGCCAGCAGCTGGTGTCCCTCTCGATGTCGGCCCAGGATGTGGTATTGGGGACCCTTATCGTCTCCAGGGCGGGGTTATTCTCCACCACGTCGCTGGGGGTCGAAAACCGGAGGTGCTCCCATTTCAGGACCTCGCCGGGGAGAAACTTCAGAAACTCGAAGATCCCGGTGTCCGCCCACTGGTGCTCGCCGAAGGTCTCGTAGTCGCAGAAGATGTTGACGCACTCGCCGGGCTTTGCCGCGATCCAGGAGGCGTACTTCTCGGCGGTGAGGGGGTACTCGTTCCACCACCTTGCCGAGAACCGAAATCCCATGTCGTCGGTGATCTGGTAGTCCCGGAGGAGTAGCGAGATCCTCTCGCACCCCTCGGGCCGGTAGACGTGGTTTGGAGGCGCCACCACACCCTCGGCGAAGATCCCGGCGTATCCCATCCCCTCGACGATCCTCGCGATCCGGTCGTCGTAGAGAAGCTCCGTATTCTCGAAGATCCGGGGCCTCGTGCCGAAGGCGTCCCATACCCGCTCCCGGTGCATCCTCACCTGCTCGGCGAACTCTTTGCCGTCCTCGTAGAGGCTTGCAAGGGAGTGGTGGTAGGTCTGCTCCAACACCTCCACCATCCCGGTATCCACGAGCCTTGCGAAGGAGTCGAGGACCGCGGGGTTGTACCTCTCGCACTGGTCGAGAAATACCCCCGAGAGGCTGTAGGCGGCCTTGAAGGGGCGGTCCGAGTCCCGGCGGCGCATGATCTCTTCGAGGATGATCTCGTTGGTCGGAAGGTAGCACTTCTCGGCGACGCGGTCGAATATCCGACGGTTCTCCGGGTCGTCGAAGTAGAAGTCGGAGAGCTGGTCGGGCTCGATCCTCCTCATCGGCGACCCCCCCCAGAAGAAGTCCTTTCGCAGCCTCAACGGCTGGTGGACCTCGAAGCAGAGGCAGACGTCGGTCATGAGCCCTCACCGGGACCGGCAGCGGCTTCGTCGGCATCGGGGAAAGCTGAACAGGATCGAAGGGGCGGGATCGATGGCATGTAGATATATTGTCTATCAAGTTCAATAAATATTTGACCAACGGCGCGGGGGTGCATCCCGGCTCCGAATGAGGCCTCCGATCGGCAGAATATTCAAGGTGGATGATAGACCTGGAATATTCAAAGTGGATGATGGCCATCAAAATGACGAGGGAATCGATTCCATGGACTCAAAGTACAGAATAAGACGGGCCGAGTCGCCCGACGACGCCGGAAAGCTCCGCGATCATTTCGACAGAATCTTTCTTCCCGAGGAGGTGGGAGCCTTCGCCGAGACGATATTCTCTCACTTTCCGGGGATGAAGAACGAGCGCTGGTTCATCGCCGCCGAGGAGGAGACCGGAGAGATCGCCTCAGCCTTCGCCCTCATCCCCTGGACCTGGGAGATGGCGGGGCTGAGGCTGAAAGTCGCCGAGATGGGGATCGTCGGAACGGGAGAGGGGCACCGGAACAGGGGGCTGATGAGACTCCTCAACCGGGAGTTTGACGCGGCCCTCGCAGAGGAAGAGTTCGACCTCGCCGTGGTCCAGGGGATACCGGGATTTTATCGCCGTTTCGGATATTATTACTCAATCCCCCTGGAGCCCCACATCGACATCCCCCTCCATCTGGTCCCCGATTCGACCAGCGACGGCAACGGTGGAGCCTACGACTTCCGGCTCGCCGATACCGAGGACGCGCCCTTCCTCGTGAGGGAAGACGAGCGGTACAGAAGATCGAACTTCCTCTCCGTCTTCAGGGACGAGGAGGTCTGGAAGTACCTATTGACCTATTGCCCGAAGATCGGATGCGGCTCGGAGTTCTGGATCATGGAAGGCCGAGAGACGGAAGAGAGGTATTACTTCAGGATTTCCCGGCAGGGCTTCGGTGCGGGGCTTATCGTGAGCGAGATCAGCGAGGGGATATCCGACGACGGGCTCGTAAATCTCCTAGCCTTCTGCAAGAAAAAATGCGCAGAACGTGATAAGCCGTACATCCGGCTGAACCTCGCCATCGAGTCGACCGCGGCGAAGACCGCCATCTCCTTCGGGGCTTCGGTGGGGAGGCCCTACGCCTGGCAGATAAAGATCCCGTACCGAGCGAGGTTCCTCGGCAGAATCGCCCCCATCCTGGAGGCGCGGCTGAAGGAGAGCAGCCTTGCAGGCTTCACCGGGACTTTGAGGCTCGATCTTTATCGTGAGCAGATCGATCTCATCTGGTCCGATGGAAAGCTCGAATCCGTCACATCCGGCGGCGAAAACGAATGCGAGAACACCTTGTTCATTCCGGAAGACCTCTTTGCACCACTTCTCCTCGGCCATCGGACCTGGCGAGAGCTGCAGTACACGCGCCCCGACATCTTCCCGGCGATGCTGTACGTCGGACCGGGCGTGGATTCGGCCTCGGAGAAGACGGTTCGCCTCATCGACGCCCTCTTCCCGGCCGAAAGCTCGTGGGTCTATGAGCAGTACTGAGACGATAGAAGAGGCATCATAGTTCGTCTCAACCCATTCATTTTGGTTTGTTGAGACGAAAATCTTTCGACCTTCACCGATAAAAATAATTACTCTCGGGCGAATATGGTCTATAAGGAGGGGAAAAAGTGGACGAATCATCAAAATCATACGAGAAGGTTCCTTCGGGGATACCTGGGTTCGACGACCTGGTGGCCGGAGGATTTCACAGAAGGACCGTCAACACCGTCACGGGGGCGTCGGGGACCGGCAAGACCGTCTTCGCCTCCCAGTTCATCTACGAGGGGATCAAAAACGGCGAGAAGGGGATGATCATCATGCCCTCGGAGAGCGCCGAGTACCTGAAACGGGAGATGTACTCCTCCTTCAAGTGGGACTTCTGGAAGCTGGAGGAGGAGGGAAAGCTGGTGATGGTGGACGTCACAGACCCGGTTCTTCGGCTTCAAAAGAGCATAGAGACCGACCCCGTCGATTTTTTGATTAACTTCAGGAAGCTCGTGGACAAGAAGGTCAGAGAGGAGAAGCCCCAGAGGGTCCTGATCGACGACCTCATGGCCTTCTTCACCGCCATCGAGTCCCCCTTCGTCATGAGGTCTCTAGCCGACGACCTCTTCGGCGACCTCCGGTCCACCGGCGTTACGGCGATGATCACCATCGGCGCCGCCTTCGGCATGACCCAGATCATGGAGTACGGGGCCGACTCCTGCACCATCCTCAAGAGGGAGAGGATCGGAAACAACATGGTCCGCTCGATCTACATCATGAAGATGAGGGGATCCCGGATCTCAAACAGCATCAGAGTCCTGGACATATCCGATGACGGGATGGCGGTCTCGACCCTCTCGCCCTATCCGTAACCTGCACTGGAGGCCTGATCTGTCATGATAAAACGCTGGATAATCCTGGCTGGGGAGGAGGGCGGCCCCGTCTGCAACAAGATGGGCGGGATATGGAACGTCATCGACGCCGAGGCGAGGGTGCTCGCAAAGCTCGCCGCAAAGGGGGAGATCGAGTGCGACCTCAAGATCCTGGTGGCGGGCCCCTACTACCCCACCCAGGGGGCGGACTGGAACAAGGGGAAGGCGAGGGTCACAGACGTGAGCAAACTCGCACCCCTCGATATGGACGACGAGCTCACCAGTGCCCTCGACCAACTCAAATCCGAGGGAATCGACGTCGTGACTGCCCAGACCGAAGTCGACGGCGTTTCAATCGGCTACCTCCTCTTCAACACCGCCTATTACGACTCGATCATCACCAGCAGGTCCGGCTCGAAGATGACCCTGGCCAACGCCATCAAGACCGAGGCCTGGACGACGGCGGGGCTCGACTCGATGGCGTTTGAGCGGGCCCCTTACGGGGCGGAGTACACCCACTACCTGGGCCTCTCCTACGCCGTCTCTCAGTTCGTAAAGTACCTCGTATCCCTCGGTGAGGAGAAGGCGAAGAAGTACGGGGATGAGGCGATCTCGGAGTTCGCCATGTCAGTGATGCCGAAGATGAGGGTCTCCCTCCACTGCCACGAGTTTCCCACCTTCTACGCCCTGGCGAGGCTGAAGTGTCTGGGGGTGCCCGCCAGAACGATGGCCACCCTCCACGCAACGGTGCCGGGAAGGACTTCGGGCTATCGGTCCCTGGAGAAGGTCGCCCGCCATGACGCCGCCTGGGACCCCAACGTCCCCATCGGCATGGCCACCCTCGAGTCCCTCGCCCGGTACGCTGACGTCGTCAGCTTCGTAGGGGACTCGACGATGCGCGAGGCGATGCTCTTTCACAACCTCAACGGGATCGTCATCAGGAACGGGATCGACCTGGAAGAGAGGCACATAGACTGGAAGAAGAAGAACCTCTGCAGAAAGAAGATCCAGAACTTCATCTCCAAGAACCTCCACACCGTCTTCGGCGGAGAGCTGATCGAACCCGACGACATCCTCCCCGTCTTCACCATATCCCGTCTGGAGATGGAGAACAAGGGCTACCCCCAGCTCCTCGACGCCCTTCTCCTCCAGGACCACCTGATAAGACATCGGAGGCTGGAGCAGAGGTTCGCAGAGAAGATGAGGGTGGTATGCCTTCTCATCACCTCTCACGGCCCCAAGTCAAAGGATAAGCTCCCCGACGGCTTCCCCATCAACCTCCCCTCGGAGGTCCCGGTGGGCGAGGAGATCAGGCTAAACAATATGATCCACGACCTGGGGATCGACGCCGGGAGCCTTGCTGCAGGCAAGAGGCAGGCCTCGGCCGTCCTCTACCCTCAGTGGGCGGGTCCCGGTGACGGCGGCCTGGAGATGAGGGTGGACGAGATCATGGCGGGGTGTGTCGCTGGCGTATTCCCCTCCCAGTACGAGCCCTTCCTCCTCACGGGGCTTGAGGCGGGGAAGGAGGGAACCCCCAGCATCGTCAGCCGGGCCTGCGGCTTCAGCGACGCCCTCAAAAAGGTGGAACGGCTGGTGACAGGTCTTGGGGGGGTCGTCGTCGTCGACAACATCGATGCCGCCCAACAGGAGATGATCCTCGACTACGCCCTGGCCCTCGACTACTTCACCTGGACTTACCTCGAAGACCAGGTGAAGTACCGGCTCCTCTGCGAGGAGTCCTTCTCCCTGGCCAAGTTGATGAACTGGACCAAGCCGGTCCTGGAGTACTACAAGAACCTCATGGTAAGCTCGGAGCTGGACAAATGCATCCCCCCAGAAGCAGCGAGTTTTGAAGAAGGGGGCGATTGATATGAAGATAGCTTACTTCAGCCTAGAGTTTCCTCCTCGGGTCTTCGGGGGGCTCGGCGTCTACGCCGACTCCATATCCAGGGAGATGGCGGCCCTCGGCCATGAACTGTCCATCTTCACCCTGGGGGACGGGTGCTTGAAGCAAAGAGAGAAGAGACGCGGCATATCCGTCTTCAGGGAGACCCCCGTCCCCATGAGAGACGGCTGGGAGCCTTTCGTGTCGGACCGGACCCTGGCCTGGGGAGACGGGATCGATTTCCTCCACGATCTTTTGAGCTACAACCAGCTTGCAGCAGCCTCATTGAGGGATAACGGACCCTTCGACCTCGTCGTCGCCCACGACTGGCTCGGCCTTCCCGGAGCCATGGCGGCGAAGAGGAGCGATGGGACGCCCCTGATCTTCCACGTCCACAGCCTCGAGGTGGGGAGAGAGACGGCTCCGAACCCCCAGATCATCGACCTCGAGGTGAAAGGCGCCCATCTCGCCGACGGGGTGATCACCGTCTCTTTTGCGATGAAAGAGCAGCTCGCAGGCCTCGGCGTCCCCAAAGAGAAGATCTCTGTATCTTACCACGGCGTCGAGACCGACGTCTTCAGCCCCTCGGCCGTCAAACCGAAGAAGATCGAAGATCTCCGGAAAAGGTACGAGATCGAAGACGGAGACCCTGTGATCCTCTTCGTAGGAAGGCTCGAGCCTGTGAAGGGGGTTATACCCCTCATCGAGGCGATGCCAAAAGTCCTGGCAGAGCACCCCAGGGCGAAGCTCATCATAGTCGGGAAGGGGACCCTCGAAGGACGGGTGAGGTCGATGGCCGAGCCCTTCGGGGGATCGGTGAAGGTCGTAACCGACTTTCTGGACAGAGACTCCAAGATCCGCCACTACGCCCTCGCCGACCTCTGCGTCTTTCCCAGCTTCTACGAGCCATTCGGGATCGTGGGGGTCGAGGCAGCCGCCATGGAGCGGCCGGCGGTCGTCGGCGCCAGCGGCGTCTCGGGCCTGCGGGAGATCGTGGACAATCCCTCATCGGAGCGGCCCACGGGGGTACACGTCAACCCCTCCGACCCCGGCGACATCGCCTGGGGTATCAACCTGGTTCTGGCCGACCCCGAGAGGATGAGGGAATGGGGGAAGAACGGCCGGGCTAAGTGCCTGGAGACCTTCAACTGGCCCCGGGCCGCCAAAGAGACCCTGGAGATCTATGAGAAGGTGATCTCATCCCGGAGTTGAGGCGCCACTACTTCCTCGACGAGTACTGCATCATCGCCGCCGAGAGGGGGAAGAGGCCGTCGGACTTCAAGCACGGCGGCCCAGAGGGGCGGTCCGACCCCAAAACCTGCCCCTTCTGCCCGGGAAACGAGGAGCTGACCCCGCCGGCGGTCGCCGTCTACACCGACGACGGAATCTGTGCCGACGGGGAGGAGAGGGTCAAAAACTGGTGGGCCCGGTCCTTTCTCAACCTCTACCCGGCCACTGCCCCCGACCCAAAACCGCCGACGAAGGAGTGGGTGGCGGACTATGCCCGCGGCTTTCACGAGGTGATCGTCGAGTCCCCGGACCACGAGAACCAGCCGTCCCGGTTCAGCCGAAAAGACCTCGAACGGCTCGTCTCTGTGTACACTGACCGGTATCGAAGCCGAATCAGAGAGACAAGTGTCGAGTACGTCTCGATATTCAAGAACTGGGGTCGGGTGGCGGGAGCTTCTCTCAGCCACACCCACTCCCAGCTCATCGCCCTCCCCATCGTCCCCCCGATCTTGAAGAGGGAGGTGGACGCCATCGCCTCTGCTCCCCGATGCCCTTACTGCAGCCTCGTCGAGAGGGAGGCGTCCTCGGAGAGGCTGATCTTTGAGAACGATCGGTTCGTCCTCATCGCCCCCTTCAGCTCACAGGTACCCTACGAGACCTGGATCCTCCCAATAGTCCACACGCCGTCCCTGGACCGGCTCGACCAGGCTGGATCGAGAGATCTGGCCCAGGTCCTGGGCGAGGCCCTCAGACGGCTCGACCGGCTCCTGGGGGGGCCGCCTTACAACTACACCATCCACCAGCTTCCCGATCCTCGCTACCACCTGAACATAAGAATACAGCCGGCTTTATCGACGATGGCGGGCTTTGAGAAGAACACCGGGATCTTCATCAACACGGTCGCCCCCGAGGATGCCGCAAAAGAGCTCAGGGATGCCTGACCCATTCCTTTTTTTGATGCGAGAGTATTATTGACGCGATCCCCTCCCGGTTTTCAATTCGTTAACAAATGGCCTCATCGAGAGGATTGCCACAACTTTTAAGTACGTTCAAATAGATACGGAAAGAACCGAAATTTCAGAATAATCCGAACGAATAAACCAAAGTTGGGATGTGAAGACCAGAAGAATCATGCGGTCTGCTGAATCGATGAGACTTCTGCGTAGGGAACCCATCAACAAAAACCGATCTGTTAAGGCTCGTTACGCCCCAATTCCGCAATCGGTACAGGTTACCACCGTTAGATCTGAACGGTTAAACATGTTCATAAAGCTGTAAATGACATTTATGTTCATCGGCTCGGATCGGCAAAAACCGAAAGGTTAATGAGGCGACAGCATAAGGAATTGTAGCAAAAAATCAGTTAATAAAGCACAAAGACGAAGAGATGGACGAAACTCCGATCACGATGCTTTCAGCATATCCCGGGCAGCATGCTGGCGGCTCTTGACCATTGATACCTCACAAGGCGAAGTAGATCGAATTGGATTGTATATTGACATGGTGGATGAAATGCGAATAGGGATGCTCTCCTGGGAGAGCCTGTACTCCACTAAAGTGGGGGGCGTCGCCCCTCACGTCTCGGAGCTCTCGGAAGCTCTCGCAAGAAGGGGCCACGAAGTCCACGTCTTCACCCGGCGGGGGGACTTCGGCTCCTACGACGAGATCAACGGCGTTCACTACCAGAGGGTGGACTTCGACCAGTCCGGAGATATCCTCGCTCAGATGGATCGGATGTGTGACGCCATCGCCGATCGGTTCTGGCACGTACAGAAGCTCTTCGGCAACTTCGACCTCGTCCACGGCCACGACTGGCACCCGGTCAAGGCCCTGAACATGATAAAGGCCGACCACGGCATCCCCTACGTCATCACCCTCCACAGCACCGAATGGGGGAGATGCGGAAATAACTACAGCGGCGATTATGTGCCTAGAGAGATCGCCCACCGCGAATGGCTCTCCGGCTTCGAGGCGGCTATGGTGATCACCACCACCCAGAGGATGAAAGACGAGTTGATGATGCTCTACCAGATCCCGCCGGAGAAGATCGAGATCATCCCCAACGGCCTCATCGTCGGGTCCTTCAGGCGGGCCGTCGACCCCGGCCAGTTGAAGGATAGGTATGGGATCCATCCTCTCGCCCCGGTTATCCTCTTCTGCGGAAGGATGAACTATCAGAAAGGGCCCTGCATCCTGGTGGAGGCGATCCCCCACGTCCTGGCCCGCCATTGGGGCGCGAAGTTCGTCTTCATCGGCGATGGCGGGATGAGGCCGATCTGCGAAGCTAGGGCTCGGGAGCTTGGCGTCGACGGATCCTGCATATTTCTTGGGTACACTCCCAGCACCGTCAAAGAGGAGTGGATGAACGCCTGCGACATGGTCTGCCTTCCCAGCAGAAACGAGCCCTTCGGGATAGTGGTCCTGGAGGGATGGGACGCTGGAAAACCGGTTATCGCCACCGAGGCGGTCAGCATCATCAAGAACTTCGAGGACGGCCTCCTCGCCTACATCCAGCCCGAGTCGATCGCCTGGTGCATCAACAGGCTCCTCGACGACCCCAAGGAGATGGAGAAGCTCGGCCGGGCCGGAAGAGAGCGGCTCGAGAAGGAGTTCACCTGGGACGAAATCGCCCGAGAGACGGAAGCTGTCTACGAGAAGGTTTTGAAGAAGGATTGATGGTCGAGGCAAAAACCAAGACCAACTCCGCGCTTTTTTTCAGCCGGGCTATCCCTGAGCGTGCATCAGAGATACTATCAGGTCATGGACCTGTTCGGGACGGCCGATCCCTTCGAGGAGGTGGTGAGACCTTCCCCGAGGTGTCGAGACTGTCTTCCCGCCGCCGGCGGCGATCATCGCCCTCGTCCCCAGGGCTGCGCCCGCCATGCTGAAGTCGTCGCCGAGGCCGAGGCCCGAGGCGGTGATGGGGATGATCGTCCCGAAGTTGAAGATCTTTCCAGCGCAGGACTGCTCCACCACCAGGTCGTTGATGTTCCTGTAAAGGAGGGTTCTCCGATGAACCCCCAGATGGCCCGACTCCATGATCAGCCTCCAGTTGGTGATGTAGTACCGGTGAGACCTGCGGTGACTTTCGGTTCCCAGTACCCCCAGGACGCCGAAGGCCGTCAGGATGTGATTTTGGTCCAAAAACCAACCGAGCCCAAAATTCTCGGCGAAGGCGATGTACTCAGGCTGGCCCGGAAGGCTGAAGGCCAGAAGCCCCGGGATCGCCAGGGCAAAGAGCCACCTCCAGTTGATCCGAAAGAGGGCGATCAGAACCGCCGGGACGAGGATGGAGAGCCACCATAGGACCCTGGCCGAGGTCTCGGGGCTCATGTCCAGGATCAAGATTCTTGGGCCTGAAGCGAAGTAGACACCCACCAGGGCGAGGTAGATCCAGATCGCATAGAGCCGGTAAAAGGCCAGGGGGTGCGGACGGAGGGCTCGCATAAGCTCTTCGCCGTTGAGGAGCTTGGGTGACACAACCCCGTTTTTGAGGCTGATCGGATAAATAACCCTTCTGTTGCGATTGTTGAGCTGGTTTCGATGACGAGATCTGGACCGGGCCGGGTGGGGTGGGTCTGAGAGGCCGGCTCGTCCTCCGATCATCGCCCTCCGAGGATCGGCCTCCCATCCCTCTCAGGACAGACCCGCCCCCTCGACGGTGCAGAGGGGACCGACCCTCCCAAGGTTGAAATGGGTTGACCGAAAGGTTCAAAAACAGAAAGCACGTGGGGGGCAATCGCACCTTTTCGTGCCTCGGTGGCTTAGCTGGCATAGCGCGTCCTTGGTAAGGACGAGGCCGTGGGTTCAAATCCCACCCGAGGCTTCATCATTCTTCTGACTCCGTCTCGCAAAATTCCTCATAACCATCTTCGACCCCCGCCGACTTTGCGATCTCAACCACCTTCACCGCTCAGTTTTGGAGAGCGGAGCTTTCCTATCCTTTTCTCAATTGGGCGCCTCCAAGACAAACTCCGTCCTCCATCGATCCCGGAGGATCATTCCCCGGAGGAACTCTTCACAACTCCAACTCCAAAAGAGAGGAGGATCCGCTGCCCGGCAAGCCGGCGAGACGGCTTTGCACGTAAAGTCAAACCCCTGTAAACTTCATCGCGTTGATTGTAACTTATGCTGCAACTACGAATGCATGGGTTCAGCTGAAAGTCGCCCGGAATCATATGATTTTAGCATTAACTAAACTTTAGGTGCAAAGCCCGGCGAGACAAAATCTTTAAATACAAGTAACTTGCTAGTAGTAACCTAAAGTTAGTAACCTACGATGCACAGATTTCCTGAGATGGAGAAGCAGGTCTGGAGAAAAGGGGCGATCTGGAGGCGGCCGTCAGATCCGCCTCATAAAACTCCCGGGATTGCACCAAACGAGAACCATCATGACAAACAAAACGGATAGGTTGAAATAAAAAGATATTGATATTGTATGAGGATTGATATGACTGAGGAGTATACGCTCAAAGTAGGTGAAGCTCGTCCTTCCGACGTAGGAAGAGGTATCGCGAGGGTCGACCAGGCGGTCATTTACAACGCCGGGTGGCAGGCTGGGGACGTATTGTCCGTC
>JAXGJB010000035.1:0-32341 GCA_040770465.1 Methanothrix sp. | reverse complement strand
GAAGCACCCGGCCGCATCCGGAATTATTCTCTTCAGGATGCCCATGAATTCTCCAGCCGAAGCGGCCCGATTTCTTTCAGAGGCGATTCGGTCAAGGGACGACTGGGAAGGCCATTTCTCCGTAGTCGAAACCCATCGAGTCCGCATGAGACGACTTAGAACGCGAATCGAATGAAGGCTTGGTAGACGACTCGGGGCTGAGCGAACCTTTCGCCAAGAAAATGCCCTTACCTTTAGCCGCTGGGCTCCGGGCCGATCCGGTGATCACCGGCGGCCTGGGCGTGATCGTCGTCATCCTGGAGTCGGTGCAGGGGCTCTACCAGTTCCAGCAGAACTGGACGAACTACCGCTCCACCTCCGAGAGGCTGAAGCACGAGAGGTTCCTCTGGCTCGCCAGGGCCGGGCCGTACAAAGATCCCCAAAATCCCACCCTTGAAGCCCTCTTCGCCGAGAGGGTCGAGGCGCTGATCTCCACCGAGCACGCGAAGTGGGTCAGCTATCAGGAGCAGGCGGGGAAGGGGAAAGAGCAGAAAAACTGACCAACTAACTTTGTTGAGGTAAGTTGGACGAGAATAAATCGCTAAGGCTAAGGTTTATTTCTATTAAGTCCTACAAGAGATCGGAGGAAGAAGAGGCTTGTACGGCAAGAATCGAAATCCTGGGGCCTTCATGAGCTACGCCCACATAGACGACGATGACGGCCGGCTGAGCGAGTTTCGAGAAAAGCTGAGTGCTCAAACCCGAAAGCTCATCGGAGAGAGTTTTCCCATCTTTCAGGATTGTGAAGACATAAAGTGGGGCCAGGAATGGGAGGCTCGGATAGACGAGTCGCTGGCTGAGGTCACCTTTTTCATACCTATAATTACGCCAAGCTTCTTTCGGAGCAAGTACTGCCGCGATGAATTAGCCCGCTTCTTGGAACGAGAGGAGAGACTAGGACTAAAGCTTATCCTCCCCGTTTATTACATTGAAACGCATCTTATCGAAAATGGCTCCGCTCGCTCCGCTGATGAGCTTGCACAGAATATATCATCCCGCCAGTATGCTGACTGCCGAGATATTCTTATCGAAGATCTCGATTCTCTGAAGATTAGAAAGTTGATGTTGAAGATGTCAACCCAGATTCGTGATGTTCTACAGGGCATTTCTACAGAGACCTCGGAACCTCCAGTCATAGCTTCAACTGGGTCAAAAACCGACCAACTTCCCATAAATCCTGTCAGAACGACCCCCGGAGATATCGTATTTGAAGCAGATGAAGTAAAATCATTAAAAGTAATTACTGAATTATACTATGTCAATAAAAAGTTAATGCTATATGCGGAGCAATTAAACCAGCAAGACACATTTATTCCGCCCATAAACGAAATAAGATATGCTTTTGATCATTTGATGGGAATATTTGGAGTTAGATTTGAATTAATTGCAGAGTACGACAATTATGTATCAACTAACCTCAATAAGGCGTTTTCACATATTTATCGCGCTACATTTGATCTTTTAGAGTATATATTGATATATCAACAAGAACTGATCAGCACAAAACTCGATGGGATCTCTACTGAGACTCTTGTACATGTTTTTCCAGATTATTACCAACAAATAGTACCAGATATCGAAAAATTGTTCGGCATCATACTTGATATCAGAGAACGTAAAGATATCGGCAATCCAAATCTGGAGGACATAAATGAGCATGTTAAATCAATTGAAAAAATAAAGTCATATATAAGTTATATCGACAGGAGGTTACCTGCTTTAATTGAGTTTGAAAAAGAAAAACGAAAAAACAAAAAAATCTCTTCGCTATTCCGTCTGGAGAGATAGCATTTATCACATCACGCTATCGAGTAAAAAGTGTATGGAGTCAAACTTGTTAAGGTGCCTTGGGCAAGAAAATGTAGCGGTTTTTCCCACCTCATGGATTCCTTGATAGTTTTAATGGCTCAGCACATGCCAGTTAAATCTGTTGCGAACTCGATCGGAGAATACGATAAACAAGATATGGCGAGTCCTAGAGCTCTACCTACTAAAGCAAGATTGGATGGGCCGTTTTCAGATCTTCGGATAACCGCTGGGTCGATTCAGAAAGCACCTGCAAGTTCCTCAACACGGCGTCCTGGGTCCTCTCATCAGCCATAAAAGCCATCTTTCCCTCAGCAGTATAACGCTCGATCCGATCGATGCACTCCAGGACGTGGACCAGGTACAGCCGATCATCCTTCACAGCGGCACCGCCTCTTCGAGAACCCTTTTGCGAACGTACCAATGAAGCGCCTCGGGCTCTGCGATCTGGACCTCGCAGCCTAAAAGATCCTGCAGGTCCATGAGGAGACGCCCCATATCGAGGAGGCTTCTGCCCGGCTCCATCTCCACCAGAAGATCGAGATCGCTGTCAGCCCTCTCCTCCCCTCGCGCCACCGAGCCGAAGACCCGGACGTTCCTCGCCCCGTGAGCCGCGGCTATGGCGAGCACTTCGTCCCGTTTTCTCTTCAGCCGGTCGCCGATCTTCTCCACGAGAATCGCCTACAATAGATTCGACCTTTTATAAATTAACTTTTGGGATTGGCGTAGGTGGGGGTTGGCCAGCGAAGAGGGATGAGCGGGGTGGCGCAAACCCGACGACCGATGCAGGCCCAGGGTCTTTCGGCGCCGCCCGCCGTGAGTTGAAAGAAAAATCGATCCCGACCGAGAGGGGGCCCTCATCCCCTCTCGATCATCGTCCCGACGCCCGTGTCGGTGAATAGCTCCAGAAGGAGGGCGTGAGGCGTCCTGCCGTCGACGATGTGGGCCGACTGGACCCCGCCCTCGACGGCCTTGACGCATGCCTCCACCTTCGGGATCATCCCGCCGGTGATCACCTTCTCGTCGACCATCCTTCTGAACTCGGATATCCTGAAGCTGGAGACGACAGAGAGGGGATCGTCGGGCTTGAGCTTCACCCCCTCGACGTCGGTCACCGAGATCAGCTTCTTCGCGCCCAGGGCGATGGCGATCACCCCGGCGGCGGTGTCGGCGTTGACGTTCAGGTTGTTCCCCTCGCCGTCGACGGCTATGGGCGAAATAACCGGGATGTACCCCTTCCCGGCGGTGATCATGATGATCTCCGGGTTCACCCGCACCACCTCGCCGACCCAGCCGAGATCGATGGGCAGCTCCTCGCCGGCGATGACGATCGGCTCCTTCTTCCTTGCCACGATCAGCTGGCCGTCTTTCCCGGAGAGGCCGATCCCCTTGCCGCCATGCTTTCCGATGAGGGTGACCAGGCTTGAGTTGATGTTTCCGACGAGAACCATCCTCGCGATCTCCAGCGTCTCCTCGTCGGTTACCCGAAGCCCCCCCACGAAGACCGACTTCTTTCCAAACCGGGCCATCTTCTCGGAGATCTCAGGGCCGCCGCCGTGGACGACGACGGGATGAATCCCGACGTACCGGAGGAGGACGAGATCCTGGACGAAAGTGTCCAGAACCTCCCTATCGGACATGATCGACCCGCCTATCTTTATCACCATGATCGAGTCGTAGAACTCCCGGAGGTACGGGAGAGCCTCGATGAGCACCTGTTCCCTTTTGACCGACATCCGCAGATCCTTCCCTTATCCTTCCCTTTTTTCCATCCTGTTGATTCCCGTTGAGCTGCTCCGCAGCTGAGCAGATTTGGCAGACCAGACTTGGCAGACCAGATTCGGCAGACGATCTCAGTCGATGGACATCAATATGTCGCCCGGAGATACCGTCGCCCCAACCTCGGAGTATATCTCCGCCACGACCCCGTCTTTATTGGCGCAGACGTCGTTCTCCATCTTCATCGCCTCGAGGACGGCGACGGTGTCCCCCTTGGAGACCTTGTCCCCTTTGGCCACCTGATAGCGGATGATGACCCCCTGCATCGGGACGGTAACCCCGTCCTTGGGGGCCTTCGGCTCAGCCGCCTCGATGGACATCCCCGCCGGCGCTACCTTGACGAGATAAGCCTCGCCGTCGACCTCGACGTTGAAGGCGGCGGGCTTTCCGATGGTGACGGCGGCCTGGGCCTCCGAGGGAGCCGCCTTCTTCATGACCTCCTCCTTCGCCTCGCCCTTGAGGAACTTCTCCGCCACCTGGGGGTAGAGGGCGTAGGTGAGGATGTCCTCCTCCGTTCTGACCAGCCCCTTCCCTTCCGCCTCAGCCTTCATCTTCTCGTACTCGAGGGGGATCAGGTCCGCGGGCCTGACGGTTATCGGCTCCTCGTCCTCCAGGATCTCAGCCTTGATCTTGGGGTTGATCTCTGCAGGCGACCGGCCATAAAGTCCCTTGACGTAATCTTTGACCTCTTTGGGTACGGCCTTGTACCTCTCGCCGGTGAGTACGTTCAGAACCGCCTGGCTTCCCACGATCTGGCTTGTTGGGGTGACGAGGGGCGGGTACCCCAGGTCTTCCCTCACCCTCGGGATCTCCGCCAGAACCTCGTCGTACTTGTCCAGGGCCTTCTGCTCGATCAGCTGGGAGACGAGGTTTGATAACATGCCGCCCGGCACCTGGTAGACGAGGACGTTGGTGTCGACCCGAGCGGAGATGGGGTTGAAGACGGGGGCGTAAACCTCCATCAGCTTCTCGAAGTACCTCTTGATCTGGGTCAAGAGCCTGAGGTCGAGGCCCGTCTCGTAGGGGGTCCCCACCAGGGACGCCACGATGCTCTCGGTGGGGGGATGGGACGACCCCCATCCCAGGGGGGATATGGCGGTGTCGAGGATGTCGACCCCCGCCTCGCAGGCGAAGATGAAGCTCATGGGGGCCATGCCGCTGGTGCAGTGAGAGTGGAGGCAGATGGGGACGGAGACCGCCTCTTTCATCGAAGCAACCAGATCATAGGCGTCATGGGGGAGGATCAGCCCCGCCATGTCCTTGATGCAGATGGAGTCGCAGCCGAGGTCGGCAAGCTCTGCCGCCATCCTGGTGAACTGCTCAATGGAATGGACGGGGCTTGTGGTGTAGCAGACGGAGCCCTGGACGTGGGCGCCGGTCTTCTTGGCGGCCTTGATGGCGACGAGCATGTTTCTGATGTCGTTTACTGCATCGAATATCCGAAAGACGTCAACACCGTTTGCCGCCGCCCTCTCGACGAACTTCTCCACCAGGTCGTCGGCGTAGTGGCGGTAGCCTACCAGGTTCTGGCCCCGGAGGAGCATCTGCATGGGGGTGTTGGGCATGGCGAGCTTGAGGGCGCGCAGCCTCTCCCAGGGATCTTCGTTGAGATATCTGATACAGGAGTCAAAAGTGGCGCCTCCCCAGACCTCCATCGAGAAGAAGCCCACCTCGTCGAGCTTCTCTGCTATCGGGAGCATGTCCCGCGTCCTCATCCTGGTGGCCAACAGTGATTGATGAGCATCTCTGAAAACCGTCTCCGTAAGCCTTACTTTACTCATGAGATCAACCTTCTAATTCCGTCAGATCATTTCGAATCTTTCAAGCTCCCTCAAGACGACATGTCCCAGATCGGTGAGCATATACTTCTTCCAGGTATGCTTCTCGGGGGTTATGCATCTGACCAGGTCCAGCTCTTCGCACTCCTTCAATGCGCGGCTTATATTCTGGATCGATCTATCTGTCAACTGAGCCACCTCGGATGCTTTAACCACCCTGGAATTTCGGATCGTCCTCATCAAGAGAAGGCGCCGATCTACGCTGAGGACCCACCGGACTATCTCGTCAATGTTCATAAGGATTACCAGCCTGGATCGTTCTCCTAGGAGGGATTATTATAACTTATTTAAACCTGGTGGAGGGGTCGGCAGATTGAAAGAGGTCCAGCGCCTCAGGGCCCTTGCATATCGCTTCTTGGGTCTATTCGTGGGTCTATTGGACCGCCCCGTTATCATCCTTTTGATGGGAACTTTGGAGCATGGGGGGACCGGGGATGAGCCGGAAGGAAGAGGAGGAGGAAACTCGACGGGAGGGGCGCATCTACGCGAAACCCGCCACCGCATCAGGATCGATCGTTAATGGGAACCCCGCATCCAAAGTGCCGACTTTTCTTTCGGATCGATGACTGCGACTTACCTGCGGGCTTTGGCCGCCATTTCGGAAGTCGGTCATTTAAATGGTTGTGAAGTTTCGTGAAATTGTTATGCGAAGTTGGCCCTCCGTCCACGAATTTGAGACCCCAAAATCTTCGTCGGAATGGTCCTCCACGACCGCATAAACGGGGATATCCAGGACCTCCGAATTGAAAGATTTAGGTCGATGCATATGGATATGAACATTAGTGAACGCCACAAGTGTCTATTAGTATTTTGTTTTCATCTCGCCGGTCGTGAGGATTCATGAGAGTTAGAGTTGTGAGCTCAAAAAATGAGATAACCAGCCTGAACCCAAACGAGAGGATAGTTCATCTGGCCTTCAGGGCCTCAAACGTCGACCTCCTCAACCTGATGAAGATATGCCCCCGGCTCCGGGCGATCCAGGTTCCCCCCTCTTATCATAAGACCATGTCCAAGGCGATCGAGCTCTTCCTGGAGATGCAGGGGATCGAGCTATTGGAAGGGGACGTCTGGGGGCACAGGAAGGACATCGACGAGTACTTCATGATCGAGGACGAGACGATCGGCGAGATCGAAACCATGGTCTCGGGGGGAGCGAGCATCGATGAGGCCGCCGACCTGATCACGAAGAAGACGAGGCTCGCCCCCGACATGATCAAATATATAGCCAAATCCAAAGTTCAAGCGTGAAATGATGAATGGGACGAGGAGCGGAGGCCTCCTTCACCCCCTCTTCTCGGGTTTTGCTCGTCCTTGGTGATGACAGGCAGATGCTGACTTCTTGCCCCCTTTTTGATGAGCCAGATGGATCTTCATCCATCCATCCGGTATGTCTTTATCCCTGTTATAATCGCCCACCAGATCGTGGAGCTTCGATTTCCCTTCAATGAGGTTTATACAAGTATCTATTAATACCGGAACTACATCTTGGCAATTGTTGAGGTGAAAGGTCATGAAAATCAGAGTTGTTAGCTCAAAAAATGAGATACCGGATCTTAACCCGAACGAGAGGATGGTCCATCTGGCCTTCAGGCCGTCGAACGTGGACTTTCTCTCCCTGATGAAGAGATGTCCCCGCCTTCGGGCGATCCAGGTTCCACCCTCCTATCACAAGACCATGTCCAAGGCGATCAAGGTCTTCCTGGAGATGCAGGGGATCGAGCTGCTCGAAGGGGACGTCTGGGGGCACAGGAAGGACATCGACGAGTACTACATGGTCGACGATGAGACGATCGGCGAGATCGAGACGATGATCGCCAGCGGCGTGAGCATCGACGATACTGCAGACCAGATCATGAAGAAGACGAGGCTGGCTGCCGATCTGATCAGGTACATCGCCAAGTCCAAGATCACCGCCTGAAACCTCAGGCGGACTTTGACCCGATTTCGGCCTCGCCGGGTGGGCCGTCCATATACATTTGTACGTTGCGGCCCTCCCTCGAAATTTCCCGGTGCCTCTTTTCGATCCCCTTCCCTCCACCGAGACGCCGCCTCTGCCGGAAGGGCGGTGGTGATGGAGACCGACCGAGTTCGGCTTGGCGGATGAGCCTCTTTTAATCGCGCAAGACGGAATAAAAGGAGGTCTGATTTTGGGAATAGAACGAGATTATCCAGCATGGGTTCGATGCCCCATGCAACCTGTTATCATGGAACAAAAGCAATATGGGAGTTAGTATACATCGTAAGTGACTATAAATACTTTGATAACAGATCAGCAATTGTAAAGGTGAAAGACCATGAAGATAAGAGTAGTCAGCTCAAAAGAGGAGATATCAAAGCTCGGTTCGAACGAGAGGAACGTCCACCTGGCCTTCAGGCCCTCGAACGTCGACTTCCTCGACCTGATCAGGGCGTGCCCGCGGCTGAGAACCGTCCAGGTGCCCCCATCCTACCACAAGACCCTCTCCCGGGCGATCACGCTCTTCCTGGAGATGCAGGGGATCACCCTCCTTGAAGGGGACGTCTGGGGTCACAGAAAGGACATCGACGAGTACTACGTAGTCGATGAAGAGGCGATCGACGAGATAGGAACCCTGATCAAAGGGGGAGAGAGCATCGAGGATGCGACGGCCGCGATCCAGAGGAAGACGAGGCTTGCTCCCGACCTGATCAAGTACATCGCCAGGTCCAAGATCACCGCCTGAAACCTCAGGCGGTCCTCAAACCTTCTCGAAGTTCGAAATTGATGCCCGATCGCTGGCGCTTTTCTCAACTTCAACCCCCAACCCTTTTCTTGGCACCATTATCTGATCCATTCTGAGATCAGTCATCCATCCCGTCCCGAGGCCGGCCACGCGCTCAGCCCGCTCTCTTTGAGAATTATCTCCAACCCCATCGAATCCGCAGGCAGAGCTTCCTTTGGAGATCCCTCCCATCTCCTGGGCTGGACCGATTGAGAAAAGGATTTGATTGTGAACTTGGCCACCAGACACTTTAATCTCGCAAGATCAGAGTGAGAAGATGGGATCTTTTGGGATAGAAGAGGTCGGATCTGTCCATCTGGAGAACGTGCTACAAGCCCATCATCATCGAATTTGCGTTCAATCTGGACGTTAGTATACAACGCAATTGACTATTAATACTTGAATTTACATCCTAGTATTTGTTGAGGTGAATTTGCATGAGAATTAGAGTTGTGAGTTCAAAAGACGAGATCAGTGAGCTGAACCCGAACGAGAGGATCGTCCACCTGGCCTTCAGGCCCTCGAACGTCGACTTCCTCGACCTGATGAGAAGCTGCCCGAGGCTGAGGGCCGTACAGGTTCCGCCATCCTACCACAAGACCATGTCCAAGGCGATCAAGCTCTTCCTCGAGATGCAGGGGATCGACCTTCTGGAGGGCGACGTCTGGGGACACAGAAAAGACATCGACGAGTACTACGTCGTAGACGAAGAGGCGATCGAGGAGATCGGCAACCTCATCAAGGAAGGCGAGAGCATAGAGGATGCGGCCGCCACGATCCAGAGGAAGACGAGGCTCGCCCCCGACCTGATCAAGTACATCGCCAAGTCCAAGATCACCGCCTGAACCCTCAGGCGGACCTTGGACCCTTTAACTTCTATTACCGTTTTCCCCATCTGTTTTTCCTTCATTTCGATCTCATCTCCCTGCCTCGGCCTTCATCCGACAATTTTATCCTTTGATCTGCGGATCTGAAGGCGGAGGAAGAAGAGTTGGCGGCGCCCAGGGAGATCGAGGAGCTGGTGGAGCGGTTCGAGAGGAACGTCGAATCCTACCGATCGGGACGGTACAACGAGACCCAGCTGCGGCGGGAGTTCATCGACCCGTTCTTCAAGGCCCTGGGCTGGGACGTGGACAACGAGCGGGGATACGCCGAGGCGTACAAGGACGTGGTCCACGAGGACGCCATAAAGGTGGGGTCGACCGTCAAGGCTCCCGACTACTGTTTTAGGATCGGGGGCGTCCGGAAGTTCTTCGTCGAGGCGAAGAAGCCCTCTGTCAACCTCAAAGACGAGATCAGCCCGGCCTTCCAGCTCCGCCGCTACTCCTGGTCTGCAAAACATCTTCCCCTGGGGATTCTGACCGACTTCGAGGAGCTGGCGGTCTACGACGGCAGGATCAAGCCGGAGAAAAGCGACAAGGCGTCGAAGGCCCGGGTCAAGTACCTCACCTACAAGGAGTACGTCGACCGGTGGGACGAGATCGCCTCGATCTTCTCGCGGGAGGAGGTGCTGAAGGGCTCTTTCGACCGGTACGTCGAGTCGACCAGGGCGAAACGGGGGACGGCGGAGGTGGACGCCGCCTTCCTGAAGGACATCGAGAGCTGGAGGGACCAGCTGGCGCGAAACATCGCGCTCCGGAATCCCGACCTCACCACCCGGGAGCTGAACTTCGCCGTCCAGCGGACGATCGATCGGATCGTCTTCCTCCGGATCTGCGAGGATCGGGGGATCGAGAAGTACGGGTGGCTCCAGTCCCTCCTTGAAGGCCCCCGGGTCTACCCGAGGCTCGTCGAGCTATTCCTGCGGGCCGACGAGCGGTACAACTCCGGCCTCTTCGCCTTCGCCGACGACCCGGCCCGCAAGGAGCCGCCCGACGAGCTGACCCCGAGCCTCGTTATCGACGACAAGATCCTCAAAGAGATCATAAAAGATCTCTACTATCCCGACAGCCCCTACGAGTTCTCGGTCGTCCCGCCGGAGATTCTGGGGCAGGTCTACGAGCAGTTCCTGGGGAAGGTGATCAGCCTGACTCCGGGGCATCGGGCGAAGGTGGAGTACAAGCCCGAGGTGAGGAAGGCGGGAGGCGTCTACTACACCCCGGCGTACATCGTGGAGTACATCGTCGAGAACACCGTCGGAAAGCTCCTCGAAGGGCAGACCCCCGCCGCCGCCTCAGACCTCCGCATCCTCGATCCCGCCTGCGGCTCAGGATCATTTCTCATCGGCGCGTACCAGAAGCTTCTGGACTGGCACCGGGACTGGTACGTCGAGAAGCTCGTCCCCCTCCTGGAGACAGGCCGGCCAGCCACCTCGAAGGAGGTCGCCGCCCTTCTGCCCGGCGGCGGCGCTGCCTCCGGGGCTGGAACGAGGAGGGGAAACAAGACGAGGAAGGGAAAGGCCGAGGAGAACGAGAGCCCCTTTCCCATCTTCCAGGCCAAGGGCGGCGAGTGGAAGCTGACGACCGAGGAGAGAAAGCGGATCCTCCTGAACAACATCTACGGCGTGGACATCGACCCCCAGGCGGTGGAGGTGACGAAGCTCTCCCTCCACCTGAAGGTCCTGGAGGGGGAGAGCGAGGAGACCCTCTCCAAGCAGCTGAAGCTCTTCCAGGAGCGGGCGCTCCCCGACCTGGGCGAGAACGTCAAGTGCGGTAACTCGCTGATCGGGTGGGACATCCTGGAGTCAAATCCCGGTATGAGCGAGGAGGAGATCGAGAGGATCAACCCCTTCGACTGGGAGATGGAGTTTCCCGAGATCATGAGCCGGGGCGGGTTCAATGCTGTGATCGGGAATCCGCCTTATATACAGTCCCGATCAGGACTTTTAGAGAAATTCGATAAGAGCTATTATCAGGATAAATTTGGAACTGCTGAGTATCAACTAAACACATATGGCCTATTTTTGGAGAAAGCGGTTAAGTTGTTAAATCGTGACGGTAGGCTCGGGATGATTGTACCTAATTACTGGCTTTCGACAGATTTCGACAATAAATTACGCGAATTCTTATTCATAAAGAATAATGTATACGAACTTTTAAATGTATATCAGGTTTTTGAGAATGTAACTGTCGATACCTTGATTGTAATAGCAGAGAAAGATAGTACGAATAAGTTTCCGAAGAATTGTATGATTAAAGGAATAGATCGATCGTTAAAAGCGATAGCTGAAAGGTTATTAGCTGTCAAAAACAAGAACTGGGCATATGACGAGAATTATAGTATTGAATCCAAAAATCAAGATGTTAGGATTAGCTTCTCTAAATCATCCAAATTACAAGGTAATTCTGTACTCAAAGAATATTTTATTTTCAAATTTGGAATGAAACCCTATGAAGAGGGAAAAGGATATCCTCCCCAAACCAGGAATATGATGATTCAAAAAATATATGACTCAAAAGAAAAGCTTGATGATAGCTATCTCCCATTGTTGCGTGCCAGAAACATAAAGCGGTATAGTCTTGAATGGGAGGAGGATTGGATCAAATATGGTGAAAATCTCGCTGCACCTCGAAATCCCGAAATCTTCGTAGGTCCAAGAATACTTATTAGGCGTATCGCATCGGGCAACTGTTTAGATGGGACCTTCACCGAAAACCCGTATATATGCAACACCGATGTAATTACATTGATACCAAAATTTAGTTTTACTTATACCAGATCTCTGAATATTTTCTTTTTTGTGGGTATAATTTTATCACGCCCATGTTTTAGCCATTTAAAGAGTCAGAATGTGAACCTTGACAGAGCTGCATTTCCAAAAATCAACGCGAATACCTTGGAGAAATTTCCTGTTCCAAACATCGACTTAAATAATTCGTCCGAAAAGGCCCGCCACGATCGGATGGTGAAGCTCGTCGAGAATATGCTGGACCTGCACCGGCGGCTGGCGGAGACGAAGACCGGCCACGAGAAGACCCTCCTCTCGCGGCAGATCGAGGCGACCGATCGGCAGATCGACAGTCTCGTCTACGAGCTTTACGGGCTGACGGCGGAGGAGATCGCCATCGTCGAGGACGCCACCCGGTGACGGCGCCGACCGGCGGGGCGATCCCAGACGGTAACGAAACCTGAATGATGAGAGGAGAGGATCGCATTTAACCTCTGCCCAAGCCCAGCAAAAGGATATAAATCGGCGGAGGGCCAAACAAAATTCCAGCTATGTTCTCCGAGTACATACAGGCAGCCCTCGCCCGAGCAGAGTACGAGCCGATCGAGGAGGGCGACTACTGCGCAACGGTTCCGGGCCTCCAGGGCGTCATCGCCACCGGGAAGACTATCGAGGAGTGCCGCAAAGATCTCATCGAGGTCCTGGAAGGATGGATCGCCCTGAGGCTGAGGCTCGGGATGGCCATACCGACGATCGGCGGCAAAACTATCGAAGTCTCCGCGGAGCCCGAGGCCGTTGTCTAAGCTTCTGCCCGTCTCTCATCGAGACCTGATCCGGCGGCTCCGAAAGCTCGGCTTCGATGGGCCGTATCACGGAACGAAGCATCCTTACATGGTCAAAGGAGACATTCTCGTCACCATCCCAAACCCCCACGGCGAGACGATCGGGGTGAAGCTTTTGGCAATAATCTTGCGAGAGGCCGGGATCGAGAGAGATGAATAGCTCTCGGTTTAGTTGGTGAGACGACAAAAGACCAGCCGCGAAATGACCGACTCCTGCGGCAGATCGATGGCACCGGACCGGTCGGCAGATCGGTGGCCTCGTCCGCGAGCTTCGCGGGCTCACGGAGAAGGAGATCGACATCGTCGAGGAAGCCGCCCGGTGATCCCGCCGACCGGCGGGCACGGCCGGACGGGCGGTCTTCCGCCAGCCCCTGCAAGATATTAAGCCACAGCTGTAAGCCACGGCTGAGAAGCGGACGCCTCAGAATCCTACCGATCCCGTCTATCTCCTCGATTGCAGCTCTCTTGCCCGTCCACGGGCCGACTCCGCCTCGGACCTCATGCCGAGGGCTTCGAGGGCGGCGCTCTTGTTAATCCAGGCCCTGACGTACACAGGATTTATGCGGAGGGCCTCGTCGTAAGCCTCGATCGCCTCAAGAACCCTGCCCAGATTCCTGAGGGCGAATCCTCTGTTGTTCCATGCCAGGGCGAACTCAGGATCAAGCCGGATGGCCTCGTCGCAGGCCCGGATCGCCGCCGCATGGTCGCCCAGAGCTGCCAGAGCTGCGCCCTTCTTATTCCAGCCATCGGCATCCTCGGGATTGAGCCGGACGGCCTCGTCATAAGCCCGGACGGCCTCGGCGTACCTGCCCATCGAATAGAGAGAATCGCCTTCAGAAAGCCAATCCGTCGCCAGCATCGATAAGTCACCTCGCGCGAGATCCTTGCGAGATCCTTTTAAGTCGGATCACCTCGCCCTCCTCGATATCAAGACCGCCACCTCGAAAAACGTTTCGGCAAACCGCCGATGATCAAGCGCCTCCACCCCCACCTTCAGCTTCGGCTTCCATCTCACATCACTCGATACCGCCGCCTCCGGCCCTGCAACGATGCGATGATGAAACTCACCGAGATTATGCACTATCTGGACAGACCAGGAAGCTCTCACAAGTCGCCAGATCGCAAGCATCAGACCACCCATTTGCGTGCTTTACGGATTGATGGCGGTGGAGATCGCCATCAAATAGAAGGCGACGGCTACGGGATGAGACCCAAATCCCAGATGGACCCGGCCAGATTGAAGAGATCGCCTGCCTCTCACCCACTCAAAGCCTTCTCCACCTCATCACAGAACGCCTTGATCTGGTCGTCGTCGAGCTTTCCCTCGGGGATGACAAAGACCTCATATCCCGCCGCCACAAGCTTCCTGACAGCGAAGGAATCTGCATTCCGGGTGTCGAGGACGATTATTCTCTCCTTTTTAAATAATATGTCTGCCACGTACCCCACCCTTAGAGAGGTCTGTAGCCTGAACTTCAACCCCCGACCCTCCAGCTCCATGATGACGCCATCTAATTTGCGCAAACTTCACACCATCCTCTTTGCCGCTGGGTAAAGGCCGCCCTATTATTTCTATCTCCGCCTTCGATCATCGATCATGGATTATCGATCATGGATTATCGATCATGGATTATCGATCATGGATTATCGATCACGGATTATCGATCTTCACGGCCATCAAACGGAGTTGAAAAAGAGATATAATAAAAATATATATAAAAAAGAACGTTCTGGCCGCGCGGCCGCCGGATCCAGACAAAGGACCGGGCCGCTGCTCTCAGCCATGAACCGTGGTGCCGGAGAAAGAAAATCCTGAACTCGTCCTATATAGGGGACGATAACCTTGCGGATCATTCCACCAGCCATCGGTCACATAAACAGGGCGATACTCGGTGAAGTAATACGTGCGATAGGGAGTGCCGTCCAGGAACGATCGAGCGACGGGATACCACTCGTCGTAGAAGAACCGATAGTCATAGAACCCACCCCAGACCGGATAACCGAAGGGACCGTAGTAGGTTAAAAAGCCGACGTCATCAGAGAGCCAGTCGTGGGACGGAATTGATCCTCTCCACGGCGATGGTGCTGTTCCAGTTCCCGACATATCGGAAGGCGGCGATCCGGATGACCCGGCCTTCGGAGGAACGTCCACGGGCGGCGATATGGTCGGCCCACTCCCCGGCGGAACGTCCGATGGCGGATAGAAGTCTGATCCAGTCCCAGGAGGTGCGCTGTATGGCGGAGACGATGCCGCAACCGCGGATGCCAGACACAGGCAAGCCAATATCAAAGAAATTTTTTTCATATACTAACCCCGCTACCCTGCATATTCTTCAAGATTTATAACCATTGCGTTCTGACTGTTTCGTTGATCGCTGGAACCGAGATGTATCCAGCCATATCTGGGATGAACTGAATGATTATATGCTATTTTGCCCGAAGATTCCATATTATAATTGACAATTTGCGGCCTTCAATCCAGTCATCTCCAAGGTTTTCGACCTTGCGCCGAAGGATGCGGGGGCGGGGGGGCGGATTCGATAGAAAGCTCGTGGGAAGGATGGCTGCTACATCCCTGAGCTATTGCGGACTATCTGAGGAGAGAGAACCGTACAAGGTGAGACGGCGGCCTCGCCGCCCGGCAAGCCCGGAACGCCAGACGGCCTCCGACCCGGCCCTCCGACCCGGTCCCGTCACCTCCGTATCCGAGCACGCCTTCCCCTTTCGCCGATGCAGGCCCCCGGTTCCGCCTCTCTCCTTCGAACTCGGAGCCTTTCCTGCGGATGGACCTTGCAGATAATCCATCTCGGGGTCAGATCAGCCCTACGACCCCGCCCCGGCAGCCTCCAGAACTCTGTCCCCGGAAACCTCCTCTTCCTCGTCCCCGACAGGCTTTCCGGCGGTGGAGTTGGAGAGGTCCACCCCGACGAGGCGGGCGACCCCCAGAATCGCCCCGCTGTAGACGGCGCCCGCGATGGTGACGAAGATGGGCAGAGCCTCACAAAACCGGTAGCTCCAGATCCCTGCGAGCGACCCCACAAGCTCCATGTACCCGACGATGGCCACGCTGACGAAGACGAGGGCGGCGTTCCAGTCGATGGAGCATCTGTTGGAGAAGAAGAGCCCAACGAGGACCAGGACCGAATAGAGAACCAGAACCTCCCTCTTCACCACCCCAAAATAACCCTCCAGATAGAAGAATATGAAGAAGACCGCCGCCGCCGCGGCGAAGGGGAGGGGCCGCCACCTTTCGAGCTTATCGAATATCCGAAGCCTGGAAAACCACAGCCTAAAAAGGTCCGATAACCCGAACACAACCACCATCAACAGCGCCCAGGCGGTCACGACGAAGAGGGTGGGACCTGCAAAGCTGTTGGCGTAGTCCACGATCCCGCCTCGTATGATGTCGGTCTCCAAAACGATGCCAGTATCAAATGAGATCAACCTCTCCACTACGAACATGACCGCCGCCGACGAGAGGATGAGGGCCAACAGGTTTCTCGTCTTCATCCTGACGGCGGCGAGGATCGAGACGACTATGGCAAAAAGGAAGTTCAGGTCGAAGAAGGAGGAGTTCCGAACATACCCGTCCATCCAGAAGCCGAGGAGAGCAGCCTCCGCCAGAAGGAGGAGTATGAAAACGTTCGTCCTCCTCCGGGCGCGGTCGGCTTCGGTATCCCCCTGACCACTCAGGATCAGGAAGACCGAATCGTTCAACAGCTTCAGGAAGGCGGGGGTGAGGTACTTGAAGACCGGAAGCCTCGCCATGTCGAAGAGGAAGAAGTCGGCTCCTACGTTGAAGAGGGTGGGCCACCCCGGAAACTTCAGCATCAATTCGATCCCCCAGTTGTAGAAGTCCTTCACCTTCGCCTCGGGCCGGTCCCAGTTCCCATCCTTGCCGCTGGCGTGCTTATAGGGGAGGGTGTCGAAGTCGAATCGTAAAGATGCGTCGCCTAGCCCCCGCTCGGCGGCGAGCCTCAGGTGCTCCACCTCCGACGGCTTGTAACCCATCATCTGAGATGCGATGGAGTCGGCACAGACGACGTCGTTAGATGCGATGATCGTCTGATAGTCGATGGGCTTGGAACTCAGGGGCCCGATCGCCTCGTTTCCGATGCTCCCGTCGATGATCACAAGGTTTGGCGTGAAGGCCTTGTTCACCTCGTAGATCACCTCCTCGATCTTCATCTTGTGGTATTTGGCCTTGTCCACCTCGGGGAAGGTGCCGTACATGTTCTTCATCGCCAGGGTGACCCCCGTCAGGAGGTGGGTCTTCATCGTCGGCACCGATATTATGACGTTGGCGTCGACGATCTCTTTGGAGACCTTGTCGGTCCCGATGACGCTATCGTCTCCAAAGTTGAAGCCCACGATCTTCGTCTCGGAGAGGTTCACAAGCTTCACCCCCTTCTTCTTCGCCCAATCGGCCCAGCCGGAGGCGTCCGCCACAGTCCAGAACTTGTTCCAGATCATGTCCGCATCTGCGATGATCGGTTCAGCTCCGGCACCCTTGACCATCTCGACGATCTCTTCGACGACGTCGGTGCTGGTGAACGTCCCCGGCACCTCGGGAACCCCGCCGCAGATGTTGATCTTGATCAGGACCCGGTCGCCGGCTCCGACGAACTTCTCGATGCCGCCGAGGGCAGCGACCGCCTCCCTCACGCACCTTCGGGGGTCGGTGCCCCTCCTGACGGCGTACTCCGATGAGCCCCGGACGACGCGGCTCTTGACATCCTTAAAGGAATATTCATCGCTTGAGACGAGCCTCCGCTTCGAGATTAGGAGCATCGCCGCATACCCGGCGAAGAGCCAGACCGGGTAGAGGAGGAAGAGGAGGACGGCGGCAGCGGTGGGCACCATATCCGTGGTGATATGCGTCGTATACGAGTTGAACATGAAATCTGAGCCGGTCTTCTCGGGGAAGAAGGGAAAGACGCAACGGAAAATGCCGGCGTACAATAGAGAGCTAAATATTATAAATATAAGCACTATGGCAACGCCTACCACGATCTTCGCATGTCTATTCCAGCCCAGCTTCGGGCCTCCGAAGTAGATCAAGATCCCTGACAATATGAGAAGAGGCGGATCGATCAGAAAACTCATGGATTACAACCTCCCGACCAACAGAAGCTCCGGAATATAACAAGGCTGATTTAAAATATAAGCCTAGCGATCGGCGAATATTTTTGCGATCGAAAAGATTAAATAAAATTTTACTTATGTATTCACCCACCTGAGGACGTAGGGCAGGCATATGCCCATCTCTTCCTGGATTATGGAACCCTTCGACCCTTTGAGGAAGCCGAAGAGGTGGCAATCGTCGTCGCATAGCGTTCCCAGCATGAAGTCATGCCTCACCACCCATACCCTCAGATCCTCCTTCTGATCCTCCTTCTATCTGTCTAACATCGTTAAGTGCGAACGAGTCCCAGGATAAGGTATATATAGAATATAGTGCTATATAGACTATTGGGAAGTGGTTGTCGTGATAATGGAAGGCATCTTCGTGGCTCTGCTATTCTCTGGCGTAGCATTTGCCATAACCCTGGACATCTACAAGGACATCCGTGAGCTGGTAAGAAACTAGAGCTGTTTTATGGCTGATTCAGTCGGCCAACTTCTCTCGATATCTTCAACCAACTGATGATCAAGTAAGCTCTGCTTTTGCCTCTGCGATCGATGGCTAAAACAGTGAGGTCTCTCGATCTAATCAGCCAGAACGGCTTGGCGAAACAGGAGCTGGTAAAGACAAAAAGGATGACGGAAATGTGAGAATAGGGAGGATCGGGCAGTTGACCGGTGGGAGGATCGGCGCGGCCTCCGCCACCTGTTCCCATCGGCTGCGCACCCCTCTCCCCCGACCGGTCCAGCCCATCCTTAAGTCGAGCCTTACTTCAGTCGAGCTTGACATTTATCCCGTGGGACCGGAGGTACTCCTTCGCCTCCCCGACGGTGAACTCGCCGCGGTGGAAGATCCCCGCAGCCAGGGCGGCGTCGGCCCCGGCCTCTCTGAAGGCCTGGAGCATGTGCTCGGGGTTTGCGGCACCGCCGCTCGCGATCACCGGGATGCCTACGGCCTCAGCGACGGCTCGGGTCAGGGGGATGTCATAGCCGTCGTTGGTGCCGTCCCGGTCCATGCTGGTGAGGAGGATCTCGCCTGCTCCCAGCTCTTCGACCCGGCGGGCCCAGTCGATGGCGTCGATATCGACGGGCGTTCGCCCTCCGTAGATCACCACCTCAAACCAGGCCTCGCTCCCGTCCTCGAGCTTGAAGGCGTGAGCATCCTTTCTCAGTACGGGGTTTCTTCGGGCGTCGATGGCGACGGTGATCCTCTCGGACCCCACCGCCTTCGAGGCTTTCTTGATCAGGTCGGGGTCCTTCACCGCCGCCGTATTTATCCCCACCTTGTCGGCCCCGGCGTCCAGGATCTCGACGATCCCCTCTAAGGTTCCGATCCCGCCGCCGACGGCGAAGGGTATCGAGACCTCCTGGGCGGTCCGCCGTGCCACGTCCACCATCGTCTTCCTCCCCTCAGAAGAGGCGGTTATGTCCAGGAAGACCAGCTCGTCGGCGCCCTGCTCTTCGTATCGGATCGCAAACTCGACGGGGTCGCCCTGCCGCTTCAGGTCAACGAACTTTACTCCCTTTACGACGGAAGGCTGGCCGTCGACCACCTTGACGTCGAGGCACGGTATGATTCTCTTCGTATCGGTCATGCTGGAGAGAAGACGCCGACGGGTAAAAATGTTCCTCGGGGTCGGACGGAAAGATCGAAACTACGAGGAAGAGCTTCAGCACCTACGCGGCCCGCCCCTCTTTCTCTTACTCTTATCCTGCTCGCGGTCCCGGAACCGAACCAGGTGCCAGTTGTCGATCTCCCAGAGGTCGAGGGCGCGTTCCTCCTCTTTGAGGTAGCCTCTCGCCCTCTCCATCAGCTCGTCCCAGTCCACCTCGTGGCCGTCGAACTCCGGCCCCTCGACGCAGGCGAGCTTCGTCTCGCCTCCGACGTTGACGCGGCAGGCTCCGCACATCCCGGTCCCGTCGATCATTATCGGCATCAGGCTCACCCTCGTTCCGACGCCGAAGGGCTCCGCCGCCCGAGAGCAGGTCGCCATCATGAAGGTGCAGCCGACTAGGTAAACGCGATCGATCTCCTCGGATTCGAGGATCTCCTTCAGGGGGTCCTTGGCCCACCGGGCGACGCCCACCGATCGATCGCCGGAGGTCACTATCAGCCGGTCGGAGACCTCCTCCAGACGGTCGAGCCAGAAGAGGTACTCGCCCTTGAAGGCCTCGACGATGCAGATCACCTGATTTCCCGCCTCCTTAAGGGCTCTTGCGAGGGCGTAGGCGGGTCCCGCGCCGAAGCAGCCGCTGACGACGACGACGGTCCCGAAGTATCCCACCTCGGCGGCCTTGCCCAGGGGGCCTGCAAGGTTTGCAAGCCGCTCTCCCGGCTCCATGAGGCCGAGCTTTTTTGTTGAGAGGCCCAGCTCCTGGAAGACGAGGGTCACTGTCCCACGATCGAGATCCCAGTCGGCGACGCTCATGGGTATCCTCTCCCCCGCGTCGTCGACCCGAAGGATCATGAACTGCCCCGGCCGAATCTTCTCTGCGATCTCAGGAGCCCTGATCTCCATCAGAGTGAAGCCGGGCGCCACGGTCTCTTTTCGGACGATCTCGTTTGGGATGGAGCCGACCGACCTTTCACATATGGTTTCTTCCATGAGGGTTTCACCCACCAAACGCCCCCAGACCCTTCCAATAGGATGGTCGATCCGGGGTTCTCTATGGAATTAGACATTCATGCCCCGAAAAGTTCCGACTCAGCGATTAAAAGAGCTTCGAGGAGCTTCCGGGGTTTCGTCACCCTGGATTCGATGGTTGAAATAGTTTGCCGTAGCGTTTCATCCTTCTATTCAAAAAATGCTCACATAATGGCTTTAAAATCGTGATAACTTCCGCATGCGCTTGCTTTATGTTAAATCGAGATCACGATTTTTGAATCGTTGCCCTGGAGCCGATCGGGGCCGGAGGAACGAACGATCGCCCGCGCGCCGCCCGGCTCTGGAAAAGGTTAATAGCGGTTGAAGGGCAAGGCTTGGACGTGGACTCGTAGGGTAGAGGATATCCTAGCGGGCTTCGGAGAGGTTTCTCGAAGAAACCCGCTGACCTGGGTTCGAATCCCAGCGGGTCCGTTCGCCTCTTTTTGGATTTACTCGATCGGGGCCCGGATCTTCAATTGCGCCATCCCGTTCGCCAGTGCGGAAAACCCTTTTTGCCAAGAGATCCATCAGGAGGAAGGTGGTGAGGGTTTGGTCGACCTTCTGGGAAAAAAGAAGCTGGAAGATGAGATAGATCGGCTGCGGTCTCGGGTCGGGGAGCTTGAGGTGGAGAAGGGCTCCCTAGAGCTGCAGATCGAGAGGCGCGAGGATAAGATAAGAAAGCTGACGAGCGCATCCCAGGAGACGAGCCTCGCCCTCAAGGCCGCAGAGCAGAGGATCGCCGCCCTCCAGGCGCGGGGCGCCGGAGAGGGTGAAGGCGAGGGGGCGAGGGAGAGAGAAGAGACGGCGACGGAAGGAGGGGGGCAGAGCCAGGGCTCCAGCCCACCCCGCGCCCTCAAGCCGAGGGAGCTGGAGCGGCTCCTCGAAAGGCTGGACGCAGTCCGCTCTCCCCAGGGCGACCTACTCTCGGCCTACGCGGCCCGCGGATCGGCTCTGGAGGGCCTCTCCCCCGAGGTCGCAGATCTGGTGAAGCGGGCCGGCTCGGATCGGGGGGTTGCGGCCTTCTCCGACCCCTTCTTATTCACCATCGCCCTAATCCCGCCCTTCCCCATCAAAAAGGACGAGATGACCATGGCCGGATCTTTCAAGACGGAACCCTTGAGGGAGATCCTAGACACCCCGGTCCTGGTGGTGGCTGCCCACGCCGGGGAGACCTTTCTGGGGGTGGCCCTGGGGAGGGAGGGGTTTTCTGAGCACGCCGTGGTCAGGAGCACCGTCAAGGAGAAGCACACCAAGGGCGGCTGGAGCCAGAAGAGGTTTGAGCGGCTGAGGGAGGAGGACATCCGCCAGCACGCCGACCTCGTCAATGAGAGGCTCCCTCAGGTCCTGGAAGGGTACCGGTCGATCCCGACTTTCGCCGTCGTCAGCGGCGACCCCTCCCTCGTCAAGCTTATCGCCCCCGCCATCGACATGCCGATCCTGGAGGCGAAGATCGGCAGATTCGACCGGAAGAAGCCCGACGAGATCCTGGAGGAGGTCTACGGGTTTGTCATCCTTCGCGGATGATCCGGCTGGAGGGTTTTGAGGATGAGAGACTGGGAGAAGGAGAAGACGGCGGAGGACGCCGGCACCGATCGAGAGGAGCTGGAGGCTCTCGCGAAAGACTGGGACTGGCACGTCCGGAGAGCCGTTGCAGTGAACCCCAGCGTGCCGATCGAGATCCTGCGGGACCTGGCGAATGACCAGGTCCAGTGGGTGAGGGAGGCGGTGGCGGCGAGCCTCCGGGCCGACGGCGAGATCCTCGACATCCTCTCCGAAGACGGCGACGGATTCGTCCGGGCCGCCGTCGCCAATAACCACGCAGCGTCTCCTGAGATCCTGGAAGAACTCTCTTGGGACGAGACTTTGGACTTCGACTACTCACTCTCAAAGAACCGCTACATCGTCCAGGAGGCGGCAGCCAAAAACCCGAACACCCCCGAAGAGGCGATCAGGACCCTCTCCGAGCACGCCGACGAGGGGGTCAGGGCCGGTGCGGTCTCTAACCCCAGCGTCCCCGGAGACGTCCTCTTCAAGAGGAGGATCGACATCTCCTGGGCGGTCAGGACGGCGGTGGCGAAGAACCCAGCCGTATCCGTCGAGGTCCTTGACCATCTCGCCGCGGACAGAATCCAGGACGTCCGGGTGGCGGTGGCCAAAAATCCCAAGACCACAACCGAATCCCTCGCCAGCCTCGCCGCCGATCGGGACGTGGAGATCCGGGCGGCGGTCGCATCGAACTCGAGCGCAGAGCAAGCGACCCTGGAGAGCCTCTCCCGGGACTGGGCCTGGAAGGTGAGGGAGCGGGTGGCGAAGAACCCGGCGACGCCGGAGGATCTGGTGCGAAGCCTCGCCGAGGATGTCGACCAGAGCGTGAAGAAGGCGGCCAGGGCGAGGCTTGAGGGATGATTCCGGGTGAGGTTCAGAGTTGCTATCGGGCCAGGTTTTGGCTCCGCTCTCCGTTTGATTCGAGCTGATTTTTGAGCAGACGGGCCTACCCCACCTCCCGTTTCAGCATCAAGGTCGCCGCCCCGAACACTATGACGAAGAATCCGGCCAGAAAGAGCAGGTCCGGCACCAGTATCTCCGACACCCCCGCCCCCTTCAGCATCACCGCCCGCAGGGCGTCGCTGGAGTAGGTGAGGGGGAGGATGTAGCAGATCGGCCTGATGAAGCCCGGGATCGATTCGAGAGGCCACCATACCCCCGATAAAACGACCTGGGGCAGGATCACCATCGGTATGAACTGGACGACCTGAAACTCGGTCTTCGCGAAGTTAGAGAAGAATGCCCCCAGGACCAGGGCTCCCGCCCCCAGGAGGAGGAGCACGGCGAAGGCGGTGAGGGGATTTCCGTTCATGGGGACCCCGAAGACGAAGACGACGACGAGGAGGGTAGTCGCCGACTGGAGGAGGGCGAAGAGGCTGAACCCCAGGAGGTAGCCCGCCACCATCTCGGGCCTGCTGAGGGGCGAGACCATGAACTTCTCAAGAGACCCCTGGGTCCTCTCCCTGAGAAACGAGATCGCAGCGGTGATGAAGGTGAAGAAGAAGACGACGAGCCCCAGGACCGCGGGGCCGACGGAGTCCATCATCTCCAGGTCGAATCCATAGACGTACCGCGGTACGATCTCGGGGCGCGCCGCCTCAACGGCAGAAGATTCGCCGGGGCTGGCAACGCTGGCAACGCTTACAACGCTTACAACGCCTCCGGGTTCCCCGTCACCTGTACCCTTCTTACCATTCTGGAGGCCGGTTTTTGGCTGAAGGCCGCTCCTCACCTCGGCCATTATGGAGTTTGATATCTGAGGGCTCGACCCGTCCAGCAGGACCCGGACCTCATCCCCTTCTTCGCCGATCACCACCGCCCCGTGGAGTCTCCCCTCGACGATCAGCCTCTCGGCGTCCGACTCCGACCCTAGGTGGAGGAGGTTGAAGTCGTTGACGGCTGTCAGGTGGTCTCTCAGATCGTCCTGGCCTCCAAAGTCGACGATCCCGAGGTTTATGCCGGACATCTCCCCCGAGAGGGCGTAGCCGAAGAGGATCATCAGGAATATGGGCAAGAAGGTGATCAGGCCGATCGTCCTTTTATCCCGCTTCAGCTGGCGGACGACCCTCCTCGCCACCACGAGAACCCTCTTCGAATTGAAGGTGAGGCCAAAGCCCTTCATCTATGTACCTCCTCCGCAAGCCTCAGAAAGGCGTCCCCCAGGGTCGGCTCGACGATTCTGAGGTCGATCGGCTCCACCAGATTCAGGACATCTTTGAGCTGGACTCCCTCTTCGATCGCGACGCGCAGCTCGCCGCGGGCGACCTCCACCTCCACCTCGAAGCCCTCGGCCCTGAGGCGGGAGGCGTCCGCTTCGGGCTCCTCTGTCCGGAGATTCAAGACCGGCCGCAGCCCCGCAAGCCGCTTCAGATCCTCGGGGCTTCCCTCCGCCAGCATTCGGCCTGCCCGCATGTATCCGACGATTTTGCACCTCTCGGCCTCGTCCATCAGGTGGGTGGTGATGAGGATCGTCGCACCCTTGCCGGCGAGGTCGTCGAAGAACCGCCAGAAGGCCTCCCGAAGGACCGGGTCCACCCCCACCGTCGGCTCGTCGAGGAGAAGGAGGTCGGGCTCGTGGATCAGGGTGCAGGCGAGTGACAGCCTCTGGTACATCCCGCCGCTGAGGTCTCCCGTGATCCGATCGGCGTGCTCGGCGAGGTCCACCATATCGAGAAGCTCTGCTATCCTCTCGGCCATCCGCCTTCCTTCGATCCCGTAGAGGCCGGCGTAAAACTCCATGTTCTCTCGGAGGGTGAGGTCGGGGTAGAGGGCCCTGTGCTGGGTCATGTAGCCGATCCGAGGACGGACCATCCTCACATCGGAGATGGGCATTCCGAGGACCGAAAGGTCGCCGCCGTCCATCCTGAGCAGGCCGGCCACCGCCCTGATGAAGGTCGTCTTCCCCGATCCGTTCGGCCCCAGGAGGCAGTATGTCGTGCCCCGAGGGATCTTGACCGAGAGGTCGGAGAGGACCCTCAATTTGCCGAAGCTCTTTTGGAGGCCCTGGGCGACGATGCTGCAATCCTCGAAAGAGACAGGGTCCGGGTTAGGAGCCGGGATAGGGGCCGAGTTTTCTCCGTCGTTCAAGCGGTCCATCTCCCTGGCGTTCTCAGACCCTGCCCATTTTCCGGCGACGGATCACAAAACCTGCCGCGGCCAGCGCTGCGAGGACGGCTACGGCTGCGAAGATGAGAGGCCCTTTTCCGTCGTCCTCGATCCGGACGTAGGCGTGCTCGGTCTCCAACAGGTCGTCGCTCTTCGAGTCGGAGAACTCAAAGAGGACGGTGAGCGAATAGGTCTTCTCCGGGACCGCGTCGCCGGAGACGTCCAGCTTGTAGACGAGATCAGCCGTCTCCCCAGGCCCGAGGAGGGGGATCGGCGACTCGTCGACGCTGACGTAGATCCCGCTCTCAGGCCGCAGCCTTGCCACCAGATCTTTCGCATAATCGTCGCCGACGTTCTCGATCGTCATCCTGACCACGTTATCCTTCGATCCGACTGAGAGGTCCGACGGAGAGACCTCCAGCACTTTGAACTCCGCGCCGCTCTCCCGCGCCACCCGGACCGTAAGGGGAAGCGTCTGGCTATCGCTCTCGTAGAGGTAGTATATGTCGGGGTTTTCCGGACGGCTCGATTCGGGCTCTGCCGCCACGTCCCACTGGTAGGAATAGTTGACCACTGCCAGAAGCTCATAATCGCCGGGCGGCGCGTTCTCATAGACCTCTATCGGAAACTCGAGCCTCGGCGAGACCTGACCCTCGAGAAGGGTTCCGGCGTAGGCGACCTGCCTTTTCACCTCCAGGGGGGCGTCCTCTCGGCTGCCGGGAACGAGCAGGCTCACTGAGACGTCCTGGGCCGTGGTCCTGCCGTTCTCCAGCTCAAGCTCGACCTTTGCAGCATAGACCTCTTCGGGGGCACTCCGGGTGGGGTCCTCGTTCACCTCGATGGAGGTGACCTGGCCCCTGTTCGTCAGCGTCAGGTAGAGGCTCGTCTCATCGCCCTGGTATACCCTCGCCCGCTCGAGGGTGGCAGCGATATCGGGCGATCCCTCCACCTTGTAGAAGTCGCCGGGAAACTTCTCGAGGGCGTTGGGAGACCCCTGAAGGACCGCATTCGATACCGTCACTTGAACGATCAGAAGGGTGAGGGCGAGCAAAAAGAGGCTCAAAGGCAGGGCGAGCTTTGATGGCGGCGACCTTTCGGCGTTCATGCTAAAATCCTCACAATACCACTAAGACATAAAGGGACCAGCGCCATATTTAAGTTTGTTGTAACTAATTGAGTTACAATGAACGTTGAAATAGTGGATGGCCTCAGAAAGCTGGGCCTGACGGAGTACGAGGCGAGGAGTTACGCCGCCCTGGTGGGGCTCGGCGAGGCGACCGCGAGAGATGTCCATGAGGCGAGCGGGGTTCCGAGGACGAGAGTCTACGACATCCTCAAAGATCTGACGGGGAAGGGCTTTGCCGAGTTCGTCCAGGGATCGCCGACCTACTACCGGGCCATCGAGCCGGAGAGGGTGATCGAAAGGCTGAAAGAGGAGCTCCTGGAGGCCGCAAGCCGATCGGCCGACGAGCTGAAGAACCTGAACCTTGAAACACCCGTTCCCACTCCGGTATGGTGCGTCAGAAACGAGTGGGGGATAAAAAACAGGGTCAGAGACATTATTAAAAGGGCAGATGACGAGCTGACGATATTTTGCAGAAGCCCTGAGTTTCTGAGAGAGCACAGATCCGACCTTCTATCAGATCTGAATGAGGGGTGCAGCCTCGTTCTGATCGTCGATAAAATGGAGAGGTTCGCGGATCTGGGGCTCGACCTTCGGGAGACCGAGGATAGCTTTGCAGAAATCTACAGGGACGTCCTGGAAGACGGCGTAGACTATAGCCTAGAATGCACCATGATCGCAGACGGAAAGGAATCTATCGTCATCTACAAGATGGGAGACGAGAGGCAGGCAGTGATGGTGAAGCTTCCCATCGTCTCGGCCCTCCAGAAGGGCATTCTGGAACATCTGGCCTAGGATCGGGGGCCGGCGAGGCGGTCCTGCCTGCAGGATTTATTTTTATCGAATGCTCTGCAGCTCTGCTGCGGGGTGCACCGCCGCAACTTGACTCATGAAATTATCCGACTGCCCCTATCCCAGCCGACACTCTTAACATGTGTACGCAATCGGGCCCACCCATAGGCGCGGACAAGAAACGATCTTGCTCAGTTATAGGCCATGGGCGGCAAATGAAATCGTTTTTGGAAAAGGATATAACCTTTGCACGCTGGAAGTAAATGGAGATGTCCCGCATACCCATCGACTCGGATAAAATAGCTGATTTTTGCCGCAAGCATCATATCCGTCGTCTCTCCCTCTTCGGATCAGTCTTGAGAGACGACTTTGGGCCGGAGAGCGACGTCGACATACTTGTGGAGTTCGAGCCCGGCCATACTCCAGGACTTGCTTTCTTCTCGATGGAAGAGGAGCTCTCCCGAATTATCGGGAGAAAGGTAGATCTTAACACACCCGGATTCTTGAACCCTCGCTTTAGGGACAGAATCGAGAGAGAATCGGAAGTGCAGTATGGCACGGCATGATCCGGAAGTCGCCTTGCGCCAGATGCTCGATCATTCCAGGGAAGCGATGATCTTATCGAAGGGCAAAAGCGCAGAGGAGCTTGTCGACGATCGTGTGCTCAGCTTGGCGATTGTTAGACTTATGGAGATCGTCGGCGAGGCCGCAAACAGGGTTCCACATGAGAAACGATCAGAACATCCTGAGATCCCCTGGACACAGATAATAAGCTTGAGAAACCGCTTGATCCATGGCTATGATGCCATTGACTACGAAATCCTCTGGCAGATCCTGAATCACGACCTGCCGGAGCTCGTCCTCTCCTTAGAGAAGATAATTAGGCATTAAACTGGAGAGGAGTATTCGCCAGCACTAAACACCGACGAGCCAAAAAAGGGATTTTCGGCCCATCGCCCCCTATCCCGTCAAAAGGTCGGCGAGCCCCTCCACCTCCGCAACCGCGAAGTCGAACTCGTCGCCGGCGAGCCCCGCCCTGAATATCTCCTTCGATTCGGGGATGGACGCCGCCACCCTCTCTTTGTCCAGAAACTCTAGCATGGCGGCTTTCCGCTCGTCGTCCACCCGGTTCAAGACGAAGTAGAGGCTCTTTCCTATCTTCTCTGAGATCTCGGCGATCTTCTTCGAGAGGAGGAGCGACTCGTAAGAGGGGTCCAATACGGCTAGGATGGTGTCGCATCCGGCCTCGATCCCCCGGCCGAAGTGCTCGATCCCCGCCTCGGTGTCGATGATCACCATCTCCTTCTCGCCCACAGCGAGGTTGTCAAGGAACTTCTTGGAGAGGGCCCCCATGGGACAGGCGCACCCCTCCCCGAAGTCGTGGATCTTGCCTATCGCCAGAAGCTTGATTTTGTCCTTCTCCGACGTGGCATCCGCCGGGATGTCGGCGAGCGCCCACTTCTCATCGAAGAGCGAGACCTGCTCCCCCTCGGTGAAGGACTTTCTCATCTTCCCCATCATCTCCTTCTTTCCTCCGAAGTGGTCCATCAGGGTGCTGGGAAGCTCCATCCCCAGCTGCCGGTGGAGGCCGTAGTTGGACTCGTCGCTGTCGACCACCAGAACCTCATATCCTCTCTTTGCCATGCTCTTGGCGAGGAGCGCAGCGACGGTGCTCTTGCCGCTGCCGCCTTTTCCGCATACCAATACCTTCATTCTTTTTCACATCCTTATAAAATCTCAACGTAATATCGCAACGTTCTGGGCCACCGCTTGAACGAAAGCGAGACGGAAGACCGTCAAAACGGTCGCATAAACGATATTCCTCATCACAACCTCCCAGAAAGACGGACAGATGGCGCACCCCAAATTTCGTCCAAAATTTCTGGATATATTTCCTACTTATTGTTATGATCGATCTGAAAGAGACGGTTTTACCCATAAATCTTTCGATGAAATAGTATTTAGTAGCCATAAGATTAAATATAATACTAATTATATCCGTCGGCCGGCGAGACGAAGGCTCTAATTCAAAAGCAGTATTAAAGTCACTACAAGCAGGCACAGAGATGTGTGAACCAAGGTCATAAGAGATATATGATTCTGAGTTTTTCAAAGCCTCCTCTTGAGAAAGGAGGCGAGGACAGCAAAGTACTCCACCCGGTAGAGCCGCCGGAAGCTCTCAAGAGAGATCCTCTCCTTCAGCCTCTGATCTTCGGACTCAGCGATCTCCTGTATTGTGGACGGGATTCAGATCTCCACCGGCTGCACCATGGGCAAAGGCAACATCGCAACCGTCGACCTGGGCAGGGCCGAGGCGACCTTCTCCGTCGACGGAAAGTCCCTGACTCTGAAGGTGAAAGACCGGGTGATGGCGGAGATAAAGGCCGGAAAATACGTCAATCTGGAGGATTTCGCCTGGGAGGTCTCCGAGAGGCGGGATGAGGAGCTATTCGATCGGCTCTGAGGATCTGATCTCGGTGGTCGCATCTCCACCAACGAGGGATGGGTGGAAAGGCTCACACGTAATCAAGCATATGCTCCCGCGCAACCGATCAGCTCATCGCTCTGAGCTGCCACCAGTCGAGAGTACCTCCTCGCAATACCAACAGATCCCGATGACGACCGGCAGTTTATGAGACCTATTTCACGAGGAGAGAACCATTATGCCAAAAATATTCCGGGATCTGATACGGTATATGAGATGGACCTATTTGTATGATCTGTACCATCGCTCATACTCCTTATGACTTCCAAAGCAGTGAAGGACATAGATCTTGTCTCCTCTGATCTCGCAGACGATCCTCGCCTGTTTGGTCACCTTCACTGCATGGCAAGGGATCCCGTGCTTCATCCGTTTGCGAGGAGGCAACACCATCATCTTCTCCAAGCGTTTCAGAAAAAGGACCTTCAGCTCCTGCGGGAGATTCTCAAGCTCCTTTTTTGCAGAATCTGAGAAGACGAGTTCCATAGATCGTCAGAGCTCGGGCTCAAGGATCTTTTTTATCTCTTCAAAGGAATGAGTCTTTGACTTTCCGGCTTCCAGCTCGCCCATCTCCGTCATGACTCCTCTATGTACCAACATCAGCTCTTCTTCCTCAATAATCCGCTTATAAGCCATTATGGCCTGACGTATGACCTCCGTCCGATTTCCCGCGTATCCTTTCTCGATGATGCTTCTTATGGCAACCTCGTACGGAGCCCCAAGATTAACATTCATAGCTCATCATCCTATGCATGTTGAATGAACATTGAAGTACATAAGGATTGCTCATGCTGGCCGATCACGGCGCCGATAATCGACTGGAACCGCATATGGAAGCTCTCCCCCAGGCATCCCGAGAGGGACGCCCCGGAGATCGACCCCCTGGTCGGTCCTGGAGATCGGAGCGGGTCTGGAGACATCGAGAGGCGTTCAAAACCGCACACACGATTCTCTTGATCTAATCGTCTTACATCTCTTCCAAAATCAAATTGTTTCGCCATCCAGAGATCGTAGAGGTACCACGTACGGCCGGTCAAGATCCCTCATCACCTCCGCCTCGACGCCGAAGATGGACCTGATATTATCCTTCGTCAACAGGGAAAAGGGATCGCCCTTTGCATGAACCTTCCCGTCCTTCAGCATCACCAGGGTGTCGGAGAACCTCGCCGCCAGGTTGAGGTCGTGGATGCCCATCAGAGCGGATATCCCCGTCCTCTTGACGAGGGAGCGGATCGTCTCCATCACCTCCAGCTGGTGCTTTATGTCCAGGTTGGATGTGGGCTCGTCGAGGAGGAGGACCTCCGGCTCCTGGGCCAGGGCTCTTGCGATGAGAACCCGCTGCTTCTGGCCGCCCGATAGCTCCGAGAAGTCCCTGAGGGCGAACTCCTCGATGGAGAGGAGCTTCATCACCTCCACGACCCGGTCGATGTCATCATCTCCGACCCGCCAGCCCATGTGGGGCTTTCTCCCCATCAGAATCGTATCGAAGACGGTGGTGGAGAGGACGCTCGTCGTCGACTGGGGGACGTAACCTATAAACCTGGCCACATCGCGCCTGCTCATGGACCCGACTTCTTCTTCTCCGAGGAGTATCGTCCCCTCGGGCCTGAGAATCCCACAGACGCATTTGATGAGGGTGGTCTTTCCGCAGCCGTTGGGGCCCACCAGGCTCAGAACCTCCGAGCCGCCGACCGCCACGTCGAAGCCATCGAGAATCCTGGTTTTGCCGTAGCTGAATTTGAGCCCCGTTATGGTGATCTTAGCGATGCACTCACCTCCTGCTTCGCGACGGGAATATCAAGGCACGAGGCCTTGATCGTTTATCATCTTAAAGTTGCGACAAGATGACAACACAATTGATCGGCAACACATATGGTGTGCGCCCATCCTTCATATATGTCGATTCTATTTATAGTCAGAAACCTTCGTCCTTTTGGGGACCCGACCCCGCGTTCCCGGCCCTCTGGCGAGAGAGAGTTAGACAATGTACGATTTTGAACTCGCCAGAGAGCTATCGGGGCAAGGGGAGACGGTCTCCCAAAACTCTCGCAATGAGGCGACGTTCCGGCCCGGGTCCCACACTTCCTGGCTAGAGGGCCAATAAAAAATGTTGCTCAGATAGCGGTATTGAGAATGGTAATCACGCGAACGGCGGAGACGGCAGCCTCCAAGGATGCGTCTTCCGTCCTCGATGCCCCATCGCCGAAGACGTTTGCATCAAAAAGCAGCCCGATATGGTCGAGGTTGCAAGAGACCACCAGGTCCTCTGCCACCTCGTCTGACCTCGATCTTCCCTGAGATAATATCGCCTTCTACCTACCCCTCTGCCTCGCCCCAAAGTAAACCCAGGCAGCCAAAAGTACGACGAGCAGAGCCGCAAGTCCCCGGTTCATGAGGGACGAGTCCCCCTCTCCGGCCGGTAGGCTATCTTGAACCGCTTCGGTGGAGAGATCCCCGGCGGCCCTGCCCACCACATCGCCTGAGACGATCTCCAGCTCCACAAGATCCCTCTCCCCCCCGGCGTAGATCCTGGTGACGGTCAGGTTCAGGCCATCGCCCCTCTCGTCGTAGGTGAAGCTCTCCCCCGCCCCGAGGATCGAGGACTTGACGGGGCCGCGATCGTCCCTAAGCTCCAGCCAGACGACGCCCGCTCCCGCGCCCGCCGCCGGCTCGACGTCCATCACCACCACGGTCAGGTTCTCGGCGAAGGTGATCCTCTCTCGCGTCGACATGAGGACATCGGCTCCGCTCGCAGTCTGGATAACTAAGAGAACTGAGACCAAGAGATACGCTATGCGGCTCATTTCGACTTATCCCATTAGTTCTGCGCCTACTCCGAGGCTCCGACCACCGGCCACCGGCTGAGTTCCGGA
>JAXGJB010000034.1:0-32661 GCA_040770465.1 Methanothrix sp. | reverse complement strand
TCGTTCTCGAAGTCGAGCGAACTGTTGCCGCAGTCGTCGGGGATCGAGATCTCGTAGAACTCGGTGTTCTCGGCCCAGCCGGACTTGTAGGCTTCAGTTATGGTGTAGTTGCCTGCTTCGAGGTCGCAGTAGGACCAGCTGCCGTCGGAACCGGTTGTGGTAGTGACCGTTTCGCTCGTATCGTCGTTAGTGATCTCGATAACGAAGTCGCCTGCCGAGTAGTCGCCTTCAGGAACCGACTTGTTGCCGCCGATGCAGCAGACAGTCGGTACGTTCGCCCAATCGATCCCACTCACGAGGTTAGTGCAGGGGTCAGTGAAATTGGCGGTGACGGTGTTGTTGTACCATCGTCCATCATTTGAGGAAATCGTGAAGTTGAACTCGTATTTCCATTCCTCTAAGACGTTTAGGACGCCAGAATCTTGATCGTCGCCGGTCTTATTGGTTGGCGTCAAATAGCTATTGAAAAGGCTATCTGTGACGTCGACCTCGGTTAGGTTGACGTCGCCCGTATTGTTGATCCAGATCGTGTAGTTGACCATCGTGCCGGCGATCGCTGGATTCGGCTGGCCGTCGTACTCGGCGGTCTTGTTTATCTCGAAGGCTGCCGTGTAGCTGGCTGAGACGTTCGCCGAATCGTTCCTCTCTATGGATTTCGTTTTGTAGCTGAAGTTGGCCAAGACTGTGTTGTTGATCCAGCCGTCACAGATGTCGGAGATATTCGCGGTGATGTTGAACTCGTACTTCCAGCTCTCTGAGACGTTCAGAATGCCGTTCGCCGAAACGTTTTCTACCGGCGTGGGCAATGTATACGGAATACCCTCAAGATGGTCTTCGACGCTGTTCTTGGTCAGGTTGACGTCGCCGGTGTTGTTGATCCAGATCGTGAAGTTGATCTGGGTTCCAGGGGTCGCAGGATCTGGGTCGTTCTCGGCCGTCTTTACTATGGTGAAGTCCGGTTTTTTGACTCTCAGTTCTACGGTGTCGGTTGTGGCCTGAGCAATGAAGCAGGGCGATCGATCGTAGAAAGCCGTCACATTATTGCTGATGGTGTCGTTTTCGACGTCCTCGTTCACATAAACCGTTATGTTGCAGATGATACGGTCGCCGCCTTTCAACGAAGGGCCGGTCGAGTTCACCCAAAGGGTCCTGGTTCCAAAATCATAAGTATCTACGAAATCGGATGGGTTTCCGCTACCGATATAAGTGCAGGTATGGGAGACGTAATTGACGTCGTCACAGAGTGTATCGTTGATGGTCAGATTGGATAAATCCAAACTGCCTATATGCTCCAGCTCGATGGTGAAATTGAAATTTTCACCTACAATGACCTCTGAAGGCGCCGTCTTGTCCAGAGTTACGGGCAGCTCGACGTATATAGTGGGGCTTGGGACGGTCCAGTTCTGCACCGAACCATTAGAATACGTAAAGTTTAGGGTACAGGCGTCGTTGGTGGCAAAGGTGCCTGTCTGGTTTGAAGTTATGGGGATCGAGATGTTCCACCACTCTCCGATGTTGATGGAATCGCAACCAAAAGTGAGCGGTCCTTCCCCACCGGTAAATATAATCTCCGGGGAGGCGTAGTCGACCACGAGGAGGTTGGCCGCGACCATATTGTTGATCTCCTTGGATATGTTATCGTAAATTCCCGCAAGTTCAGAGACGTCGGAGGCCTCATAATAGTACTCTGGCTTGCTTGCGATCTGGGTCATGAGGTCGCGACCGAGAGTTATAGAACCGGTGGGACAGGCATTATTGTCTGTAATGCCGGCCAAATAAGCTACACTGAATATAATTATGCCGTCGTTCTTTGCCGCGGTTGCGGTATTATTTGCTGCTTGGACACAAGCGGAGGTCCAACTCGTAGGACATTGAGGGCAAGAATCTCCGGCCCTGTCTCGGTTCGGCACGCCGTCTGTGAAAACGATCATAACGCGAGTATCACAAGGCGGATTTTCGAGTCTGCATTCGCAGTCGGGATCACTACCGCAATTTCCGAGCTCCTGCCAGGATCGATATATGCCGTCATCTATGTTGGTCCACCCATTAGCATTTAAGTTGTTAATTGTACGGTTTAGACAAGTTTGCGGCCACGAACAATCTTTTACATCGGTCAGCGGGCATGGCACAGAGGCGCTGGTACTATAAGTGCCGACTCCCCAACAATCCTTGGATGTATTGATTTTGCCCACGAATCCGGTTGTTGCTTCCTTAATAGCTTGGAGGACTGAGGTATAGCCACCAGGACCGTCGGGATCGTTGCCCATGCTCCCCGATACGTCGATGACGAGCATCCCACATATCGGTTTGAGAGTCTCAGTCGGTTCGCCCGTCGCGGAGATGTTGATCCAGATCGTCGCATCTTCGCAGGCGAGGAGGTCTTCGGGTACCACCGTTTTGGTCACATTCAGGTCCAAAACTCCTAGAGACGGAGATATGAAGATCAGAGTCGAGAATAAGGCAAATAGTAGCAACACCTTTAAGGATGGGCAGAATTCCGATTCGCCAGTACCAAAGCTATTCCGTTTCAATCTATCTCCGACTTTCATAAGCTGAGACCTCCTACATAAGAAAGCAGTTTTATGCCAAAAAGAGCTTCTTCGACGCCCGCCTTAATCTGGTTCGCGTCGACCGCCATCTCGATTATAATCCCACGATGGATCTCGTTGCTGGCCATCGCTGAGGCTGGGGATGGTCCGCTATCGACAGACCAGCCCAATTTCAGACGAGATCCGGATCTTATAGAATCAACATAATGAGCAGCGAACTCTTCCAGATCGCCCAACTCTCGCGAACAGGCCGATATTGCCACGGCTCGCACGGCTCTGAGCCTCACCATCCTACGGACAAGGTCATTGCCTGCAAATTTCGCGCGCCCTGACTTGATCAACGATATATGGCTGTACATGCTCCCTCCCGCGAATACAGCTTGAGTTATTGCTTCTCTTTACAAATAGTTTAATCGTAGTACTTCAATATGAATTTCGATACATTTATTATATTGAGGCAATTCTCACCGTGGTTCATATCCTGCACCATACCAATGACTGATGCCGCTCTAGCCCCAACACCTGATATAAGATCTGCCCTATAATCCCCTCCAAAGTACCCGATTTTTCTGCGCTACTACTTAGCGTTCAGCAATACAACCTAAACTTATGTCCAACTCTTCAACAGTACCAAACTTATCGAGCTGATATAGCCGCGCCCCATCTGGCCAGAGCGTTCTATGCTAGCTAATAAGGTATTAGTTGATCAACAATCTACCTTATAAAATCCCGTATTTAACCTTTTTCCTATCGCAGAATATTGCTTGATATAAGCAATATTGATTGTGATGAGAACATTTTATATTTGAGGAAAAAGTTAGGCCAAATAATCGCCTTAAAAAGACGGTAAATGGCCTTCCTTCAAAGATTTACTTTGCAGGGACCCTACTCGATTGCAACAATGTAATATTTTTCGTACCCCTGGAGGGTCACTTTGTTGCAGGTATCTGGGACATAACGGCCATAAACCTCTACCGAGTCACCGACGTCGATGCCCTCCCCACATTCGCCCCATGGTCCGGAGGTCGGCTGGGAGACGATGACTTTGATGACGTCGCTACAAAGGTTGCCCAACTGATCTTCGACTACCTCAACAGTCCAGATCGTCGACGCGTCGGGCGTCTCTTCTGTGTTAAGTTCCGTCGCCACTCCAGTGAACTTGACCTCAACGACGTCAATGGGATCTAACTCGATCTCCTCTGCCGCAACAAAGTAGTATTCCTCAGAACCCTGGAGGGTTACGTTGCAGCTGTCATCGATGTGAGCACCATAAACGTCTACTGTGTCACCTACGTTGATGTCCTCATCGTAGTCACCCCACGGCCCTGGTGTTGGCTGAGAGATGGTAACGTTTACTACGTCTGCACAAATGGATCCTTCTTTAACGTCGATCACACCAACTGCCCAAATTATGGGCGAGTCGGGCGTTTCGTTCACGAAGAGTTCAATCGCAACCCCAGTGAACTCTACGACAGCGACGGTGTCCTCTTCGCTTCCATCTTCTGCAAGACCAATACCCACGAAGAGTAGGAGCGCCACCGAAACCATTAAGAGGTATTTATACATTATTACACTCCTCCGCGAAGTAGGTATCGAAGGTTCCAGTATAAAAAATCATTCCCTGTTTTTCCTTTTGTGTAGGCCCAAATATTTTGACGTTACATACCTCCAGAATGATTCTAAATTTATTCGCCTGCGCCCGTTCAGGGCGCGGTGCACGAGCCAGTCTCGTCGCAGGAGGCCGTTCCGTCGCAGCCGGTGAATGTCAGATCCTCGCATGTCAGCTCGTCCGGCTGGTACCCAGCATGCTCCAAGTCCCAGTTCGGCGGCTGCCATCCGTCGCAGCTCACGGAGCCGCACTCGTCCTCGACGGTGTTCGTAAACCTGCCGTCGCCGGGGGCGAGGGCCGAGAACTCGATCGTCGCCGTATCAAAGGGCCCTATCTCGACCAGGTTCCAGACGACGACGCCGTCTTCATAGGAGGCGAACGGAACCGACGATTCGACCAAATCCATCCCCACCGGGAGCCGATCGGTGACCGTCGCCGCCCGGATGACGTTGTCGTTGTTCCTGATCTCGACGGTGTACCAGACCAGGCTCGAGTTGCCGTCCTCCAGCCGAGCCGTCTTCGTCACCGAGACCGGCTCGTCGAGACAGCAGCTGAGCCAGTTCAGCTCGAGCGCGCTGAAGTTCGAGGCGCAGATCCACTCTGCTCCGTTATACTGGCCGCAGACCTCGACCCTGTTGACGAGCTCAGACGGGTAGTACTTCGCCACGTCAAGCTTCAGAGTGATCGTCGCCACGTCGCCTATCGCAAGGTGCATCAGAGTCCAGTTGGCGCTCGTCTCCGTCAATTCAGTCGGTCGGAGCGACGACGGCTCATCGAAGACCGCTCCCGGCGGGAAGAGGTCCTTCACCTCGATCGGGCCGAGAGCAGCGTTCCCGTCGTTCTCGATTGTTATGGTGTAGGTCGCTATGTACTTTGTATAGTCCCGGATGCTTTGACTTTATATACCGCCCGGATGGTTCCAAATATATTTATCGATATTTAATTCACACACCATTCTATCCGGGAACATGTTCAGCTTGCATTCTTCCGTCAATCTCGTCCAGAACGCCCCCTATGGAGTCGTTATTCCCGAATTGGAATCGATATTTGTCGTACGTATCGCTCCATTTTTGATTATACCAGTCGTCTGCGGGAGCTTGAAGCGACCTTTGATGTATTTGATATTATTTTCTTCTAGAAATAACTAGAGTTTACGTTGCTCTCACAATTCTTGTCGGCCTTGTTAGCGTAAAATTGGCTTTCGCAATCGGTTATGACTTGTTCTATTCTTCTTATTTCTCCGAAGGCTATCCGGTACTTATTGAACAAAATCTTGATCCAAAAATGATGCTGTTTTCTGCGGTCGCCGCGTCGAATTCGTCTCCCGCGAGGATACATCTGGAGCTGTCATAAAGGATCACATACAGCTCTTTGCCGTTGATCTTGCAGCTATGCCAATCGAGATGCACTGCCGTCAAACTCTGTTCGCGTTCGTATCTGATCCAGGCTATGGATACCATGCTCGAATTCGATGATCTTTTCGAGCCGTCTTGCGCCCAATCTTTGCTTTTTGTGGATTTCAAGTATCAACTCAACGGATTCTTCATCCAGCTCTTGTGATTTCGTTTTCCCACGCGGGATTGTCGAGCATATAAAGTCAAAGGTTTCGGGACTATACACCTGCGGCCACCTAACGAAAGTTATATATCGTATATCCCGGACTGTAAATTTGCCAACTTTGGCAACTTTGGAGGAATTTGTAATGCCGGCAGTAGTCAACAGAGAAGAATGTGTAAGTTGCGGAACCTGTGTCGAGGAGTGCCCTGAAGACGCAATCTCCCTGGACGACGAAGAAATAGCAGTGGTGAACGCCGACAAGTGCACCGAGTGCGGCACCTGCGTCGAGGCCTGCCCCTCTGAGGCCATCACCGTCGAGTGAGCGCGCCTTCTCTTAAAATTTTTTAAATGGATTTATCCTGCTTGGGTATAATCGTCGATCCCATCCTTTAGCCGGTTTGTTTACACACACTCAAAAGGCAGATCTCCCAGAGCTGATCCCCCATGCTTCGCCCTCTTTTCGCCTCATGCCAGCGGGTCTAGTTCGCGAAAGATATATATCAGAACCTTTCGGTCTATTATATATGCCGGTTTGGATGGATGTTGCCGAAGGGATGAGTCTAAGATGGTTCAATCTCAGGGGAGTAATATGAGGATTGAGAGGGGGATTGCCGTTGCCCTGGTACTTCTCCTGATATCTTCTGGGCAGATGGCCTACATTCTGACGGAATGGCGATGGTTCGAGACCCTTGGGTACTCCAGCATATACGAGACTATTATAAAAGCGAAGATCTCCATCTTCCTGGTTTCAGCCGTCATATTCGGGGCGGCGAGCCTCGCGAATCTTAGGCTGATCGGCGAGAGGCCCAGGTACCTCTCCTGGATCGTCCTCTCGGCATCGGTCCTCTTCGGCCTTGTGGCGCAGTCTGGCTGGGAGCGGGTCCTGTTGGCCCTGAACGCCACGACCTTCGGGGCCAGCGATCCGTTGTTTGGGATGGACATCGGTTTTTTCGTCTTCACCCTTCCCATCTTATGGGGGCTGTGGTATGCGATCTTCTTCGCCGTCCTCATCAACCTGGCCGTCACCGCCGGAGCTTACCTATTCCTCCAGGCCGACCGGCTCATCTTCGGTCCCGAGGAGAGGGATTACGCCGAGATCGCAAGGTCGATCCCAAAAAGGGCCCTCGCCCATCTCTGCGGCCTTTTGGGGATCGCCACCCTCCTCTTCTCGTTCCGATATTTATTGGACAGGTATGAGCTTTTGTACTCGTCGACGGGGGTCGTCTACGGCGCGGGCTACGCCGACGTCAACGCCCGCCTTCCCTTCTTTTACATTTATGCTGGCGTCGCGCTTTTGGCGGCCCTCCTCCTCTTCGCCTTCGCAGCCGGAAAGAGCCCCCGCCGTTTTGTCCCCGTTATCGGGGTCATAGTGGTCGCGACGGCGGGGCTTGGGGTGGTATACCCGGCCCTGGTCCAGCAGTACAGCGTCGCCCCCAACGAGATCGTGATGGAGTCGCCCTTCATCGCCCACAACGTCAACTACACCCTCCAAGCCTACGGCCTGGAGGAGGTGGACGAGCGCCCCTTCTCCGTCGACTACAACCTCACAGGCAAAGACCTCCTGGCCAACAGCGGGACCGTAGAGAACGTCAGGCTCTGGGACTGGCGGCCCCTCCTCAGCACTTACAAGCAGCTCCAGGAGATCCGGCTCTACTACGAGTTCTTCGACGTCGACGTGGATCGGTACGAGATCGACGGCGAAAAGAGGCAGGTGATGCTCTCGGCAAGAGAGCTCTCTCAGGAGGAGCTTCCCGATCAGGCCAGGACCTGGCAGAACCTTCACCTATTCTACACCCACGGCTACGGGATCTGCATGAGCCCGGCAAACGCCGTCACCCCCGAGGGTCTCCCCGAGTTCTACGTCAAAAACCTCCCACCTGACTCGGTCCTGGGGGAGATGGCAAGGCCCGAGATTTACTACGGCGAGGGGCGGAAAGATTACGTCATCGTGAAGACGGGGCTCCCCGAGTTCGACTACCCCCTGGGAGACGAGAACGTCTACTCCAGCTATAACGGGACTGGCGGCATCGAGCTTGATCCCATGATGAGGCTTCTTTTGACCTACAGGCTCGCCAGCCTCAAGATCCTCCTCAGCGACGACGTCACAGGCGAGAGCCGGATTATGATTCACAGGAACATCCTCGATCGGGCTCGGACCCTTGCCCCCTTCCTCGCCTACGATCGGGACCCCTACATCGTCTTTGCAGACGGGAGGCTCTACTGGATCGTCGACGCCTACGCCCTCACCGACCGTTATCCCTACTCTGAACCCTCGGGAGGGTTCAACTACATCAGAAACTCGGTGAAGGTGGTCATCGACGCCTACAACGGGACAGTCAAGTATTACGTCATCGAGGATGAGCCGATGGTCCGGGCCTACCAATCGATCTTCCCGGAACTCTTCGATTCCATCGACTCGATGCCAGAAGAGATCCGGTCCCATCTGCGCTACCCCGTTGACCTCTTCAGCATCCAGGCGGGGATCTACTTGGACTACCACATGACCGACCCCCAGGTCTTCTACAACCGGGAGGACGCCTGGGAGATATCGACGGAGGTCTACGAAGGGGATAGACAGACCGTCGAGCCCTACTTCGTCATCATGAAGACGCCGGGTGGTGAAGGTAGCGAAGATGGTGACGGCGGCGAGGAGTTCATGTCGATTTTGCCCTTCACACCCAGGTCCAAGAACAACATGATCGCCTGGATGTGTGCCAAGTCCGACGAGCCCGATTACGGTGACATAGTCGTATTCAAGTTCCCCAAAGACCAGCTGATCTATGGGCCCTTGCAGATCGAGGCGAGGATCGACCAGGACACCGAGATCTCCGAGCAGCTCACCCTCTGGAGCCAGAAGGGGTCCAGCGTCATTCGGGGCAACCTTCTCGTCATCCCCGTCGAGAAGAACCTCCTCTACGTCGAGCCCCTCTTCCTAAGGGCTGAGAACAGCGAGCTTCCCGAACTGAAACGGGTGATCGTCGCCTACGGCAGCCAGGTGGTGATGGAGGAGACCCTAGAGGGGGCTCTGGCGCGGATATTCGGGTTTGAACCCGAGGCCGCCCCCAGAGGGGCCGTCGCGGGAGATGCCGCCGGGATGAAAGAGGATCTGAGCACCGGGGAGCTGATCGGCGAGGCGGGAGCGCTCTTCAGGTCGGCGCAGGAGGAACTCCGGGCCGGGAACTGGTCTGGCTACGGCGAGGAGATCGACCGCCTCGGCGAGGTCATTAGTGCCCTGGAGGAGAGGGCGGGGGCCTGACCTCCTCATCCCCCCTCCGGGAACCATATCTCAGGTTCTGCCGGGGCCGCCCTCGTAGATTTTGATGGTGAGATCTTCGTCCTCATCCACCAGGGTGCAGCCCTGATGGTCTGAGATGACCTCGTAGAAGCGGTCCCAGTCGAGGGTCGTCGAGACGCAGCCGTTGGTGAGGAGGGGGACACCTATCGCCGGGATGTCGTGGCCGTGGCAGAGGTCGACCCCCTCCTTGATCTCCATGTCGCAGCCTACGCCGACGATGGCCCGGGGATGGTACTTTTTGATCATCCTCTTTATGACGGAAGACCCCGGCGCCACAAAGAACCGATAGCCTAGGCTCTCGGCGAAGATCTTGGCCGAGCCGATCTCGCACCTGCCGCAGTTGACGCAGCGGAGTCCCTCCGGGGTGAGCTTTGCGGGACAGTCGACGCTCCGGAGGCACTGGGGGAGGAAGATCGCCCGCTCGTCCATGGGGACCGCCTCGAACTTCTCGGCGTTGATGTAGTTTCGAAGCCTTATCCCCACCTCGTCGACGATCGAGTCGTCAGCCCGAAAGGCCCGAAAGATGCTCTTGATCAGGCTCTCAAGGAAACAGACGAAGATCAGCATGATCCTGGCCATGAAGAAGTGGCCGGTCTTGAAGGAGTAGGCGATGAGGGCGGCGCCGAGGACCGCGGAGGCGAAAACGGCCGCGGCGAGGGCGAAGACCGCCTTTCCCAGGAGGTAGAAGAAGGGGTCCAAGAGGGGCGGGAGCATGATTCAAGATGGGGACGATGTATATATAAAGAGAGGCCGAGATGAAAACTTGCAGGAAGGTTTGTAGAGATCCCTACCGAATAGAACTGATCCCAAAGGCCGCAAGCTTTTTATCGCATGGTACGCTGGGATGCTTACCTTCGCCCTTATCTGACTTTGGATTATAATGAGGATTCGATATGGCCAGAATGCACACCAGAAGAAAGGGTGCCTCGAGATCGAGGCCGCCTTTTCGATCAACGCCGCCCGAGTGGTGCGACATAAGCAAAGATGAGCTGGGAAAGCACGTTCTCAGGCTCTACGGAAACGGGGTATCCCCCACCATGATCGGAATGACCCTCCGAGACCAGTACGGGGTTCCGAGCGTCAAGCCGATCCTGGGGACGAAACTGACGAGCTATCTGAGGGAGAACACCGAGGTGCCCGATATCCCCGAGGATCTCGCAAACCTGATGCGTAAGGCGATCGGGATGAGAAAGCACCTGAATAGCAACAAGAAGGATATTCACAACAAAAGGTGGCTCCAGCTCACCGAGAACAAGATCAGACGTCTTGCAAAGTACTACCGCGGTACTGGACGGCTGCCACAGAATTGGCAGTACAGGCCAGAGACCGCTGAGATGCTCATCACATGAAACGGCTGGAGAAGCTGGCAAAGCCCGCTGCCAGCTCCCTCTTGCAGTGTGAGAACGCGAGGGTCATATCCCACAACGATGCCGACGGCATAACCTCTGCGGGCCTCATCTGCACCGCCCTCAAGAGGGCGAATATACCCTTTCACGCCACCCTCGTCGGCAGGCTCGACCAGTCCCTCATCGACTCGATCGAGCCGCCGGTGGTCTTCTGCGACATGGGGAGCGGAAAGCCCGATCTCGTATCCCAGATCGATGGCGACGTCTTCGTCTTCGACCACCATACGCCCGTGGGGACCCTCGACTGCTTTCACGTCAACCCTCACCTGGCGGGGGTCGACGGCGCCTTCGAGCTGTCAGGCTCGGGGACTGTCTACACCGTCGTCCGGGAGATGGGAAACAATGTGGATCTGGCGGGGCTAGCCCTGGTGGGGGCCCTTGGGGACAGACAGATGATGATCGGTGCCAACCGGACGATCCTCGAAGAGGCCGCAAACTTCGGGGTTGTGGAGATCAGCCCCGGCCTCAAGATGGACGACGGACCCCTGGAGTCGGTCCTCGCCGGAGCCCTCGACCCCCTCCTGGAATCCACGGGCGATCCCGCCAAGACGAGAGCCTTCCTCGAAGAGGTGGGCGTCTCGGGGGAGCTGCCGAGGCTGGGGAGAAAGGATCTGTCTCGCCTCTCGACTGCCCTCGTCCTGAAGCTTCTCTTGCAGGGGAGCTTTGCCGCCGACTCGGTCGTCGGGGAGACGATCCGGTTGAAGAAGGAGGTCGTCGAGAACGCCTTCGAGCTTATGTGGATCCTCAACTCCTGCGGCAAGATGGAGGAGACGGGTCGGGCCCTCACCCTCTGCATGAGGGATGTGACGTTTCTATCAGAGTGCAGAACGATCGACCGGGATTACAAGGCGAAGATCCTCTCGGAGGTCCGGCTCTCAGAGGAGAAGCTCCAGGAGACCGAGAACCTCAGGTACGTCGTCCTCGACGATATGGATGCCGCGGGGGTCGTCTCGGGCCTCTGCGTCAGGTACCTTTACACCGACAAGCCTATGATCGTCCTGAACAGGTCGGAGGGGATCGTCAAGATCTCGGCCCGGGGCAACAGGCTCCTCGTATTCTGCGGCCTCGACCTCTCGATCGCCCTCAAGGAGGCGGCGGAGAAGGTGGGCGGAAACGGCGGCGGCCACAGCGTCGCCAGCGGCGCCTCGATCCCTATTGGGGCCGAAGAGGAGTTCGTAAGCATCGTCGACGAGGTGGTGGGCCGCCAGCTCTCCGCCGGCAGGGAGAGATGATCCGGGCAAGGCTGAAGTTCGAGGGCGAGGCCGCTGGGGTGGTGGCCCGGTCCCTGGACCCCGACAACCTGCCGGGGATGAGGGTCTCGGTCGCGGAGGGTGAGTTTGAGGTCGAGTTCTCCGCCGAGAAGGCGGGGACGATCCTCGCGACCGCCGACGACCTGATCATGAACGTGAAGATCGCTTTAGATCTGCTGACCAAAGAGGTGGGGAAGTGAAGTTTCATTTGGAGGCGAGCTTCAGGCTGAGCGCCAATGCGGGCGCCGCCGAAAAGGAGCTCGATGAGTTCTTCGCCGGTGCCGCCGACCTTCTCACGAAGGGGGCTGCCGGCGGGAAGGGCGCCGAGATCAAGGACTGGAAGCTTGGCAATACAGACATATCCGTCGTCATCGAGAGCGACCGATTTGTTAGGGCTCACGACGCGGTTTTGAGGCTCCGAAGGCCGCTGGGCGAGCTCCTCGGCAAGAAGTACAGGGTCGGGGTCAGAGGGATCGAGATCTCGAAGTACGAGATCGAGGTGGAGTCGAAGCGAGCCATCGACCACAAGATCCCCCACGTCCGGGAGATGACCTTCGAGGACGGTGTCCTGACCCTCTCCCTTGACGTCGACGAGTCGGACATCAAAAACCAGGTCCCCGACAGGATCGTCAGCCTCCTGGACGAGAAGCTGGCGGCCGAGGAGTACGGCGGGAAGGCCGAGCACTGGGAGGTTCTCTGGCAGAGCCCCGAACGGCCGCCGAAGTTCGAGGGCGACCCCACCGAGGAGATGGTCGGTCGGGGCTGGATCAAGCACGGCGCGAGCCGCGGCCAGTGGATCTACGGTCCCGAGGGGACCCACCTATTCCGGGCCTTCGAGAGGATCGTCCTCGAGGAGATTATCGAGGCACTGGGATACCGGGAGATGATCTTTCCGAAGCTCGTCACCTGGGACGTCTGGAAGAAGAGCGGCCACGCCCTCGGCGTCTACCCTGAGATCTACTACGTCTGTCCACCCAAGACCCGGGACCCCGAGTTCTGGGAAGAGGTGATGGACCACTACAAGGTGACCCGCGAGGTTCCCGTGGAGCTTGTCAAAGAGAAGATCGACAACCCCATCGGCGGGATGTGCTACGCCCAGTGTCCCCCATCCTGGGTCTTCTTCCAGGGGAGGACCCTCCCCAACGAGGATCTGCCGATAAGGATCTTCGACCGGTCCGGGACGAGCCACCGGTACGAGAGCGGCGGGATCCACGGGATCGAGAGGGTCGACGAGTTCCATCGGATCGAGATCGTCTGGATGGGGACCCAGGATCAGGTGAAGGAGGAGGCAGAAAGGCTGAAGGACTGCTACAAGAGGATCTTCGAGGAGATCCTGGAGCTGCGGTGGCGGATGGCGTGGGTGACCCCCTGGTTCATGGCCCAGGAGGGGAAGACCGGCCTCTCCGAGATGACAGGAGCCGGGACCGTCGACTACGAGGCCCTGCTTCCCTACAGCGGCGCCTGGATCGAGTTTCAGAACCTCTCCATCAACGGCGACAAGTACCCCCGGGGCTTCAACGTCAAGGCCCAGTCCGGCGAGCAGCTCTGGAGCGGCTGTTCCGGCGTAGGCCTGGAGCGGTGGGCGTCGGCATTCCTCGGCCAGAAGGGGCTCGACCCCGAGAACTGGCCCGAGGCGTTCCGGAAGCGGTTCGGCGAGATGCCGAAGGGGATCAGGTTCCTCTGATCCCTTAGCCGTTTTTTTGTGATTCATCAGCTGTACTGAATGCCCCCTCAAGATGCCGATTTTTAGCACTAACAAGCATGGGGGCCAACGGCTCTTAACAGGATCATAAAAAGGAGTCAGCTGTTGAAGTGACTTGCAGTTAGCTTTCTGGAACTGGTCCCGTGACATCTCGTCAATTGAGTTTGATGATACTGGTTGTTGGGCGCCGAATAAGCCATCTTTTAAAAACTCTGGCTCGATTCAATCAAAGTTCGTTTTTATAATAAATACATCAGATATTTAAACTCATTTTCAACCAGCGATAATAGCCCGCCAGGACTTGATTCTTCGGTGAGGTTTCTTCAATACTCAGAAAGTTTTTAATAGATTGGGTCGGAAAGATATGGGGCGGAGGATTTTGTATATGCGAGGTTATATGCTGCTCGTAGTCGGATTCGCCGTGTTGATAGGAACCAGCTTTGCAGATAATGTAGATATTGGAGACGTGGAGGCGTTTAAGCAAGCCTTGTCACAAGATGGGTTCACTGTGCAAGAAGGCAGGATAGGATATCTGGATCTGATCAAATTATGCGATTTAGGCGTGCTGCCATCTGCATATGGAAACAATCCCAGCACGAAATACTTGACGTATTTTGTTCCGGCGGCTCCCGGCCATGAGGTACCTGAACTATTCTCTAGAATAACTCAGGCGCTTGGAATGCCTCAAGATACATCCGCTTTTTGGGATATTGGTCCAGATGAAGCCGTTGTTTTCGTAGGAAGAACGCCACCTGAGTGTAGATACTATAGTTTCGATCATTATTTGTTGTCCAGGACGTACGGAAATGAGGCTCGATGGATCTTTGCCCCCCTTGGAGATACGGTAAACAATCTGGTTATCAACACTGTTGGAACGCCCAATGGGTCGGCTGGAGATCCGTTCAATCAAACTACTGTAATAGTGGCTACGGCCGACAGAGGAATCTATCAACGAATCCTGGCTGCTGCCCAATCAGCGGGGTATTCGGCCGATATATTTAACACTCAGGTGTTGCCCTCTTCCATGCTGAATCTGGGCTCAGAGGAGAGCTCAGATATGTTTCTCATGCTGATTCGTCCCGCCCTATACAAGGATGTGCAAGCGGGCGACGACTACCGCAGTAACATACCGGCAGTTCTTCTCAGGATTACTCCCAACGAATCCGCGGAACCGGATCCATACGATTATCCAGAGCTAAGAGTCCGTGGGACGGGGACGACCGAGTTTGATCTTCTGGACGACCTAGAAGAGCTGAGGATTGCGATCCTCGACAAATACAGCGGACTGAATGCCACAGAGCTTCCAACCAGTATAGCCACTCAATCGGGGTGCGATGCTATTCTGAGAGGAATCGATGCTCTGGGCCCTGACAACGACTGCTGCTATCTATGGTCAGCGAATCAAACGGTCTCTTCGCCGACACCTCCTTTCCCTGACACGTCGCAATACTATGATTTCTTGCGCGACCCTGCAATTACTTTGGGCAACGATACCAATGAATTCATAATCGTTTATGGGGTCAACCATGTGGCTACGGGGAAGGCCATGTACTCGAACTTCGCCCTCTACGGAGCGGATATATTCAATGGCGTCAAAGCGATTACAGATGAGGATTTCAATGGAAGCGCCGATGAATACCTACCCGACAATCCCGATGCGAAGTACCTATACGTCTACAAGTTTGCCAGGAACTGCGATGGCGATCCATTCTGCTATGAGGTCCCCTACGGAGTTGGAGCTTACGGTATAGAGCTCGATCAGCCGCTCTTTGTAGCCTGGAGAAGCTACCTGGAAGAGGCTACAAAGACCGGGCCATCTTACTCGGAGATCGTCTACGATAGAGCCATAAAGTTCGACTAGGAGGATATCTGGACAATTGGGCCAGACGAAGAGGGCATCACGGTGATGCCCTCCTCCGATTTTATTATCCTTGTTACAATCCGTTTCAACGTCACAATTGCATAAAATTGTGGATTGTGCTCCAGCATAAGGATAGCAGGGGTGATTCAGGAGCGGCCAGCCCACAAGGGCATCAGATCGACAGCCCTCCTTTAGCTCTCTTCAGCTACAGATACTCCTCCACCGGCTCGTACATGAAGCTCTTCAGGACCGAATCGTCCTTTCCGTAAATCGCCCGGATCTCTCTCATAACTTCATCGCGAGTCCCCTCGTCCATCTCCTCCAGCTCGGGCGCTATCGTCTCCAGAATCAGGCACATCTCGTCTTCCAGAAACTCGACGCCCCCGAAGTCATAGTACATGTGGTATAGCTCGACGAAGAGGTCCTTCAGGAGCTTCAGGGATTCCGGCTTTTTGAAGAGCATGATCAGCCGTCTCATGGAGGCTACCTTCTCCACGAACAGGTCGGGGTCTGTATCGAGGAACCCGTCTTTCAGCCCTAGAACCTCTCTATTGAGATCCCCGAGGTCTCCGGTCAGGAGGGATCTGAACTTCGGCTCGGCTCGCATGATGCTCTTCAGAAGGGCGACGAGTCCCTTCTTGGACTTCTTTTCGAGGATTCTGAACGTCTCGTCGAGGGACTCAACCTCGGGATCTTCGGCGAGCCGATAGAGGAGGGCCGCCTGGTGTTTGCAGTTGTCGTAGCTGTCGAAGTAGGGGCAGGTGCAGCGAAAGATCATCCTTTCAGGGTCGACCTCGATGCTGTAGGTGGCGGTGCCGTGAACCTTCGCCAGGACGACGCCGTCGACGATGATGGGGTCGTCCACCCGACCCTCTTCGAAGTACCTTCGTCCTCTCTCCAGGATCTTCTCTTCGAAGAGGCCTTCGAACTCCTCTCTTTTAAGCGGTCTCATCTTCATGATCATCTCTCGATCTGGATTACTGTGGTACAAGTGTTCTGAGTTATCACATATGACGGATCAGAATTTCTAATCATTCTTGTATACCGCCTTTGATGGGGTTTCCCGAGCGAGCTGCTGCCTTATATCCCTGAAGTTTCGAGACTAGCAGGTCGGAGTGAAATTATGATGCTGAAGAAGAGGTCGTATCGCTAGCATCGAGTCTCACTTCCAATTTCGACGAGTATCGGACCTGATTGGCCTCCTGCATCTTGGGCACCTCCCCATGCGACCTTCAGCAACCAATACAAAGTATTTTAACCCATGATTAACTAACTATTCACTAAATACATTGAGGTGAAAAATATGGATAGGCTGCATAAGGTCGCCGGAGTCTTGATCCTTCTCTTAGTTTCGTTCTCTCTGTACGGGATCGCCTCGGAGACCGAAAACGGTTCAGCGCCAGATGAGGCCAGAAGCGTGATCCTTCTGATAGGAGATGGGATGGGATTCGCGCAGATGACCGCTGCCCGGTGGGCTAAGGCGGACGAGAACCTCTCCAACTACATGGACGCGGAGCTTTACATGGACGGGATGGAGTATGCGGGATACTCCTCCACCACCTCTGCCGACAGCTTTGTAACCGACTCTGCTGCCGCCGGGACCGTCCTTGCCACCGGCCACAAGACGAACAACGGGATAATCGGCCAGGATGAAACCGCCATCTTCGGGGTGCAGGATGGCGAGAACCTCACCACCATCCTGGAGCTGGCCGAGGCCGACGGGAAGGCGACGGGGATCGTCACCAACATGAGGATAACCCACGCCACCCCCGCATCGTTCTACGCTCACGTCAACCACAGGGACAATGAGAACCGCATCGCAGAGCAGCTTCTGGCCAGCGGCGCCGATGTAGCCCTGGGCGGCGGCCTCAGCTACTTCGTCGGCATGAACGAGACCGACCCCCTCGGAGGGGCGGGCTCTCGGGACGACGACCAGAACCTACTGCGAGAGGCCCAGGATCTCGGGTACGTCTTCGTCTACAACCGGACCGAGCTTATGGAGATCGATCCTGAAGAGACGGAGAAGCTTCTGGGGCTATTCGGCACCTCTCATCTCTATTTCGAGCAGAGGAGGAAAAACGAGATAGATCCCCAGCCCAGCCTCTCGGAGATGACCGAGAAGGCCATCGAGGTCCTCTCTCGGGACGACGACGGCTTCTTCCTCATGGTGGAGGGCGGGACGATCGACCACGCCTGCCACATAAGGTCCTACGAGAACACCACCGCAGAGACCCTGGCCTTCGACGAGGCGGTGAAGGTGGCCCTCGACTACGCCGACCGGTCCGGCGACACCTTGGTGGTGGTGACCGCGGACCATGAGGCGGGCGGGCTGGTCCTCGGGTCCGTGGATTTCGACGACTATTCCGCGGGAGATCCCGTCTTCGCCAGCGGCCTCGCCTTCGTTCCCGGAGAGGGATATAACCTCACGCCGACGGGGATGTCGACTCATACGGCCGTCGACGTCCCCCTCATGGCCAGCGGCCCCGGAGCCGAGAAGTTCAGCAGAGGACGGATCGACAACACCGAGATATTTTATCTGATGAAAGAGGGGATGGGGATCTGATCCCTATACCTTGTTCCCCTCTTTTCAGTCGTCTTAGGTTTCGGTCGGAGGGCGGTGCCTGTCTCTCTCGGATTCAACATCAGGGTCGAGATCTTTGGAGCCGACGAAGGGCCACCGCCAAAAGTATTTACCATCAGAGATGAAGTAGTTTCACGATCCCATTTTTGAGGTGATGTCCCTTGGCGAGCTACAACCAGATGCCCCCGGAGACGCTGCGGGAGAGGGCTGAGATCGCCCTCGACAGGCTTGAAAGCTGCGACTTATGCCCCCGAGCTTGCGGCGTCAATAGACTGGCTGGCGAGGAGGGATACTGCCGGAGCGGCTGGCTCGCTCGGGTTTCGAGCTTCACCCCCCACTTCGGCGAGGAGCCGCCCCTGGTGGGCGCCCACGGATCGGGGACCATCTTCATGACCGGCTGTAACCTCGCCTGCGTCTTCTGCCAGAACTACGAGATCAGCCAGCTAGGCGAGGGAAAGGAGGTCAGACCCGCGAAGCTCGCCGAGATGATGATCAGCCTCCAGGAGGACGCCGGCTGCCACAACATCAACTTCGTCACCCCCACCCACTTCGCGCCCCAGATCCTGGAGGCTCTCGTCGAGGCGGCGGAGATGGGCCTCTCAGTCCCCCTGGTCTACAACTCCGGCGGGTACGACTCCGTCGAGACCCTCCGGCTCTTGGACGGGATCTGCGATATCTACATGCCCGACGCCAAGTACGGGAGCGACGATGCAGCGATGAAGTACTCGGACGCCCCCGACTACACGAGGGTGATGAAGGCTGCGATCCGAGAGATGCACCGGCAGGTGGGGCCTCTTGAGATCGACGATGGAGGGGTCGCCGTCCGGGGGCTTCTCGTCCGCCACCTTGTCCTCCCCGAGGGGCTGGCGGGGACGGCTGAGGTGATGCGGTTCCTCGCTGAGGAGGTCTCGCCGGAGACGTACCTGAACGTCATGGCCCAGTACCGCCCATGCTACAAGGCCCGAAATTATCCGGAACTCTCAAGGCCCATCACCCTTCGGGAGTACGCCGAGGCTGTCAACCTCGCGCGGGCGGCGGGGCTGGACCGAGGGCTGGGGATCTGACATAAAAAACCCTCATGATGGCAAAATAAATAATAAAAGAAAATGATTTGGTGGAGTCCGACTACCTCATCGACTCCAACCACTTCCTGATCTCTTCTGCGGCGATCTCCCTTCCGCCGAGGCCGAAGGCCAAGGCTACGGCCACAGCTATCGCTCCCAGCAACAGGCCGAAGGCCAGGTTGATGATCTCGTTGGCGAGCCCCATCTGCCTCAGGGCCATGGCGCCGGCGAAGACCAGGATCGACAATCTTGCGGCGTTGGCGGCCAGCTTTGCCGAGGTCATGCCGCTCCCAATCACCGCCTTGTAGGCGAGGTTTGCGAGATAGACCCCGATGGCGAAGATGATCAGCCCCATCATGACGTGGCCGGCGAAGACGGTGAACTCGTAGATGATCTCGGCCAGGAGCGCGAACTTGAGGATCTGGGAGGCCTCGATCAGGGCGAAGAGCATTATCGATGCCAGGACGAAGTAGCCCACGATCTGCGAGGGCGTCTTTGCCCCTTCAGCAGGCTCCCAGGAGCACCCCAACCACTTGGGCATGGAGTCGAATCCCATCCCCTCCAGGAGCTTGACCACCAGCTCGGCGATCACCCTCCCCAGGACATATGCGACGGCCAGGACCAGAGCCGCCCCGAATAAGGCCGGCAGTATCCCCAGAATCTGGTTCAGCATGTTGGAGACGGGGACGGTGATGGCGTCTATGGCCAGGGCATCGAGGGCGGCGATCAGGACCGGGATGAGGATGAGGATGTACACCACCAGGCCGATCAGACCTGATAGGCCCACCTTGCCGAGGACCCTGGACAGGCCGATCCTTTCGCTGAGCCGCTCGGTCCCCACGGCGAGGAGGAGGCTTGTAACTATCTTTTGAATAATTCTGGCTATGAACCATCCGATGAGGAGGATGATCGCGGCGGCAAAGAGGTGGGGTATATACCCGAGGATCTTGCCGATCATGAGCTCCAGGGGCACCAGAAGTCCAGCCAGATCAAGAGCGTTCAGGATCAGGGGCAAAAACAGCAGGAGCACCAGGAAGAAGACGATCTCCGCCGCCGTCTGGCTCAAGGGCATCTCCGCCTTCTCCAGGCCCGCTCTGGCGCCCAGGCTCTGGTCGACCTTTGCGGCCGTGAGGACCCGGAGGACCAGCTTCTTCAGCACCGTAGCAACGACCCATGCCACTATCGCCAGCACCAGGGCAGCAAAGAGCTTGGGTATGTATGCGAAGACGATGTTCAAGAGCTGGTTCAGCGGCTGGGCTACCAGTGTCAGCCCCAGGATCTGGAAGAAGGCGATCAATACGAAGAATAAGAGCACATAGTAGATTATCTTCGAGATCCAGCGGTGCGGTTCGATCGACTGGGCCTTTTCATCTCCGAGAACTTTAGCTGCTATCTTTTTATCCAGGCCGGTCTTCTGGAGCGCCTTCCCGACTATGCGGGAGACGATCAGAGCGATGAGCCATCCCGCTATCAGAACGACGACCGCTCCAACGAGATTTGGACCAAAGGGTCCAAACGCTTGAAATATCTGGTCCATTAATGCCATAAACCTACGCCTCCGTTGACGGTAAACTTCCATTTTGATATTATTCATATTTATAGATTATGGGCGGAAAATATCTAAAAATCCTAAATATAACCTATAAATTATAGTATAAATAAAAAAATTTTTTATATTGCGACTGATCCTTGGCATTCTGTAAATCTGCCATATATAATATTTTTAAATTAATATGTTTTAGTTTAATGATATTATAAGCTGAAATATATGACTTATTCAATTGATATATACATCAATAAAGCTAAAATGTAGCCTGAGCAGAAACTCAGACCTCCGAGGGCGTCCCTCCCCAGGTCTGGGATGGATCCCGTCGGCCTCGGGTTGGGGGTGTCGAGGCTGGATCGAGGTCTGGGGATTGAAGAGAGGACTAAATCGTCAAAAGCGAGGTCTGGATGGGTTGGGTCAGTCGCCCCAGCATTCGAGGGATTTCTTTTGAATGTCGAGTGATGAATACTGATCGGGAACTCTCTGAGCCCCCGCCCAGATAAGACGGAGCTTTCTCCGTTTCGGCTTCGCCTTCTTCTCCACCAGGAACCGGGCGAAATCCCTCACCTCCTGTTGGAGGTCTGGGGGGAGCTTTTCCATCAGCTCTTCTATGCTCTACATCAGCTCCAACTTTGGCTCTTAAGAGGTATATAATTATCCTGAAATGGTGCATTCGGGGAGGCGAGCAAAGCCACTTATATCTCGTCGGATTTTATGATTTTTGATTTGGGGCGAAGTCCGGCGGCGATGAATACATGGGCGACCTGAAGACGTACCTGGCACTGGTCAAGCGGGAGTTTGGGACCGGAGAGGCGACCGAGCATACCCACCGGGCGGCGCTGAAGGGTCTGGTGGAGTCCTTCGCCCCCGACATCACCGCCATCAACGAGCCGAAGCACGTCGACTGCGGAGCCCCCGACTACGTCGTCAAGCGGAGCGACCTATCGGTCGGGTACATCGAGGCGAAGGATGTCGGAAAGTCCCTGGACGAGGCCGAGAGGTCCGAGCAGCTGGATCGCTACCTGCGATCCCTGGAGAACCTGGTCCTCACCGACTACCTGGAGTTTCGCTGGTACCGCCGGGGCGAGCTTCGGGAGAGCGCCCGCCTGGCGCGGCTCACGAGGGACGGCAAGATCGTCTCGGAGAAGAAGGGCGAGGCGGATCTCGCCCGGCTATTCGAGAATTTCCTCGACCAGACCCCTGCCCCCATCACCTCCTCGCGGGAATTATCCGAGCGGCTGGCGAGGCTCGCCCACCTGATCCGGGACGCTGTGGTCAGGGCCTTCGAGGAGGAGCTGGCCTCAGACCACCTCGGCAACCTCCGGCGGGCCTTCGCCGAGGTTCTGATCCCCGACCTGGACCTGCCGGAGAAGACCGCCGAGTTCGCGGACATGTACTCTCAGACGATCGTCTACGGCCTCTTCGCCGCCAGGTGTAACCACGCCGGCCCCGAGCCCTTCCGCCGCCTCGGGGCGGCGCGGGAGATCCCGAGGACGAACCCCTTCCTCCGCCAGCTCTTCGAGACGATCACCGGGACCGCCCTCGACGACGAGCCTTACGTCGGCTACGTCGACGACGTCGTCGGTATCCTCGACCACACCGACCTCGACTCAGTCCTCGCAGACTTCGGGAAGAGGACGAAGCAGGAGGATCCCGTCGTCCACTTCTACGAGACCTTCCTCGCCGCCTACGACCCCGCCCTCCGGGAGAGGCGGGGCGTCTATTACACCCCCGAGCCTGTCGTCTCTTACATCGTCCGGTCCGTCGACTCGATCCTCAAGACTCACTTCGGCCTCGGCGGAGGGCTTATGGACTCCTCGGTCGTCGAGTACGAGGAGGAGGCGCCGGTTCTGGACCGTTACGGGAGACCGGACCCATCAAAGCTTCCCGAGAGGAAGAAGAAGACGAGCCCCAAAGTCCTGATCCTCGACCCCGCCTGCGGGACCGGGACCTTCCTCTACGCGGTCATCGACCACATCCGGCGGGATTTCATGGAACACGGGAACGCCGGGTTCTGGTCGGCCTACGTGAGAGACCACCTCCTCCCCAGGATCTTCGGCTTTGAGCTTCTGATGGCGCCTTACGCCGTCGCCCACTTCAAGCTGGGGATGGAGCTGGCGGGCCAGGACCTCCCCGAGGCCGAGAGAGATACTTGGGTCTACGACTTCAAAAGCGACGAGAGGCTCGGGGTCTACCTCACCAACACCCTCGAAGAGGCCGAGAACCCCTGGAAGAACCTCTGGGGGTACGAGGCGATCGGCCAAGAAGCCCAGTCGGCCTCGGTTGTGAAGCGAGACAAGCCGATTATGGTGGTGCTGGGAAATCCGCCTTACTCCGGTCATTCGGCAAATAAAGGAAAATGGGTCAGAGAACTTATCTCAAGCTATCAGATGGCGGATGGCAAACGTCTGCAAGAAATTCAGCAAAAATGGCTACATGATGACTATGTTAAGTTCGTTCGCTGGGCACAATGGCGTATTCAGGAGACGGGCGCCGGTGTAATCGGATTCATTACGAATCACGGCTACTTGGATAATCCAACCTTTAGAGGTATGCGCCAACAGTTGATGGAAGCTTTCAGCGAGATTTATATCTTGGATCTTCATGGGAACGCAAAGAAGAAAGAGCGCGCTCCCGATGGCTCTAAAGATGAGAATGTTTTCGACATTCAGCAGGGCGTAGCTATCGGAATTTTTGTTAAACAATTAGAAAAATCTGGTCTAGCTAAAGTTTATCATGCAGAGCTATGGGGTACAAGAGATAAGAAATACGAAACTCTATTTAACATTGATATCGATAGCACAACATGGAAACTGGCGACCCCTCAAACTCCCTTCTATTTTTTCACACCACGAGACGGCAGTTTGGATGATGAATATCAAAATATACCCAAGATCATCGATATATTCCTAGAAAAATCTGTGGGTATTGTAACTGCTAGAGATAGTTTGACCGTAAGATGGTCGCAAGAAGATGTTTGGAGAACTGTACAAGATTTTGCATCACTTCCTACAGAAGACGCGAGAAGGAAATATGATTTGAGACAAGACGCAAGAGACTGGAAAGTACATCGTGCACAAGAAGATCTTCAGACGAGTGGGCCTGATCGATATAATATTGTACCAATATTATATCGCCCTTTTGATACGCGTTTTACATATTACACGGGCAAATCTCGTGGATATATCGGGCAACCACAACAGCGAGTTATGCGCCACATGTTGGTAGGTGAGAACTTAGGGCTTATTTTGCCACGGAGAGTTGAGACTAAACAACCTTGGCAACATGTCATCGCGTCCAGAGAAATTATAGACCATGTGGCAGTATCCTTAAAGACGATAGATACGCTTCGTCCACTCTACCTCTACCCCACCCCCGCCGAAAATTCCTCCCGCCAAAAATCCCTCACCAGCACCGACTGGACACCGGGAAAAGATGGTCGCGTCCCGAACCTCAGCCCCGAGTTCGTCGCCGACTTCGCCGAAAAGCTCGGCCTCGAATTCGTCCCCGACGGAAGGGGAGACCTGGAGGCGACCTTCGGGCCGGAGGACGTCTTCGACTACATCTACGCCGTCTTCCACTCGCCGAGCTATCGGGAGAGGTACGCCGAGTTTCTGAAGATCGACTTCCCAAGGGTGCCTCTGACGTCGGATCGTGAGAAGTTCCGAAAGCTGGTGAAGCTCGGCGGCGAGCTGGTGGGGCTCCACCTCCTCGAATCGCCGCTCCTGGCAAAGACCATCACCCGCTATCCCGTCGTCGGAGACAATCGGGTGGAGAAGGGGTATCCAAAGTATTTCGCGCCGGGGGAGGTCGAGCCGGGATCGAAAGCTGGCGACGGCGCGGTTCTTGAGGCCGGGCGGGTCTACATCAACAAAAGCCAGCACTTCGAGGGCGTACCTCCCGAGGTCTGGGAGTTTCAGGTCGGCGGCTATCAGGTCTGCGACAAGTGGCTGAAAGATCGGCGGGGAAGGCAGCTCTCCTACGACGACCTCACCGCCTACCAGAAGATGATCGTCGCCCTCAAAGAGACGATCCGGCTGATGGAGGAGGTCGACTCGGCCGTCGGCGAGTGGCCCCTGGAGTGAATGTTAATCGAGAGTTCAGCCGGTTCCATCTTCCGGTTCGACCCTCCTGCTCAACCTCAATCCGGTATTTCCGTAACCTCGCCCGACCGGCGGGGCTGGGCAGGGGTCTGAGGATCTGAGGGGCAGATCCCGTCTTTTGGCGGGTTGTCTCCCGGTTCTCTTCATCCATATAGCTTATTTTTATTGAGAGGGAAGACTTTGAATTTGGGATTTCTAACCACGATTGCTTCAGCTAGTTCTATAGTGTTTTTCTCCCGAAAATATCCTGCAGTAATCCGTTTGTTGGAATCTATTCCATCTAAACATAATGATGAAAATTCTATGAGACGAAAAGTTTAATTAGTAAAAAAAACTACTATATATTGGTGAGATGGAAGATGGGCGACGGAACCTGTACAAATCGAGCTGTGGTTTTATCAGATACCCATTTTGGAGTCGTCCATGATCCTACAGAAAAAGAAGAGACGAATTTAGCGGATTTGATCAATCTATTGGACCTGATTAAAGATGAAATCAAGCCAAAGACAATCATCTTGCTAGGTGATATTTTTGATTTGTGGAGAGTGGAATTCAAATACGCCTGGGATAACGCAGATGATATAAAATTCTTTGAAAGATTGACAAATTATGTAAGAGAACATCAAGATGAAGGTGCAGAACTTATATATGTATTAGGAAACCACGATCATTTCTTGCAAGAGATCCGCTGGGCAATAAATACAAAGGAGCGATATAATAAGATTATTGAAGGAAAGAATAGCGATGAAAATGAGGACGAGGGCATCCAGAATGAAGAAGGTGACGGCGACAAACAAAAATGTGGAGAGGACAATAAATCTTATATAATGACTGAAGAGATAGATATCGACATCGGACTGGATGATGTAAAATTTTTCTACCCACATTATAAAAAGAAATTTGAAAATATAGGCATGGTGTACTTTGATCACGGCCATTACAACACAAAAGAACAACGCCAATCAAAGAAATTACTAGCTCGAATTATCAAACTTCTCTCAAAGTTTTTATCAAAATCGAAGATACATGAGAGATTATTATCAAAATGTATATCCTCAGAGGAGATTTATCAGGATCTCGAAGCGAACCTTTCTTCAGTATATTCTTTATTGTATTATTCTAAGCTTGATGACGTAGTAAGAACGGCGAGAGATTTTATTTGGAGGACATACAATAAAAGATGGCATGCAATTATCGCTATAATAGTATTCCTTGCTCAGGCAGGATTGTATTTAATACTACCAGATAATAATTTGGGTGATTTAAATCCGGCCGATAGTCTAAGCCCTGTAGGTCTATTCGCCTTATTTTCTGGGATTGTAGCTCTTCTATTGCCCAAGATGATAAGCATAATCCTCCCAGGAATCCTCACCGGTACAATTAGCAGCATGCGCAATAAGACCGTTGATAATGTTCTGCCTGAAATCGTTGCAAACGATGTCTGCATTGAGATGAAAGGCTACACATATCTGAACTTGATGGTAGACCAAGGGAATTGTGGCGATAAAATTCAGTCTTATATATTTGGTCATACCCATAAAGCTGGGAGAATAACAGATTCTGCATCTCAATTAGATGTATATAATTGTGGTTCATGGGTAAAGGACGAAGCAGGGGAGTCATGTACCAATTCATTCATAATAATCGATCCAGATGTGCTAAATGAAGATAAGATAAAGATATATCATATGGAAAACATGAAAAAAGTGGCGTGCGAATTCGATAAAAATGGCAGATGCAAATATGAATGCAAAAAATGAATTATGAATACACCCCATGCAGATAATATCAAACAGCGCGCAGCTTTCCGGAATTCAGAAATAGTCAAGTCTTTGTTGCCCAGATTCCATGAACAGTCACTAATGTGTTATCGATTTAAAGGAGAACGAAAAACGGGCGAGTGTCCACTTCATCCCCAACCTAAAGGATAGACGAGTTGGCAACGGCTTCGCGGCAGAGACGAAAAGAGCGGATCTCTGGCGGAGAAGCTCAGCCACACATCCTCCGCCGCCCCGCGAGGAAGAAGGCTAGCCCCACCACCAGCAGGGCGAATGCCGCCCCAGGGGCGGGGGCCCGACCCTCCGACCGCTGGGTCACGGTGACGTTTACGGTCCCGTTCACGACCTCGTCGACCTCGATCCCCACAAGCTCCACGATCTCCACATCGGACGGTCCCTCATCTCCATCGGCCAGGAAGGTGAGGTTGATTGCCGTGCAGTTTGCTGGGATGGCGAGGGCGATCTCTCCCTTTTCTGAAAGATCCTGCTCGATATCGCACTCGACGCTATCGATCCCCTCAAAGCTGAGGCGGTCGGGATCGAAGACGAGGGTCACCATCGTCTCGTTCTCGGACGCCGGGATCTTCAGGGGGAGGGTGAACCTCTCGTCGACGGCAACCGTCGCCGACCCGACGGCGACAGACCGCAGATCCGGCCCCGAGACGTAGAAGTAAAGACCGTTCCTCGAAACGCTACCCGTTGGGTTTTCTACTTGAAGCCTGATTTCGTACCTTCCCGGTGGGGCTCCGACACTGATCAGGTGAGGCTCGATCCCCTGGGAGGAGTACCAGAGCTTATGGCTCGTATTGTCAAGGATGGCGGTGCCATCAACAATTTGGAAGAACTCGATTTCGCTAACTCCGGGCTCGACCTTAATGTACCTTTTTCGCAGCGTCTCATTGGAGGCCATCTCCACGTAACTCAAGGAAGCCCCCAGCGTTTCATATTCGTCGGGGGATATGTAGTAAATCTCACCTGCAGTGCCCTGGATGAGATCGATCCGTCCGGCTCCATCGAAGCCCACCAACACCTGGACCGGTTCCGTGGTGTTGTTGACTTGTAGAACACCTCCCTGGAGATCCAACACAGGGAGGATGGTCCTGTCATCGCTGAGGGCCGGGACAGTGGCATTCCACTGCCATGAATAAAGCCACTGGTTTTCTTTCCCTACCCCTGAAGCCGTCAGGTCTCCAAGTACCATTCTTCTGCCCTGAGAGTCGACGGTCTCTGCGGTGATGCTGACAATATTCCCTCCGAGAACGAAGACCGAGAAGTTGGCCTTCCCGACCGACGGGACTGGCTCTCCGGGGAGGTAAACATCGATTATTTCAGGAGTGGGCAGAACATACTCGTTCACGTAGATGTAATATCTCAGTGTGTCGTTGTCGGCTACTTTTATGCTCATGCCCGGCAGGATGGCAACTGTGGAATCGCGCCTCAGGGAAATCTCCCCATAATTGGCCAAAAAAACTCCTAAGTCTGGATTGATATTATAGATTGTCAATTCACCAAGTTCATCTCCATACTCGATTGTTAGATACTGGCTGTCTGATATCTGAAATAGCCCATCAATTATGGCGAACTGATCATCCCTGTCACTGTAGACGCTTTCTACATGGAGAGCGATTATGGGCAGATCTTTGACATCACCCACGTCCCTCTTGTAGATATATGTGGAGTTCGATTCGACTACAGCGGAGTCCACCAATTGATTGTTCTTACTCAACTCGATGAAGATCTCATCTTTTTCGACGTCGTCTTTTACTACGTCGCGGATGTAGAGGGTATATCCCTCCCCCAGAAAATAGACCTCTCCCGCCACAGCTCTGTCTCTCTGATCTGTATCTATGAGAACGAGGCCGATCTGGTTCTGCTCCAGCATACTCTTCTCTTCTACATCCAACTTGGCGCCCGGTCCGTAACCAACAAACCATGGTTGTCCGAGGAAACACAACGCCTGGTAGCTTCCCCAAGGATCAAACTCAAAATCCACGTATTGGACATAGCCCGCGTACTCTGCGCCCTCAACTAATCTCCCACCGTCACTACGGGCTGTTCTTATAAACCTGCCATCGGTTCTGTGAATTATTAGCGGCTCAAAACCTAATTTTTTATCATCGTCGAAATAAAAACCAGTGAAGTTCTCATAGTTCCATCGAGCCTGGGCATATCCGACAAATTCTCCGGTTGCCGTGCTGATCGGAACGTTCGAGTTCTCACTGTACACTGTTCCCCTTATCTCGTAGACGCCGTACTCGGTGATGGCTCCCTGCGGATAATAGACCAGCGATGAAGTATCTCTCACCCTCAGCATCAGATTGCCGAGAAGAACGATGGTGCTGTCCCTCCGAAGGACCAGATCCTCAGCGTTCTCAAGCTCGATCTTTCTCTCGGATAGCGTCGCCACCTCCATCAGGCCGAAGATGTCGCCCGCCTCGAGCCTGTAGGTGGGTAAGTCCTGAACCTGGAAGATCCCGTTGAAGTCGACGATGTCCCTATTTGAGCCCTCCATCGCCGCGCTGACGTGGACCAGGATTAAGGGAAAGTCGTCATCTCCGTCTTCGCCGCCTTCCGCCTCGTAGACGTAGGTGTCGCCGGCCCTCACCACGGCCCGGTCCACCTCGATTCCGAATTTCTTCAGGATCAGATAGGCCTCATTTCCGTCGGAAGAGACTCCACCCACCTCGATCGAGTATCCAGCAAGCAAGAACAACGGCTCCTCGGTGGTGGCGGTCAGGGCGGCATCGGAGTCGATGAGAACCTCCCAGAGCTCGCCGTCCTCCAGGGCGGAGACGGCGTCGGTGAAGTTGCTATCGGGGTAGCCTGCAAGGTACCTCTTCCCCAGGAAGGCCACAGCCTCATAGCGGCCCCACTCGTCGAAGTCGAACTCCTCGGTCCAGACCTCGCTCGAATAGACGAGGTGACCCTCTTTCACCTCTCTATCTTCCGCCTCGATGGTGAGCCTCTCGCCGCCGGTCCCCTCGTCCAGGTCGTAGTAGAACCAGCCGAAGGTCTCGGCGTTCCAGCTCCCGTTCCCATCGGAGAAGGAGCCCCGGACCAGAGCCTCCGGCACCTGGCCCCTGGCCCCCATGGCATTGGCCAGAAGGACAAGGATCGCCAGGATCGCCAGAATGCCGACGGCCCTTCTCACCACCCCCTCTGCTACGGATCTCTCAGCCGCTACTCCCGACTTCATACCCGCGAAATTCGATCTCATCTTCTCCGGACTTCCCAAGGTTCAGTAACACCAACTTGGATAACCTGTATATCCCATGGCGAAGCTCTGGGCGTTCTGGAGATAGAACATGTCCCAGGTTAAGCATGTTGCGATATACGGCAAAGGGGGGATAGGAAAGTCCTGCACCGCCTCAAACGTCGCGGCGGCCTGCGCCGAGAAAGGGCTTCGGGTGCTGATGGTGGGCTGCGATCCCAAGAGCGACTCGACGATAACCCTCGTCGGACGGAGGATCCCGACGATGATGGACCTGATACGGGCCGGGGGGGAGATCGCCGAGGAGGACGTCGTCTTCGAGGGGTACGGCGGCGTCAAGTGCATCGAGGTCGGGGGTCCCGAGCCGGGCGTAGGCTGCGCAGGACGGGGGATCATCGTCGCCATCGAGTTTCTGAGGAAGGTCTCAAAGGTCCTCGACGAGATCGACCTCACCCTCTACGACGTGCCGGGCGACATCGTCTGCGGCGGCTTCTCCGCCCCCATAAGAAAGGGGCTTGTCACCGAGGCCTACATCATAACCTCGGGAGAGTACATGCCGATCTACGCCGCAAACAACATCTGCCGGGGGTTGAAGAGGCTGAAAACGCCGCTGGCAGGGGTCATATGCAACTCCAGAGAGGCCTCTGGCGAGAGGGAGATCGTCGAGAAGTTCGCTCGGGAGATCGGAAGCGAGATGGTCGCCTTCATCCCGAAAGACCCCATCGTCCAGATGTGCGAGAGGAGAGGGATCTCGGTGATCGAGGGGGCGCCCGACTCGGATATCGCCTCGGTCTACCGAAAGCTGGCGGAGCACGTCGCCGGGGACTCGATGCCGAAGCACCCCGTGCCCATCGACGACGAGAGGCTCCGGGAGCTGTCCCTCATATGAGCGCGATCGCCGACCTGCCCAGAGTCCTCCTCGCCGGGGATCGAAGCTCCAGCGGCAAGACGACGATCGTGGCGGGGCTCCTCTCGGCCCTCCGGGGAAGGGGCCTATCGGTCCAGTCCTACAAGGTCGCCCTCGACTACATCGACCCCAGCTACCATACGGGGATCACCGGCCGATGGTGCAGAAACCTCGACGGCCACCTGATGCCCGAGAAGACGATCCGGGAGGTCTACGCCCACGCCGCCGAGGGGGCGGACGTCGCCGTCATCGAGGGGGTCCGGGGTCTCTACGAGGGGTACGACGGCGACCGCGGCAGCACAGCCCAGATCGCCAAGATGTTGAAGGCGCCCGTCATCCTGGTGGTGGACGCGCGGTCCATCACCCGGAGCGCCGCGGCTCTCGTCAAGGGGTACGTCGACTTCGACCCCGCCGTGGACATAAGAGGAGTGATCCTCAACAAGGTCGGGGGCGAGCGGCACGCGAAGAAGGCGATCTCGGCGATCCGGGACCATGCCGGGGTCGAGGTCGTCGGGGTGATCCCGAGAGACGAGTCGATGCACCTCTCGATGCGCCACCTGGGGCTGGTCCCGATGCTGGAAGGGGAGAGGAGGTACCCAGGGTTTGCGGAGAGGCTCGATAAGATCCAAAAGGTGGTGGAGGACGGCCTGGAGATCGACCGGATCCTGGAGATCGCCGCCGAGGCCGCGCCCCTGGAGCCGCCAGAGCCCGACCTCTACAGGCCGAATGGCGAGGGCGATGGGGTCAGGATCGGCGTCGCCCTGGACGAGGCCTTCAACTTCTACTATCGGGAGAACATCGAGCTCATCGAGCTTGCCGGAGCTGAGGTGGTCCCGGTGAGCCCGATCCACGATACCGCCCTCCCGGAGGTTGACGGCCTTTACATCGGCGGCGGGTACCCCGAACTTTACGCGAAGGAGCTATCGGAGAACCGATCGATGATCGCCTCCATAAGGCGAGCCCACGAGGACGACATCCCCATATTCGCCGAGTGCGGGGGGCTGATGTACCTCTGCGAGGAGATCGATTGGGATGGCGAGTCCCGTCCGGCCGTCGGCCTCGTCCCGGCAAAGACCAGAAGGGGAAGCCGCAGGATCGTCAGCTACACAGAGGGCGAGTTTCTTCGCGAATGCTCCATGGGGCCTCGGGGCGCAACCTTCCTCGGCCACGAGTTTCACCACTCGGAGCTGGTCATTGACGACGACGCCGGATCGAAGGTCGAGTACGCCATCCGGCTCCGGCGTGGGACCGGGATCGAGAACGGCATGGACGGGATCGTCGAGGGGAACCTGGTCGCCTCCTACAACCACTTTCATGCAGCCTCCTATCGGGAGTTTCCCAGTCACTTCATTAAGTGCGCCCAAAGAGCAAGGGATAAATAAACTGCAGCCAGTAAAGCTGGTGGTGATGATCATATGGTGAATATGCCCCCTCTGGTGAGAGAGACCCTGGAGAAGCAGTGGCCCATTCCCTTCGCGACCGCCTCCTCCGACGGAAAGCCGAACGTCGTCTTCATGGGGATCTTGAAGATAAGAGACGACGAGACCCTGGTCTTTGCGGACAACTTCTTCAACAAGACCGCGACGAACCTGGCTGAGAACCCCCAGGCCTCGGTCGTCTGCTGGAACAAGGACCCCAGAAGGTCCTACCAGATCAAGGGGTCGGTGACCTTCGCGGACGAGGGGCCGATCTTCGAGGAGATGGCCGAGTCGGTCCGGGCCCGAAGGCCGGACCTCAACATGAGGCGGGCTGTGATCTTCAAGGTCGAGGAGATCTACGAGGCGAACTCCGGCCCTACCGCCGGTGACAGAATCGCCTGATCAGAAGAGGAGGTGGATGGAGCGCTGGGCGGCCATGGAGCCCTCATCCCTATCCTTTTCATCTTTTCCTGAATGAAATAATTATAAATGAGGTGGCCATGTTGGGCTCAATAACGTTTAAGCGATCTAGTCAATCATAACATTTAAATACATCAATGGCTACGCGGTGACGGGTATTGTAAAATCGATGAGGATTATATTGACCACGGCCACAGATAAAATTGGAGTTGCGGGTGAGTTGCATTTGTGTGAGGTGCATTTAGGCGAGCGGGGATCTTCAGCTGCGGCCCCGAGAAATCCACCCCGAGGAGGGCTTCTCCGATGCGTTCCGACGCCTCCAGGTGCTTTCACATTCGCGGACGAAGGGCATAGGTGAAAGAGATGAATAAAACAGATCAATACAGGCCTGTCATCTATTTTGC
>JAXGJB010000033.1:0-33967 GCA_040770465.1 Methanothrix sp. | reverse complement strand
GTACGGCGATCATCTGATCGCCCTCTGGAACTCGCTGGAGTGAGGGCAAGAGGGGACGTGGGTCCCGCAAAGTCGGGACTCAGGTTCGCTCAACTTCTATTTTTCGATTTTAAATTAAACGTTCGATGAGGCGACTACCTCTTTGAGCTGGGCGATCCTGTAGCCAGAGATCACTTGCTTTCTTCCCGAGATGGTCTCGTCGAGATCGACGTCGCCGGTGTCGACCAAAAGGCGGTCCGTCTCCTTCAGCTTGTGAGGGGTGGCGACGATGATGATATTTTCGGGGCCGGCCTTCCGGAGAACCGTGGGGCTTATCTGCTGGCTTCCCCTCCCCAGGACGAATCCCTGAGCGCCGATGGGGCTGACTATGATCTTCGTATTCCCCACCAAGTCGATGACTCGGAGGAGGTCGCGTTCAGAGGCGTCGCGGCAGATCACTTTGCCGTCTTTCACCACGTCGACCCCGAGTAGGGTCTTCTCAACGCCGAGGACTTCAGCGATCTTGGCGGTGGTGGTCCCGGCCCCCAGGATGTAGGCTGAGCCGTCCCGCATGAACTCCGAGGCGAAGATCGCGATCTCTTCTTTGAACTCCTCCTCGGAGCCCGCGGAGTATATCTGTTTTCTCTCCTGGACCAGGGCCGGCTTGTAGGGGACGACGGCGACCCCGTAGATCTTGGTGTCGAGGGTCCCCGACCTGTACTTCTCCTCGTCGACGTCGACGATCTCCGTCTCTCGCGTCTTGAGGTCGCTTCTGAGAAATTCTCGAATCAGATCGCCTGCCGCCTGGGGGCTGATGGCGAAGACCCCCGAGTGCATCTTGACGCCTGCGGGGATGCCGATGATGGGGACCTTCGATCCCGTCACCTCCGAGACGTCCCGGGCGGTCCCGTCGCCGCCGCAGAAGACGATCAGGTCGACGCCCTCTTCGAGGAAAGATCGGCAGGCCCTCCTGGTGTCCTCAAAGCTCGATTTCTCCTGAGCTTCGAAGACGACCTGGTACCGATGGCCGGATTTTTCGAGGAGAGACTCGCCCATCTCGCCGCTGGCGGTCAAAAAAATTGCATTGACGGCTCCGATCTCTTTCAGAGCCGACTCGGCCCTGCGGGGAGAGACCGGGACGGCGCCCCGCCGGATCGCCTCGTTGGCGAGGCCGTCGGTACCCTTGAGGCCGACGGCTCCACCCATCCCGGCGACGGGGTTGACGAGAAACCCCACCTTCTTCAGTCTCCTCCCCCCTCCCTAGTCCCTTTCGGAGTTCAGAATTTGGGGATCTTCGCCAGGGACTGCTTCACCAGCTCCGCCGGGTACTCGTAGTCCACCAGGTTTCCTGCGAAGTAGGCGTCGTAGCTGGAGAGGTCGAAGTGGCCGTGGCCGCTGAGGGAGATGACGATCGTCTTCTCTTCGCCGGTCTTCTTGCAGGCGATGGCGTCGTCGATGGCGGGCTTTATGGCGTGGGACGACTCGGGGGCCGGAACGATCCCCTCGGTCCGGGCGAAGGTGACGGCGGCCTTGAAGACCTCGTTCTGGTGGAAGGACATCGCCTCGATCACATTGTCGTGGACGAGGTTGCAGAGGAGCGGGGCGTCGCCGTGGTACCGGAGGCCGCCAGCGTGGATCGAGGGCGGGATGAAGTCGTGGCCGAGGGTGTACATCTTGAGGAGGGGGGTGAGGCGAGCGGTGTCGCCGAAGTCGTAGGCGTAGAGGCCTTTGGTCAGGGTGGGGCAGGCTGCAGGCTCGCAGGCGACCATCCTGATCTCCTTATTCTCCTTCAGTTTGTCGGGGACGAAGGGGAAGCACATGCCGGGGAAGTTGGAGCCTCCGCCGACGCAGCCGTAGATGACGTCGGGGTAGTCGTCGACGATCGCCATCTGCTTTTTCAGCTCCTGACCCTCGACGGTCTGGTGGAGGAGGACGTGGTTTAAGACCGACCCCAAAGCGTAGTTGGTGTTGTCGTGGGTGGCGGCGTCTTCCACGGCCTCGGAGATGGCGATCCCAAGGCTTCCGCCGGTGTCGGGGTGCTCTTTTAAGATCGCTCGGCCGGAGTTGGTCAGCTCGCTGGGGCTTGCGACGCACTCGGCGCCCCAGACCTGCATGATGCTCTTCCTGTAGGGTTTTTGGTCGAAGGACGCCCTCACCATGTAGACCCTGCATTCCAGGTCGAAGAAGTTCGTGGCCATGGAGAGGGCCGAGCCCCACTGGCCGGCGCCGGTCTCGGTGGCGATCCGTTCGATCCCGGCCTTCATGTTGTAGTAGGCCTGGGCGATGGCGGTGTTCGGCTTGTGGCTCCCGGCGGGGCTGACCCCCTCGTACTTGTAGTAGATCTTCGCCGGGGTCTTGAGGTGCGCCTCAAGCCGGTGGGCCCGGAAGAGGGGGGTCGGCCTCCAGAGCTTGAGGATCTCCCGGACCTCGTCGGGGATGTCGATCCACCGCTCGGTGCTTGCCTCCTGCTTTATCAGCTCCATCGGGAAGATCGCCGCCAGGTCGCTTGGGACCAGGGGCTTTCCCGTCTGGGGGTTCAGGGGCGGGTCCAGGGGCGTCAAAAGGTCGGCGGCGACGTTGTACCACCGCTTGGGCATCTCCTCTTCATCCAGCAGAATTTTCGTTTGCAGAAGTCAACCCTCCAGAAATGATGAGTTTTGATGTACTCAATTGTGCATTGTAGTAATGATGGGGGCTTTATTTAAGGGTTTTGGGGTGCGCAGGTTGGCGGTTTTTAATTCAAGTTGAGCATCTCGCAGCTTGCAGCGATGCGCAGTTCTAACTTTAATTTTCTAGAGTATGTTGTTTTCCCTTCCACAGAGTGAGGATATCTCCGACGATCATATATGTGTACACCACATAACGATCTGCCTCTTCACGACTAATTATTATCGAATGAGTACCCTTATTTGCAGCTTCGATAACACTTTCAAGTCGATTTTCTAGGAATTCTAAGTGAGATCCTACTAACTCCTTGAACCGTTCTGAATTGCTGTGATCCTCCACAAAACAAATAAGTCTATTTTTATATTCATCTGGTCCCAGTTTGATTTTTATTTCTTTACCATTTACGTTTTTATGCCTAGGCTCGGTCTGCGGTGGAAATGCAGCATCCGCCAAAGCGGTGAGAACCCTTCTACAACCGTGTACTGCCATTGACCAGTCTTCGGGGTTATCAGATCGTAAATTTTTATAAATAGATTTAATCCTTTGATCGCCCATAGGAACTAACGAACCAATTGATTTATCAACCGATTCCCGTATTCGAGAAAATGCGTCTTCAGCCAAATATGAAAATTTAAGTTCGTAATATTTCTGAGATATATAATCATAAATAAATCTTTTTCTGTTTGAAAGGAGCTTTTGCATCTCGTCTAACTCTGATGAGGTATATATCGGATTCGAGAAACCTATTCCATGGGATATCCAAGTGTTTGCAGGCCGATATACCTGTAGTATTGCTTCAAGTTCCTCTATTGATTTGATGTGTGCATAGTTCTTTACTTCACTTGTTTTATCGTCCTTTTTTTGATAAATCCTATTAGCTATAACAGCACACTCCCAAACATCCTGATTAATTCCGTCAGGAGTTGTTGGGTAGCCATTCACTTCATAGTCAAAGATCTTCTGATAAACGGTATCCTTTAGAATATCCGCAAGCCGTTTGGTTCTCAATGCAATACCCGACAAAGGTATTTCTCCCATTTCGATATCCTTACGTATAGTCTCGGATAGCTCCAGCGCCTCTTTAATCACTTTAGGATTTGCAGGAATGGCTTCGTTCATCATAACCTCTCGATACTTAATGATACAGTTGGATCTAAATCATAACTTGAAGCCTTCATAACTCTTTCGTCTATGACATGAAACTTTACAGAAGACGATTTTTATCTTTCTATCCCAGCAGAGGTCAAGCTTTATCTATTTTGGCGGAGATCTCCCTGGCCATGGCTGGTTATACCCTCTCTGAGAAGATCTTCTCTCGAGCCTCGAAGAAGGAGGTGAAAGCTGGCGAGTTCGTCATGGCCGACATAGATCGGGCCATGGTCCACGACATCACCGGCCCCCTGGCGGTGAAGGGGTTTTACGAGATCGCAGGCGAGGACGCGACTGTCTGGGACCCCTCCAAGATAGTGATACTCTTCGACCATCAGGTCCCGGCAGACAGCCTCGCGGCAGCCGCTAATCACATCATGCTCCGAAAGTTCGCTGCCTCGCAGGGGATTCTTAACTACGACATCTTCGAGGGGGTCTGCCACCAGGTGATGCCGGAGAAGGGGCACACCCTCCCCGGCGACCTCGTCGTCGGCTCCGATTCCCACACCTGCACCTACGGCGCTCTCGGCGCGTTCTCGACCGGCATCGGGAGCACCGACATGGCCTCGGTCTTCGCCACCGGGAAGCTCTGGTTCATGGTCCCCGAGACCCTCCGGCTCAGGGCAGAAGGTCGGCTCTCCCGGCTCGTCACCTCAAAGGACGTCGTCCTGAGGATGATCGGCGACATCGGCGCCGACGGCGCAACGTACAAGGCCTGCGAGTTTGCGGGATCGGCGGTCTCCAAGATGTCGGTCCCCGAGAGGATGACCATGACCAACATGGCGATCGAGATGGGCGGGAAGGCCGGCCTCGTCGACCCTGACGATACGACCTACAGCTACATCAGAGAACGGGTCGATGGGTTCGACGAGAAGACAGTCCTCCACGGCGACGAGGACGCAACATTTGAGGAACGGGTCTGGGACGTCTCCGACCTTTCTCCCCAGGTGGCCGTCCCCCACAACGTCGACAACGTGGTGGCGGCAAGCGAGCTGGCGGGAACGAAGATCGACCAGGTCTTCCTCGGCTCCTGCACCAACGGGAGGTTCGAGGACCTCGCCCTCGCCGCCGAGGTGATGAAAGGCGAGCCCCTGGCCCGGGGGGTGCGAATGGTGGTGATCCCCGCCAGCAGGACCGAGTACATGAAGGTCCTCAGGGCCGGCCTCGTCGAGCAGTTCATGGAGGCGGGAGCGACGGTCGAGTCTCCATGCTGCGGCCCCTGCATGGGTGGAAGCTTCGGCCTCCTCGGCGACGGCGAGGTCTCCCTCTCAACCTCGAACCGAAACTTCCAGGGAAGGCAGGGAAGCCCCAAAGCTCGGGTCTACCTCTGCTCTCCGGCGACTGCAGCCGCCGGAGCCATCACCGGCGAGATCACCGACCCGAGGGAGATCTGATCCGGGGCAATTGTCCCCGGATCGTCTGATCTTCATCTCCGATATCATGAAAGTCGCCTTCAAGCTCGGCTACCTCGGCGGCGGATACCACGGCTTCCAGCTCCAGCCCGACGTCCTGACCGTCCAGTCCGTCGTAAGGAAAGCCCTCCGATCCCTGGCCATAAACGACGGGAGCTTCTGCTACGCCGGGAGGACCGACCGGGGCGTCTCCGCCCTCGGCCAGGTGATCGACTTCTACGTCGATCCGAGGAAGGCGAGCCTCGCTGTCCCCAGGGTCGTAAACAGCAAGCTTCCTCCGGACGTCTGGGCCTGGGCCTGGGCCAATGTTCCCGAGAACTTCAGCGCGCGCCACGCCGCCCTCTGGCGCGAGTACAGGTACTTTCTTCCCAACGACGGCCTCGACCTCGACCTGATGCGGCAAGCGGCCGGAATGCTTCTCGGAATCCACGATTTCCGGAACCTCTCATCGGAGAAGATCAGGTCCACCACCCGAAATCTTATGAAGCTCGAACTGTCAGAGAAGGGCGAGACGATTGTTGTGGAGGTGCGGGCCGACGGCTTTCTCTGGAACATGGTGAGAAAGATCGCGACCGTCCTGGAGATGGTGGGCTCAGGCAAACGGGACCTCGCCTGGGTTGGAGCCATCCTAGACTCTGAAACCAACCAGGGCGTCGTCGCCGCACCGGCCGAAGGCCTGATCCTGATGGACGTGGGATATCAGGGGGTCGAGTGGACGATCGAGCCCTACTCCATGAGGATGGCTCGGGAAAGGTTATCAAACGTCTGGAAAAGAGAGGCGGCCCGGGCGGAGGCGGCTAGCGCCCTCGCCAGGTCCATGGTCGTCGAGCAATTCAGAGGATGATCTCTATCCCCAGCTCCTCGGCCAGCTCCTTGTAGCGGTTCCGGATGGTGACCTCCGTCACCCCGGCGACGTCCGCCACCTCTCGCTGGGTCCTCCGGTCGCCGCAGAGGATCGAGGCGATGTAGATCGCCGCAGCCGCCACCCCGGTGGGCCCCCGGCCGCTGGTCAGCTCCTTCTCTGCAGCCTGGCGGAGGATCTCTATCCCCTTCGCCTGGACCTCGCCCTTGAGGCTGAGCCCGGAGCAGAAACGAGGTATGTAGTCGATGGGGCTTGTGGGCATCAACTTCAGGGCCAGCTCCCTCGAAACGAACCGATAGGTCCTCCCGATCTCCTTTCTCGATACTCTCGAGACCTCTGCGATCTCGTCTAAGGTCCTCGGGACGTTGCACTGCCTGCAGGCGGCGTAGAGGGCCGCGGCGGCGACGCCCTCGATGGACCTTCCTCTGATCAGGTTCTTGTCGACGGCCTTCCTGTAGATCACAGCAGCCGTCTCCCTGACGTTTCGAGAGAGGCCCAGGGCCGAGGCCATCCGGTCGAGCTCGGAGAGGGCGAAGGCGAGGTTCCTCTCGGTGGCGTTGCTGACCCGAATCCGCCTCTGCCATTTTCGGAGACGGTACAGCTGAGCCCTGTTCTTTGAGGAGATGGTCTTGCCGTAGGAGTCCCGGTTCCTCCAGTCTATCATCGTCGACAGGCCCTTGTCGTGGATGGTGTATGTCATGGGGGCTCCCACCCTCGACCTTTTCATCCTCTGGTCGTGGTCGAAGGCCCTCCACTCTGGACCCTGGTCGATGAAGTTCTCGTCGATGACGAGACCGCAGTCGCTGCAGACGAGCTCCGCCCGCTCGTAGTCGTGGACCAGGGCGTGGCTTCCGCACTCGGGACATTCGACGATGAACTTCTCAAACTCGTCTACCTTCTCCTTCTCTCGCCTGAGCTTGATCTTCTCCTGGATCTTCTCCTTCTCAGACCGTTCGATCTCCCTAATCTTTTCTATTTCTTCCACCAAACCCGCGCTCCTCGAAATAGAGTTTTTTCCCCAGGTGAACCGCCCCATCGACGTTCCGATAAGGTTTGACGACGATGTAGGGCCGATCCGTCGGACCGAATATGTCAAAAACCCGACCGATCTTCGTTTTCTTCTGATCTACGACGACAGAATTGATCTTCGGAAGTTCCGTATCTTTTGCGCCGCTCGACGCCTCTGTGCGCACAATCAACTTTTTCTGGACGAAATGATGGGTGGTGCCCAACCTCTTCAACAGGTCACCTCACCTCAGCCTGTTCGGGGCCATCTTATATAAATGTTCCGCAAACATTTTATTCGATGAGTTTTGCCTCTCCCCTGGGACTCAAAGTTTATCTCCTGGAAGGAACGTCCATGGCGGTTATGTTCGAAAGGCTTCCAACCGTCCCCACATCCCAGGAGCTGGTGGATCGGGCCTTCAGACGGTCAAAGAGGGCGGCAACGGGCCAGAAGAAGGACGAGGCGATGCTCATGACCGCTGGAAACATCCTATCCGACAACCTGACAAACCTGGTGCGAAAGTACCCCTCCTTCATGAACATCCCGCCCTTCTACCACGACCTCGCCGACGCTGCCGTGGGGGTGGACGAGATGAGGGTTCACCTCTCCAGGGTATCCTGGGCCGGCTCTCAGATCCGGGCCATCACCAGAGATCACCTGACGAGGATGAGAGGGACGGCAGACAAGCCGGCCCTGAGGCGGGCCGCCTTCGGCAGGATGGCCTCGGTGATGAAGTCGATAGAGCCCGACCTGCTCTTCCTGAACGATGCCCGCCAGAAGCTGAGGAAGATGCCCTCGGTCGATCCGGACCTCCCCACTGTCATCGTCGCTGGATACCCGAACGTCGGCAAGTCGAGCTTCATGACCGCCGTCACCGGGGCGAGGCCGGAGATCGCGACCTACCCCTTCACTACGAAAGGGGTGGGTGTTGGCCACTTCACCCGCCATCATCAGAGGTACCAGGTGGTGGACACACCGGGACTCCTCGATAGGCCCCTCTCCATGAGAAACGAGATCGAGCTTCAGGCGATCGCCGCCCTCCGTCACCTTCGGGGCGCCGTCCTCTTCATCCTGGACCCGAGCGAGTACTGCGGCTTCACCCTCGCCGACCAGCTTAAACTTCTGACTGATATCAAGAGCTGGCTTCATCTTCCGGTGCTGGTGGTGGCAAACAAGGCAGACCTCTCCTCTTACGAGGGCGCCGAGATGACCATGTCCACATTGAGCGGTGAGGGTGTCCCCGAGGTTCTGGACCGGATGGTGGAGATGCTGGAAGCTATCGACGAAGGGGATCTATAGGCAGAATAACAAATGGATTGGTTTTGGAGTGCGGGTCGCCGGGCCTTCCTCAGGTCGGGCGGACCCGGGGCTTTTGGTCGAGCTGGAAATCAAGCAGACTGCCTGATGATGTAGTTGACCATTCCCGGTGAGAGCTTCGACTCCCAGGAGACTCTGGATGAGATCTCGTCAACGTTCAGTCCATCGGACTGGAGTTTTTCTATCTTTTCGATGACATCGTCGTTGATTACGTAATACTCGTCGATGTCCTTCCTGTGACCCCAGACGTCACCCTCGATGATCTCAACTCCCTGAGTATCGAGGAAGATCCGAGCGGTTTCGGGCATATTCTTGTAGTACGATGGTGGGACCTGTACCGCCCTGAGCCTGGGGCTGGACTGTAGAAGTTTGAACATATCGGTGCTGGAGGCCCTGTAGGCCAGATGAACAGTGCGATCGCCCCTCGCAATGCCGTTTATGTCATCTTTGGAGCTTACTATCCTTATCTTCATCATTATAACCGCCCTCCCAAATTATGAACGTAATCGAATACGATTAACCTCCTGCCGTTTACGCGGAACGCGTTTCTCTCCGCTGGCAGCGGTCGGATGCGCTTCTTTAACGTTCAAGTTGCCTGTTTTACCATGTACTTGACCATGGCAGGGGAGAGCTTCGATTCCCGCGAGACTCTGCCTGCAATCTCGTCGACGTTTACACCTTCCGACTGAAGGTTGTTAATCCTTTCAATCACCTTGTCATTGACGGTGTAGTATTCGTCGATGTCCTTCCGGTGCCCCCATACGTCTCCTTCTATGATCTCGACGCCCTGCATCTCCAGAAACATCTGCCCCGCATGGGACATGGTTTTGTAATAGGATGATGGGACCTGTATCGCCCGCAGTCGCGGGCAGGCCTGAAGGAGCCTGAAGATGTCGGTATTTGAAGCCCTGAAGGCCAAGTGTATCATCTGCTCGTTTCTGTTCAACTCGTCGATCTCCTTCTTGGAACTGACAACCCTGATCTTCATCATCGCAGCACCTCTGTTGTATCAGGTTGTTGTTCCTTGCATATAAGTTTATTGAACTGCAACATTTTTGCTTGAATAAGGCAAAAGATCCCTGGCGGGAGGTGCGTAATTTTGGCCCCGATCCAGGATGATCGTCCATAGGATGCATCGATCTGATATTCGGCTCGATCGCGATGGTACTTCGGGTCTCGTTGGAGACGAGGCTCCCCCCACTACCGCGATATGATTGAGCTATATGTATATAGCTCAATCGAAAGGTCTATCGTCCTTATCGACGTCGTCTTTTCGTATCAGGTTAGGAGCCCATCGACATGATCTCGAGACGAGCAGAGGAGATGACCCCCTTTTTGGTGATGGACGTTCTGGAGCGCGCAAGGGCGATGGAGAGGGAGGGGATCGACATCGTCCACCTGGAGGTGGGCGAGCCCGACTTCGACCTCCCCACCCCCGTCTGCGAGGCGGTGAAACGGGCCCTCGTCGAGGGGCACACCCACTACACCCACAGCCTCGGCGACCCTCAGCTGCGGGAGGCGATCGCCGAGCACTACAATGAGCGGTACGGCGTCACCGTCGAGCCCGACCAGATCGTAGTCTGCTCCGGGACGTCGCCGGCGATGATGCTCGTCTTCTCCGCCCTCCTGGAGGCTGGCGACGAGGTGATCTTATCCGACCCAGGCTACGCCTGTTACCCTAACTTCATCAGGTTCGCGGGCGGCGTCCCGGTCCCCGTTCCGGTCAGCGAGGCCGACGGCTTCCAGCTCTCGGCCGAGGCGATATCTTCGCGAATCACTGATCAGACCAAAGCCGTCGTCATCAACTCGCCCAGTAACCCCACGGGAATCGTCCTCTCTGCTGGAAGGATGCGGGCGATCGCCGATCTGGGGGTCCGGGTCATATCCGACGAGATCTACCACGGCCTCGTCTACGCTGGAAAGGAGCACTCGATTTTGGAGTTCACAGACGACGCCATCGTTCTCAACGGCTTCTCAAAGCTCTACGCCATGACCGGCCTGCGCCTCGGCTACCTGATCGCGCCGCAAAAGTTCATCAGGCCGATCCAGAAGATGCAGCAGAACCTCTTCATCTGCGCCAACTCCGTCGTCCAGAGGGCGGGGATCGCAGCCCTCCAAAAGACCGCCGAAGACGTCGCCCGGATGCGGCGGACCTACGACGAGCGGCGGCGGTTCATGATCCAGCGGCTCCGGGAGCTGGGCTTTGGGATCGCCACCGAGCCGACTGGCGCCTTCTACGTCTTCGTCAATGCCCGCCACCTCTCGTCCGACTCCTACAGCCTCGCCTTCGACATCCTGGAGAAGGCCCACGTCGGCGTCACCCCCGGCGTCGACTTCGGCGCCAACGGCGAGGGGTACCTCCGGTTCTCCTACGCGAGCTCCCTGGAGCGGATCAATGAGGGTCTCGCGAGGCTGGAGAGGTATCTGGAGGAGAGAAAATAATGGGGGACCTTTAAGCCGGCTTTGCTGAAGGTCGGCCGGACGGAAAATCGAACGGATCGGACGGAATGTTTTAACTCTCATAAACTATTTTTAGGGAAGATCAAGAGAAGAGGTGTTAATATGCCCCTTGAAGGATACGGCGTTCTGAAAGCAAAGGCGATCGAGAGCAAGAACGGTGTGGGGGAGAGCCCCCACTTTCAGGTTCTGGCCGTCGACGACGACCTCAGGCATCGGATTGCGATCAACGTCAAGTCGAGCGAGCCGCCGTCGGATCTCCTCTACTACGTGGACGAGGACTTCAGCCACCCCATCGTCGAGGAGCTGGCAGCCCTCCCCTTCGGCTTCGTCGGCCTGGAATCGAAGCCCGGCGGGATGGCCCTCGACTACATCCGTGGAAACCTCTTCAATCCATCCAGGATGAGACCCCTCCCCTACAACGTCCCCGGCCCCGACAACGACCTCAACGAGCTGATCCACAAGTACATCGCGAGGGCGATCGGGATGGAGACGAGCGCCGTCTACGCCTTCGGCCAGAGGTGGGGACCGGAGAAGAAGCGGGACACGTACTTCGGCTTCAAGCCGGGAAGCGGCATCCACGACATCCACATGAACCAGGGGAACTCCGAGAGCTGGAAGAAGGATGACGGCGTCTACCAGGACGGCGGCCTGATAATCCACCTCCCCGACGAGGTCCGATGGGTTGCCATATTCCTCGCCTTCCAGTCCCAGTGCTTCCACACCGACGATGCGGCGGGCCACTGCATCGACGAATCGCCGGCCACCGGAGACGGAAGCGTCCGGATCATCGCGGCCCTGATAAACCCGAAAGGCACGGATCAGGGCTCCGAGAGCGTCCTCCTCCTCAATACGACACCCGATCCGATCGACCTCGCCGGATGGGCCCTCGCCGACAAGAACAAGAACAAGTCCCCTCTCAAAGGCGCCATCAAAGCTGGCGACGTCCTCAAAGTCGGACTCTCGGGCGAAGACGTCGTCCTATCAAACCAGGGCGGGATCATAAGCCTATTGGACGGAAAAGGGCTGAAGGTCGACGGCGCGAGCTACACGAAAGAGGACGCTTCAAGACAGGGCTGGACGGTCGTATTCTAGATTTAAGAGCCAGCGTAGAAGGGGGCCGAGAGACGGCTGTTGAGAAGATGGGGATGGATCAGATAGGCCGTTTCCTCTTCCCAGGCATCGTCCTGTAGATGCGGGCGTCGGGGAGGATCTTCCCCTCCATCCTCAGCCTCTGGACTGTTGGGCCTATCACCTCCATCCTCTCGACGAACTGGTCACCGACGAGCTTCTCCAGTCTCTTTCTGTCCGGCTCCTTCCCCTTCCCCATGCCGGGACAGGTGGGGTTGTAGCCGATCTCGAGAATGATCACCCCCGAGGGACCGGACTTCTCCGCGACGACGAAGGGGAATAGACGGCAGGCCGTCGGCCGCACCGGGTAGATGGTGCAGCCCCTTCCTTCCTCGAAGAAGACGCAGGCTCCGTCCGAAACCCTTGACTTCATCACTGGCAGGTCGAGGATCACCTTTCCCCCGCCCTCCTCGACCCTCACCGACCCCTTCTTCTCCTCGTAGAGGGTGTCGACGAACTCTTCGGGGGCCAGGCCCCTCTTCCTGCTGATCGCCTCGATATCCTTTCCGGTGAGGTAGATCAGGTTGCTCTTCTCCACGAACTCCGCCTGCCTCTCGGGAGGTACCAGGTCGTCGAACTCATCGGGACGGCGGTGATGACAGCAGGACCCGCAGCGCTGGCAACGAAAACGGGCGGAGCCGAAGGCAGCCCTGATCTCTACACGAATCGGCAAGAAGATCGCCTCAAAAAGGAAAAAAAAGAAAAAAAGAGGGGGGTTCAGAGCAGCTTGTTGATGGGGTGGTTCGGGTCCAGGACTTCCAGGCCGAGCTCTTTTGCGCTCTCTGCGCACATGATGTCGACCATGGCAGCTGCTGGGAAGACGATGGTGGCGTTCTCGATGGGGCCGTAGAGGTAATAGTCGGCTCCCACAATCCCGGCCACGAGGTTCGATCCGATGTCCACCGGCGGGAAGGCAGCTCTGTTTACCTTCTTGTACTTCTTCATCCAGTCCCAGGCGGAGGCGCCGTTGTGGTAGCCTGCGCCGACGGGCAGTCCGAGAAGAGCCTTGACGGCCATCCCTGCCCTGATGGTGGCGCCGGAGCCGTTGCCCAGGGGCATGGCAGCGACGTCGATGAGGGGCCTTGTAATCCCCGCCTCCTTTGCGTAGTCGAGCATTCCCTTCTCTGCGCCTCCTGCAGCCTTCGTCAGAACGTCCATCTTCCCCTTGGTGGTGGAGTCGAGGGCGTTGAAGGCGAGGACGATGGCGGCGTCGAGATCGCTCTCCTTGACGGCCTGGAACTCCTCGGGGGTGATGCTGGCGTTGATGGAGTTGTGGATCGCCCTGTCGGCGACGCCGATCTCGGTGGCGTACTTGACACCGAACCCACGAACGCTGGGGGCGCTGGAGTCCACCAGGAAGGGCGCATCGGATATATCGACGAACCAGTCCAGATACTTGGTCATCGCCTCGTCGGTCTCGGCGACGATCTGGTTGAAACAGGGGTTACCAGTGGTGTCGCTCATCTCTTCCTGGTCTTTCCACAGCTTCTCCGCGGCGGCAACGTCGAAGAGACCCTTGTCCTCGTCGGTCACTATCTTGTGCCGGGAATAGAACATCGTGCCTATGCAGACGGTGGGGTACTCGCCGGGCTGACCTCCCACCTTGATCTTGCCGAACTCGAATACCTCTTGCTTCTTGTCAAACCTGAACATATCAAACCCTCACACAACTGCCAGCAAATAGTATGCCAGCACTAATATTAATCCTCCACAGACCCCGTAAAGGATGCCTATATCTCTGCCGAGCTTCTTGCCCTGCCTCTGGGCGATCTCCGAACTCACGAACTCTATCTTCTCATCGATCTTGGCCAGCTGGTCCAGGACCTGTCTGTACTGATCCTGATCGACTACGACGCTGGGTACTACCTCTCGATTATCTTGAGCCATAACTGTATCACCTCAGGTCATAAATACAGTGGCAAGAGAATCATCAGAATCGCGAAGAGGAAGCCTACGACGGCTCCGATGGGCATTGAGGCGTTAACGCCCGAACTCAACTTCTGATCTCTGGCCACCAGCTGTGCCTTGTATACGATGCTATCGGTGATCTGGTCAAAGGGTCCCATGAAGGGCATCAACACGGTGGGCAGTCCCTTCCCGTATGGGATGTCGGCAGTTATCGGTTTCGCCACTTCTGCGACCTCTTCGGTCTTCATCTCTTCATCTGCCATCTCACATCCCTCCTATGCTGAGGATCAACCCGAAGAGGATCAGAACTATTGTCAGTCCCGCTGCGATCCCTTCGATCTTCCCGGCGTAGACGCCGGCAGCGTGCTTGTTCTGGATCCCCATGCTGGTCATTGCAGTTTCGATCTGCTTCATCCTCGCCCGGATGTTGGCGATCTCCCCTGCCATGGGACGAAGCCCGTGAGCTTCCTCCTCCTCTCCACCTTCGGAGATCTCCACGGCCATGGGCTCCACGTCGAGGGCGCCCGGATCCTTGGAGATGCACTCCTTGATCTTGGAGACGATGGTGCCGGTATCCTCGGTGTCGATGATGTTGATCGTCTCGACCTGCTCTTTGAACCTCTCAATCGCGTCGGGGGTCAGGTTCTGGATGAAGGGGATGGCTCCCGTGGCCCCCACGATCCTCCCTTCCTGATCGATCCCGTTTGCTGCAAAAGCCTCGATCGCCTGGCCCGTGATGTGGCCCTTGACCTCCATCCCGGTTATTACCAGAAACCTGATGTTGGGGTTGGAGATGATGTTGGCGACCATCTTCTCGATGCCGATGTTCTCTGTCTTGCAGGGGCCCGCCAGGGCCGCACCCGCATCCAGGAAGGGTGTGTTGTTCAGGTGAGACCCACATGTCACGACGGCCACCGGGCTTTCGGGGTTTCCCACCACGTACTCGCCGGTGAGCCAGGGCCAGGGGTCAGATGTCGGCTTCTTGTTGGCCATTTAGAACACACCTCCATGGGAGATTAAGTACACGAAGGCGACGACTAGGCCGATGATGAACCCGTACCAGATGTTGGTATAAATCCCCGCCATGTAGCTTGCGCCCTCTCTTCCCTTGTAAGAGTTCAGGAGGGGCGCCCGGGGGTCGAGCGAGTTCACCAGGTCGTCGGCGACCTTGTTTATCTCATCGATCTGGGCCATTATCGGGTCCAGAGCGAATTGGACGACGTCATCCCTCTCCTCTGCGATCATCCCCTCGAGGGGGTCGAAGACCAGATGCAGATCAGAGGGAGCAGCTCTAACAATTCCCATCTACAGACCTCCCTCAGGAAGAAGACCGGTCCCTTTGACGCCAGCAGAGTCCCTCTTGACCAGCGCGAAGTACCGCTTGAAGAAGACGATCCAGACGATGGCGGCTATGATCACCGAGATTATCCCCTCGGCGCCTATGGTATATAGGGACGCGAGACCTGCGGCGAACATCGCCAGGGCACCCGTCGAGACGGCGTGAATGAGGGTTCTGTCCTGGGTCTCGTCGGGCCCGAGGTTCGCGTTGAATGGGTGCAATATGGCGAGGCTTCCGGCGATGAAGATTATCGCTATATATCCAGTATCGATGACGTTTCCGATGATGATCGGATAGTCGATCACTCCGGATACCATGACGCCCAAGCCTATCAGAACTATCGCACCAGCGCCGCCCAGGGTCATCAGAGTCTCCTCCATGACGGGGATGTTCATCTTGATGATCTTGTTAGTGAGAAGGCCGACGAAGTATCCGAACCCCATGGAGACGGCGATCCCTATGATCGGGCCTGCAACTCCTCCGATTGAGAGGCCGAACATCGCCGCGACAAGCCCCATCCCCATGGCCATCAGGCCGATGGACGGGACACCCGTGCCGATACCGTAGCTGCAAACTCTCCGGGTGGCGTCGGCGCCCATCACCACTGCGGCGATGACCCCGAGGCCCGCCAGGAACGAGAAGTAAGCAGTCCCGGTGACGTCATTCAGGACGTGGGCCAGGTATATGCCGAGGATTCCACCGCCGAGGCCGTACATATTCAGCTTCGTCTTGTCGATCTTCGCTTCTCCTCCACCTGCTGCAACGCTCATATCAGTGACCTCCCGAAATCAGCACGGCAAATATTGCTATGATCAGCGATGCCACCAAACAGACCTGGAAGGCCCGAGGAACCCGCTTGAACTTGGGGTCGTGGAACCCTTCGATCGTCCCCTGGATGTTGTAGGATGCGATGACGGCGTTCACCACGAAGATCCCGATGGCGAAGAAGGCTGAGAGCCCCGGGTCCCGGTTGATCTGATAGAGGACGTAGTAGATCAGGGATCCACCAGCTCCACCGAGGAGACCTCCGATGGTTCCGCTGACGAAGCAGACGGTGGGTATCCCCTGGCCGACGGTCCCTGGGGCGACGTAAGGTGCCTGGGAATCTTTGGTTATCGGGTCGTAGTTCGCCTTGGCAGATGCCAGAGGAGTACCAACACCATAGATGTAGACCCAGTTGCCCACGATCATGGTGGCGTCTATCATTATCATGGCGCCTACGGCACCACTTATAACCACCAGAAACATGTTGTCTGTATAATTCAACATCAGGCCGGCGCTCAAGAGGCCGGTGAGGCCAGAGCCGGCAGCCAGCTGCACTGTGCCCGTCCCCACACCGGTGGCCTGGGCCATGGCAGCTGGAGCGCCACCGACAGGGACGAAGTGGACGCCGATGCCCACCAATAACCCGCCAATGACGATCTCAATTATGTGCACTAGCATGCTAGAGTCAATCGGAGGAATCATGCCTCAATGTCCCCCTTGTATTCGGGATAGGGCCCGTACCTCTTTCTCGCTCTGACCTCTAGGATTCTGTTGTAGACGATGAACAGAATGACGATCACTATCCCGGTCAGCACCGCATACCATCCCTGGGTGGCCGGATCGAAGATGGTGGTCCGCCAGTTGTCCAGGAAGACGGTCAACCCGAAGGCCATACCAGTGACTGGGCCTCCGAACCGAGCACAGAACCAGACGTTGTCGATGGAGCTTCTCAGGCCAGCCTCGGCCTTGGTGACTATGTCACCGGAGTTGGCGGCGTTGAGCCCCGCACCGAATATGTAGTTCTGAAACTCCCTCTCTCCTCCATAGTGAACGTCTCCGGTCGACGAGCCGATGGCACCGATGGCAAGACCCCATATCAATGCCACCAGGGGCATCGGGAAGGGATGCTGAATCGGAAGCCACGGGGCTGTCATGATGTAGGAGATGCCGACAACGCAGAAGGCAGTAATGTACGCATGTGCCATGATGGCGGTGGTGTGAGTGCGCAGAACGTCCAGGTAGACGTACTGGTTGAATCGCGCCTGGCTCGTATTCCTGCCCATATAGGCGGTAACTGAATAGATGCCGTTGAATATCGAAGCGACGACCGCGCCGATGGCGATCGCAAAGAACGCGTTCATGCCATACCCGGACATTAAGACACTAGCTGTAACTGCGGCAAGGCTGGCGTAAAGAGCGTTCGATGGTGGCTCTCCAGAAATGGCTTTGTTGTAAATTCTGTGGGGATGACCCACCTGAGCAGCCAACTGGACCTGCGAGTTGGGGTTGCTCTGAGAACCCACATCGGACTCTAAGTCCTCGCTTGCACCGGCTACTGTCGCAAGGGCACCCATAGCTGCCAGGAGCCCCATGCTAACCATGTCCATTTGCTCTCCTCCTTTTTAATTCTTGCCAAATCATAGTAATCTATGAAAAATTTGGCGAGTAACGTACTGACTATCGGTTACTGGACTTATAAAGCTTTCGAAATTGCGATGTTACCCTCATTTTTCTTTTTTCGTCTCGGGTTTGGAGGGTCTGAACGGGACAAAAATGAATAATCAAAGATTGAATTATAAAATAGGGATCTCCGGAAGTTTAAGGGTATTCCCCTCGAAATAAGCTGATGATTCCGAGAAAAAAAACCATCGAATCCTGGATAAAAGCTGTTTACAACCTGAAAACACCGGGGTTTGCAATGAAAACCGGTCGATCTTCTTCACCACGGCTCCTTCTTAGCTTTGATCTTGTACCCGATTATGTTCGTAGCCCTGTGGAGGATTGGTGTTACGATCAGGACGATGAATATAATCCCGGAGGTGAAGTTCTCGGAGAACCACCGGGGAGCGAGAACCAGCAGAAGAGCCCAGCATCCGATGACGAAGTCCAGCTGGTCGGCGAGGAAGAGGGCCGCCCCTCTCTCCATCCCCATCCTCCTCTTGAAGAAGCTGGAGACGATGTCTCCGGCCATCGCCCCGAGGGAGAGGGCGATTAGAACGAAAAAAAGCTCGTAGCCGACGCCGAAGCCCGGAAGGCCGAGTTCCGGTCTCGCGGATGCGATCTCGTTGAGGACGAGGCCCATCGCCACCCCGGCCAGGGTCCCGGCGATCGTGCCCCGAAAGGTCTTGCCGTCGCCGAGGATGCGGCGGCCGTCCCGAAACCTTCTGCCGAAGTCCAGAGGCCTCCCGCCGCCGAAGAGGACGGCGAAGTTGTTGGGCAGATATGCGGGCAGCATCAGCCAGATCGCGATTACGAGCGAATTCAAGATCCAGTTCCTCCCGGGAAGAAGCTCTTTAGCAGAAGTTTCCAAGACGCCTCGATATATCAAGCTATCCGAACCGTCGCGGGAGGTTGGGCATGGAGGACGACCCGGACGTCGGCCTAGGATCGCCATCTTCAGATCTCTTTGGTGCTACCGCATCCGATTGATCCTCCAGCCGAAAGGAGGCGTCCCGGAGGGTCGCGCTCGTTCGGGGCCCCCGTCGGATCGAAAACGTTAAGTTCGACGAGGCGGTGGAGAAGGTGAGCGCCGATGGTCCAGTGGTTATGACTTGGGCCTTCCAAGCGGCAGGTGTCGCGGAGCAAGCCCAAAACCCGGGTTCGAATCCCGGTCGGCGCATTTCGTTTTTCCGGCAACTCGATCATCTCGTCAGATGACGAACTCCTCTTCGTTAACTTTATATTCTAGGCAGGCCTGTCTCCCCCCCATGTCTGCTGGGGGGGATATCTCTGATATTCGAGGATTGCTCGCAGAAAAGATGGCTGGTGAGATAACATTATCACATAATCCCGGCGAGACCCTGAAGAAGTGGCGGAGAAATTTCGGCGTAACCCAGACCGAGCTCTCAACCCACCTGGGAATCTCGCCCTCCGTGATAAGCGATTACGAAAGCGGCAGAAGACGGTCCCCCGGCATTCTGATCGTCAGCAAGATCATCGACGCTCTGCTGACCATCGACGAGCTTCGAGGGAGCAGCACCGCTCGGAATTACAGCATCATGCTCAGCGACGGCGGGTCCTTCGGACGGGTATGCTGTATATGCGAGTACCACGAGCCGATCTCGCTCTCCAAATTCGTGGATCAGATCAGCGCCTGCGTCGTCTGCGGTGACGTTGAAGTCCAAATTTACGGTCATACGATCATCGACAGTTTGAAGGCTATTCTGGAACTTCTTCCCGACCAGTTTTCCAAGATTTACGGCCGGAGCACTTCTCGGGCCCTGATATTTACTGGCGTCTCATCCGGCAGGTCGCCGATGGTGGCGGTGAGGGTCAGCCACCTCAAACCCGGCGCCGTGATACTCCAGGGCGTCGACCCCTCAGAGGTGGACGGCGTGGCTCGAAGGATCGCAGAGCTGGAGAGGATACCCCTCCTCGCCACCACCATCTCGGCAGAGGATCTCGCGGACAATCTGAGCGACAGGTGATACTTTGGCGGGGATAGTCAGCTACGGGGTCTACGTGCCCCGGTACAGGATAAAGGCCGAGGAGATCGCTCGGGTCTGGGGCGAGAGGGAGGACATGGCCAATAACCTCAACGTCTTCGAGAAGTCCGTCCCCGACTCCGACGAGGACTCGGTGACCATAGCCGTCGAGGCGGCGCGAAACGCCCTCAAGCGAGGGTCCATCGACCCGGCAAGGATAGAGGCGATTTATGCCGGGTCAGAGAGCCACCCCTATGCGGTGAAGCCGACGGGTACGATCGTCGGCGAGGCGATCGGAGTCGACCACGAGCTCACTGCGGCGGACTTCGAGTTCGCCTGCAAGGCGGGGACCGCGGCTGTCCAGGCCTGCCTGGGCCTGGTGTCTGCAAACCTCATCGACCTCGGTCTCGCCATCGGGACCGACACCAGCCAGGGTGCGCCCGGAGACGCTCTCGAGTATACGGCGGCCGCGGGGGGCGCGGCCTACGTCATAGGCCGCGAGAACCTGGCGGCAGAGATCGAGGGGTTCTACTCCTTCACCACCGACACTCCGGACTTCTGGAGGAGGGAGGGGATGCCCTATCCGGAGCACGGCGGGAGGTTCACCGGCGAGCCCGGCTACTTCAAGCACGTGACCAGCTCCACCCGGGGCCTATTGAAGAAGATGAGGACCATCCCCGAAGACTACGATTACGCCGTCTTCCACCAGCCCAACGGCAAGTTTCCCGTCAGGGTGGCTCGGCAGCTCGGATTCTCTATGGAGCAGATCGAGCCGGGGCTCGTCGTCCCCTGGATAGGAAACACCTACTCGGGGTCGAGCCTCATAGGCCTTGCAGCGACCCTGGACGTCGCCCGGCCCGGTGAGAGGATATTTCTTGCGAGCTTCGGGTCGGGGGCGGGGAGCGACGCCTTCAGCATAAGGGTATGCGACGGGATAGAAGATATTCGGAACAGGGCGCCCAGGGTCAGAGACTACATCGAGGACGTCGTCTATCTGGACTACGCGGTTTACGCGAAGCACAAGGGAAAGCTTCGGCTGTGAGATTCATGAGATCTGTATCGATTATTGGGGCCGGTTGCACCCGGTTTGGGGAGAGGTGGGACGACTCCCTCCGGGATTTGGTGGTGGAGACGGGCATCAAGGCCATCGAGGATGCGAACGTGGTCGGGGAGGAGATCGACGGCCTCTACGTCGGAAACATGAGCGGCGGTCGGTTCATAGAGCAGGAGCACATAGGCGCCCTGATATCCGACTGCGCGGGCCTCTCCCGGCTTCACGTCCCCAGCACCCGGGTCGAAGCTGCCTGCGCCTCTGGAGGGCTCGCCCTCCGACAGGCGGTCCTGGCGGTGGCCAGCGGCTACTCGGACGTCGTCATCGCCGCCGGGGTCGAGAAGATGACCGACGTCACGGGCGGCGTGGCCGCCGACGCCCTGGCCGCCGCCGCCGACCGGGAGTGGGAGTGCTTCTTCGGGGCGACTTTTCCGGCCCTCTACGCCATGATAGCAAGGCTTCACATGCACCGATTCGGGACGACCCGGGAAGAGCTTGCGGCGGTCGCCGTAAAGAACCATCACAACGGCCGCATGAATCCGATATCTCAGTACCAGATGGAGATCACCGTCGATAAGGTCCTGAAATCCCCCCTCGTCGCCGACCCCCTCCGGGTTCTGGACTGCTCGCCGATCACCGACGGCGCCGCCGCCGTCGTCCTGGCCCCGACGGAGGTGGCCAGCAAGTACTCCGACGCCCCCGTCAAGATCCTGGCGGCGGCCCAGGCGAGCGACACCCTCGCCCTCCACGATCGGAGGGAGATCACGACCCTGGACGCTTCGGTACACGCCGCGAGGAAGGCTTTCGGCCAGGCGGGTCTGGAGCCAAAAGAGATCGACCTTGCCGAGGTCCACGACGCCTTCACCATAGGGGAGATCGTGGCCATCGAGGATCTGGGGTTCGTCGAGAAGGGTGAGGGCGGCAGGGCGACCGAAGAAGGGCTGACTGCCATCGGCGGAAAGATCCCCATCAACACCTCCGGAGGGCTGAAGGCCTGCGGCCATCCCGTCGGCGCCACCGGGATCAAGCAGGCCTACGAGATGGTCCTTCAGCTCCGGGGCGAGGCTGGAGAGCGGCAGGTCGACGGCGCCGAGGTCGGCCTCACCCACAACGTCGGCGGGTGCGGCGGCACCGCCCTCGTCCACATCATGTCGAGGTGACGAATTGTCCACAGTGCCGAGATTCTGGAGACATATACCCCAGAGGTACAACCTGGTGGGGACCCACTGCGAGAACTGCGACGAGCGCTACTACCCGCCCCGGACGATCTGCCCCAACTGCCGCAGAGACGCCAAGATGAAGGAGTACAAGTTCTCAGGGCTGGGAAAGGTGGTTACCTACACCACCATCTACAACGCCACCGACGACTTCAAGAGGCAGACCCCTTACAACCTCGCCATCATCGAGCTTGACGAGGGGCCGAGGCTGACGGGCCAGGTGATCTGCAGCCCCGAAGAGATCGAGATCGGCATGAGGGTTAAACCGGTCTTTCGGATTCTGGGAAAAGAGGGGGAACGAGGGATCATCTACTACGGGACGAAGTTCGTCCCGGAAAAGGGCTCGGTCTAGCTCAACCGACCTTGGCGGCTCTTCTCAGGCCCTCCCAAAAGCTTCTCCAACGCCTCCGGCGAAAGGCTCGCGATCTTTGATCCCGTCCGCCTTTTGGGGAACCAGAGATCATTTCCTGGTAGGACCGAAAGGAGCGCGTTAAGGCTAAGTATTTGAAGGTCAATTCGTCTTTTCCAGTGTGGGGGCAGCCTGATGTATCCGTCCCTTCCCGAAGGGCTGGCCGGACGGTCGATCCGTCCCTGTCTGGTTTCCGGGGCGAGGGATATTAGGTCATCGAATAAAATGCGTCAAATCGAAATCTTGCAGGCGCTGGTTGCCGATTAAGTCGAGGCAAACCGTTATATATAATGTGATAAAATGAATCTGGGTTATTTATGTCATCGGGGGCGAATCCGGTCTTGAGCGAAGTGATTGAGGAGTACGACGCAAGCACCATCCAGGTTCTGGAGGGGCTCGACGCCGTCAGGCGACGGCCCGCCATGTACATAGGAAGCACCAACGTGGCCGGCCTCCACCATCTCGTCTACGAGGTGGTGGACAACAGCATAGACGAAGCCATGGCCGGCCGGTGCTCGGAGATCAACCTGATCCTTCATACCGACGGCACCGCCTCGGTGAGAGACGACGGAAGAGGCATCCCCGTAGACATCCACGAGCATTACAAGAAGCCGGCTGTGGAGATCGTCATGACGAAGCTCCACGCCGGGGGGAAGTTCGACCACAAGTCCTACAAGGTCTCCGGCGGCCTTCACGGCGTCGGGGTATCGGTGGTCAACGCCCTCTCGGAGTGGCTCGAGGTGGAGGTCGCAAGAAACAGCCTCGTCTACTGGCAGAGGTACGAACGGGGTAGGCCCGCTTCCGACCTGGAGGTCCACGGCGTCTCCGACCACACCGGGACGACGGTCCGGTTCAAGCCCGACCCCGAGATCTTCGAGACCGTCGATTTCAGCTTCGAGACCCTGGCGAGCAGGCTCAGAGAGCTCGCCTTCCTCAACCGCGGCCTCAAGATAACCATCGAAGAAGAGAAGACCGGAAAGAGGAGGGAGTACCACTACGAAGGCGGGATCGTCTCCTTCGTCGAGCACCTCAACAAGAACAAGGACCCCCTCCACACCCCTCCCATCTACTTCTCTCGGGAGAAGGACGGGATAGCCGTCGAGGTGGCACTCCAGTACAACAACACCTACAACGAGAGCGTCCTCTCCTTCGCAAACAACATCAACACCCGAGAGGGCGGAACCCACCTATCCGGTTTTCGGGCCGCCCTAACCAAGACCACCAACGAGTACGCAAAAGATAACAAGCTCCTCAAGGACGATACGAAGCTGACCGGCGACGACCTCCGGGAGGGTCTGGTGGCGGTGATAAGCGTGAAGCTCGCCGACCCCCAGTTCGAGGGGCAGACGAAGACGAAGCTCGGAAACAGCGCCGTCGGCGGGATCGTCAGCTCCCTCGTCTCCGAGGGATTGTCCGAGTTCTTCGAGGAGAACCCCCTCGTGGCGCCAAAGATCATCGAAAAGGCGACCCAGGCGTATCGGGCGAGGGTGGCGGCCCGGAAGGCCCGGGAATTGACCCGGAGAAAAAACGCCCTAAGCTCCGGAGGGCTTCCCGGAAAGCTCGCGGACTGCGCGGAGAAGGACCCGAAGCTCTCGGAGATCTACATAGTCGAGGGCGAGTCTGCCGGGGGCTCAGCAAAGCAGGGGAGAAACCGGCACTTTCAGGCGATCCTCCCCCTCAGGGGCAAGATCCTGAACGTCGAGCGGGCGAGGCTCGACAAGATCCTCAAGAACAACGAGATCCGAAACATCATCACGGCTCTTGGCACCGGGATCGGCGACGACTTCCAGCTCGACCGGGCGAGGTACCACAAGGTGGTGATAATGACCGATGCCGACGTCGACGGCTCCCACATCAGGACCCTTCTTCTCACCTTCTTCTATCGGTACATGCGCGAGCTGGTGGAGTCGGGGTACGTCTACATCGCCCAGCCGCCCCTCTACCAGGTGAAGAGGGGGAAGTCTGTCAGCTACGCCTACTCCGATGGGGAGCTCGCCTCGGCCCTTGAGGGGTCCGGGGGGAAGGCGACGGTCCAGAGGTACAAGGGTCTTGGTGAGATGAACCCCGAGCAGCTCTGGGAGACGACGATGGACCCCGAGAACCGGACGATGCTGAAGGTGACCCTGGAGGACGCCATGGAGGCGGACGAGATATTCTCGATCCTGATGGGGGAGAAGGTGGAGCCGAGGCGCGAGTTCATCGAGGCTCACGCTCGGGACGTGAAGAACCTGGACGTTTGATGGTGATATACGATGACGGAGATCGACGTTGACATAACTTCGGAGATGAAGTCCTCTTACATTGATTACGCCATGAGCGTCATCGTGGGCCGGGCCCTCCCTGACGTCCGGGACGGCCTCAAGCCCGTCCACAGGCGTATCCTCTACGCCATGTACGAGCAGGGGATGACCTCAGACCAGCCCTACAAGAAGTCGGCGAGGGTTGTCGGAGACGTTATGGGTAAGTATCACCCCCACGGCGACGCCGCGATCTACGAGACGATGGTGAGGATGGCCCAGGACTTCTCGATGCGCTACCCCCTCATCGACGGCCAGGGAAACTTCGGGTCCATCGACGGCGATCCCGCGGCGGCGATGAGGTACACCGAGGTCCGCCTCTCGGAGATCGCGGGCGAGATGCTCGTCGACATCGAGAAGGATACCGTCGACTTCGTCCCCAACTACGACGAATCCCTCAAGGAGCCTTCGATCCTCCCGTCGAAGCTTCCGAACCTGCTGGTCAACGGGTCCGCCGGGATCGCCGTGGGGATGGCGACTAACGTTCCGCCCCATAACCTCAACGAGGTGGCAGGAGCCATAACGAGGCTGATCGACGATCCCGACGCGACCCTTGCAGACCTGATGGAGGAGCTGCCGGGGCCCGATTTCCCCACCGGCGGCTACATCCTGGGGAGCACGGGGATCGAGTCCGCCTACGCCACCGGCCGGGGGATAATCAAGCTCCGGGCGAAGTCGGTGATCGAGCGGGGCGAGCGGCCGAAGATCGTGGTGACGGAGCTACCCTACCAGGTGAACAAGGCGAAGGTAGTCGAGACGATCGCCGACCTGATAAAGGCTGACCGGGTCGACGGGATCTCCGACCTCCGGGACGAGTCGGACCGGGAGGGGATCAGGCTCGTCGTCGAGCTGCGGTCCGGGGTCAACCCCGAGGTGGTCTTGAACCAGCTCCACCGGCAGACCCAGCTTGAAACCTCGTACAGCATAATCAACGTCGTTCTCGTCGACGGCCAGCCTGCGACCCTCCCCCTCCGGGACATCCTGGAGCAGTACGTATTCCATCGGACCGAGGTGGTGGAGAGGAGGACCCGGTTCGACCTCGACCGGGCCGAGAGGAGGGCCCACATCCTGGCGGGGCTCCTCATAGCCCTCGGTAACATCGATCTGGTCATCAAGCTGATCCGGGCGGCCGAGTCGCCGGCGGAGGCGAGAGCCGCCCTCACCGAGGCCTTCGCCCTATCCGAGGAGCAGACGAAGGCGATCCTGGACATGAGGCTCCAGAGGCTGACGGCTCTTGAGCAGGGGAAGATCCGGTCTGAGGAGGAAGAGCTCGAAGTGGCCATCGCCCGGTTCCGGGAGATCCTGGCCGATCCTCGAGAGGTCCTGAACATCATAAAGCAGGAGCTTGCAGAGCTGGTCGGAAAGTACGGCGACGGCCGGCGGACGCAGATCATCGAGGCTGAGGAGGAGATCGAGCTTGAGGATCTGATCCAGGAGGAGGAGGTGGCGGTGACCATCACCAGCGACGGGTACATCAAGCGTCAGCCCCTCTCCGCCTACCGGCAGCAGAGGCGGGGCGGAAAGGGCATAATCGGGGCGGATACCAAGAGCGAGGACTTCGTCACCGACCTCTTCATAGCCACCACCCACGAGTACATCCTCTTCTTCACCGATATGGGCAAGGCCCACTGGCTAAGGGTCTTCGACGTCCCATCTTTCGGCAGGACCGCCCGAGGAAAATCGATCGTCAACCTCCTCTCCCTGGAGGCGGACGAGAAGATCACCGAGGCGATCCCGGTCAAGAGCTTCGACTCCGAGGGGTTCATCGTCATGGCCACCTCCAGGGGTCAGGTCGTCAAGACTCCGATCCGGGCCTACAGCAACCCCCGGAAGGGCGGGATAAAGGCCGTGAACCTCCGGGGCGATAGCCTCGTCGCGGCGAGGCTCACGGGAGGCGACCAGGACCTGATCATCGCCACCGCCGGCGGCAAGGCGATCAGGTTCAACGAAAAGCACATCCGGCCCAGCAACCGGGGCTCTATGGGGGTTAGGGGAATAGATCTCAATGACGACGACGCGGTTATCTGCATGGACGTGGTCCGGCCAGAGGCCGCCCTCCTCACCGTGACACGGCAGGGGTACGGGAAGAGGACGGCGCTCTCCGAATACTCGGCTCACCGGCGGGGCGGCAAGGGGATGAAGAACATAGAATCGAAGAAAGGGGACGTCGTCGCCTCCCGGACCGTCTCCGAGGATGACGAGCTGATGATCACCACCAAAGACGGCAAGATGATCAGGATCCCCGCCTCTGACATCAGAGTCCAGGGCAGGGCGACCCAGGGCGTCCGGATCATGCGGCTCGATGAGGGGGATGAGGTGGCGGCGGTGGCGCGGATCAACTAGGCCGCCGCCAACTTTCTACATTCTTCGTGGAGATTCAGGGATAAAATACCAATTTGACGTCTAGCCTCAGCTTATAGGCTCAAAGCCCGGAGTATTGATGATCAACTCAAGAAATTCGATCCTGTTTGCTCCCAAGGATGTGATTCAGCCGCCGCGCGAAAGCGCGGTCGGCTGGATGCACCAGTTGATTTTTAGCAGGCGAACACCATTTTCGTCTCTAATCGGTGCTGAACTCCGGAAGACAATAGTGACAGCCATTGTAACCGTGTTTCAGAGCTCGGTCCAGATCACTGTAGGCAACTTTGTTTTTGGGTGCAACTCTATGTGCCCAAACACACTCGGGAACGTGCACTTCTTTTGAATTGCTGTTTGCCAAGAATTTGTAGTCTCCTACAGCCAGAACGCGCGTGACCCTTCCCATTTCGAGGCCATCAACTATCTGTGCAACACCCAAGCGATACGCCCCGTCGGGTATACCCTCCGGGACCACAACTTCAAGCCACGCCTGGGTGTCATCTGATGGCTTAAGATCCATGCCATGCAGGAACCCACGCGCCCCACCATCTACCCGGAATTTCTGGTAACGTTGTGACTCCTCTTCCAGCTGCATATTTTCCAGCGTAGCTGTTGCGCTTAGACGTTTGAGTATCCGAAGCCTGACCTCCATTTCCCGCGGCATCTCCGAGAGATCTATCAGCAGATCGGCCGAGAGCCTTGTCCTGGGCCAGCCCTGGATGTGGAATTCCAGGCTATTCATAGAATTGGCGAAGGTATCATAGACGTCAAAGTTCTTCCAAGTGACGTTATTGCTCTCGCGGATTAGCCTGTAAAATTCATCCCATGTGTTGATCGCGTCTTTGTCAGGGGCAGGGTCATCTCCACTCTGAACGAGTCCCACAAAACAGTAATGTCCTTCTGCCGGAATATCCGCCTTTTCCCACTTTACGGGACCGACCACGATCATCTCTCCAGGGGGGACTGCTGGGATGTCTGCCTCACCAAGGTAATGCCATGATGACGGCGTTGGCAGCACAGAAGGCGGTGCCCAGTAGACTTTGACCTTGCCAGCAGTAGGCTGCGATCCGCGGTTCTGCACGCGCAAATAGACGAAGTTATCCTGCCCATACTCGACTGGCTCACCCAGCATGTCATTATCCTGAGCGGCTGCCGTCAGAAGAGTTGCATCCGGATCGAGCAACTGTTGACGATATATGATAATGTCTGGGCTGCAACAGATGCCGCCACCGATGAGGGGCTCGAGACCGTGGTCTTCGAGGTTATCGCGCAGGAAGAGATCGTGTGCAGGAAGGCCCAAGAAGATCCACGCGCCTGCACCGGTTGGAGTCTCTGAGAATGTAGGAGTATCACCATATCTAAGAGGCGTACCTTGACAATATTGTGCTATATAGCCGTCATACTGATGCACGGCATCGGCGTAGGAAAAAGCCTCCGCGGCAGATATTCGTCCGTCCCCATTCGTATCCACAACCTGAGTAAGCCCATCTCCGTTCGGGTACTGGCCAGCTATCCCGGCAATCCAGTCTTCGGCGAAGGGGTCGAAATTGGCTCCGCCCAGTGAATAGTCATCGGCGGTGACAGCAGTTGCAACGTGAGTCCATCGAGCTGGGGTGTTGTTGATGATTGGATTGATGAAGCCTCCGGATCGGCACTGTTCCATCATCACCATCAGCACATCGAAACGGGGCAGGACGCCAAGATCAGCAACAAAATCGTTTACGTAATATGCGACCCAATCGAGGGCGGCATCATATGCGCAAAGACAGTAGTCGTTTACTCCATCGCAAGGACCGCCGCCGTGGTTATTTGTGTGGATAAAGAGCAGATCCTCGGGACGTATTTGAGTGGCCAGGGTGGCTAGGGTTGCTTGGAAAGCTGCTCTAGTTCCCTGCCCGTTGACCGCCATTCGGTATGCTGTGTTGTCTCCAGGCCAGTTGCCCACCGGCTTTGGGCCTCCGTCGTAGTTTATGGTTCCATCATGATTCAGAACATGTATGTTCGCCGCGTTGAAGCTATATGCATCAATCAGCGTGCGGTAGAGAAACTCGATGTCGTTGACGTGCCTATTGTTGGAATCGCCTGAAAACAGGATAGCATAACGTTCTCCGGGGTGGTTGGCGAGCGCGTTTAGTCGAGGCGCCACGGCTGCTCTCTTAACGGCACGCATCTTCTGGGTATCTATGGGCTGGACCGGTGCGTGAAAAACCTCTACGCGTTCGGGGTGTCGTCTAAATTGAGGGGGTGGAAACGAGGCGTTCATCTTTTGATAGAGCTTCCCGGTATCGGCATCGTACAAGCGGTACTGGCAAGGGTGCGCCCAGTTGCATTGTGGTGCCAGGTCAGCCATTACCAACGCAGTATTTCGAGGGATGACGACTTCCTTATCGAACACTCGAATCTTTTTTCCGGCATTTAGTACCTCATCGTAGAGGGAGAGATTTACTCGCCTTTCTACGTTGATATCCCTGATATCACTGAAAATTTCACTCTTTAGTTGAGCTTTTAGAGCCTGCGATAATTTCATAGTATCTACATCTTTCTTTCATCAAATATTTGAAAGTAGCGCTCGTGCGGCGGCTCTTCCCCGTATCTTAGAATAATAATGAATGTTTCAGGGAACTTATTTGAGTAAGGCGGAAAGGACGCCTTTGCAACTTCTGTTCTCAGATCTCTCTCATTTACAAGCAAATAGAGACAAGGATGTGCCCAATTGAAGCGGGGCGCAAGATCTACAAAGATCATCGTCCCGTCAAACGGGATTGTGATGGTCTGTGGACCAGCCTTGATCTGTTCACCCTTCTTGAGGGAACGTCTGTCCCAGTAGATGAAGGATCGCTCTATCTGCTCTGGACTTAGGGTATTGCGAACAATTTCTAACACAGTTTTTTTGCTCATCTCCATCGAGAATTCCACCTCATGAGATTGATTTAGCTCTAAAATCTAAATTTTCTCTCTAAAGCATCCAGCTAACAGGTTCTCCACGCCTCTTACACATTGCAAAAACAAATTGATTTTATGCACGACATGTGTTGGTGAATCTCTCAATAACATGGGATACAAGGTCTTCAAGAGATATAAGTTCATCGAATAAGTATAATCGGATCGTCGGGCTCTTAGCCCAAGTTGAGCATAATTATCTCGCCGGATCAACGTGTTGTTGGTGCATATCAGTCAGCCGAGGGTTTTGTTCGGTCAGAGTGGTGGTAGATGTATGGCCTCGCATATGCCCTCGCATGATTCGGGTGACGTAATCGCTGAAATTAAAGGGGTAGCATTAAACTGCCGAAGCCGCTAAGGTGAGATAAATAGTGATAAATGGACTCAGTCGATGGATATGCAGACCTCCAACTTCTCCCGTTCCGGCTCGCACCCCAGGGCCGTCGCCATCTCCCGGACCCAGCCCCGCGGCTGGACCGGCCGCGCGTACGAGCCGCTGGCGCCCTCCTGGCGCCTGGTGCAGGAGGCGAAGAGCGGCGCCATCGACGAGGACGAGTACATTCGGCGCTACCGGGAAGAAGTCCTCTCGAAGCTCGACCCCAACACGGTCTATGCCGACCTCGGCGAGGACGCCGTCCTCCTCTGCTGGGAGAGGCCGGGCGCCTTCTGCCATCGGCGGCTGGTGGCGGAGTGGTTCGAGGTGGAGCTGGGGGTCTCGGTGCCGGAGGTGGGCGAGGCGGGCGGCGAAAGGCAGGCGAAGCTGGGGGAATGGTGACGGCTGTTGATATGACTCTTCTCTGAAAAAGGCCGACATAGAAACATTTTTTGCCAATCGTCACATTCGTTCATGCAAATGGAGGAGATTATTATGAGACAGAGGTGGATTCTTATATTGGCCCTTGCGGCTCTTTTGTCGCTATTGCCATCGATGGCCCAGGACGAAGAGAACGGGATCGTAGCCGATGTGGTCGAAGGATTCACCTTTGATCAATCGGACGAGTTGTGGCGCTCTGAGGGCGGAGCCAACTTATCCTGGATGGAGCGGGGTGGAAATCCCGGCGGCTTTCTCCTCGGCGAGGATGCGGACGAGAACGAGACTTGGTACTACGTCTCCCCCGAATCCTGGTCTGGGAACTGGACTGCTCACGTTGGAGATTTATTGAGCTTCGACATCAGGCTCATCGATGACGATGACGGCATCAACCTGAACTTCTCTGACATCCTGAAGATATACGGTCCCAACGGCTCCTTCGTGGCCTGGCCTGGATCCACTGCCCCCTGGCCCGTTGAGCCTGAAATGGGAGCTTGGACCCATTACGAGATACCGCTGGTGGCGGATTTCTTCGGGGTCAACGAGAGCGAGTTCCTGGAGACGATGGAGCACGTGGACAGGATCTTGATCCGGGGAGAGTACAGCGACGGAAAGGATCTTGAGGGGCTCGATAACGTGATAGTGGCACCTCCCCAGAGAGAAATCTCAAAAGGATCCGCTTCAGCCAGCAGTGATCATGAATACGTGATCAACGAATCTGAAACATCTATCGAGCCCGCGGTCGTGCCGGAGCCCTTCCACCGGCGAAGCACCACCGTAACCTCGGGGGTCAGCAATCATGGTGGATCTGGAGACGGGCGCAGCAATTCTAGTATCCAGGGCGAGCGTATAATGCTGTTCTGTGATGATACGGGTTTTAGCAACCACTGGGCCTCCGGAACGGTCTGGGACGAGTTTGTTTATGACAGGGAGACTCATCTTTGCAGGGCTGTTCTAAAGTGTCATGTCAAAGGGGGGATCGCAACCGCCGGTGTGTCTGATCTAGGTGGTTTATTACCGATGGACCTCTTCAAGAGTTCAGCTGATCTCAGAGTATACATGACCTTGGAGGACAAGACTGAGGATTTCGTCGTCGACAAGGTGCTCATCTACTCAACGGCTTTCGAGGATGAATCCTTACTGGACGAGTACATAGATGAATGGCCGACCGGTGAGATCGAAGCCGAATTGATGAAAGACCACCTCTACCAGTTGAAATTGGAGGCTATGGTTTCATCATCTACGATTGGTTTGGCAAGCCTCATGGTTGACTTTAGCGGCTCAAACCCCGAAGAGCACATAAAGTGGTCCTATGGCGAAGTGAAATGGATCTGAGAAGGATCTGCCCTTTTATCCTTCTCATCCTCGACGACGATCTTTGATCCAAACATTTATTGCTAAGATAATATGCTATGTGATATAGATGCTTTGAGCAACGTGGGAGGAGAGAATGATGAAAATCTTCGGCATAGTCGTGTGCGTATTATGTATGACACTCGGAGCAAGTGCGGTAGAGTATCCTGAATTCAGGTCAGCGGTGTCGACAACAGGAATATCCGTCAATTTTGAAACTCTTTACTCGAAAGCTGATGAATTCCATATGATTTACGACATAGTTGATCATGATGAAAAAGGCATTGTTTTGGTGTACAAAGACACTGGCAGCTGGGCTATTTTTAAAGATGATGGTACAGTAGTCATAGCGAGTTCTTCTGCATTCAGTCTTGATATGAGAGAAGTAATACTTCGCGACTTGTATAGAGCCCAAGACTTAGTAGAGGCTGCTGGAGGCAGTTTCTCTGACTCACCTCGTGTATACTATGTAGACGATCCCTACATGTATCGCGTGATAGCCTACGATTTCGATGACGAATTCGATCTGAACCTATTCGTTCCCAACTGTACCATAGAGGAAGCAAAATTATCTGTAAGTGGTTCAGATTATGCAGAGACTGACTACTGGGAAGATGAGATCCTATCATACGGACAGCATTACTCGATAGATGGGGACGAAGTTTCCGGCTGTGATGCCGTAACATGTATGAATTATAATTCCTTTGCTCCTGGTGGAATTTCTTGTGTTCCCGAAGAATGCAGTAAGGGCGATCTTTACGTAAGGGTAAATCCGGTTGACGTTACTCAGAAAATCGCTCCTGGAATTCATAGGCTGCATTCATGGGGCATCGGTAACGAGCACACTATGTGGATTTATGCAGTGACATCGCCCTCGGATGACAAGATGAAGCTATACAGCGACGATATAAAAACAGTAAATATTGATGAAACTAGGTCGTTGCCAATGGCCGCACTTTATGAGCTAATCGCACCAATCGAACAAGCTGATAATACGACCATCGAGATTCTTGCGGCAAACAGCACATTATAGGTAGCCATTGGAAACCTGATGTGGCGTCTTCAATCTGGGTGGCGGGGTGTTCCACCTCTCCACCCAAATGCACTTTTTGCATAAACCAAGATAAGAATATCACAGATCCAGACCCAATGCATCTGCCTTCATCTTTCGAGCCTTCTCCCCTTACCTCCCAAAGAGGTTAAATAAATCCGCCACGAAGGCTCGACAGGCGATATATGATGTCATTCGAAATAGAGAACATTCACGCTCGCGAGATCCTCGACTCGCGAGGAAACCCCACCGTTGAAGTAGACGTCTGGACCTGCTGCGGCTTCGGCCGGGCCGCTGTCCCCTCGGGCGCATCGACCGGGACCCACGAGGCCCTTGAGCTCCGGGACGGCGACGACCGCTACGGCGGGAAGGGCGTCCTCCGGGCGGTCAAGAACGTCAACGAGATCATCGGGCCGAAGCTGATCGAGTCCGAAATCTGTGCGCTGGAGCAGCGGGCCGTCGACAACTTCATGCTGGCCCTGGACGGGACCCCCCTCAAGTCGAACTTGGGCGCGAACGCGATCCTCGGCGTTTCGTTGGGTGTGGCCAAGGCCGCGGCCGACGAGCTGGGTATCCCACTCTACCAGTACCTGGGCGGCGTCAACACCACCACCCTTCCCGTGCCGTCCCTCAACGTCCTCAACGGCGGCCAGCACGCCGGAAACGACCTCGCGATCCAGGAGTTCATGATCCTCCCCAAGGGCGCGAGCTGCTTCTCGGAGGGCCTCCGGATGGCGGCGGAGACCTACCACGCCCTGGGCAAGATCCTCCAGGGGAGGTACGGCGCCGGAGCCACCAACGTCGGCTATGAGGGTGGATACGCCCCGCCCCTCAACAAGACCTG
>JAXGJB010000032.1:0-34031 GCA_040770465.1 Methanothrix sp. | reverse complement strand
CGCCCTCTCTTCCAGCGAGGTCGTCGAGGAGATGGAAGTTGTTGTATTGGTCCAGGAGCCCGGAAGACAGGCGCTCCGGGCCGTTGCAAAGCTCGAGGGTGGATACGTCCTCCACATAAACGAAGCATTGGGCAGGGACTTCAGGCGTTATTCCTACCACGTTCAAAAAGAGGAGAATATGGTGCGAAGGTGGGACAACGCTCCCCACTGGCCATAGGTGAAGACCTTCCCGCATCATCTTCATATCGAGAGCGAGAAGAACGTCTCGGAGTGCCGGGAAGTCTTCGTTGAGGACGTGCTCAACGAGATGGAGGCCATTATCAGACTTGAGGGCGACGATCCCTCTTGACCTGGGAAAAGTACCCCCCCCTTTCTGGCATCCTCTCAAAGTCCTCTTACGCACTTTCGTTCGTGGTCAGATCATTTTGTGGCCGAGCACGCCGCCCGCGGGTCGAGGGCGCCCGAGGACCGATCGGCCGGGAGGCGCGCGGCGTGGGTTTCGGGACGCTGGAGATGATGCGCCCGACCGGCGCGGTGATGGGGATGGGCAGCGGGGGCGCTGATATTCGCCTCATGTCTGGATCCAAAGGGCGGCTCGGCTTTATCTAGCGCCGATAGGTGATGTTCGGCGTTTTTGGCCTCACGCCAATACTCTCAAATATATGGATATCTGATTGGTACACTGGGTGATTACAGTGCTAAAGACGGTCCGTATAAAAAATTTCAAATGTTTTCAGGATACTGATGAATTAGAGATTTGTCCATTAACTTTCCTGGTAGGACCGAATTCATCGGGCAAGAGCAGTCTCTTAAAAATGCTACTCACATTAAAACAAACTGTAGATAGCACTGATTTTCATAACGCTTTAATAGCAAATGATAACTGGATTCAGCTTGGTGCTTATCCTGAATTTGTATATAAAGGCGAGAGTAAGAGAAACATAAGTATTTCGATGGAATTAACTACGCCAGCTAGATTCGATAAAATGGAAATTCCTGGTGACATACGTTTTAATTTTAGCCTAAAATATAATCATAAGACGACCCAAATCGAATTAGATAAATCAGAAATTTCTGCAGGGGAAGAATATAAGCTGCAGATTATCCATAAAAAAAATAGGAATGAATATTATGCAAAAATCACGTACAAAAACAATGGTGAACAAAATATAACAAAATATAATAATGTATTCCCATTGAAATTCTATAATTTCGTCCCATCGCTAAAAAAAGGTGAAACATTTGAAGAAAATTTGAAGGGACGACTTCCACCTAGAATATATTGGAAATTGAATTTAATAATCGAAGATGTCCTCCGTGATTTTTTCTACTTAGGCCCGCTTCGTGATTATCCTAGAAGGTTTTATATAACTAGCGGGCAATCACCTCCTGATGTAGGAATAAGGGGTGAACGCGCAGTTGATGTATTATGGCTATCTCATCGAAGCGATAGCAAAGTTGAGAATGAAGTTCGAAATTGGTTAAAGAAATTCGATATAGCGCAGGATATAAAATTAACTAGAGTTAGGAAAGGTAATTACTATATAGTAAACATCGTAGACCCTCAGACGGAAACCGAGGTGAACATCGCGGATATTGGCTTCGGGGCATCCCAGACATTGCCTATCATTATTGAGAGTTTTTATGCACCATCGGACAGCGTAATTTTAATAGAACAGCCCGAGATACATTTACATCCAAAGGCCCAATCTATTCTTGGAGATTTATTTATTAAGGCTACTAAAGAAAATAACCGCACATTTATTGTCGAAACTCATAGCGAGCATATGCTATCCCGCGTACGCCGTCGCATTGCTGAAAATAAAATTAATGCAAGTGATATTGCAATTTATTATTTTAAGCCCACACCTGAAGGTACAAAAATACAAAGAGTAACTTTAAATGATCAAGGTCAATATGAATCATTTCCAGAAGGTTTTTTTGAGGAGGATGTCATAGAAGCTTTTGAGCATCTTAAGGCTATATCAGAATCGACTTCATGAGATGATCTAGATGAACTATGAATGGACAATAGACACTTGCCTATTTTATGCTGTAGGAAAGAACGAAACTGATGCCATAACACTTTTGATGAATATATTACATAACAATGACAGGATTTCTGTAGATATTCAAAGAAATATAGAAAGAGAGTATCGGACTTGTTTAGAGGTAATGGAACGCGAAAAGAGGACATACCCTGGATGCGAACTATCCAAAATATTATTCGGAAAGTTTGTAAGTAGGTCATTTAAAATTTACGACGGTAGTCTGACACGGCGACAAAAAAGGGAATTAGATCGATTAGTATTTGATCCAGATGATCGAAAATTTGTTGCAGTTTGTTTTAGGTCAAAAAATAAGACATTAGTTACAGAGGATTCTGATTACAATGAAAATATTAAACAATTCTTGGAGGGAAACATGTCTATTACAGTTTTATGTGTTAAAGATGCATGTGATCGCTTTTTTGGCAGTGTATAGCTATATCTAGAATAATTCTCTTTCGCCAATTAGGCAAACTAGAAGTGGCGACTATATGAAATCGCCATGTTAACATTCACAAGATTATATAAGCTCAAATTTGGTAAAAACGCACTCCCCCTCCACCGCCACCCTCTCCGGCAAGCTTGCAAACCTCGCCCTCAAGATCAAATCCGCCAGCTCCTCGCGCATCACTTTGGCGATCCCGACGATGGAGGTGGTGGGCCGGGGGTTCACGTCCACGACCCGCGGGAGGTCGCCGACGACGAAGTCGATCCCGGCGTAGCCTCGAAGGTCGAGGGCCAGGGCCGCCATCTTCGCGGCCTTCAATATCTCCTCCTCCCGGTCCGAGCGGTAGGGGACGATCCCGCCCTGGTACTCGAAGCCCGCCTCGACAGATGACACCAGGCATCCTTTTGCAGAGAAGATTTATATTCTGAAAAGCGAAAATAACCTCCGATGAAGCGCCTTCACGACTATACAATCGTCCTTCGTCCGGACGATAACGGCACCTTTGTAGCCTACGTACCCGCCATCCCAGGGTGCCATGCATGGGGGCGAACTCCCGAAGAGGCGCAGGCTGAGATCGCCAACGTCTTCGAGATGATCAAAGAAGAATACAGAGAAGAAGGAAGGCAATTGCCCCAGGACGTCGACCTGGAGGCGGTCTGTGCCTGCCAAAGCTAAGGACCTGGAAAAGGCAGCCGCAAAGCTCGGATTTCAAAAGATCCGACAAAAAGGCAGCCACGCCCGTTGGAAGCATCCGGATGGACGAGCGACGACCATCCCCATCCACGGCAACAGCGAAATTGGCGGATGGCTATTTTATGAGATCCTCAAGCAGCTCGGCATTTCTGAAGAGGATTTCTGGAAGCTGACGCGGGGTGACGACGACAGAAGATGACCGATCCGCTTTCGGCCTAGGTCTCCGTGCTCGTAAGAGACAGTTCCAGCTCTCCCTTCCTGAACTTGCACTCCCCTTCCACAGCCACCCTCTCCGGCAAGCTCGCAAACCTCGCCCGCAAGATCAAATCCGCCAGCTCCTCGCGCATCACCTTTGCGATCCCCACGATAGAGGTGGTGGGCCGGGGGTTCACGTCCACCACCCGGGGGAGGTCGCCGACGACGAGGTCGATCCCGGCGTATCCTCGAAGGTCCAGGGCCAGCGCCGCCATCTTCGCCGCCTTCAGTATCTCCTCCTCCTCCCGGCCCGAGCGGTATGGTACGATCCCACCCTGGTACTCGAAGCCCGCCTCGACACTGACGAGCTGCTTGTTGACGGTAAGGGGAAGGATCCGATCGCCAGCGGCGACGAGGCTCACGCTGAGGGATTCGCCCCGGTGGTACTTCGTCGCGATCCGGTCGCCCAGGTTTTCAGGCAACTCATCGACCAGCTCCATCCTCTCAGAGCCGCAGCCGAACCGCGGCTTCAGGACGAAGGGGCCGTCGTCATTCGAATCGGCGATCTCGACGACGGGAACGCCCGCCTCTTCGAGACGGCGGGTGCAGGCGAGCTTGTCGGCGGATAGCCTCGCAGCGGCGGGGGAGCATCCGAGGTTTATGGTGTTTTTTTCCAGGGTCTCCAGAAATCCGGGCAACAGATCGTCGGGAGCGATCACAAGCCCAGCGTCGGCGTTTGTCCCGGCGAGAAAATCTTCGAAATCCTCGTCAGTCCTGCCGCCGAGGACGATTCCCCGCCCGGCGCCGATGGAGGGCCCCGCCGTCGGGTAGACGACCTCGTGGCCGAGCCGCTCGAAGCTTCGGGCGAGGATGGAGAGCATCGCCCTCCCCTCGACCGCGTAGGTCCCCGGAAGACCCGTGGCGACGGCGTACTCGGCGATCAGAATCTTCATGGTCCTCGCTGCTCTCTTCTGCTGCTTCTGATCGGGATTTCCGATTGGTATTTCAGTACTGCCTCGCGAGAAGGGCGCACTTCTCGGTCTTGGCACCGCAGACGATGCAGCTTCCCTGGTAGGTCTCTTGGGCGCGCCAGGGCTCGCCGAGGACGGCCGCGCCGACCTCGTCCTCGATACTGTGGCCGCACTCCACCGAGCCGCACCACCCGACCCGGGCGACGCCAGCCTCGGTCTGGACCCTAGCCTCCTCGACCGTCTCGCAGTCCTTCACTTTGCTCGCGAGGAAGGCTTGGGCCTTCGCCAGCATCGCCTCGTGGAGGTCGGCAGCCTCGGCCTGGATCGTTGCCAGGAGGTCGTCGAGGGGGACGGTCAGCTTTTTGTCGTCGCGCCTTGCCAGGACCGCGACCCCGTTCTTGATGTCCCGGGGCCCGATCTCGATCCTGATGGGTACGCCCTTCATCTCCCACTTGTAGAACTTCGCCCCCGGCCTCTCGTCGCTCTCGTCGATCTCAACCCTGATCCCGGCCGCGGCGAGCTTCGCCTTGATGTTTCGGCAGACCTCCAGAGTCGCCTCCTTCTCCTTGAAGAGGATGGGGACGATTACCACCTGGACTGGGGCCACCGACCAGGGGAGGACGAGGCCTTTGTCGTCGCCGTGGACGGAGATCAGGGCGGCGATACACCTCTCGGAGACGCCGTAACAGGTCTGGTTTGCAAACTCCTGCTCGCCAGCCTCGTTCTCGAAGGTGATCCCGTAGGTGGTGGCGAAGTTCGTCCCGAGGAGGTGCGCCGTCCCGATCTGAAGCGTCCTCCCGTCCGGCATCACCGTGTCCAGGGCGATGGAGTAGTCGGATCCGGGGAACTTGTCCCAGGAGGGGCGCTTTGCAAATAAGAAGGGTATGGCCAGCCGCCGGTAGAAGTCGGCGTAGATGGTGAGGGCAGCCTCCACCTGCTCGGCAGCCTCATCCCAGGTCGCGTGGACGGTGTGCGCCTCCTTGAAAGACGTGATCTCTCGGAGCCTTATGAGGGGGCGGGTGTGCTTCGTCTCGTACCTGAAGGTGTTGACGATCTGATAGATCTTGAGGGGGAGGTCGGCGTGGCTTCTCACCCAGAGCTTGAAGATGGGGTAGATCGCCGTCTCGCTGGTGGGCCGCAGCGCGAGCTTGATCTCCAGGGGGCTTGTCCCGCCGTGGGTCACCCAGTATACCTCGTCCTCGAACCCCTTGATGTGCTCTGCCTCCTTCATGAACTCGGTCTCGGGGATCAGAAGAGGAAACTGGGTCTCCTGGTGGTCGGGGTCGAGGAGCTCCCTCATCAGGTCGTAGACGTTCCTTCTAAGGGCGAAGCCGAAGGGATACCAGACGCACATCCCCTTGACGGGATACCGGACGTCGATGATCTCCCCCGACTTCAATAGCTCGTGATACCATTCGCTGAAGCTCTCTTTATTCGGCAGTTTGGACTCGGTCATTCCATCACCGATAATGATTGTAAATCGGAAGGTTGGATGAAAGGCTGGATGAGGACGGGAGTTATGAAGGTCTCGATCGCCGCCGCGACGAAAAGGAGGATGACGACCCACCGGAGGAGGCGTAACGCCGTCCTCAATTCGCCCTCCAGGTCGCCGCCCCTCCCCAGGAGGGCGTTTATCATGAGGTGGCCCAGCCGAAACCCGACGCCTATGCAGACGAGGACTGTGGGAAGCTCGATGACGCCATGGGGGAGGATCGCGACTATGACGAATCCGAGACCCCCGGCGAGCATCGCCTGATGGACGACGAGCCCCACCACCAGGCCGTTTATGACGACCACTATGGCGGGGACGATCCCAAATCCCACCCCCAGGAGGAGTGCCACCGCCGATGCGAATAGGTTGTTGAGGAATATCGCCATCATCATCGCGGGCGGGGAGAGGTCCAGTATCCACTGCAGCTTCTCCGCGACATCACCGACGTAGGAGGCCGCAAGATCGGGTTTTTTAAGAGATACGATAAACCCTAGGGCCGCCGACGCCAGGAACAGCCATACTGAGAGGAATATGTAAGGGCGGATGGACTTGAGGTATGAAACGTCTTCTTTCCAGCTCAATCGAGACCTCCTCCCCTCCCACCCTCCGGCATCGTATAAGATTCTGGCGATTTTCGTAAGGAGGTCTTCGATCGTTTCTCCCTTTCAGACGGCCCAGGCATCCGCCAGGTATCGGGCTCCGAAGAGGATGAGAAAGGCGCCGCAGAGGGCGAGGGTCCTCCTGTAGTTCGCCTCGGAGAGGAGTGTCCTCCCCCGATCCAGGCTCGTTGAGATGAGGGTGTACCATCCGAAGTCGGCGCCCCAGTGGCCGATCATGAATATCATCGCGAGAATGAGCCCCTCCCGAAGCTCCGCCAGAACCAGGGCGGACCCGATGGAGAGCCACCAGACCCAGAAATACGGGTTGGCGACGCTGGTGAGGGCTCCCGCAAGGTAGGGATTCGATGAGGCGTCATTCGAAGAGACCTTCATTGTTGCTGTTTTGCTCCCCTTCAGGGTCAAAAGACCGAAGAGTATGAGGGCCGACCCGCCGGTGAGGGCTACGATCGCAGTATGCTCTTCTGCCGCCGCTGCCAGCCCCACAACGATGAGAAGGAATACCGCCACCTCGGTGATGGCGTGGCCCGCCGCCACCTTCGGCCCCATCGTCCAACCCCTCTGAAGAGACGAATTTATGGTGGCCACCAGGGTGGGGCCGGGGGCCAGGGCTCCCGTAAGACCGATGGTGAAGGCCAGAATTAATGTCTCGACCGCCCCGTGCATATCCGTCTACCAGACTTTCTATGGTATCTGAACCTTTCGACCCGGTTCGGCGCTGCTGAATGCGGACATTTTCGGATAGAATTCGGTCTTTGGTCCAAACGGATCGGATTCGGATCCCGTCGGGATGAAAACGCAGCCTTCAAGCCAAAATGCGCCGGATATGAAGATGAGAATGAACAAGAAGCATTTTGATCGGGAAGGACGGCGGAAAAGCCCCATGGACCGGTCGGGATTTGAACCCGAGGCCTCTACCATGCCAAGGTAGCGATCTACCCCTGATCTACCGGCCCGCTGGGCGGGGCATACGCAGACCTATCAAATAAAGATGTCGGTGACGCAGCTCCCGAGCGGCAGGCGATGGCCTCGCCGGAAGCTACTTCTTCAGGGTGGACTGGACCGTCTCCACCGCCGATACCACGCCTCTTCCCCAGCGGATCCCGTTCAGGAGGTCTTTAACGGTCATATCGTCCACTTTCGGGTAGTTGAGAAGCTTATCGTAGTCCTTTGTGACGGCGTAGTTGTAGTGGCCGTAGGCAACCGTAACGCCGTATGTGAGGAGCTTGTGGGCCCTCCGAGACGACGTATAGACCGCCTGACGTGGGTCGTAGACGGCGTCGGCCCCGATCTTGAAGAGCCTCACCGACAGGTCGTAGTCGTCCAGGAGGGATATGTCCCTGTGGCCGCCGGCCCGCTGGTAGGTCTCTCTTTTCATGGCCATATTGGAGCCGATCATGTAGCAGAAGTTGAAGGCTTTGAGGAGCTTGTAGGAGCTTCGCCACGCCTGGAGAATCTCGGTCCTCAGGTCTCTATCCTGGAATATCACCGGCCCCGTGCTGGCGTCGTGCCTCTTGAGGTTTTTGCTCAAGATCTCAAGCCAGCTTCGTGGAAAGGCCGTATCGGCATCGGTGAAGGCCAGGATCCGGCCTCGTGCAGCCTCGGCCCCGTCCCTCCTGGCGCCGCCTATCCCGGGGTGGGTCTGGAATATCACCCTGTCAGCGTACTCCAGAGCGATCTCGACGGTCCCGTCATCTGAGCCCCCATCGACTACTATGATCTCGTAGCTCTCTATTCCCAGGGATTGGCTTGCAAGGGACCTTAGGGTCGCTTCTATCTGCTCCGCCTCGTTCAGCGCGGGAACGATCACTGATATCATTCAACATACCTCTGACCGAATAGGTCGGATAGACCATCAGATAAAGGGCCGAAGCCGCCGCCACAGCCAGGGAGAGCTGAAAGAGGCGGGCCGCCGCGAAGGTGAATGCCAGGGAGATGGCTGCCAGGCCTCCCAGCATCAGAAGGCCGTTCTTCGGTCCAATTCTCGTTACTGTGGTGGTGGTAGATCCCAGGTCCTCCGCATAATCCACTATCTGATGGGCTATAAGGGCTTCGCAACCGACTATAAAGAATAGCAGAGATATCAATATTGTCCCCCAAGAGAGCTCTCCCCCACAGAGGAGGAAACCCGCTAGGAAGGGCAGCGCTCCGAACATCAGGCCGTGGCTCGTGGCGTCCAATAGATATCGTTCCTTCAGCCGGACGAAGCTTGCGGAATAGCCGGTAAAGAATAGCAGGTTGATGACCACGAAGAGGGCACCCGTCGGGTCCAGGCGGATGGAGATGGCGATGGGGAGCAGGACCAGGGCCAGCATCAGCACCACGACCCCCCTTCTGCCGACCTTTCCCGCGGCCATGGGATTTGTTCCCGAAGCCACCTTGTGACGGTGCATTCTATCGATCTCGGCATCGAAGTAGTTGTTCACGGCGAAGGCGTAGCCTATGAGGCAGATGTACGCGATCAAAACAAGGAGCGTCTGATCCGGGCTCCCGCCGGCAAGAACGGCTCCCGCCAGCGGAAATAATGGATAGAACTTGATCCAGTCTTTTATCCGAAGCATTCTCAGGTAATCGATCATCTCTTGTCTCTCTCCCCGGCTGAGAGGACTGAATTTCTGTCCACCCTTATCTACCTTTTCGAAACGCGCTGCTGATATTGGTGGCTTGATGCCGGATACTTCTTGCTGATCCATCGACTGTTCAGATCAATCCCAGCAAGATTTTTATAGCTTGTTATCGAAAATATATCCGTGATCATGATGTCGTCGTTTCTTCATGTCTTTTTCGCGATCCTGGCCGTTTCGGCATTTGCGGTCGCGGAAGGAGAAGGGTACCTGGATGTCATCGGACCATCCGGGACCATGAGAGGGGCTAACTACTCTGAGTATGGATCGGCCTTTGAGGAGTTCATGGGCAGTGCTGGGGCCGAGAGAAGCCTATCTTCATATCCTGAACACCTCGTCCACTTTTTGGAGAATGGACCCCGGCCGACGGTGACGAACTACAGCCTCAATTACAGCCTATATTCTCCCGCCTTCGAGACTTTCATTAACCAGAGCTCCGAGAATTTGAGCCGCAGAGGTTTGATGAACCTCTCATCATACCCGGATTACCTGGGCCGGTTTTTGAACGGGAGTTCTGAGAATTCCAGCCGTCGTCTGCCGAACCTCCCATCATACCCGGAATATCTGCGCCGATTTTTAAGTCCGGGCTGAGAGGGCGGAGCAAGAAAGATCCCATCTGCAGCCGGAACCTTCGTCAGATGGAGCGGGCGACCGGCGGACGGGCGGCCTATGGTTCGGTCGTTTCTTTCAGCGTTTTCATCCTCGACCTGATGCCTTTCAGCCTATCTTCGATCGCGGCCATCTCCAGCTCCAGGAGTCGGAGTTGATCCTCCATCGGAGGCGTATTCTCCGACTTCGCCCCATCCGGATGGCTCGGCTGTGCCCCTGCGTCTCTGAGGATGTAGCTTCCCCCCTCGATCCTGATTCCCAGGCCGTAAACCAGGGCTGAGGCGATCTTCTTTCTCCCGCTCCGAAGGTCATTCCAGTGAGCTTTCCTCGAAACTCCCATGTAGAGGGCGGCCTCCTGCTGCTGAAGCTCCAGAAGGTCCACGAGGCGGATAGCCTCCAGCTCCTCCAGGGTGATCAAGACGTCATCGCCCTTCTTTTCTCCCTCTGGCTCAAACCGCCTCGTTTCGGGGATCTCCGTTATCCATCTCTGGCCGCGACGTCGGCCTCTGCATGGGCCCATAAATGGTCGTATCTGGGACTTTGTATTTGAAAATTTCCTGGTATTCCGGAAACGTTTAAATATTAGATCTCATAAGAGACTAATCAGTCGAATTTGCTGGGCGGCGTAGCAGCCGCCAAGATGTGTCAAAACGAGGTGAATGAGATATGCCAGGCGGAGATAGAACTGGACCTGCGGGATATGGACCGAGAACCGGAAGGGGCATGGGATACTGTTCGGGATCTGATGCTCCTGGATACTTCAACGCTGGGTTCGGCGGGCCCTTCGGCGCCGGCAGGGGCGGTGGGCGTGGCCGTGGTGGAGGTCGAGGTCGATGCCTTCGCTTCTGGCCCAACTGGCCTGTTGCCGCCTTTGGACCCTACCCACCAGCCCCCTCTTCGGAGGTGGAGATGGCGGATCTAGAGAGCATGGCCGAGAGCCTCGAAGCCCAGCTGAAGAGCATAAAAGCGAGGATGGAGGAGCTGAGATCCGAGAAGTGACAGGCTCCCCTTCCACCTCACCCTACACCCCCTCCTTTCAGATCCTGCAGGTATATATTTTAAGTCCAGAATCTTTCTCTTGCCCAACAACCAATCCATCGACATCTTCCTTTCTAATCCGCCTCATCCGGGCTCGACTGCGGCTCGACGTCGATCATCTTCCAGATCTTCTCCATATCCAGGTACTTCTCCGTGGCGGCGGCGAGCTCGTCATACCCTTCGCCCGCTCCGGCCGATCCCCGGACCAGGTTCTTTTTCGAATAGAGGTAGTCCAGGAAGGCGTCCCTGAAGTTCTGGTTGTTGAAGATCCCGTGGAGGTAGGTTCCCATGACCAGCCCGTCGCCGGCCACCGCCCCGTCGTCCCCGAAGGCGGGGGGTTCTCGCGAGGCGGTGATGCCCATGTGGATCTCGTAGCCCCATACCCTCTCCCCTTTTATAGGGCCCAGGATCGGGCCGTCTCCGGTGACCGTCTTCTCCACCTGGACGGTCCTCTTCTCGTACCGGTCGAACCGGGTCTCCAGGTACAGGAGGCCGAGGCCCGGAACGGTGTCGGTGGTGTTCTCGATCCCCAGGTCCACGATGGTTCTGCCCAGGATCTGGTAGCCGCCGCAGATCCCCAGGATCGGAACCCCGGCATCCCGCAGGGCCAGGATCTCCCGGTCGGTCCCCCTCGCCCGCATCTCCTCGAGGTCCGCGACGGTGTTCTTCGTCCCGGGGATGATGACGGCGTCGGGGCTTCCCAGAGCTTCGCCGGGGGCGACGTACCGGACCCGTGCCTCCCGCTCCAGGGGCTCGAAGTCGGTGAAGTTGGAGATCCTCGGAAGCCTGACCACAGCGATCTCGACCTTTTCGCCCCCGACATCGGCCCTTTTGTCCCCCAGGGAGACGGAGTCCTCGGATGGCAGGTTCAGGTCGAGGTAGGGCATGACACCGAGGACGGGAACGCCCGTCAGCTTCTCCAGCATCTGTAGCCCCGGCTCCAGGATGGCGGGGTCGCCCCGGAACTTGTTGATGACAAGCCCCCGGACAAGGGGCCTGATCTCGGGGGGGAGAAGCGCCACCGTTCCGTAGAGGCTTGCGAAGACCCCGCCCCTCTCGATGTCCCCCACCAGGATGATGGGGGCCCCGAGCTTTGCGGCGACGTAGATGTTGGCGATGTCCCGGTCGAAGAGGTTGATCTCGGCCGCCCCACCCGCCCCCTCGACGACGATGTAGTCGTACTCCCGAGACAATTCATGGATGGCCCGGTCCACGTCCCCTTTCAACCCATCGATCTCCCGGTAGTACTCCTCCGCCGACTTGTCGGCGACGGGGACCCCGAAGACGATCACCTGGCTCGTCCTGTCCCCCTTCGGCTTGAGGAGGATCGGGTTCATCAGCTCAGAGGGCTCTACCCCCGCGGCCCAGGCCTGGACCGCCTGGGCGATCCCCATCTCCTTGCCCCCTGGGGTGACCCAGGAGTTGAGGGACATGTTCTGGGACTTAAAGGGGGCTACCTTGAGGCCTCGATTTCGGAGGATCCTGCAGAGGGCGGCGACGATGGTGCTCTTTCCGGAGTGGGAGGTGGTACCCAGGACCACGATGAATCGCGTCATCAGGTCTTCGGGTGGGAGGGAAAGCTTATTTGTCTTTTGGAAGGCGGGGTTTGATGAGAAGCCAACGAAATTGCTATTTCCCTCTTGACATTTGCTGTGATTTATAAGTGATTGGATAACTGGTTGCAGCAATTCTCATAATTACACCGGTCATGCGCAAGCAAAAAGGCTTTAAGTGATCCCTTGAAGCAAAGAAAATAATAGAGAAAATATTATGGTATTTGTCGAAGATATTTTATATGATCAAGTGCAATGTATAAAATTTGTATTTTGGATCAGATCGCATCCTTCTGATGACTCGAAATCTGACTCATCATTAGATATCGAATTCAGATATAATCTCGTGAAAATTATATATATAGAAGTTTAAAATTATTTTTAATTTTTATATTTTCATATTATCCGGTTTCCTTTCCGTGGTTTGTATTAATTACCTGATTATTAAAATAAGGCGGAAAGTTAAAATATGATAAAGTATAATACCAGCATATGACTTGCAATGAATTAAAGAGCAAAAACATGGCCCCCATCATTTGTCCGGACCAAGAGGTATCAGTAATTCCAAAGCCTTCAGGCTTCTTTGGCGTGGCTGGCGGAACAACCATGTTCGATACCGATTTCAAAGATATGAATATATTGCAGGATAAACAAGCAGTAATAGATATTTTGGAGAGCCTCCATTATGGTACTTATGTACCAGAGTTTTATGACTGCGAAGACAGAGCTTTTTGGGGCGCGGCTCATGTTCGGAATGCTATTCCAGGGTATCCCATTGGAGTGATTTCAGGAAAAGCCGCATATATGCAAAACCAAGACCATGCTATTGTTATGTTTTTTGTAAAAGAAGATAATAAACTCAAGCTGGTGCTCTACGATCCGATAAAAGCGCATGGAGAGGTCAAGCTCAATAATCAAACAGGATTCCATAGTGTCATGTCAACAGTGGCATTTCCAATATGCGATAAGCCAGTTGGACAGCTTTTTACAGGTCATCCCAAATATCAACTTGGAGATAAGTCACATAAAGATTTTTTGATATTTGATAATAAACGTCTAATTTATCCCTTGAGGAAGCAAAATAACGGGATATTAGATTATCTTGAAAGAGGTTTTAGAAAATGCCCTGATATGGATAAGCATCATAAATCAGAAACACCAGCTGATCGTATAACTTTTAAGGAAAACTGGCACGATTATGATAAGGCGCTTTGGTATTTTGTTCATGTGCGCCGCGATTATCCAGGATGTCCAGTCGGTGTAGGAATAATCAGTCCAGACGATGTGAAAGGTGGGTCAAATTCTGTCCTTGCCATCTGGAACAGTGGAAGAGAAAAGGATGTGGACGGAAAACTCATGCCCAATCCCATTTATTGGGATCCCGAAACGAAGAAGATTAGAACCAAAGGAACAGATATTAAGTTCATATTTGTTTAATCTTAGAATGGCGGAGGACGATGATTATGAGATTCACAATCCAATTATTTTTGATAGTTGTAGTATTCTGCGCTACAGTTTCGGCTACTACTATAACAAGCACTTTTGAGTGCAAAAGCACGGAAAATGATAGTGCAACAATGACTTACTATAATTATATAGAAGAACCTAAACTTGAAAAATGCAGTTATTCAGAAGGGTATAAGACTGGAACTTTAGTATATTTGGAAAATGGCGATATTGATTTTCGTGATTATATAAGTTACTACGACGGCCTGAAAGATGCCACTCATAATGAACCTTATGTAAATTATTCTTCGGCATTGCAGCGAGAACAGAAGGTTGATTTCGAAGGCGACAAAGCAATAGCAAAAATATATGCGAAAGGATACTTCCCGAATAACAGAGCCTTATCAGCATGGAAAAAAATAAGATATACAGAAATGTGGTATGATGTAACCAAGATAAGCGATACAGATAGATATGCCTATCGAGTCGGAGAAAAATACGGCCCCATGAATGTTGAAGCTAATACAGATATAGGAATGGGTCCGATGAACGAGACTGGAAAGCCATTTGATTACTATTTCGATTACAATGCAGATGTTAAAAATGGCGCTTTAGAGGTCTGGGACTCAACAGGGTGGACAAATGAAACCTGTGGCAAGAGGGTAGACTGGGAACAGACGGCTCTGATGAAAGGGAATTTCACCGCTGTAAATAAATTGGTTGCAGAGGGCGTTTTCATCCCGGCAGCCGGTGATGACGACTGGTTGTCATGTTGCATCGGCGGTAATCCCCCCATAGTGCCATCTTGTCCAGGAGGAAACGGAAATTGTTCAATAGGGCTAACAGCGGGATATTGGCCAAATAGTGGCGTTTATTATACGTTAGACCCCGATATTATACTGCCAAACTCGAAGATGCTGCCAATCCAAAACCTGGGACGTTCTGACGAGTACAGACGATATTCAATTGACATAGCGCATATCGGACTCTCAAGCGAGTACGAACGATATTCGAATAACCTTATTCGCAATATTCCAAACGATCGGAATTATACGGAATGCAATACTACAGATACAGAATGTGCTGAGGGATATGAATGCATCTATACCGATTTGGATGAAGGATATGGATATTCCTCACCGGGGGCGGGACAAGGAACCGGATCAAGTCCAGCTGGCCAGGATGGACCTGGTATAGAGATATTCAAGAGAGTTGATGATTTCGATAAAGTAAACAATACGGTAAATTACATGATCAGGATTCACAATGTTGGTAATACTGACCTTGTAGATGTCAAAGTCGTCGATATCTTACCTGAATACCTCAAATTCAACTATTCTCAAGTATACAACAGTGATGTTGATATATCTATAAATATAGATCGTTTGATAGACATATATGGTGATGAAGGACTGGTGCCTGATGATGTGAATGATGGTGTCGATAACGGCTGGCCTTCTGGAGGAAGTGATATCCAACCAAAAGTATACTCACGCCTGACAGAATCTGGCAGTACTGATACTGCATTTAACCTAACCTGGGAGTTGGGTACCCTTAATAGCGGAGAAAATGTATATATCTACATGGATGCCAGTATAGATGATAAGGGATTGGGTAGCACCGACGACAATAAAGTCGTCGTGGAGGGTATATTCGCATACGGGTCCGAGAGAATAATAGTCACCAGCCAGGCAACTATTACAGAAACGGAGTAAGGAGGGAAAGTGGGGGACTAGCCCTCACACCTCTCCCGCCGCCTTCGGGCTCACCGGCTCGATCTACTTCTCCATCGCTTGAAAGCTCTCGCTGGTAGCTCTTGTTGTGCTCGATTCAGTGCTCCAAAAGGTAGCTAGATCTCGTGCGCATTTAGTTCGCGTTTGTGCAAATCGTGCTTGTGCAGTTCATCATGCTCGTGCAATTTGAACGCCTCCTTATCCTGATCTCAACCTTGCTCCTAAACTTGCCCCGCTACCTCAGAAACGAGTCACTTTGCGTACTTCGGCTGCTGGCCGACCCGCCAGCCTTCGGTAGATCGGCACAAGAGTCACGAATTCCTTTGGTCGGTTTATGGAATATAACTCCAGCTTATCATGTAGTCGGAGATCTCCAGCAGCAGGCCCTGGCCTCCGAGCTTTCCTTGCACATCAAGTATTAATAATAGCCGGGGACCCCTCCCTGGGCTCTATGTAGCCATCCCCGCCGGGCTAACGACACCAGGACAAATCTCAAATTGCCACCTCCACCGCCTCAGCGTTCCAGGGCAGATCTTCCAGGCAAGCCTTCTCTACGCGACTCCGTGGTGGTGGACCAGGAGTCAAGGCTCTTTCTTGTTCCTGGGATCTGAAGGAGACGACCGACCCCCATGGTTCGATTAGCAAGGACCTGCGAAGGGGGGTAGGAGGAGGACTTTCCGGGGCGTGGGCCCGAGAGCACATGACGAATCCAGCCACAGTCACTCCGAATGGTGAACAAGATTATTACTATCTAAAAAATTATACTAATCTGCCCCTCGGTATAATCCGGAGGCAGATTCTTACTGTCAGATTCCCCTGATCTACTTCTTTGAGTTCTCCATCTCATCACTGGTGATGATTCTAGGGACACAGTGCAGTCATTAACGTCAGCGGGGTGAGAACTATGTTTACTGATTGATTGTCCGACGCTCCGGTTTCGTTGCTTTCCGTCTCATTTTCAAGTGGTTCACTGGTTTCGGTCTCATTTCCATTTCCATCTTCGTCGGTTTCGTTCCCGGTTGCATTATTAATGGGTTCGGCTGTGTCGCTTGATGCATTTACTTTAAGCATATCTGCAGCTTCTCCGAAAACGATGACGCTATTATTGCCGTAATAATCCTCTTCCTTTTCCGAGCCTTCATGAGATGCGTTTAAAAGGAGCAATTTGCTCTCGCTGGTGTCCAAGTCGCCGAGGTACAGAACGACGTTCACCAGCCATTCGCAGTCAAGTTTCGTACGTTTCAATGACAGCAGGTCAGGTTCCCCACCGCTGGAGTATACTGCATCGTGAAATTCCATGCCAGGAGGCAACATGTCAGTCAAGGTTACGTTCTTTAGCTTAGTTTCACCGGTGTTACTCGCTGTGATGCTGTAAGTCACGTTAGTTATATCCCCAGATGCTCCAGCTGTCATATAGATCTGCGAGACGTCAATGAGAGAGATAATCGCAAAATCGGAAGGTATCGTAGGTGGAATAAAAATTGGTCGCCGTTCAACACCAGACCAAGTTATGATCATGTCGCCGGGATCCGGGACGTATTTTGGGTCCGTTAAGCCGTCTTCAGTGACGATTCGAACACGTTGGAACCGAAGAAGGCATCTAGTTCCTAAATATTCAAACGAAGATCCCTTATCTGTGATAATCTTCACATTTCCGATGCGGTGTAAATTGTGATCAGCATCTACCAAATAACCTGTCGACTTGATGTAGCATACTTGGGGACGACTATTATACCGTTCTGAACAGGTTATATCTCCAAAATTTTCTACAATGATTCTCGATGGCCCTGGAACTTCTATACTATATGTATCATGGTCGTTTTCTACTTCCATATGGCCTTCAAATTCAAAAACATGCCCACCATTTAAAGTGATTTCGTCGTCATATATATATGCGATGATATCACTGGAATAGTTTTGCGGGATGTAGAACGTTGAGATAACCGGTTGAGCGAGATATATTTCATATAGGCTATCGTTTTTCTGAGTGCTGTTCAAATTTAGATCGAATTTATCGGAACCACCCGTTCCAATCAGCTGATAAACGGATGATCCAGATGCCACGCCTACTACGAGTGCTAGGCATAATACCAAGAAGTATCTTGATTTCAACTTCGCCCCCTCCTTAAAGCACATATTTTGGAATTAAACTAAATCTTCTAAATTAAACTGCTCAATGGTCTAGCTATTTCGTATTAAACTTATTTAAAACTATCGGTTTCTTACAGTATAAGTTGATTTAAAATTGCGCTCATAGAACCGATACAAGCGCAATAGATGGATCTCCTTTTGAAGTAAAATGTTATATGTATTTAGATAATAATAACTTATAATATAATTAAGGAATTTATATTGCTAAATATCTTTATATATCGTATAATTTAAAAAATTTATATAATGATGAATAAGAACGAACCCTATGAGCAAAAGTCTTGTAAAGGATGGTGATGCGAATATGCGGCGCGAAAAAATAGTCGCCAAAATACCCTTTTCCTATCCTACTAAGGTCACGATAAGTATAGATGACAATTATGAGATTATCTTAAAATTTGAAGATGTGTGACTATATGAGACGACCAATAATCCTTGCGGCGAAATTAAATATCGCCCTACTGAATAATTGAAAATCATATTTGATCTTTCGCCTCCTCCAGCTTCGCGGTGCACGCGTCCATCAGCTCCGCGGCCTCCCTCACCCTTGCTGCCGCCTTCGGGCTCATCAGCTCGATCTCCTTCTCCACCGCTTGGAAGCTCTCGCTGAAAGTGGTGGGCTTAACCGATGACCTTGTAATCGTTCGCGTGGCGGTAGGAGTACTCCATGGCGAGCTGGGTCTTGCCGGCGCCGCCGAGGCCGGTGATGGCCGAGGTCTGGGTGAAGGCAGCGCGCTCTCCGGTCATGAACCCAACTATTAGAACTTAATTTTCCGTCCGGAAATTTCTCAACCCTGCTTTTTGCGAAGCTGAGACGCGAGGCGAACTCGGTAAAAGTTTTATGAATAATTTGTTGCATATATCTCAAATCCTTAATAAAATATCTGGATATAACCCGCATGATGTTTTTTCCAAATAAAATTGAGAATAATCACTTAAAATATTTATATATTTTATTAATTACAATTGAGTTTTTATTTAATATTTGGATCGTAAACTATATTAAGATGTATGATTAGATGTAGATACTAAAAGTTGAATTACTCTGGTAGAGTACATTCAGAACTAAATTGGGATAAATGGAGGATTGGTTTATGAAAATGGCTTCTAAACCACGTATAGTGCCGCCATCTCCTGAATTGGAGAAAAAAATTATCAAAACGAAGAAGATGTTCAGTGCTAAAGAAGCTTTGCCATCAACGACTACAGTAGACGTCCTGGATCTCAGAAGTTTTCAGCTGATAACATCCCGTCCCATGAGAACTCGATCCCATACCCTCATCTCCAGAGAGGCAAAACTTGCTCCGGTAGTTGGAACGAGGAAGGCCCTTGTTCTACTGGTAGATTTCTCTAATAATACCGCCACCCAGAGCAAGGGACATTTTGCAGACATGCTGTTCTCAAGCGGAGGGGCGACAAAAAGCCTGAGGGACTTCTACTGGGAGGCATCCTACAATAAGCTCACTGTAACCGGTGATGTGAGCGGTGAAGGTGGCCCAACCGCAGGCTGGTATCGGGCACCCCAGGCGTATACATACTACACAAACGGCGAGTATGGATTTGGGACATATCCCAAAAACGCTCAAAAGCTGGTCGAAGATGCGGTAGATCTCGCCGCCCCTCACGTGAACTTCGCCAATTACGACAACGATGGAGATGGGGTGGTCGATGCTCTTTTCATCGTGCACGCGGGTCCTGGAGCCGAGACCACGGGGAACGTCGATCACATATGGTCGCATCAATGGGGAATTAATCCAAAGACCGTTGATGGGGTGAAGGTCAGCAGCTACTCCATGGAACCTGAGGACGGAAAGATCGGAGTATTCTGCCACGAACTGGGGCACGTCTTCGGTCTGCCAGACTTGTACGACTACGACTACGACTCCGCCGGAGTTGGCCGCTGGTGTCTGATGGCCGGTGGAAGCTGGAACGGAGGCGGCAGTAATCCTGCTCATCCAACCAGCTGGTGTAAGACGAAACTCGGCTGGGTCAACCCGGTGACGATATTCAACGCACAGCAGGCTGTCACCATCAAGCCGTACGCCACCAACGCACAGGTCTACAAGCTTCCCGTCGGAGATATCAACAGCAAGGAGTACTTCCTCCTCTCAAATCGAAAGAAGACTGGATTCGAGATGGATCTTCCTGGTGAGGGTCTATCGATACTTCACGTTGACGAGAATCAGCTGAACAACAACGACCAGAACCACTACCTTGTAGATGTGGAGCAAGCTGACGGTAAATTCGAGCTGAATAAGAACATCAACAGCGGCAATGCCGCAGATATGTTCCCCTCAACCAGCTCAGAATTTACTGCAACCAGCAATCCAAGCAGCAAGGCGTACAGCGGCTCGGATTCAAAAGTGAGTGTGACAGACATACAGCGTTCTGGTGACGACATAAAGGCGAATATCAACGTTGGAGGGGCGGCGGTGAAGGCCTGGTACTACAACAAGAAGGTACTGTCAACCTTCGCTCACCATACAACACAATGGGCGTGGGCAAACATCGACACCCTCGGTTGGAGACGTATAAAGGACGGCTCGGCTGACGGCGTAACCAACATCTTCAACGCTTGCTGCGAGGCTGTCGCAAACAACAAGCAGGCGCACGTCTACGTAGACAACGAGTTCTTGTACACTATGTATCTCGTCTAGGACGGCAGTTTGATCAAAGTTGGGCTTTAAAGGAGGGATATGAAGATGGTCTGGTACAACAATCGGACTGTAAATTCGACATTCGTTCACCACACCACCCAATGGGCGTGGGCGGATATAAGTGGGGTCGGCTGGAGACGGATCAAGGACGGTTCGGCAGACGGCGTCACAAACCTATTCATCATGATGTGCGCCGCCAAAGCGAATAACCGGCAGGTGAACGTGAACATCGATGACAGCGGGCTGATCATCACGGCGTATCTGCTATGATCGATGTATGATAGGATTCGGAAAAGATATCTTGTTTGAGAGGTGAGGATAATGGTCTGGTACAACAATCGGACTGTAAATTCGACCTTCGTTCACCACACCACTCAGTGGGCGTGGGCGGATATAAGCGGGGTCGGCTGGAGACGGATCAAGGACGGTTCGGCAGACGGCGTCACAAATCTTTTCATCTTGATGTGCGCCGCCAAAGCGAATAACCGGCAGGTGAACGTGAACATCGACGACAGCGGGCTGATCATCACGGCGTATCTGCTTTGATCGATGTCGGACGAGGTTATATTATGGGTCCAGAAGTGACGATCAAGATCTCAACGCCGGAAAGAACCGGCTCTCCGCCTGCACCAGTAGCATCAGAACTGGGGCAGTCACTGGGCGCCACTACCGGCTCACTCAGCCTGACGAATTTGCCTGTGCCTGAACAGACACAGGCAATGGCGGGAGCAGCAGCTTTAGAAACTGCTCTGACCGCCGGGCTTCCCGTCCCTTCGATGATCGAAGCTCAGATGAAGGCTGCGGAGACGATGGAGGATTTGCCCACACCGGAAACCTTGAGCCAGTTTGAAGTTCGCGCATTGGGAGCCGCACCTATACCGACGTCTCCGGTGCAGGTCTCTGGAGAGGCTGGGGCGATTCCCAGACCAGAGCCGCTGAGCGAGCTGAAGACGGCTGAAATTCCCACGCCCGAAGAGAAGCCCGAGGGCAAAAATAAAGGTTAGAGGGATTTGAGTGGCTTTTTTTAGGCCACTTCTTCCTCCCATTTTGCCGATTTGTAGGAGGTCTAGTTATAGCGCTCGAGTTTAGAGGTGTCATGGCAGCCCCCAACCGATCCCAGATCAAGGCGAAGGTGTTGTCTCTTGAACGGTCTTCTGATCATCCTGATAAATGGATCATCGATCTGGAGATCATCGAGTCGAAGAGTTTGAGCGGACCTGACTTTGCCCACGTAGGCGAGAGGGCTGAGGGATTTGCCTTTGACCCCATGCCGTCTCTCTCGTCAGGAGACGTAGTCACTGGGCAGGCGGAGTTTTTGGGAGACGAGCGTGGGGGCAAGTTCCGGTTGAGCGAGATCGAAAAGACGTCGCAGGGTTAGGGGAGGAAAGATGCCGCAACAGGAGAGACCGGCTGGGGCAGGAGGCCGACCTGGAAAGCACCTCCCCCCTCGACCTCAGACGCCATGATAGTCCAACATCCGATGTAAAGCCTTCCATCTACTTCCACTTCACATCCACCTCGTCGGTCCGATACCCCGGTCGGACCTTCGACTCGGCGAGAGGCGTCGTCACCCCGGCCTTCAGCATCACAAGGCCGGTGTAGGCGATCATCGAGCCGTTGTCGCCCATGAACCTCTTCTCGGGGACGTAGAACCGCGCCCCCCTCTCCTCGCACATGATATTCAGCATCTCCCGAAGGCGGGAGTTGGCGCCGACACCACCCACCAGGAGGACCTCTTTTTTTTCGGCGTGGGCGAGGGCCCTCTCCGAGACCTCGACGAGCATGGCGAAGGCCGTCTCCTGAAACGAGGAGCAGACGTCGGCGAGATCGTATTTTTTCGCCGCCTGAGCCGCGGCGGTGGATAGGCCTGAGAAGGAGAAGTCCATACCCTTGACGACGTAGGGGAGGGGTATGTACTCTTTCGCCGACCTGGCCAGAGCCTCCAATTTCGGGCCGCCGGGGTGGGGGAGGCCCACCTGCCGCGCGAACTTGTCCAGAGCATTTCCGACGGAGATGTCCAGGGTCTCGCCGAATATCCGGTACCGGCCTCGCCTCAGGGCCAGAACCTGAGAATTTCCGCCGCTGACGTAAAGGACGACCGGATCGGCAGCGCCCGTCTTCCACTTCCCCACCTCGATGTGGGCGATGCAGTGGTTGACGCCTACGAGGGGGACATTGAATCTGAGGGAGAGGGACCGGGCCGCCGTCGCCACCGTCCGGAGGCACGGTCCGAGCCCCGGCCCCTGGGAGAAGGCGACGGCGTCGATCTTGAGGGCCTTCTCCCGGGCCTCGTCCAGGACGGCTTTGACGACCGGTGCCATGTGCTCTGCGTGATGCTGGGCCGCCTCCCTCGGGTGAATCCCTCCCTTGGCGGGGACGTAGGTGGCGCTCTTCTCGGCGATGACGTCATCCTCGTCCACGATGGCACAGCTGAGGTTCCAGGCCGTCCCCTCCAGCCCCAGAACGATAGTCCTAGTCCTCTGGTCAGCTCCCTTATTTCGACCGTCTGCCCCTCCCATCTCTCCCATCTCTCGACCAGCTCCCAAGCCCATCTCTTTCGCGCTATATCCAACTCATTCATTTCGCAAACATTTCACAAAGCTCAGACGGATAGACCGATGTCCCGCCGGTACCTGATCCCGTTGAACCTGATCTTCCGGATGTTCCTGTAGGCCTTCTCCCTCGCCAAATCGAGGCTCTCGCCCCGGCCGACGACGGTGAGGACCCTACCTCCGGTGGTGAAGAGCTGATCGTTTCCCTGGGCATCTTTTCCGAAGGCCGTCCCGTTGTGATAGACCAGGACTTCGGGGTCGACCTCATCCAGGCCCCTGATCGGCATGTTGGTGTAGTGGGGGCCGGGGTAACCGGGCCGCTCCTCCCCGACTCCGCCGCTCGTCACCGGCTTGACCACACGCCCGCTGATGGCGCAGACCCCGACGCAGGTGTCAGGCGACCATTTGAGGTCTATGGAGTCGAGATCTTTGTCCAGGATCGCCCTTGAGAGGAGGTACATGTCAGTCTCAAGCCTTGGGAGGATCACCTCCGCCTCGGGGTCGCCGAGCCTCACGTTGATCTCCAGGACTCGCGGGACCCGCTTTCCTCCCTCCTCACAGATCATCAGGCCGAAGTAGATCATGCCCCTGTACTCGACGCCAAAAGCCTCCCTGAATCCTCTGATGGTGGGCACGGCGATCGTCTCCATGATCGTCTCCGTCAGATCCCGGTCGAGCCAGGGGTGGGGCGAGTAGCCGCCCATCCCTCCGGTGTTGGGGTTGTTCTCGAGGCTGGGGTTTCCCGATAGCTTGTTGAAGAGGCGGATCGCCACCTCTTCGTCGGGTCCGAAGGCCCGCTTGTAGTCCATCGCCGACTCCAGGGGGAGGACCGTCCGCCCGTCGGTGACGGCGAAGAACATCAGCTCCCTTCCTGCGAGCCTCTCCTCGATGTCGACTCGCCGACCGGCATCGCCGAAGATCTTCGGCTCGACCATGATCCTCTCGATCGCCGAGACCGCCTCCTCCGCAGAGCCGCAGACGATCGACCCCTTCCCCGCGGCGAGGCCGTCGGCCTTCACCACCAGGTTCTTCTTCGGGTTCTCCCGATAGAAGGCGACGGCGTACTCCTCGGCCTCCCCGGCGTCGCTGAAGTTTTGGTGGCGGGGGATGGGGACCCCGATGGTCTTCAGAAAGTCCTTGGTATCGCACTTGCTCCCCTCTAGGATCGTCGCCTCCCGTCGCGGACCGACGATACGAAGCCCCTCCTCGGAGAAGACGTTGACTATCCCGTCGGATAGATAACCCTCGGGGCCGACGAAGGTGAGGTCAATCCCCACCTCCCTGGCGAAGATGGCGAGATCGGAGATATCCTTGATGGGGCTTCCCCTCCTCGAAGCGAGCTCGCACTTCTCCAAAATCGAGCTTCCCGCGTTTCCCGGGGCGACGTACACCCGCTCCACCAGAGGGCTTCTCGCGAAGGCGTGGGCTATGGCGTTCCCCCTGCCGCCGGCATCAACAACCAGAACCTTTGCACCAGACATTTGATCTACCGACAGGTTCGTGGGATAAGCCAATAGATAAGGGTAATTGATAATTGATGGAGGGATCTCGACCTCGGGCCGATGACTATATTAAAGGAGGTCGGGTCATCTGGAGTCTTTAGAGGAATCTGCCGCCGCCAATTCGCCCTCCGGCCGGACCGGCCTCGGAGGGCGAGGGGCGGAGGTCGCCAGCTCAATAGACCTGAATAAAGGGGTGTATGACCAATCATGTACTCAATAGACCAGCTGTTAGAGACGATCCGCGACAAAAACGTCGAGTTTCTCAGGTTGCAGTTCACCGACATCCAGGGGCTCGTAAAGAGCGTATCGATCCCAGCCACCAGGCTCGGTAAGGCCCTCGACTCGGGGACCGCCTTCGACGGCTCTTCCATCGAGGGATTCGCGCGGATCCAGGAGTCGGACATGGTCCTCCGACCGGACATCTCCTCTTTTGCCATCCTCCCATGGAGGGCGAGAGAGAACAAGAACGTCGCAAGGCTCATATGCGACGTCTACAAGCCGAACGGCCAGCCCTTCGAGGGCGATCCGCGTTACGTCCTGAAGAGGGCGGCGAAGAAGGCCGAGGATATGGGTTACACCATGAACGTCGGCCCCGAGCTGGAGTTCTTCCTCTTCAATATGGAGAACGGCAAGGCCACCACAAAGCCCCACGACTTCGCCGGCTACTTCGACTTCGGACCCGTGGACCTGGCCGAGGACATAAGAAGGGAGATCGTCCTCGCCCTGACGGAGATGGGCTTCAACATCGAGGCATCTCACCACGAGGTGGCAAAGGGACAGCACGAGATCGACTTCACCTACGGCGAGGCGCTGAAGACCGCCGACAACGTGGTCACCTTCAAGTACGTAACGAGGACGATCGCCATGAAGAACGGGCTTGCCGCCACCTTCATGCCTAAACCGATCTACGGCGCGGCAGGCTCCGGGATGCACGTCAACATATCCCTCTTCAAGGGCGACGAGAACGCCTTCTTCGATCCAGAAGCGAAGATGCAGCTTTCAGACCTCGCCCGCTACTTCGTAGGAGGTCTTCTTGAGCACGCCTCCGCCATAACCGCCATCACAAACCCCCTGATCAACTCCTACAAACGGCTCGTCTCAGGATTTGAGGCTCCCGTCTACATCGGATGGTCGGGGCCGAACAGGTCGTCTCTCATCAGAGTTCCAAGCGGCAGAGGCCTGAGCACCAGGCTTGAGTTCCGGTCGCCGGACCCATCCTGCAGCCCGTACCTCGGCTTTGCCGCGGTCCTGGCGGCGGGGCTAGACGGCGTCAAAAGGAAGATCGACCCCGGCGACCCCGTGGACATGAACATCTATGACCTCTCCGACGATGAGCGCGACCGGCTCGGGATCAGAACCCTCCCCTCAAACCTCCGGGAGGCTCTGGACTGTCTGGAGGAGGATAAAGTAATCAGAGACGCCCTCGGCGAGCACGTCTACGCCAACTTCAGCCGGCTCGGCTCCATCGAGTGGAAGATGTACAACAACCACGTCCACCCCTGGGAGGTCGAGAGGTACATCAACACGATCTGATCGATCTCTGAATCGGCTGAGCCGAGCCAAAAAACGGCTCTTGGAGATGGGGCCGCCCGCGGCGGCCAACTCCCTTCAAAGCCGAAACGTATTTAACCAGCATCGTATATGGAAAGTCCGGGCCGGTAGCTTAGTCAGGCAGAGCGAAAGGCTCTTAACCTTTAGGTCGGGGGTTCAAATCCCTCTCGGCCCGCTTTGAGGGGCTGTGGCCTAGTCAGGTATGGCGACGGGCTCCAGCGGTATGATTGATGATGAGCAACGGGTCTGCTGAGGCCTCTCGACGGGGAGGCCGTTGATGATCCGTTGGAGCACTGAGAGAATCGCTCTCGGTATCGGAGAGACCCGTCGATCGTGCGTTCGAATCGCACCAGCCCCACTATTTTTGACGATGGCAGCTCTTAAATATCCAGATGCGATATAAGCGGCGGTTGGTGGAGATGTACGAGAAAGTCATTACCATGTGCTGGTCCATAAAGGAGGTCAACAGGAACCTCCAGGACCGAGAATCGATGGCCGATTACTCGATCGAGTACCTGAAGAAGGCCTGCCAGGACCTCTCGGCGATCCTCGCCTCCGGGAAGGCGATCGACCTCAAGGAGGAGATAGAGGTGGTGAACCGAGCGGGGAACACCGCCAAATTCACCATCGGCGAGGTGGCGGAGATGCTCAGCGACGCGAAGAAGATCATCGAGTTCAACCTCATCGACCACGTTGACCGCTGGGCACAGTCCAAGGCGAAGAAGGCCTGAGCCGGGAGCGATTGACGGGGCCCGAGAGGTCCCCGGACGCCTCAGGACTCATAGGGCTCATCATCGAATCAGGGAACTTTTCTCTTCATCGGCGCCGGGAGAGGACGGCCGGCGAGGCCGCCCGCCTCTCTCGTCCGGGCTCTTCGGGAAAGTATAAAACGGTTCTCAAAATAGGCTATTTTGGAGTGTAGGCTATTTTGGAGATCTGACTCGCAGACGATAAGCAGATCGGATCATCGGGCGATGAGTCATCCGGCAGGATCGAACCATCGGGTGAGGATTTCGAGTTCGCCCTCAATTATTACGGGACGATCATCGAGAAGGCCTGGGAGGAGGCGGCCTTCGTCTTCAGGTTCATAGCGGAGGGTGAGGAGGGGACGGTGGATGGGAGAAATGTTTAATAGCAGTCAAATCCACTGGATACAACAAAGGCATCTGGGTTAATAAGCCCCTTTGACGAAATCTCAAAGGCCGTTCGATCCAGACGGATGGATAAAGCCGTGCCCAGCCCAGGGCACAGCAAGAAGAATCGATATGCATCGATGTGGCAGCCTCCCGATATCGAAAATTCCATGAGGCCCTGAAAAAGGCCGAGATTTTTGCACGAACCTCCCTTCAAAAAACCCATCGATATCTGCTGGCACATTAGAAAAAATCGTCCGTGCAGTGTCTTTGCATATCGAAAACGGCAAAAAATCGGGCGCTCTTCTGCATTGAATCGCAGAAGTGCCGGAGGTTCGTGCAAAATGGATTTTTTTCGCTATGCATTAAGGCCGTAAAATGCTAGCTCTTACCATGACCTCCGGGTCGTGGCCCCATTGAAACATAACCTGTCATGGTGCTCTATGGACACACGGTCAGTCCTTACCATGACCTCCGGGTCGTGGCCCCATTGAAACTCGGCGTCGCCTCCGGGGATACTGCCTTCTGCGACCTTACCATGACCTCCGGGTCGTGGCCCCATTGAAACATCGTTGAAGGTGATCGACATCTTTTTCTCGGCGTCCTCTTACCATGACCTCCGGGTCGTGGCCCCATTGAAACATGTTTGTTCAAGGCTGCGGACAGCCCAAATTATTCCCTTACCATGACCTCCGGGTCGTGGCCCCATTGAAACGAATTATGGGCCTTCTTTCCATTACAAAATCCTCCTAATCTTACCATGACCTCCGGGTCGTGGCCCCATTGAAACAGTCGTAGTAGTCCTGGCCATCAATAACCTTCAGGTTGCTTACCATGACCTCCGGGTCGTGGCCCCATTGAAACAACCCCTTCACTGAAGAGTTCGCTGAGTACCTCTGGAGCCTTACCATGACCTCCGGGTCGTGGCCCCATTGAAACTATCTCAAGAAATTCCTTGAGAATGGGGACTCTTTGACTTACCATGACCTCCGGGTCGTGGCCCCATTGAAACTCTAGCGACTGGACTGACGGCGAGGAGATGGAGATCCTTACCATGACCTCCGGGTCGTGGCCCCATTGAAACTCCGTTGTCCCCGGAAAACTTTACGTAGGTTAATTCGGCTTACCATGACCTCCGGGTCGTGGCCCCATTGAAACTTTTGGATTTCTTCGCCAAAGGCCACGCTAAGGGCCACTTACCATGACCTCCGGGTCGTGGCCCCATTGAAACTCCTGATAGGCATCCTCCTTGATGCTGGAGATCTCCTCTTACCATGACCTCCGGGTCGTGGCCCCATTGAAACCCAATTTTCGCGCGACAAGAACCAACTAATAGCCAAGCCCTTACCATGACCTCCGGGTCGTGGCCCCATTGAAACGGCTATATATCGTCGCTCCTGGTCCCGCATCGATCGACGTCTTACCATGACCTCCGGGTCGTGGCCCCATTGAAACCTGGTCGGCGTCGTAGATGTCTATCCAAGCTCGATCATGCTTACCATGACCTCCGGGTCGTGGCCCCATTGAAACCCATATACCCCTTCCACATAGGTGGAGTTTTCGTCATACTTACCATGACCTCCGGGTCGTGGCCCCATTGAAAGATCGAGTGCACCATGGCTCGCGCCTGAAATGGAGGTGGAGGCCCTGGAGCTGACTCGTGATGGGCATCTGAGGGCGCCGGTCTTCCTGAGGACTCGAGAAGACAAACCCGTCGACGACTGCTCGATCGACCAGATGAGGTTGAAAGGAAGAGATGACTCCAAAAACGATGAGCGAGCCTCGACTCTGGCCAAGCTTGGCAAAGCTCTGAAGGCTCGGACTTACGTCGCCCATTTTGTGGCTCCGCCTATTTCGATGAATTACACCAAAAAAATAGATGAGATCAACCGAAGGCTATGGCCCTTTTGATCGCCATGCTTCGGATCTTTGGGGTCGCTCTAACCCGATATCAGAAACCGCTGTTGATCCTTATTATCTTAATCTGTTCCCAGTCCTCGCCGCCGAACCCGCCGGTCTGGTTTATGAGCTGAAGCTCATCTTCAGTCGTGACGTTCAGCACGGCGGTGCCCATTATCGTGGCGTTGGCCTTGGGAACATCGACCCAGGTCACGCTCACAGTGTTATCCTCGATGGTGCCGCGGGCGACGCTGGTCCAGGCAGGCTCCTCAGCCGAATCCTCGGCGAACCACCAGATGGTGTCGTTTACCTGTCGGATGTAGAAGTTTGCACCGTCAGAGCCCCAGTCACCGGTCAGATCAAACGCGACGACCTCGCTTCCAGCATCCATATCCATCTCCTCGACGTCGGTCAAGCCCTGTCCAGTCCCCTGAGCCTCTTCCTTCAGATCGGGCTCCACAAGTCCGGTTCCAGCCTCGTGAACTCCTGCCTGGGGTCCCATTCCGTTTCCGTTGCCGTTTCCCTGGCCTGAGGCAACCGCGGCGAAGATCCCAGCGAGGATCAGAACCAACAATGCTGCGTTCTTCATACCATATCACCTTACAAAAATATCGATCTGATTCTATATATCGGTTACGGATTAATTGAGAAAAAAGAGGACGAGGCGCCGGGGGAGTGGTGGGGCGCTCTCCTCCCCACCCAAACTTCGCGCCTCACCACATTCGCTATCGGAAACCCGTTCGGCCGGATCAGACCGAAAGAGCCTCCGCGAGGCCTGGTACCTCCTCGGCCCCGACTGGCACGGTGATGGTCGAATTCTCAAAGTCGTCGCCTACAGGCTCGAACCGTCCGCCCAGGTGCTCTGAGAGGAAGGCCTCAGCAACGGCGAAGAACGATATGCTGTTCTCCGGCCGGGCGAAGCCGTGCCCCTCATCCGGATACAGCGCGTAGGTCACCGGAATCGACCTCTCCTGCATCGCCTCGACGATCTGGTCGGACTCGTTCTGGTTGACCCGGGGATCGTTGGCTCCTTGAGCAATGAGAAGAGGCCTCTCTATATTCTCGACATAGTTGATGGGAGACCGCTCGAAGAGGAGCTCCCGGCCCTCTTCAGTCCTGTGATCGCCCATTCGAGTCGCAAAGAGTTCGATCTCCGGCTGCCAGTAGGGAGGTATCGTCTCGATCAACGACGTGAGGTTCGATGGACCCACTATGTCAACGCCGCAGGCGAAGACCTCCGGAGTGAAGGTGAGCCCCACCAGGGTCGCATACCCTCCGTAGCTTCCGCCCATGATCGCGACGCGATCGGGATCTGCGATCCCCTCTTCGATCGCCCAATCGACGGCGTCGATCAGGTCGTCGTGCATCTTACCACCCCACTCCAGGTTGCCTGCATTGACGAAATCCTTCCCGAACCCCGTCGATCCGCGGAAGTTGACGCTCAGGACGGCGTAGCCCCGGTTGGCAAGCCACTGATGTACCGAGTTGTAGTCCCAGACATCCCGGTCCCACGGACCGCCGTGAACGTACAGCACCATTGGGAGAGGCTCTTCTGGCCTTTCGTCACCATCCTGGTCGCTTCCAAGAGGCAAAGTGTAATAGCTCACGAGGTCCAGACCGTCGCGCGAGCTGATGACCACCGGGATCATCATCTTGGCGAAGGGCTTATCTTCGAGATCCTTCCGATTGGTGAAGAGGAACTCGGCCTCTTTATTCTCGCTATCGTAGCGGTAATATCTGAAGGGTCCATCGTCTACGACGTAGACGACGATCCAGGTATTGTCGTCGAGAGACCGGCTCACAACCTCGATGTCGCCATCGTCAACCGTCTCCAGAAATTCCAGGTCGTCGGCAACCGAATCGTCGAGCACCTGCCAGTGCTTCCGCTCGTAGGTGAAGGCGACGGCCTGGACGTTCTTCTCTGTCGGATGTCTCATCCAGCCGCTGAAATCCGCCATCGGATCTTCTGCGACCAGAGTCTCGACACCGGTATCCGCATCCATGGCATAGAGCGCCGCAGTATTCCGGCCGCGGCTGTCGGTCATATACAGTATCTCACCGGTCTTGTTGAACCCAACCGATCCCGTCGTTATCATGTCCTCCATCGGGATCTCCGAGAAGGTCTCCCACCCGCCGTCTCCCGTCGGCTTGAAGATCTCAGAACCGCCGTCGGACGTCATATTTGTCGCAAACCTGACGTTGTAATAGTCATCAATGTCGAAAGACGAGAAATATCTGTTCTCCTGGATCAAGGTCATGTTCCCGGTCTTTATGTTCAGCCGGTAGAGGTCGTGGTACTCAGGATCGCGGTCGTTGAGGCCAACGATTATCTCCTCAGGGAAGTTGAGGCTGGTCTTTTCGATTAGGGCCTGGACGTCCTCGAAGGGCGTGAGGTCTTTTATCTCACCACAGCTCAGGTTGACGCTGTAGATCCGCCAGTTCTCGTCGCCGTCCTTGTCCTGGATATAGAGGATGTGCTCGTTGGTGTAGCTCCACGAGTAGGAGCGTATGCCTCGATAGGTGTCGTTGGTGACGGGCCTGGCAGCTTCTGGCTCGTCGATCGGTCCCACCCAGACGTTCAGGACCCCGTCTTTGGGGGCGAGATAGCTGATCCTGGACCCGTCGGGGCTCGTTCGAACTGTGATCTTGTCGGGATTGCCGAAGAGCAGTTCTCGCGGTATGAGCGTATCAGCATCTCCCGCCGGCATCTCTTCATACGCCGAGTCCGACTCTTCAGCCCAACCTCCCATCGATAGAAGGGCGAGTATGGCTATTCCAATTAAAACGTCTCTCATTATTATACCTCAGATTGAACAATTGCGAAGATCTATGCAGATCATCGTCCTCATCTTATTTAAAAATCCTGTTCAAGATAATCTGAACTCCGTTTTCCGTCATGATCCTCTAAACAGATTCCGATAAATGAAAACAAATTCTGATAAACGAGGATTCAGGACCAGAAAGACTCTTTCTATGGCTCGTCATCTTTCAAATTTAGGGTATGGTTGTTCAACCATCCCTCATGGCATTCGTTCAAGGATTCTTCCGATCTGGTAAGCTGATGTGAATTTTGCCCCATCGACGGTGGTGGTGGGGGTTATTTTTGCCGGCGCGATCTCAAACTCAAATCTGAGCTGAGACGTTAAATTCTCGATATCTTCCCGACACCTACATTCCAATAAGATCCAGCCATAACATTCTGGTCTTTCCGGTCAAATTTTGTCTATTTCAACGATATTCGGGTTTGAGGATATCGATATGTACATTAGCATCCACTACAAATGTCTATTAATACCCAGTATACATCTCTTCAATTGTAAAGGTGAAATCGCATGAAGATCAGAGTAGTGAGTCAAAGAAGTGAGATAACCGAGTTGAGCCCCAGCGAGAGGATGGTCCACATAGCCTTCAGACCGTCCAACGTCGATCTTTTGGACCTGATCAAGGCGTGTCCCAGGCTCAGAGCGATCCAGGTACCTCCATCCTACAACAAGACCCTCTCCAAGGCCATCAGGTTATTCCTCCAGATGCAGGGCATCGACCTGCTTGAGGGAGATGTATGGGGACACAGAAAGGATATCGACGAGTACTACATGGTCGACGAAGGCGCTATCGAGCGGATCGGTGACCTGATATCCAGCGGCGAGAGCATCGACGATGCTGTAGCTCAAGTCCAGATGAACACCAGACTATCACCCGACATGATCAAGTACATAGCCAAGTCCAAGATGACCGCCTGAACGGAGTTTCAGGCGCGTCCAAAACCCTTTCTGCGCCATCTTCTTTGCTCGAATTTTAATAGAGCTTGAAATAATAGGGCGTGAGATCTTATTTAGCGGCAAAGGCTGAGTATATTATTTAATTACATAATTAAAACTCACGGATGATGCGATTTAATATCCGCTTGAAAATTCATCGGGGTCGTAGTAATTCGTCTCCTTGAAAAGCTGTCCATCGAGAGAGTCGAAGGGTTACCTTCATGAACCATGTCCGCATGAGAAGATCCGGGTTGACCGCTCCATAGGGAGCAATAAATCCGGCAAGGCCTTCGCGGCAGTGATCGGGCCTCTGGGGAGAGGTTCAGGTCCTGATAAGCCTCGTAAACGTGGTTATATTTCAAAAGCATGGTGCTTTCAAGGAGTGTATGATAAATGCGAAGTATACTGGCGAAGAGCGGAGCGTTGCTGATAATTATTATCGCTCTTACAAGCGGGATAGAAGCATGTCCCCACGGCACATTTAGTCCTAGTGCTTGGGGCGCTCAATCATGGCTTGATGCTTCGACGAGCCAGAAATCGAGCAACTCAGCCACGTCCGACACGAGTGTCGATACAGCGGTTGAGGAGCCCGAAACGGTCTCAGATGAGGATGAACATATCGCCTACTATATCGACACCTCCTTCATGTCTGCAGAGGAGCTGGAGGAGATGCTTGTAAGTGAGACGAAACCCCTCATCGCCTACGTCAGCATCAACCCTCCTCAGGGGTCCTCGTACATCGATGGATCGATGAATCTTTCGTCAGATCGGTTCATCCAGAAAGACGATTCTGGAGATGAGGTGCTGAAATCCGTCTCCGGCCTGGCCGGGGCTCTGGGAGACGCCGGGATCACCGAGGAGGATGTGGTGGTGGTATACGGGGACTGCTTCTCCTGCGGCGATCAGACCTTCGTCTTATGGATGATGAAGTACCTGGGCCATCAGAACGTCCGAATCCTCAAGGGACCAGCGACCGGCCTACCTACGGCATCGACTACTACGACGAAGCATGCTGCAATCTACTTAGAAGATCCGGTCCCTGAACTTCTCGCCGATTACGATTCCGTCACCTCAGGCGAGTTTGTGGTCGTCGACGCGAGAGCTCCAGATCAGTTCGCAGCAGATCACATCGATGGAGCGGTGAACATCGACTTCAACAGCCTCATCGAAGGCGACTGGATCAAGGATGACTCAGCCCTCACCGGGATGTTCATCGATCTCGAAGATGATAGCCCCGTGATCGTCTATTCCGACGACGTCCGCGAGGCTTCCATCGTCTGGTACGCCCTTCAGCATCTGGGGTACGATGCGAGGATTTACGCCGAAACCGATTGAACTGAATGATCTGCCAGTAGTTTAAT
>JAXGJB010000031.1:0-34190 GCA_040770465.1 Methanothrix sp. | reverse complement strand
GGTCAAGGACCTCCCGGTCGCCGCGAAGATCCTGATCGAGGAGCGGGGCTGCGACCTGGTGATGGCCCTGGGGATGCCTGGGCCAAAGCCCATCGACAAGACCTGCGCCCACGAAGCCTCAACTGGCCTGATCATGGCGCAGCTGATGACGAACACCCACATCATCGAGGTCTTCGTCCACGAGGACGAGGCCGAGTCCGAGAAAGAGCTCGCCTTCCTCGCGGAAAGAAGGACGCGCGAGCACGCCGAGAACGTCATCAAGCTCCTCTACTATCCCGAGAGGCTCACCCGGGAGGCGGGGACTGGGCAGCGGGAAGGGTTCGAGGACGCGGGGCCGGTGGGGGATTAGGGCGGGACAGACAGTTGAAAAGCCGGTATTTGGAGCCATCTTACTCAGTAAGATATGATCGCAAGTCAAACTGGCAGCGACGCGCCCGCTGCAGAGCTGTGGCGTATTCGTTAAAAATATAGCTGAAAGATTGCGGAGAACTCACCCTTTCAGCGCATTCGCATTTAAGCTCACCTTTATGCGCGTATCACCAGGTTTGGACTCAATTTCGACTTTGCCGATGTTCTGTCCGTTGTTCGTGATTGGTATAGACGCATTTAAGCTCTCCAGCTGTATTTTACCTTTCTCTTCCTTGATCGTGGCTGAAAAAATTTTATCGAGATCTGCTGTGATCTCCGTAGATTTGGATCTAGCCTCTGTCCTCAAATCTATCAACAAATTGCCCTCTTCACCTATTCCATAATCAACAACTTTAAGGGCAGAGATTTTTTGACTTACTTGGGTTATTTTCGGGATATCTTCACTCATCGAAGTCACCTTGAAACCTAGGTTGAACCTATGATATATATACATATCTATTTTGAAGGATTGTTGAGCATATATTGTCAATGGTTTCTGGATTATACACTTTGAATTATGGGCCATAAGAGTTAAATAGTTTTAAACGGAATAAGAGATCATGATAAACAACAAAAAAAAAGCGTTTGGCCTAAATCTGACAGATGCCCAGAAAAAAATTGTTAAGGATTCTATAGGAGTAGATTGCGAAAGATTAGAGATGCCTTTTAGCAAAGCGGAGACACTAACTTCCAAGTCAGAACTCGAACGCGATCCTCAATCAAAGAAAATGTACTTTACGGAAGAACAAAAAAAGAAAATAGAGGTAGACTTTGAAATAACACCACCTGATTACATTATAGTTCAACCCAATCCTGGATATTCGATGTATGCAGTTCCAGACACACCTGCTCCATACGAGCCAACCCCACATCCAGACAAGCCAACCCCACATTCAGATAAGCCAAATTTGAAATAATCCACTAAATCTCGTAGTTTGGTCCTACGCTATTTAAAGGTTTAAAGGTGGCGTTGATAAGGGGACATTAACAGTGAATGACGCATATACACCCGAAAAATGTGTATGGGAGCTTACATTAAAATGTAATCTTCAGTGTACTCATTGTGGCTCTATAGCTGGCAACGCCAGAAAAAATGAACTATCTGTCGATGAGTGCTTAAATATAGCGGATCAGCTTCTCGATCTTGGCTGCAAGCGGGTCACTTTAATTGGTGGGGAAATTACTCTGTATAAAGGATGGGAAAAGATCGCTAGAAAACTATCCGAGGGTGGAGCTGTAGTTAATATCATAACCAATGCCTATATCTTAGGAGACGAACAAATAGATCAAATTGAATATGCTAGATTGAACAATGTGGGTATTTCTGTTGATGGAATGGAAGAAAACCATAACAAGATCCGAAACTCCAAAAAATCATTTGGAAGAGTTCTCCAAGCTTTTGAATTACTTCGAAGGTCGGAAATTTCAATTGCAGTTGTTACATGTATTCTGAATTCCAACGTCGCTGATTTGGAACCAATGTACGATCTCCTTGTAGAGAATCGAATTTCAGTCTGGCAACTTCAGATTGCTACCCCTATGGGTAATATGGCCAAATTAAATGAACTTCTATTAAACCCGTCTAAATTATCTATAATTACAGATTTTATCAAAAATAGACGCAAAGAGCACCGTATCGCTATATATGCAGCTGATAATATTGGTTATTACGATGAAAATGAGCCATATTTGAGGAGCTTGCCTGGAGCAATTTCTGCATGGAATGGATGCCAAGCTGGGCTCAAGATCGTGGGAATAGATAGCGTTGGAAATGTTAAAGGATGCATATCTCTCTATTCCAACGATTTTATCGAGGGAAATCTGAGAGAAGAGCCCTTAGAAGATATCTGGTCCAAAGAAGGTAATTTTGCATATAATAGGCAATTTGATGTTAGCATGTTAACAGGGGATTGTAGGAGGTGTGATAAAGGTCAAATATGCCATGGTGGTTGTCGCGCGATGTGTTATTTCAAAACAGGATTATTATTCGAAAATAACTATTGCGACTATCCTGGGAGATATAAAAAGATTTTAATTTAGATACGTGCTGAATAGCGCGGTCAGCGAAACCCTTTTCAACCAAAATCGCCCTCCACTGCCCATCATTGTATATTATCGTACATGATTGGAGGAGAGATCGATTTGAATCCAAGAGACCTTGCACCGACGCACTCAAACGCTCACGATTCACCGACGCGGAGGCGGACCTGATGTTCCTCGCGCCGACGCCGTACCTGGCCCTTCTGGCCTCGATGATACTCATGCTCGCGATCACCTTCTTTGTGATTCTGAGGAGATCCGATGATTAACCAGGTCCTCCTCGTCGTCTACGTCGCGGTCATCGTCGCCCTCTCCATAAAGCTCCGGCAGGGGACCTTCTCGGGCTTCGTCGTCTCCGATCGAAATGTGATGTACCCCGCCGTCATCGGGATCGCCTTCACCGCCGCCTACTTCAGCGCGGCCTCGTTTCTCGGCGGCGGCGGGTACGGCCTCATCGCCGGCTTCCCCTGGGTGATCTGGGCGACCCTGATGCACGTCGCCTTCGCCTGCCTCGCCTGGATCATGGCGCCGCGGATCTGGTCGATGGCCAAGTCCTACGACGCCAAGACCATCCCCCAGCTTCTGGAACGAAGGTACGGCTCTCCGGGCGGGCGGGTGCTTCTCGCGGGGATCATGCTGGTCATGTACACCGTCTACCTCATCGCCATCTTCAAGGGCTGCGCCCACCTCTTTGAGGGGCTCCTCGGGATCACGTACATCCAGGGGCTTCTCGTGGCCGTCGTCATCGTCGCCATCTACTACGCCGTGGGGGGCCTTCCCGCCATCCTCTGGATCAGCTTCATCCAGGGAATCATCATGGTCGGCGGGGCGATCATCCTCTACGCCGCCCTCCTCTACAACGGCGGGGGGACCGAGATCTGGGCGAACATCCCCGCCGCGGTGACGAGCATGTCCGGCGACCTCGTCCCCTGGCAGAAGACGGTGGGAACGGCCTTCTCCATAAGCCTGGGCCTATTGGCGCTCCCCGACCTTCTGATCATGATCTTCTCGGCGCGGGACAAAAGGGTGGTCAAGTTCGCCGGGATCTACAGCCCGATTGCGATCGCCATCTACGCCCTCTGCATCTTCTCGATAGGGATTCTGGCGTACGGGGTCTTTTCCGCCGAGGAGCTGGCGCCGTTCATCAAAAACCCCGACAGCTTCGTACCCTTCGTCGCCACGTCGCTTCTCCCGCCCGGGTTTGACGCCATCATCCTCCTCGCGGCGATCTCGGCGGCGATGTCGACGATCAGCGCCATCGTCCTCGTCACGACGACGTCCCTCACCGCCGACACCCTCAGGTTCCTCCGCCCCGAGATCCCCGACGACCGGGTCCTGGTCCTGACCAGGGTTGTGGGAGTCCTGATCATCGCCGTCTCCGCCCTGATGGCAAGAAACGTCCCGGAGCTGATCGTGCCGCTCGTCTCCCTCAGCATGGGCGTCATCGCCTGCTGCGTCTTCATCCCCCTCTTATTCGGCCTCTACTGGGACCGGGGGACATCGACGGGCTTTGTTACGGGCCTTGTTGCCACCTTCGTCTCCATCGTCGCCTGGAACTTCTACGGCAACCCCCTCATCCACCCGGTTATGGTCGGGATCGTCGTCGGAGCGGCGGTGTACATCGCGGCAAGCCTCGCGACGAAGCCGCCGGACCCCTCTTCGATCATCTCGGTCGGAGGCAAAGAAAAGTAGCCTGTCGCCTTGCTTGTCACCTCGCCTGTAGCCTCGCCTCTCGGATCGGCGGTCGCCGGGGTGGAAGCTCCCACGCTCTCGCCCCGGCGCAAGGCGAGATCTCCGGCAACGAGATATAGCCAGAGAGGACCATGCTATTTCATTTCGGATGGTGGTGAAAGATGCCGACGATGAAGATCCGGGGCGGGGACCTGGACCTGGTGGAGTACGAGTTCAGCCCCTTCTCTCCCGGCGAGAAGATCAACACTCTGGGGATCAAAAAGGACGGGAAGCTTGAGCCGATCAAGGAAAAGGTGAGGGTCACAACCCCGGGGAGGATCCACCTCACCGTCCTGGACATGAACCGGTTTGCGCCCAACAGGCCCGGCGGCGGCGGGGTCGGCTTCGCCCTCCAGATCTATTGCTTCGCCGAGGTTGAGTGCACGCCCAAAGATTTGGTCGTCGACTATTCGAGAGAGCCAATCGTCCGCCATTTCGTCGAGGTCTTCAAGGAGACGACCGGCTACTCCGGCGGCTTCAAGATAAAGGTCCGGGATCACGAGCAAAAGCACGTCGGCCTCGGCTCCACCGGCTCGGTCCTGGTGGCCCTCGCCACCGCCATGAACGAGGCCGTCGGCTCCAACCTTACAAAAGACGAGATCAGGCTGTTGATCGGGAACAACTACGTCGAGGAGACCGAGGACGGCCGGGTCACCCTGGGATTTGAGACCGGGGTCGGCCCCGCCGCCGTCACCTACGGCGGGATGGCGGTGACCGGCGACGAGCTCTCTCTCGCCTACCACCACCCCTTCGCCGAGGGAAAGAACGTCTTCGTCATTATCCCCGAGACGACCGTCTCCTCGTCGGGGAGGGAGGAGTTCGACCTCCTGATGAACAGGGCCCGAACCCTCGACTACCAGGACAGGGAGCTGAAAGCCTACTTCATCCTCATGGACCTGATCCCCGCCCTGGAGCGGGGCGACCTCAAAAAGATCGGGGACGTCATCTGGGAGATCGAGTTCCGGGGCTCGAAGCGGGCCGAGGTCGAGCACCATGGCTTTGAGATCTACGAGCACATGAGCCGCCTCCGGGAGGCGGGGCTCGAGTTCGTGGGGATGAGCTCCGTGGGGCCGTCGATCGCCGTCGTCACCAGTCGGAACGAGGCGGAGATGGCCGAGATCCTGGAGCCGATGGGGCTGAAGATCGCGATATCTACAAAAGTCGACAACGGGGGGCTGAAGGTCGAGAGGATCGGGTAGACCTCCAACCCCCCACCCGTCCGATGTTCTGATTCTTTTTGATATTCAGTCCAGAAGCGTTGGCAGCTTCTCTTCCGGCCCGTAAGGGAGCGTCGCCCTGTGCATCACCAGGCTCTCGTCAAAATGCTGAGCCCGGTTTAGTACCAGCCGCTTTCCCCGATCGGTGAGGGCGTAGACGGGTATCGAGATCCCGATCTGGAGCTTCGCCCGCCGTCCCACAACGTCACGGACCGGCCGCGAGGCGCAACCCCAGACGACGTCGCAAGTTTCGGCCAGGACCTCCGCCTGATCCTCGGCGACGTCGAGGTTGTGGACCGCGAATATCACCGGTTCCTCGGCCGCCTGTCCACAAGCCGAGGCTGAAGCCAGCTTTCTGATCTCCTCGGCCTCGAAGGCCCTCTTTCCAGTGATGGTGACGACGATCCGCTGGTATCCGGCGGCAAGGGCCCTCCGGTAACCCTCCACCTGATCGATGGTGCACCGGTCGTCGAGGAGGATGCATCCGCGCTCCCGGAGGCCGGACTGTATCTCCTCGATCGGCTCGGTCCTGACGAGGCCGGTCATGTGGGCGCCGAGGGCGGCCACGACCTCGGGCCTCGCGGCGACGACCGTCCCCGCCCCCTCGCAGACGACGACGGCCGCGTCGACGAGCCCACCCTTCATCCCGTCGGCGATCATCTCGGAGGCTCCGAAGCTGACCGGCCGCTCGGAGAGCTCCAGGACGCGATCTGGACCGTACATCCCCAGCTCTTCGATGTGGCCTCGCAGGACCGACTCGACGGTCTTCCTGGACTCGGCCTCGTGCCCGTAGAGGCCGCTTCGCAGGGGGCACCATTTCACCTTGGGGTCTGAGAGGACCTCGATCTCTCCGTCCCTCACCCTCACCAGGGCTCCGGCCATCTCCAGTATGTGCTCTGCCAAACGAATCCGCCTTCAAACTCTGATCTCTTCATACCTCGGAATCTAGCTCATCCTGGGGGACGAACTTCAGAGCTGCCGAGTTGATGCAGTACCGGAGCCCCGTCGGGGGCGGCCCGTCCTCGAAGACGTGGCCTAGGTGGGAGTCGCACCTCGCACAGACCACCTCAGTTCTGGTCATTCCGTAGCTTCTGTCTTCCCTCTCGTCGACGCTCTCCTTGGAGATCGGAGCCCAGAAGCTGGGCCAGCCAGAGCCCGAGTCGAACTTCATCTCCGAGGAGAATAGGTCATTTCCGCATGCGACGCAGCGATAAATCCCCTCTCCCTTGAAGTTGTAGTACTTGCCGGAGAAGGGGGGCTCCGTCCCCCTCCTCCTGGTGACGATGTACTCCTCCCGAGTGAGGAGATTCTTCCACTCCTCGTCGGTTTTAACGACCTTTCCGGCCACTTTCACACCTTCGCCGATTCCATCGTCTTTCCTTGTCTTATGACCACAAGACTTCGATTCCGCCCAACTCATCCCCAGGTCTCGAAGGCGACGATCTCGTCCATCTCCTTCCGGGGCCTTGGGGCCGGCGACTCGACGGGGTAGCCCATCGGCAGGAGGGCCACGACCCTGATCTCGGGGGGTATGTTCAGGACCTTCTTCACCTCCTCCTCGTAGAATGCCCCGATCCAGCAGGTCCCCAGACCCTCTGCCGCCGCCGCGAGGACCATGTGCTCGACGGCTATGGCGAGGTCGATGGGGTATGTGAGCTGGCCGCAGGTCATGACGTAATCGGTCACCGTGGCGCAGGCTGCGATCACCACCGGAGCCTCGCCGACGAAGGTCTGGCCCTTCGCCGCCTCGGCGAGCCGCTTCCTCCTGCCGTCGTCCCGGACCACGATGAACTTCCACTCCTGGAGGTTCTTCGCTGAGGGGGCGAGCCTTCCCGCCTCCAGGACCCGGTCGAGCTTATCGTTCTCGATCTTCCGGGGGAGGTACTTTCGTATGCTCCTCCGCCTTCGAATCGCCTCGGCTAGCTCCATCCGATCACGCCCTCTTCTTCAGCTCTTTCGACAGCTCGATCCCCAGGTCGGTGAAGTTCCAGACCCCGTCCTTCTCCTTCAATAGCCCCTTTCCAGCGACCTCCTCCAGGGCCCGCGCCACGACGGGGGCGGTGAGACGGCCGAACTTGGCGATCTTCTCGGCTGGCTGGGGCCCCTTCGACTCGATGATCTCCAGGACCTTTATCCTCTGCTTGTTTCCCATTACAAACCCTATCATCTCTTCCATAATCTCGCACCTCCTCGGTTCAATCGCAAAATCAGCATCACAAATCGAGATCGAATCTCGGTTCAAATCGCAGCTTTCATCCTCATCTCGGTCTTCTCAGCTTCATCTCGCAGCAGTCATCATCATCATCATCGTCATCGTCATCTTGGGTCAAATCTTGCGTTAGGTTTATGTTCCCCCAGAGGACTCTGATATTCGCGGGCTAGTCCGGGTGGCTCGGCGTCACCTGTAACCCGAGATCGCCGATATGCGGGGGACGAAGCTGGTGGACGACTGCGTGTGCTGCAGGTTCAGTCCAGTTGCCGACTGTGATTCTCCGCCCTGCGGGGACAGCATTGGTGGTTGGGCCTGCCGGAGGGCAGGTCTGGTCATCTCAACTGCGGGGACCGGTTCAGGCCCGGAAGGGAGCAGACCTACCGCGGATAACTGTCGCTTGCAGACTTGCGGGGAGGAGAAGGTCTCTGGGTCACCTGGCCTGTGGTGTTGCAGGCAACCGCCGGCGCGCCCGCATTAAAAAATAGATTTTATCAGAGTATAAATCTATCCGAGATAGACCTACTCGATCATCTACTTGATCATTTACTCGATCTTGATCTCCTTCCCCTTCTCGGCCTTCACCTTCTTCTCCAGCTCCACGGAGAGGACGCCGTTCTTGTACGACGCTTTGGCGCTGTCGGGGTCGACCTCATCGTCGAGGCTGATCAATTTAGCGAACTTCTTCTCGCCGGTCGTCTCGATCCGTACAGTCCGCTCGGTCGAGTCGAGCTTGATCGACTCCTTCTCGACGCCAGGAAGCTCCGCGAAGATCTTGTAGAGGTCGCCGTCCTCCATCACGTCGACCAGCGGCTCGCGGCCGGCGCTCGGCTCGATCCCGCCGCGGCTGGGCCGGATGTTTCCGAACTCCCGGAAGGTCGGCTCCTTTCCCGGCTCTGCGGTGTAGCTGAAGCCGTAGACGAAGGGGCCGTAGCGGCGGGCCGTCCCCGCGGGGGTCTCCTCCTCCCGGACCAGCTCCTTCATGTCCTCGGGGATCCCCTCCTGGAACCTCCTGATCAGCTCCTCGAAGGGGTCTCGATAAATCCCCTCCTCGCGTTCCTCCTCGAAGGGAAAGCCCCGGAAGATGCTCTCGAAGGCGTCGAATATGGATGGGTATCTTCTCTTTCTCATGATAATCTGTCACCTCTTTTTTATCGGTCGAACTCATTATTATAGTGGCGCTGAGATATACGCTTTTTGGTGAAGGGGGAGCGATATAAAGAGATGAAAAATGATGTTTTTCCAACTAGCACCCTACATAAAAAAATAAGGCCAAAGTTAGGAAAACCCAAACGATTTCATTCGTATCGAAGACCCGCCAGACAGTTTCAAGAAACGGTCTTTAGAGATGGGACTAATAGGGATCTACTTAAAATGGATAACTGGGACATAACGGATCATTCAGAGGTTGATCCTTCGCTTCGGAGGGATGATGAAGCAACCTCTGTAGCCATGTTAAACTTCACCTCTCCGAGAGCAAAGGCTTCGATCCGGGGGTGGACCAGTAGGAAGAATATCAGAGAAGCTAAAAGCATCTTATCCCTTAGGCTAGGTCCCGTTTCAAAGCTTGTGATTGTGACCATTCCTGAAAAGGAGGCGATCAGCATATCGGCAACCAATAGAATCAGGGTGAATACCAGCAAAGATCCTAAGATCCATTTGCGGTGATATTTGCATTTAAGGGAAGCAAACTTCCCAGATGATTCGGACTGGATGGGTTCAAACCACCAGTCACACCAGTTGGTAGTCCCTCTCGTAAGTTTTTCCAGGTTGGTTAATGCCGGCTTAAATCGGGGATTAACGCGGAGAGCGTTATTGAGATGAAACTCAGCATTCTCCTTTGCACCCTCTTTGTTGGATATAGCTGCCAAATTATTATAGGTCTCCGGCAGCTCTGCCATCGTTAAGGCTTCCATATACTCCTTTCGTGCCTCATCTAACGATCCCCGTTTATAATATAATAATCCCATATTGGTATGAAGTGCGGCGATGATCCTCTGCTCCTTTCTCTTCCCCCAGGGCGTGAGTTTTTCGATATATTCTTGGCACTCTTTATTCAAGCATATTTTTAATGCATCCAGAAATAGATCCTTAGCATCGTCGTAACTTCCCTTTTCCATCTGAATCCTGCCTAAGTTGTTCTTAGTGGAGGCGAGCTTCAATTCAACTTGGATCCAGGCTTCTTTATTTGTGGGGTTCAATTTTTCGTTTCTAAGTATCCCTTTAAAGCAGTCGCTCGCTTCATTCAGCTCCTCTTCGGCATCACTAAGCTGCCCGTTCTTGATCAAGGCGAGGCCGAGGAAGAAATGAGAATGAGCGTCCTTGGGATCTAGTTTGATTGCTTTCTTATACTGTTCTATAGCCTCTTTGTATTTTTTGCGGGCCTCGTCTTTTTCGCCACGGTCTTCATGGTTCCTACCGCATTTGTAGTAAGCCCAGCCTAGATCGTTTATGAACCAGTTTTTGGGTTCGGCTTCGAAGATTTTTATAGATTCTTTTATATATTTTATGGCATCTTTGTATTCTCCCAACTCCAGATGGGCCTTACCTAGGTCGTGATGGACCCATGCCATATGGCCATCGGGATCAGTCTCTTTATCGAAGGAATCTTTGCAACGATCTTTTAAAGAGCGAAATTTTTTTTGGTCCTTGTTTAATATAAAAACAAACTCATTTATAGCATCAGTAAACTCTCCCTGTTGCATATAAATTATGCCCAGGTATCGATGAGCGTTGAGGTACTCTCTATCATACTTTTTAAGTTCCCTTAGCTTCGTGGCAGCGTCGTCTAAATTATTCACCCGCATTAGGCGGAAGGCCTCGCAATAACGCTCTATAACGCTGTTATTTACCGCAGTCGTATCATCTATTTCCGGCATTCTAGTAAACCCCTTTAGCAATTATGCATATAGGTCTGAAATCAAGATCATGCGTGTCTCTTCATCAGAATGCATTCTTCAATATTAATAATTTATAGGGTTTGATGGCGAGTTCGATACAGTAACGGAATGATTTTTTTTCAACTTTGAGTTTTAATCCCTCATCCAATAAGCTGACCATCACTCCCCCAGAATGATATAGCCCATCCTCCACCTCTACCCAAACCTTCTTCTCCACAGAGGACAGGTTTATCGCCACCAAGAGCTCATCTTTATCAAGCAGCCGAGAGAAGACGATAAGGGGGATTCGGTTGACTGTATAAGGATATTCAAACGAGATGCCGTCTTCAGATACCTCCCTGAAGCGCATTCGTCCATATCGCAGAGCTGGCTGCGCCATCCGAATTTTTATAATAGATTTAATATGTTGATATAGTTCGCTGCGTTCATCAAAGAAGTGCTTTTCTTTCGTGCCAAACGGCCCCCAGTTTCCACCGAACATGCACTCTCTTACATAATGATCTTTATCTCCATGACCATCAAACCCTTGTTCTGTTCCGTAGTAGAGGGATGGTATTCCTGGCGAGGTGATCAAATATCCAAGGGCGGCCATGGCCAACTCCTGGGATTCCAATCCATAAATGAACCTCTCAGTGTGATCGTGGTTGTCCAGGAAGGTAACCAGATGGGAGCCAGGGGAGCAACGGTCGCGATAGTATTCCTCCAAAAGTGAGTATCTCACCCTCAGATGCGAAAGGTCATACCCCTTCTTGAATACATTTTCTAAGGCCTCGCTGAGAGGAAAGTCCAGTGCCGCCTCCAGCGAGAAAAGGCAATCTTCGGTTCCAGATATCTGGACATTCCGGCATAGAAAGTTCCTTATATTCTCGTCACTCCCAGAAACTTCCCCAAAGATCAAGAAGTTGTGCTTCCCAATCCGCCGACAATACTCTTTGATTGCGTTGCAGAACTGTGCGGTTGGACCGGGTCCTAAATGCTTGGCTGTGTCTAAACGGAAGCCGTCCACATCGGTAACAGCGATCCAATACTTATAAATATTTATGAGACAATCCATCACTTCGGGGTTGTCGAGATCCAGTTTTTTGTAGCCACAAAAGTCACCCTGTTCGATCTCTTCCCGCCCTGCCTTTTCGAAATCCCGAATTTTTCCCCTCCTTTTATAGTAATGAGGGTTTTGAAGCTCTCTTGGCCAGACAGCGTCATCTTTGCCGAATGTCGTTGCGGATTCTAAACGTCTCCAGTATCCAAAACTGTAGGGACAGTTGATCCTGAAAGGCCAATCATCGCTATCATCCCCCCAAATCATATTTTTTTTATTTAGCCCCCCCCCTCCTAGATAAGCCCAGTTGTCACCTGTGTGATTGATTATTACATCTAGTATTACATAGATCCCCTTTTCATGGGCCTCCCGTACTAACTGCTTTAGCTCTTCCAAGTTTCCAAAGCGAGGATCCACGGAGAGAAAATCTTGGATGCCATAACCGTGATAGTCTTCTTTCTCCTTCCGATTCTTGAAGACTGGGCTGATCCATATTGCATTGCATCCGAGATTTTTTATATAGTCCAGCCTCCTGGTAACGCCTCTGAGGTTTCCACCCTGGAACTTCTTTCCCTGTTCAGAATCCAGATTGTATTTTTGGGGATCTGGATGGGATCCCTTCGAACAATCGGCTGATACGAAAGGGTGAATGTCCGATCTTCCGTTGTCGAATCGATCTATCAAAAGAAAATATATAATAATGTCTCTCCAATCGCTCGGAGAGGGGTGGACATCTCCTTTCGGCTCGAACTCAAGCTCAGAAATCGATGTTAGTTCATCTACATTCTGGAGCTGAGAGATAGGTTTCCCACTCGATATACCACCAAGTATCTTATTGCTATCATATTCCCACACGCAGATGCGGAAATCCTCATCACGGTTACTTAGAGTTGCTAAAAATGGGTATTTTGGATGAAAAGCCAAATGTGAGAATAGTGTGAATTTCGCATCAGAATTTGAGTTGGTTATCGATCCCACTTCTTTCCAATTGTCGCACCTCCACAAATGGACTATGTCGCCGCCACATTTAGCGGCAAGCAACTGACCACCATGCGAAAACGAGACCGAACTAACTTCTGATGTACTAGCACAATATAGCTCGAAAATTTTTTCAGTATTACAATCAAATATTTTGATTACATTACTTCTGGACCCGATGGCAATTATACATCTTTCTGGAGAAAATGCTAATGAGTAAACTGGAGCATTGCTTTTTATAGGATCGCGAATTTCTTTATATTTATCAAGATCCCAAAACCTCACAGTTTTATCAGTCGAAGCAGATAAGGCAATGTTGTGCGGCAATACAATTACAGAGTTAACATAACCTACATGGCCATTAAGTGTTTTTATACATGGTCTATTATCTTTATTTAGCTCTCTTGTTATATCCCATACTTTGAGGGTATTGTCACCGGATGCAGAGATGGCCCTCTTGCCATCTTGCAGCAATGCCACCGAATTAACCCATCCTGTGTGACCAATCATATCTCCCCCCTCTTGTCTGCCGCTATCCAAATCCCATATTCTGAGCATTCGATCGGACAATCCAGAGATAATTCGTTTGCCTCCTGGTACTATTGCGGCGGATTTGACTTTTGAGAGTTCCTCTATCATCTGAAGTTCAGTGTCGCTCTTCACATCCCAACGTCTGATGCTACAATCGTCTGATGTTGAAATAAGTGTTAAACTATCTTTGAACCACTCTATATGGTTTATAATATTCTTATGACCTTGGAAACTGCGTTTAAGCTCGAACCCAGGGGGAACGGGATATGGCTGCCTCATCAACGGAAACCTCCATGGATGTTCATGAACATGAACATATAAATAATTATTGTTCCCCGCTTAAGTTGGGTCTTTAATATCGCTATGCTACAAAGTTTAGGTAAGAGATTAGCGTAACGTCCTCTGATTAGCATTTAATGAGAATTCAATAGTTTTTATAATACCGAAAAGTATTATGATTCTTTTCTAAGTACCTAATTATTCGACATATTTCGGCATTAAACAACTCGACTTCAACAATGCCCCAAAAAACTGGAGGCGATGATGAACATTGCGTGAGACCATAGTAATGGTGATACTGAGACCTGTACTTCGTTATTGAAGATCTGCTCTGGAAAATATCCATCTGACCTTTCAAGAACCCAATCATAAAAATACCTCGCCCTCCCAGTTTCACCCCTTTTAGCCCAGTATATCGAGAGCCAGAAGTTGAGGACCGGCCAGCTGCCACCCCCCTTCCTTCGGTGCATCCTTTCGAACATCCAGCCATCATACTCGTCATGTTGATAGCGATGCACCCCGCCACCAATGACGAGGCATCTTTCAATTTCCGTAACGGTGGATATTATTCGGGGGTCATCCGCTTCATAGATCTCAAAGGGGTAGACAAGGCCTAAAACCGAGGCATCTATCCGCGGATCAATCAGTTTGCCGAAAGATCGAACAAAATGGCCGTCTACAAAGTGAGTGTCGAGTTTCGATCTCATCTCTTTTGCCACTTCTCTCCACTTATTTGCATCTTCAGGGATCATTTCGCTTGCGCAATCCAGTCCTTTTATGCAGGCTGCGAGGGAGTACGTGAAGTTCTCTGCAAGGTCTGGGAAAGCCAGCCTCTCCTCCCAGAGATCATTAGCTACTAGATCGAAGCACTCTCCATTCCAAATGCTTGAGATCCCGTCAGCGCCCTTTTTAACCAGATCTTCGAACTTCAGAGCATCTTCAAGGTTGTCCTTATAATGATGCCATAAGGCGAATAGGACAGATCCTGTTTGGTCAGGCTGGAATCTATCAAGGGCTTTTGGTCCATTTACATAATACTTTTCAAAAAATAATCCTGAATCCCAGAATCCTTCTGCTCTATTAAGACACCAATTAAAAAAATTTTCTTGAATATCATTTAGTCCCAAGATGTCAGCTGCAATAGATACATACGAACCATCCCTTGGCCAAACATAGAAATAATGTTTAGCATCAGCTGGATAATAATCCTTGAATGTATTGGCTGCCACAATCGCCCCATTTTCAAGGCATCCGTCCGAGATAACTTCTGCAGAAATTTCCATAATTTTCTTGAGTTTAAACACTTTTCATTACCTTCTAATGATTTTTAGTTTAATCTGAGTTCTGCCTTGAGGCTCTTCCACGAAATGCCCTTCTCCCTCGTCTCTCGGGCGAGCCTGTCCAGCTCCTCGGCCTCAGATTCGCCTGCATCGACATCTCGAACCGAATCTCGCCTAATCTTGACCGAATCTCGCCTAATCTTGACGGAAGCCATCGTAAGCATCGTGACCTGCAAATGTCATATACCTTTCGCCAATAATTCAATACGCCACCGTGAAGGCGGGAGTTGTGATGCGATCCGGCCAAATAAGAGCCGGAGGAGCTGGGCGGCGCCGCCCGGGCGCGGGGGGTGAACTTTTGCCATCAAGGCTTTCCTCCTCCACTCCCCTCAGAAGAACCTCGCCAGCGTCGTCTGCCCCACCCCCCGCACCATCTCCGAGTGGGGCCGCCACTCCCGCGCGGGCGTCCGAATCCGCGTTGACATGTCGGCCAGAGCCGCCTCCATAGTCTCGAAGCTCTTCGGCGGGCTCGAAAGAGCGGCCCGCGCCGCCTCCCGGACGACCCAGACCCCCAGGGGCGCCCAGTACTCCTCGGTGATCTCCCGGACGATCAGGGCCGAGGCCTGCCGCCTCATCTCGGCCAGGCGCTCTAGAAGGGCGAGGCGGGCGGCGTAGTACCCTCCGGCGAGGTCGCTGTACCCCTTCTTCGGGCCGGGGCCCTCGCGATCGGCGCCGATCCACGCCTCGTCGCCGGACCAGACCGACCGGGGGAGCCAGATCTCGATCAGCTCGTAGGTGAACGAGCCCGGCGCGAGGAGGACCTCGAAGTGGTTTCCGAGCCTCTGGCCCGAGAAGAGGAGGTAGTCGCCGACGGTCGGGTGGTCTTGGATCGCGGCGGCGAGATGCTTTCCCGCGATGTCGTCGGAGGCGGTGATCGACCACCGGGTCGGGACGAGCTTCCTTTTCTTGCCGAGAAGCCCCAGAGAGAGGAGCCTCGATATCCCGTCCATCTCGACTCCGGAGGCGTAAAGCTCGCCGACGGCGTTGGCGGCAAAAAGATCCGAGTCCTCGACGACGGCGTCGACCTTCCGGGGAATCGACGGGTTCGATGTGATCTCCATCTCCTCGATGGAGCCCGACGGCCCCGAGGGCATCATGAACCCGTCGAACCGGAGGCGGCCCCTCGGGGGCTTGGCGAAGGTCACCTCCGTCCCGACGGGCGTCGAGGACATGGCGATCTCCTGGGCCATCTCCAGGAGCCTCCCCGGGTTCTTTGCGTCCGATACCTCCACCTTCGAAGCCGACCTCACCATCGACGACCTCAGGGCGACGATCTCCTCGACGCCCTTCAAAGCCAGCTCACCAGGCCGGGAGAAGAGGAGGGGATCGAGGGCACTGCCGGAGCTGAGAGAACTGAGATCGAGGCCCCCGCTCTCGTCCGCCGGGAGGAGGGGGCCTGCGGAGACCCGGGGGTATCCGAACCTCCCCACGAAGACCTCCGGCGGCGACGGCCCCTCGATGGTCGTTCCCAGCTTCGGAAGCTCCGATGCCACCCGGAAGCTCTTCAGGATCGGGCAGACCGGCCTTCCGCACAGGCCCCGCCCCTTGCACCGAACGCACCTGGTCATCGTCCTTCCAGAAACGGCTTTTATAGGATATAGCCCTATCATCGAGGCATGTTGGAGATCAAGGGCGACCTCGTCCCGGCGATAGTCCAGGACGCCAAAAGCGGCGAGGTCCTGATGCTCGCCTACATGAACCGGGAGGCTCTGGCGAAGACCCTGGAGACCGGCAAGGCCCACTACTGGTCGAGGTCGAGAGGAAAGCTCTGGCTGAAGGGCGAGTCCTCGGGCCACTTCCAGAAGGTCGTCGAGGCGAGGATCGACTGCGACCAGGACGCCATCCTCCTCAAGGTGGTCCAGGAGGGAGGGGCCTGCCACACCGGCTATAGGTCCTGCTTCTATCGAGACCTGGATGGCGAGGTTGTGGGAGAGAAGGTCTTCGATCCGGACGAGGTCTACCGGTGAAGAGGGCGGCGGGAGAAGCGAGAGAGGCGAGGGAAGCTGGCAGTTACACCCTCGCAAATAGCCCCCTCCTCCGGGTCGACGGGTCAGTCGAAGAGGGAAGGGTCAGGCTGAGGGCTTCGCGCCCCCTGGCCCATCTCCCCTTCGTCCGGTCGGCTCTCCGGGCGGCCGAGGGCCAGATCCCGGTGGCGGCCGGGGAGGGGCTCATCCTATCAACCTGGTCTCCGCCCATTCCGAGCCGGGCTTTCGACCGGCTGGTGAAGAGCTACCTCAAATCGTCTTTCGGGATCAGGACCCCCGACCAGGTGACGATATCCATCACCGAGGAGTGCCCGAACCGCTGCCTCCACTGCGCCCTCCCAGACTCGGGCCGCCACCACCGTCTGGAGCCGGGCGAGGTTGAGGACGTCATCGGCCAGGTCCTGGATTTGGGAACCACCCTCGTCATCTTCGACGGTGGGGAGCCCACCACCTACCGGGAGCTTCCCGACCTAGTCAGGGCCGTCGACGACCGGGCGATCTCAACGATGTTCACATCGGGAGCGGGTTTTTCGGCGAAGCTAGCCCGAGACCTGAAGGATGCGGGGCTCTATGCCGTCAACGTCAGCCTCGACTCTGCCTCCGAGCCGGAGCACGACCGGATGAGGGGAAGGATCGGCGCCTTCCGCGACGCCATGAGGGCCGTTGAGAACGCCCTCGACGCCGGACTTCTGGTGGACATCTACGCCGTCCTGAGACGGGAGAACGTCTCCGAGATCGAAGAGTTTCATCGGCTCGCCCGCACGGCCGGGGCTCACGAGCTGACCTTCTTCGAGGTGGTCCCCGTGGGGAGGTGGGCTGAAGAGTTGGGGTCGGTTCTGTCGGAGGAGGATCACGCGGCCCTCGACAGGTTCGTCTCGGGGGCGCCGCCTCCTCGCATCTTCTCCGTCCCGGCGGCCTTCCGGGAGTTCGGCTGCTTTGCGGGGAGAAACTGGATGCACATCACCCCCGAGGGTGACGTCTATCCTTGCGCCTGCCTTCCCATGGCCGTCGGAAACGTCCGGAAGGAGCCGGTCAAGCGAATCTGGAAAAGAATGGCGAAACTTTCCTTCCAAGGCAGCAAAATCTGCCCTGCGCGCGGATTTCGGCCGAAAGATCAACATGTATATATAGCCGATAATCGTGAAAATTCGCCCGATCAAGGATGGAACTGACACAGATACAGCGGGAGATTCTGACCGCGCTGATAAATTTACAACGCCGGAAGGGCCGGGCCATAAAGGGCGAGGAGATCGCCTCGATCATCGACCGAAACCCCGGCACCATCAGAAACCAGATGCAGTCTCTGAAGGCCCTCCACCTGGTGGAGGGAGTTCCCGGCCCCAAGGGAGGCTACCGGGCCATAGCCGCCGCTTACGACGCCATCAACCTCGACGCCGACAACGAGGTGGTGGACGTCCCGGTGATGAGGAACGGATCGCCCGTTGAGGGGGCCACCGCCAACGAGATCACCTTCTACACCGTCATGAGGCCGAACCAGTGCAGCGGCATAGTCCAGATAATCGGAAACATCAGGGAGTTTGACATCGACGACGAGATCGAGATAGGGCCGACCCCCGTCAACAAGACCTCCATCAAGGGTGTGGTGACCGGGAGGGACGACACCACCAACCGCCTGATTTTCGACATAAAAGAGATGGCCTCGATACCGAAGATCCCGGTGAAGAACCTGGCGAAGCCCGCCGTCACCATAGACCCTGAAATGTCGCTTTTGGAGGCTTGCCGGAAGCTCTCGGATTCGAAGGTCAGGGCAGCCCTGGTGGCAAAGAACGGTGATCTGAAGGGGCTCATAAGCATGGAGGACGTGATCAGGGGCGTGGCCGAGGGGAAGGAAGACCGGCCGGTGGAGGAGTCGATGGAAAGAGAGTATCCCACCGTCAACGCCGACGATCCGCTTCACGTCGCCATAAGCGAACTGGGGAAGTCCGGGGCGTGCCAGGTCGTCGTCCTCGATTCCAATGTTCCCAGCGGAATGTTGGGAGCCACCGACCTCATCCGCTGCATGATCCGGTTTTAGATGGAAGGTTTCCGGGGGCATAGCCCCCCCACCCTTCAGGATTTCAGTATATCTCAGTTCCCGAATGGCCACCGTCGGCCGCTTTTTTCAGGTTTTCGACCTCCCCGCCGTGGACGACGATGGTAAGGATGGAGCTTCGCTCGACGATCTTCGCCGCCAGGGGGTCCACGGGCGAGCGCGACCCCGCCTTCATCTCCGTCTCCATCGAGAGGCGGACCAGGTCCTGGTGGGTCATCTTCTCGTACTTCTTCGCCTTCGGATCGATCCCTGGGTCGGCGGAGTAGACGCCGTCGACGGAGGTCGCCACGATTAATTTGTCGGCGTGGACGTACTCGGCGAGGAGGGCCGCGACGGCGTCGGTGGTCTGGCCCGGCTGCATCCCGCCGAGGACGACGATCTTTCCTCCCGCCGAGGCCAGAAGGGCGCCGGCGTAGCTCTCGGCCGGCTCGGGGGCGGCGGCTCTGCCGAGGGCCGCAATCAGGAGCATGGCGTTCAGCTTCGTCGCCCCGATCCCGAGGAGGTCGCAGAAGGCCTCGCTCGCCGCGAGGGCCCGGGCCTTCTCGATGTACTCTCGGGCGATCTTGCCCCCGCCCACCACCACGAAGATCTGGTGCTCTTGGGCGAGGCTCTTTAAAGCCGTGGCGTACTCCTTGAGGCTTCCAGCATCGCGGCCCGCCAGGATGGAGCCGCCGAGGGAATAGACGAGTATCATGGGGGAGGGCAATATTATGAGCGAATAAAAAGGTTCCTTGTGATCTAGTCGCCCCACTCGGCCAGCTTTTTGCGGACGGTCTCGGCGAAGGGGCTTTCGATCTGCTCGTAGATCGCCAGGGCGGATTTGGCCAGAGAGACGGCCTCCTCATTTTGGCCCAGGGCGTGCAAAGAGAGGCTCATATTGAAGAGCTGGTATCCTTCTCCCCGCCTGTCCCCGATCTCGAGGGAGATCTGCAGAGCCATATCGTAGAACTCAATCGCTTTCTTGGGATTGCCCAGATCAAAGTAAGCACTCCCCAGGTTACCCAGGTTGATTCCCTCGCCCCGACGGTCGCCGATCTCTCGGGTTATGGCAAGAGCTTGCTCGTAGAACTCGATCGCTTTCCGGAGATCGCCAAGATCAGAGTAAGCACTCCCCAAGTTGCCCAGGTTGGCACCTTCGCTCCGCCTGTCCCCGATCTCGCGTGAGATCTGCAGAGCCCGTTCGTAGAACTCTATCGCTTTCCGGGGATTGCCAAGATAAAAGTAGGCCAGCCCCAGGTTGCCTAAGTCGACTCCCTCGCCCCGGTGGTCACCGATCTCGTGGGAGATGGCAAGAGCCTGATCGTAGAACTCGATCGCTTTCCGAGGATCGCCAAGATCATGGTAAGCATTCCCCAGGTTGCCCAGGTTGATTCCCTCGCCCCGGCGGTCGCCGATCTCGCGGGTGATGGCAAGAGCTTGATCGTAGAACTCGATTGCTTTCCGAGGATCGCCAAGATCAGAGTAAGCATTCCCCAGGTTGCCTAAGTCGGCTCCCTCGCCCCGGCGGTCACCGATCTCGTGGGAGATGGCAAGAGCTTGATCGTAGAACTCGATTGCTTTCCGGGGATCGCCAAGATCAGAGTAAGCATTCCCCAGGTTGCCCAGGCGGTTTCCCTCGCCCCGAAGGTCACCGATCTCGTGGGAGATGGCAAGAGCCTGATCGTAGAACTCGATCGCCTTCCGGGGATCGCCAAGATGAGAGTAAGCAAGACCCAGGTTGTTCAGGTGGTTTCCCTCGCCCCGGAGGTTTCCGATCTCGCGGGATATGGCAAGAGCCTGATCGTAGAATTCGATCGCCTGCCGGGGCTCGCCCAATTGATAATAAGCCAGCCCCAGGTTGCCCAGATTGCTTCCTTCTGCGGCTTTGTCATTTGATTTCCTGCATGCCTCCAATGCCGTTTCAAGCCAGGAGATCTTTTCGCGGGGAGAGAGGCGCAGATCGAGAACGTAGGCCCCGATATTTGGATAGGATTTACAGAGATTGATCACTGAAGAAGAAGAATTTACTTTGAGATTATTCTCTGCCCAAGACTGCCCGGCGAGGATATTCGTTTTCTCCTGGTCGAATAGCTGCAGGCCCTTCAGAACGCCCTCTTTTACCTGCAAGAAGTATTGATCAGCTTCAGAGAGCACATCTCTGTAATGCTCGGCATGGCGCAGTCTGGCTCGCTCACGGACTGCCTCATCCAGACGCGATCCGGCGAAATCGTGCGCCAGGTCGTGGAGCCGATATCGTCCCCCTTCGCCAGTGGCAGAGGGCGAAAAGTCTACCAGGCTCCACTTCATCAGCTCGCCGAGAGCATCCTCGGCGGGCGTCTCTTCCATCTCCCAGACAGCCGCCGCTCCCGCGAGGTCGAAGTCGGCGGGAAAGACCGATAAAAGGGACCATAGCCTCTGAAGCTCCGGGGTGAGGAGGTCGTAGCTCGTGCTGAAGGAGGCCTCCACCAGCTCCAGCCGCTCTATGGCATCGCCCAATTTCTTGATGTGATTGGCAACGCTCAAATTCGGCTTCTCTCTCAGGGGAGACGCGGCGTTTCTCAGGGCGATGGGAAGGCAACCGCACAGCTTTGCCAGCTCTTCCGCATGATCGCCGATGCGCTCACAGATCTCCAGGAGAAGCTCCTTGGCGTCATCAAGGGGAAGGACGTCCAGATCCTTTTCCGTCAAACCGGGAAGGGCGAATTTATTTCGAGATGTCACCAAAAGAGCGCACCCCTTTGGCGGGATGAGTAGCTCCACCTGATCGCGGCTGGCGGCGTTGTCGAGCAGTAAGAGGGACCTCTTGCCATGAAGTATTGAAATATATATCCTCTCTAATTCACCATCGTTCTTGGGCATCTTGAACTCTGGATCGTAAGCCCGAACCACCTGGGCCATCGCCTCGGCGGATGTCAACGGGTTCTTGTCGGTGCCCTTCAAATCAATGAAGATCTGGCCATCGGGATAACTTTCGGCGAGCCTTTCAACCAGGACGAGAGCCAGGGCGGTCTTTCCTACCCCGCCCATGCCCCGGAGACCGGCGATGACTGCGCCGCCCTCAAAGCCGCTGAGAATCTCTGTTATATCTTCATCTCTGCCCACAAAATTCTGCGGTGGCGGCCTGATTCGGGGGATTGGCCGCTCCTTTAAAGAAGCTGTCCCTTGGTCGATATTCACCGGTCCCTTGAACACATTTATAGGTCCTGTTGAACCTCGCATATCTACGGCGTCTCCCTCTGCTGAGGTTGGCCCACTGAAGGAGCCAGAAAACAGATTCTTCTGATCACCCTCGACATTGGTTTTGGGACCGTTGGACTGATCGATCTGGACACTTGGCCGGTCTTCTTCTTTATCAGAGCGATCTCTGATAAATCCGATAATTTCAATAGCAGCGGATAAAATGCCGGCAGCTCCGATCAGAGAAGAGTCTTTGACTTGAGGAAACAAGTTGATGAGGAGTGCCAGAGCTAACAGGAGAATCAAGATGAGAACAACAGTGTGTCTTCTCTTCGGTTTCGTCTCCTCTCACCAGTTGGAGTATTGATCTTATGGATTTAAAATGCTTGGCAATAGAGCTGGCGAAGACTCGATGGAGATAGAACTTAGATTTTATAAAAATGTTGAAAAAGAGTTTTGGAAAGATCTTTAAATCTTATCCAGAGCCTCGGCGACCTTCCCGAAGATCTCTTTGATATCGCCCACGCCGAGCACCGTGGCCACGATTCCCCTCTTGTTGTAGTAGTCGATGAGGGGCTGGGTCTGGGCGTGATAGGCCTGGAGCCTCTCCTTGACCGTCTCCTCGGTGTCGTCCGCCCTCTGGTATAGCTCGCCGCCGCAGGCATCGCACTTGCCGGCAACCTTCGGCGGGTTGAACTGAACGTGATAGGTGGCGCCGCACTTGCACATCCGCCGGCCGGTGACCCTCTTGACGAGCTCTGCATCCGGAACGTCGATGTTCAGGACCACATCGATCTTCTGGCCAAGATTGGGGAGGATCTTGTCCATCGCCTCGGCCTGAGGCATCGTCCGGGGATAGCCGTCCAGCATCCAGCCGCCCTTGACGTCGTCTTTGGCCAGCCTGTCCTTGATGATGTCGATGAGAAGGCTGTCGGGAACGAGCTTCCCGGCTTCCATGAACTTCTTGGCCTCCACACCCAGAGCGGTGCCGTTTCTGACGTTCTCTCTAAGGATGTCTCCGGTGGAGATGTGAACCACGCCGTACTTCTCTGCGATCATCTTGGCCTGAGTGCCCTTTCCGGATCCTGGTGGACCGAGTAGTACTATATTCATAATATCCCTCCTTTCTCCTCTCGATGAAAAGCAACCTCTCGACGCCGGCGGCCCTCCTCTTCCTCCACCACCTCAGCGAGGGCGGAAATCGCAGTTTTCGTTGAAAGCTGAGAATACCGTTCCTCGAAGTCGGACGGCTTGGCCGCTGACAGTTGCTTCGCTCACTGGATAGGGAAGGCTCCCCAGCGTTAAAAAACCTTTCTGCACGAATTCGATCAGATTTCAGATTTTAAAATATGAGGAGGCTTGCTAGGAGCATCGCCGCCCCCGAAAAGACGGGGATCGAGAAGTTGTCGTCGATGACCCACCTCCGGAAGGAGAGGGGGACGGCATCCGCAAAGGTCGCCGCCGCCGCGCCGACTGAGTAGACCGGGATGGTGAGGAGGAACGGCTCTGCGAGGAAGGTCCCCTCGACGAGGCTCGCTCCATAGCCTGCAAGGAGGCAGACCGCGAAGGTTCCCGCCACCACCGGGAGGGGCTTTCTCCTCCACGCCCCACCCTCCATGATCCGGGTCCGGACGGCCGAGCCCCGGACGACCGAGCCGATGATCCCGCTGGCGGCGTCCCCAAGCGACAGCATCAGCATGGCGGCGACGGCTATGGCCGGGGGGAAGAGGACGACTGCGAGGAGGGCTCCGGAGATGTAGTAGATGTAGCCAGCCACCCTCTTTTTCTCGGAGTCGCGGACGGCGGGAAGGCTGATCTTTCCTGAGAGCCGCCTCCGTTCGAGAAAGAGCGCCACCAGAAGGGCAGTGGCGACGAAGCCGATGGCCGCAGCCTTTCCGAAGAGGAGGATCGCCACCGGGACCGAGAGGCCGCTGATGTGGATACCTTTACGCCTCATCTCCGCCGATAGCTGTACAAACCGCCTCGATCCCGCCATTTCGCACCACCGCTCATCTATTAAACGTAGATCAGAAGGCCTTCGGCCCCGGATTGGATCAGAGCCGGGATTGGGTCAAAGAGCCTCCTTCGACCCAAGCTCTTTTCCAGCTTCAGCTCTCGATGGGCAGACCCGCCTCGGAGAACTCCATCTCGCCTCGGAGAAGGCAAGAGACCTTCTCGGCGACCTCCGACCTCACGACCCTGATCTGGGACATGGAATCCCGGTCCCTGATGGTGACCGTCCCCTCCTCCAGGGTCTCGTAATCGACGGTGACCGAGTACGGGGTCCCCACCTCGTCGTTTCGCCGGTACCGACGGCCGATGGACCCCGAGGAGTCGTACTCGACCCGGAGGTCGAGATCCCTCAGCTCTCGGGCGATCTCCTCGGCGGGCTCGATCAGCTCGGATCGATCCATCAGAGGGAGGACCGCCACCTGGATCGGGACGACCCTGTTCTTCAGGGCGAGGACCGCCCTCGTCTCCCCCTCCACCATCTCCTCGCGGTAGGAGTGCTCCAGGACCGAGTAGAGGATCCGGTCGATCCCGAATGAGGGCTCGATGACGTGAGGGATGACCTCCTCACCCCGGATCTCCTCTTCGACCATCTCGAAGGAGACGAGGGCGGGGTCGATCTCCACCCGCTCGCCGTCGACGACCACGACGATGGGGTCATTCTTCAGCTCCTCCATCGGCAGAGCCTGCAGGGCGTCGGCGACGGCCTTCGCCCCTTTCCGGAATAGGGGGCCGAGCTTCTTCATGTCCGGCTTTACGACGAGCTTCTCCCGCTTTATCGGCTCGTCGAAGGGCATATGGACTGTGAGGTTCGCCTGGCTCTGGGCCATGTGAGACCGTAGGTCGTAGTCGGTCCTGTCGGCGACCCCCACGATCTCGATCCAGCCGAACCTGTCCAGGAGCGCCTCGGCGTCCCAGCAGTCGGCGGCGTAGTGGGCCATCTCGTCGGCCTTGTGCTGTCTGAACCTGAGCCGGTCGCGAGAGACCCCGGCCTCGATCAGGAACTGGTAGGTCCGGGCGACGTAGTAGGCGAGGGTCTCGTGGGCCATGATCCCCCGGGCCACCGCCTCGCCGACGGTCATCTCCTCGGTCTCCCCTCTCTCCTGGGCCTCCTGGGAGCGGAGGGTCATGACGACGTCCGCCACCTCGCCGAACCGGGGATGGCTCTTATCCTTCGGGTTGATGAAGATCTCAGCCTCGGCCTGGGAGAACTCCCGGAGCCTTATCACCCCCTGGCGGGGCGAGATCTCGTTTCGGTAGGACTTTCCGATCTGGACGGCTCCGAAGGGGAGGCGGTCGCGGTAGTGGCGGAGAAGCCGCTGGAAGTTGACGAACATCCCCTGGGCGGTCTCGGGCCGGAGGTACCCCGGCTGCTTTCCTCCCGGGCCGATCCAGGTCTTGAACATGAGGTTGAACTCGTAGATCTCGGAGAGGTCGCCGCCGCACTCGGGGCAGAAGACGTCGTTCTCCTTGATCACCCTGTAGATTTCGTCGTTCGCGAGGGCGTCGGGGACCTCGACGATGTGCTTTATGAGATGGTCTGCCCGATAGATCTCGCCGCACTCCTTGCACTCGGTGAGGGGATCGGAGAAGCCTGAGAGGTGGCCCGAGGCCTTGAAAATCTCCTCCACCCCGATGGTGGGGCACTCTATCTCGCAGAACCCCTCCCGGATGACGAAGAAGCCCCTCCAAAGGTCTTCGATCCCTCTCTTGAGCGGGGCTCCCAGGGGCCCGTAATCGTAGAAGCCCGCAGCTCCGCCGTAGAGCTCGAAGGCCGGCCAGATGAAGCCTCGCCTTCTTGCAAGCTCGATCACCTTCTCGTACATGTCCATAAGCCAATCCTCGCCTCCTCTAGACCGCAAGAGATCATTTAACCTTTGTCGTTTGGGTTCCGGCGCTCATTTTGAAGGTTTGGAGGATGCGGCTTCTGGAAGGCTGATTTCCGCGTATGAACCGGGCCAGGTGACGGGTCAGGAACTACGATCCCCCGGCGGGTTGAACCCGGGAAATTGCTTCTCGTCCGATAGAGTTTTTAAGGTGATGAGCATATCAGGGGTCGGTGAGTGATCACTCATGAAAGAGATCGTAAAGTTTGGGTTAGTGATGGGCATTCTCTTCTGCGTCGCCGTAGGCGTTGCCATCGCACAAGAGGAGCCCTCTGAGGACTACAAGGAAGGGTATAAAGACGGCTTCTACACCGGCGCAATGCTTCTGGGACAGGCGATAAGCAATGCCGATTACCTCACAATGCTCTATAATGATTTGGGCGGAAATACTACAGACGTGGCTTTTAACGAAACCATGACATGGTCAGACTACTACAACCAGCAAGCCACCTTATTTAACCAGGAGACCATTCTGGGCTTGAATGAGTTCGTTTTGAACGTCTTCGGTGCTGATGACAACCGTACCGAACAGCTCCAACTGAGTGAGATTCCCCTCATATCCTGATTTGAGGTGAGATGACCAGGGGGCAGCAATCGGCTCCCTGATATCTTCTTTTTGATCTCAGCGGGACTTGCGAAGAATACCCTTCCTTTCTTATGCCCGGCTCCGATTCGAAGCATTTCTTGTACGTTTTCTCCGGTCGCCATCTCCTGGCATTCCAGATCGAAGGCTCCTAAATGCCCTAAGGCCAAAGAGGGTTCTTTCATTGCCGGGAAGAACCTGGACTAGGAAGAGCCTGCTTTTGAGGCTCAAAATCGAGAATTATAATCCGGGGGACTGCAATGGTCCAGACTCTCGGATCTCAGATCCCTGGGACAAGCCTCTCGTATCCCGCAATCCTAACATTTGTGTTCTGATCGGAGGACCTCAACCATCTGGGTACGAAAAGCGATCTCGAACCGGAATCGTGAAGTTCCCAGCAATTGTTTTCCGGCGTGACCCTGCGCCCTTCGCCCCTCGATCCCGTCGAAACCTATTTAGATCTCCTCCCTACTTGTGGTGGCGATACTATGATCGGCGTCTTAGGGTTGGAGGACGGCACCAGGGTCGAAGGGGTGGGCTTCGGGGCGCCTGGTGTCGTCTCTGGCGAACTGGTTTTTGTGACGGTCATGTCCGGCTATGAGGAGGCTATGACCGATCCCTCCTATGCGGGGCAGCTTCTGATGTTCACATACCCCCTCATGGGAAACTACGGTGTCAGCGGCGACAACTTTCAGTCAGACCACATCGGTGCGACCGCCATGATCTGCAAGGAGATCTGGGACAGGCCCCTCCATCACAGGTCCAACCGGACCATATCGAAGTTCCTGGAGGATGAGGGGGTCCCCGGCATCTCCGGCCTCGATACGAGGATGCTCACCATCAAGATCCGGACCAAAGGGGCGATGAGGGCGGCACTCGCCGTCGGCGAGGGGCCCGATGTGATCGACCAGGACGTCGTCGGCCTCGCAAGAGACCAGCCGAACATATCGAGCCTCGACCTGATAAGCGCCGTCTCCTGCAAACGTCCCTATCGGATCCCAGGAGACGGCCCGAAGGTGGTGATGATGGACCTGGGGATCAAGAGGAACATCATCAACTCCATGGCCTGTCAGGGGTTCGACATTGTGGTGGTACCATCAAACTCGAGGGTATCGGATATCGAGAAGTTCGACCCCGACGCCATCTTCCTGTCCAACGGGCCCGGTGACCCGGAGCAGGCGACTCGGGCCATCGAGGCGGTCAAGCACTTTGCAGGGGAGAAGCCGGTCTTCGGGATATGCCTGGGTCTCCAGGTGATCTGCCTCGCTCTGGGGGCTGAGACCTACAAGCTGAAGTTCGGCCACCACGGCGGAAACCAGCCTGTTAAGGACCTGGCAAGCGGGATCGTCTACATCACGTCCCAGAACCACAACTTCGCCCTCCGTCCCGAGTCGGCGGAGGGTACCGGCATCAAGATCACCCAGGTCAACGCCAACGACGGGACGGTGGAGGCGATCAAGAGCAACTACCTGGGGATGGAGGCGGTCCAGTACCATCCCGAGGCGAGGCCCGGCCCCCTCTGTACCAAGGAGAGGTTCTTCTCGTCGGTGGCAAAGCAGATCGAAGCGAGGAGGAGGTGATCGGAGATGCCGAAGAGAGCAGACATTAAGAAGGTCCTCCTCATAGGATCGGGACCGATCCAGATCGGCCAGGCCGCGGAGTTCGACTTCTCGGGGTCTCAGGCCTGCAAGTCCCTCCGGGAGGAGGGGATCGAGGTGGTCCTGGTCAACTCCAACCCCGCCACCATCATGACCGACCCGGAGATGGCGGACAGGGTCTACATCGAGCCCCTCGTCCCCGAGATCGTCGCCAAGATCATCGAGAAGGAGAGGCCCGACGGGATCATCGCCGGGATAGGGGGCCAGACCGGCCTGAACATAACGAGCGAGCTCGCCGAGATGGGGGTCCTCGAAAAGTTCAAAGTCGAGGTCATGGGCACCTCGGTCTCCGCCATCCAGGAGACCGAGGACCGGGACATGTTCAAGAGCGCCATGATCAGGATCGGCGAGCCTGTACCCCGGAGCCGGGCCGTCGACTCCATGGAGGAGGCGAAGGAGGTCCTGGAGGAGTTGGGCCTCCCCCTGATCATCAGGCCCGCCTACACCCTGGGCGGCTCCGGCGGTGGCTCTGCCGAGACGGAGGAGGATTTCTTCAGGATCGTCGAGATGGGGATGAAGAGGTCCCGGATCCACCAGGTCCTCATCGAGGAGAGCCTCGTCGGCTGGACGGAGCTTGAGTACGAGGTGATGCGGGACAAAAACGACACCTGCATCACCATCTGCAACATGGAGAACATGGACCCCATGGGGATTCATACCGGCGAGTCCATCGTCGTCACCCCCATCCAGACCCTCACCGACGAGGAGGTCCAGATCCTCAGGTCGGCGGCGATAAACATCATCCGGGCCCTTCGAATCGAGGGGGGCTGCAACATCCAGTTCGCGGCTAAGGACGGCGAGTACCGGGTGATCGAGGTGAACCCCCGGGTCTCGAGATCCTCGGCCCTCGCCTCCAAGGCGACCGGCTACCCCATCGCCCGGGTCACGGCGAAGATCGCCATCGGGATGACCCTCGACGAGATCGCAAACGACGTCACCGGCGAGACCCCCGCCTCCTTCGAGCCGACGGTCGACTACGTCGTCATGAAGATCCCACGGTGGCCCTTCGACAAGTTCGTACGGGCCGACAAGACCCTCACCACCGCCATGAAGTCGACGGGGGAGGTTATGTCCATCGGGAGGAGCTACGAAGAGGCCTTTATGAAGGCGGTCCGGTCTCTTGAGATCGATATGGACCTCGGCTACCAGGGGAAGTACACAACGTGGACCGACGACGATGTCCGCCGGCTTATCGCCACCCCGACCGACGAGAGGCTCTTCGCCATATACCAGGCCCTCCGGCGGGGCATCACCCTCGAGGAGATATCGGAGCTCTCCATGATCCACCCCTACTTCATCTGGAGGATCGAGAACATAATCGGTATGGAGAGGGAGATCGCCGAGAGCTTCTCGGTCCCGGTTTTGAGGAAAGCGAAGAGGATGGGGTTCACCGATGATAGGATCGGAAAGATCATCGGCAAAACGATGGAGGAGATCGCCGACCTGCGGCTTGAGAACGGGATCGTCCCGACATACAAGATGGTGGACACCTGCGCCGCGGAGTTCGCGGCCAAGACCCCCTACTACTACTCGTCTTACGAGGACGAGTGCGAACTCCTCCCCACCGAGAAGAAGAAGGTCCTGATCATCGGGTCGGGCCCCATCAGGATCGGTCAGGGTATCGAGTTCGACTACTCCACCGTCCACGCCGTCCTCGCCCTGCGGGAGCAGGGGATTGAGGCCCACATAGCAAACAACAACCCCGAGACCGTCTCCACCGACTACGACACCTCCGACAAGCTCTTCTTCGAGCCGCTGACCCTCGAAGACGTCATGAACATCATCGAGAAGGAGAGGTACTTTGGGGTCATGGTCCAGTTCGGAGGCCAGACCGCAGTGAACCTCGCCGTCCCCCTCGAAAAGGAGATCGCAAGACGGGGCCTTGACACAAAGATCCTGGGGACGAGCCCCGAGAAGATCGACATGGCCGAGGACCGGGAGAGGTTCAACCTCGCCCTCCGGGAGATGGGGATACCCCAGCCCGAGGCGGGGTACGCCACAAGCCCGGAGCAGGCGAAGGCCGAGGCGGGAAGGATCGGCTACCCGGTCCTGGTGAGGCCGAGCTACGTCCTCGGCGGCAGAGCCATGGAGATCGTCTACGACGAGCGGGAGCTTGAGGTCTACATGAGGGAGGCGGTGAGGGTATCGCCGGAGCATCCGATCCTCATCGACGACTTTCTCCAGAACGCCGTCGAGATCGACGTCGATGCCGTCTCCGACGGCGAGGATGTTCTGATCGGGGCGATCATGGAGCATATCGAGGAGGCCGGGATTCATTCGGGCGACAGCGCCTGCATCATCCCGCCCCAGACGATACCCGCCGCCGTCCAGGACACCGTCCGCGAGTACGTCAGGAAGATCGCCCTCGCCCTGGAGGTGAAGGGGATCCTCAACATCCAGATGGCCTACAAAGACGGGATCGTCTACGTCCTGGAGGCGAACCCCAGATCCAGCAGGACGATACCCTTTGTCTCGAAGACGGTGGGCCTCCCCCTCGCCAAGATTGCGGCCGGGGTGATGGCTGGAAAGACCCTGGCGGAGCTAGGTGCCACCCGGGAGCCGACGATACCTTACGTCTCGGTGAAGGAGGTTCTCCTCCCCTTCGACAAGCTCCCCGGCGCCGACACCCTCCTGGGGCCGGAGATGAGGTCGACGGGAGAGGTGATGGGGATCGATTACGTCCCAGGCCTCGCCTTCTTCAAGGCGGAGCTATCCGCCGACAACCGCCTCCCTACGGAAGGCATAGTCTTCGTCTCGGTGAGGGACGAGGACAAGGGACCCATATCCGAGGTGACGAGGAAGCTGACGGAGTCCGGCCTCAAGATAATCGCCACCGACGGGACGGCCGACTTCCTCACCGGGATGGGGATCGCCGTCGAGAAGGTCAAAAAAATCTACGTTGGAAGCCCCAACGTCCTCGACTACATCAAGCGGGGCGAGGTTAGCCTGATCATAAACACCCCGACGACGAAGCAGTCGGTGAAGGACGGCTTCCAGATCAGGAGGAACGCCGTCGACTACCACGTCCCCTACATCACCACCGTCCAAGCGGCGCGGGCGGCGGCCCAGGCGATCGCCATCGCCAAGTCCGGCGAGATCACCATCAAGCCGCTGAACGAGTACCACCGGGAAGTCCGGTGAAGCGATTGGCGATTCGTGGCTGGGCGGAGAGAAGAGAAACGAGCCGGGGAGAGAAGGGGAGGGGAACGTGCGGCAGGAGATGAGGCTTGGCGGAAGGCAAAACGGCGTGTTTGACGAGGCCAGGTCCCGGTCCCGGAGGGCTTTTCGCTCAGCCACGTCGCCCCCTCCCGCATCTCAGACCGAAGGGTTTATCTTCGAAAAGGTCGCTGGGAGCATCCGTCAGCTGTGGGCTCGTGGTCTAGCTGGTTATGACATCGCCTTGACATGGCGGGGATCATGCGTTCGAATCGCATCGAGCCCACCTAACTTTGCCCAGGTAGCTCAGTCCGGGAGAGCGTCAGACTGAAGATCTGAACGTCCCCGGTTCGAATCCGGGTCTGGGCACTGCTTTTCTTTTAAATCCAGATGCAAAGCAAGGGCCTTGAGAAGGTTCTCGCCTCTTCTCGTGCATATTCCTGCGGATTCCTCCTCAGAGGTCGCATCTCCTTCGAACCTCAGCTGGACTTTCAGCAGCATCACAAACCTTTTTTGCAGAGTAGGACGAACATATCCGCCGGGAGGCGTGCTCGACGAAATCGATCACGTCTCTGGTCCTGATGGCGCTTCTGCTGGCTTTGGGCGCGGCCGAGGGGGCGGCCGATTCTCTCCAGGTGGTCCAGGCCAGCGAGATCCTGGCCGCGATCGAGCGGGGCGAGTCCGTCGAATATGATAATATGATTGTCGAGGGAGACCTGGACCTGAGCGGTCAGGATCTGTCCTCCAATTTTTTATAATTATAATCATTTGCGGCAATTAGCCCTTAAATCCAAATTTGCCGCGTTGAGAAAAAAGGTGGGAGAGAGGGGGGAGGAGGTGGCCGATCTTTCAGCCACGTGGGCTCCAGCCCCGCATTCCCGGCTCTCTGGCGAGGTATTAGGAGGGAAATGAAGGAGGGAGGAGGGATGCGGAAGTGGTGCGCATCGCCAGAGAGCTTTCGGGGCGGGCTGAGAGCATCGATCCCGGCCGGGGCGGAGCTGAAGGGACAGAGTGGCCAGCCCTCCGGCTCACGCCTCGACGGCGGCCGCCGTTCGACCCGAAGTCTGAAGGAGGCCGGCTTTGGACCGGCCCCTCTTCGGACGAACAGGCCGTCTTCATGAATGGCGCCACCGCCGTTGAGATGACGGCTGGGTGGAGGGAGCCTCTCGAAATCTTCAATATCTTTAATACATCCATGATGATCCGCCCTCAGAAGGCTTGCCCGGGCAGAACCGTGTACCTGCCGCTGAGGGCCCCCTGGCTTATGACGAGACGGCCTTTGGAGGCGCCATCCGACTCTCGCATCTCGATATGTCCGATGAAGCCGTCTTCGGTTCCCGAAGACAAGACGGCACCGTCGGGCTGGCCGCCATCGCCCTCACGAAGACCGGCCAGGTCGTCGGCCAGATTCGCCTTCAAGACCATCTCGGAGTCCTGACATCTGAAATCCACATCTTTCAGACTGTAGTACTCGTTTGCGATCCGGATCTTCCCCCGGTATAAATAAGTGGGATCGGCTTCCTCTTCGATCAGCATCTTCACCTCTTCTAGGCTTCTTCTATCTTGCATCAGGTCCTCGATCGCAGCGGGGCTGAAAAGCCTCAAGCCTTCGATCTCGATCTTGAAGGGCCGAGCCGATCGGAAGAATGACCCCTCGGGCCCCAGGGCAAAGCCGCTCTTGACGCAGATTGTTTCTGCTCCAGGGATGGGCGATCCGATAGTCGATTCCGGAATTGGCATGGTTTTCATCATCTTAACTCACCTTAGTTTCGTCAGTTTAGTCAGTTTCATCAGGGTTTTCAGTTTCTTCAGGTTCGAGTTCGATCAGGTTCGAGGTCGTGGACCCCCGCCGGGGGGCCCACGCCTTTCATCGAAACCTGATCTTGTGGGGATCAGTTGCTTGATGCGTATCCTCCTGGCCTCATCCCGATCACAGCTCGGCGTCCTCTTCGCCGGAGGACGTGGGGGCCGGAGCGTTCATGCCGCCCATGCCGTTCATGCCGCCCATCCCCATGCCGCCCATACACTGCTGCTCTCCTCGACCACCATCATTCATCTCGGGCCCGTTGCCCTGGGGGCCCTGTCCTTCAAAGCCGCCCGGACCGGCCATTCCCATTCCCTGCCCGTTACCTGGCCCATTATCCGGCCCGTTATGGTGGCCTCCGCCCAGACCAAGGAGGCTCATGACCTCTCTCTGATCGTTCAGCTCGGCGAGGGTCATATTCTCCATCTCGGCCCGCCGCTCCTCTTTTAGATCCTCGATCTCGGCGAGGGTCATGCCGTCGAGCTCCTCTGCCAGCCCCACTTTCATCTCTTCGATCTCGGCGGGGGTCATCCCCTCTACGTCTTCGACGGTCAGGTCTGTTACGAGAAGGCCAATCTCACCCATGAAGCGCGTCCCGTTGGGGGCTTCGGCCTTCGCCTCTTCAGCCATCTCCTTCAGCTCGCCAACAGTCATGTTTGCCATCTCTTCCTCGGTCAGGTTCAGCTGACAATAGATGCCTCCACGCCCAGCGTCGCCATCCATGGGAATGGCAAAGGCGGGGATCGCCAGAAGCAAGGCCAGCGCCAGGGTTATCAACTGCATTACGGGTTTCATGCTCTATTCACCAACTTTGAGGACGGCGTTGCTGCGTTGCTGCAGATTCGGCAGCGCCGTTCTCATGCAACCCCCCTCCGGCTGAACGATAGTTAAAATTAGAGCCGAAACATCTCGAACAAAAATGGTTCAAATAACGTTTATCATCCCATGAACGTTCAGTTTTAGATCTAATCGGACTTTATGATGCTATAATCTTTAAAAGCTCTTATCAGGTTCATTTTCATCGTTCAGGGTCATTTTGTCCCGTATCGCTCCGAGGTCCAACTCTGCCGCCGCGGACCAAATAGAAGTCGTATGCCTCTCGCTGCGATGGGGGATATTCGTACTCTAAGAAAGTTGGCGCTTTGCTTGCATACCGAAATATCCATTATTATATTGACATGGAATAAGATGTAAAATATAATATATATTTTTATTTCGGGGGCTACG